>CAVPXI010000006.1:0-337267 GCA_963709585.1 Candidatus Dormiibacterota bacterium | reverse complement strand
GAACGCCGAAGACGGCCCCGACCCGTACCTCCGTCCGCCTGCGGGTGAGCGGATCGACGAGGACGAATTCCTCCGGCGCAGCGGCGTCGAGATCATCCGCGCGCAGATCCGCGGAGAGCTGCCGCTGCCGCCGATGCACCACCTCCTGGGCATCGTCCCCACCGAAGCCACCCTGGGGGCGGCGTCATGCGCGATGCCGTTGAGCGGCTGGCTGGCCACACCGTTCGGATGGCGGCAGGGCGGCTTCATCGTGCTGCTCGCCGACCTCGCGCTCGCCCTGGCCACCCAGACAACCCTGTCCAAGGGGGAGGGGATGGCGTCGGTGGACATCAAGGTGAACTTCCTTCGCCCCGTGGGAGGGGAAATGGAAGCACGCTCGAAGCCCGGGCCAAGGTCGTGCACCGGGGCCGGAGCCTGACGGTGGGCACCGCCGAGGTTCTCGGTGCCGACGGCCCCCCCTGGCGCTGGCCACAGGCTCGGCCGCCCTGCTCGGGACCTGAGCTCAGGCGATCTCTCGTTCCCCACCGCCGATTCGTGGCCGGCGGGTGTCCGGGCCCTGGACACGGACTCCGAGGTCGCGGGCGATCTGGCGGCCGTCGGGACTGCCCCAGCCGCTGGCCAGGTCCCACCCACGCCCGGCCCGGTACGGCCCACCGGTGTCGCCGGCGGTGACATCGTTGAATCCCCGCCCGCGCCGGGCGTAGAGGGCAGGATGTGGCAGTCCGACGCGGTGCCCCAACTGCGCGGACACGAGCGTCCAGAGCGCCGGTACATCGGCGCCACCGCGCTGGTCCCGCCGGTGGACCGGAGACGCCGGAGCGCGATCACGTTCCAGCCGGTCAGCGGGTCGGCGTTCCCCGAGCCATCGGGGAGCCCCCGGCCGAGCGCGCCGCCATCGGCGGACCTCGGCCGGATCCCGAGTGCCGCCTGGTACGCCGGAACCGGGAACACGGTGCTGACCCCACTGCCGGCCGTGCCGCGCCACGGGCAAGCTCGTTCCACACCGTCTCGGTCCGGATGTGGCCGCGAGCCGCGAGCAGCGTGGTGCCGCCGCACGCCCAGGCATGCGGGCGGGACGCGGGGAACTCGGGATGCTGATACCCGTCGACCTCATCGTTGGTGGACCCGGCGTCGCCCGCCGCTGCGCTGAAGGTCACGCCGTGGAGCGCGCCGGTGGCGAAGGCGGCGTCGAGCCCGCGCATCCCCTGCGGCGACCAGTGGTCCTCGGGCGCGCCCCAGCTGATCGACACCGCCGCCGGGTGGCGGATGGCGTCGCTCGCGGCGGTCGCCGCCGCGTCGATGAAGCCGCGCTCGCTGTTGGGCGCGTTGTAGCTGATGATCGTGAGGTGGGCCCTGGGCGCCATCGCCGCGACCATGCCGCCGATCACCTGGTAGTCGAGCGCCACCTCGACGTCCGCGCCGTTCGGGTCGGGGTGGGAGTGGCGCCGTCGAGCCAGACGTTGGTGATGTCCGGCGCGGGCAGCCCCAGGCGCGCAAATGAGGCCGCGAGGTCGAACGGGTGCACGACGCCGCCCAGCTCGACCATCGCCGCGACCAGCTCGACACCCTGGCCGCCGTTGGCCAGGCGCGGGAAATCGTAGAGCGCGGCCAGCTGGGGCGGGTCGTAGGAGAACACCGCGGCGCGGCCGTCATCGAGGCCACGAACGTGGGAACGTGCCAGCGGCCGGTCATCGAGCCCGAAGGCGCCCTCGACAACGCCATCGAGGTGGGCGGGGAGGCGCACCGGGCCGTGGTGGCCGCGGTACTCGACGCTGCGGCCGTCCGGCCGCTGCCAGCCGAATCGCTCCAGGTCGACCTCGAACGCGCGGGCGAGCTGCTCGACGCTTCCGCGCAGCATCACGCGGCGGGTCGGGGCGTCCTCGCCGGAGACCTGCAGGCCGGCGGCGCTCGCCCAGCGCACCACGCGATCCCGGTCGGCCGCGTCGAAACCGTGCCGCGCGGTCAGCTGCGCGATGTCGAGGTGGCGCGCGCTCGGGTCGGGGAGCGTTTGCAGCCAGGCGAGGCTCTCTGCCGTCGTCGGCCCGCTGGTGCGCTCGCGGAGCAGGAGCGTGACGCCGGCATCGGCGTGCAACTCCGACTCATTGAGCTTCCGGAGGCTGCGGTGGCCGGGGCGCATGCCTCCGGCGGGGTGATAGGCGCTGCCGCGCAGCGGGACCGAGTTCGGGCATGATCGCCCCCCTCTCGAGGACGTCGGGCGGGCGCCGCCGTGGCGACGGCGCTGCATCCCGACGCGGAGCCGCCCATCATCGAGCGAGGCTCCGGACATCCCCGGGACGTCTGTTGTCAGGCGGGAGCGCGCGTCCGCCCGATGGCGTCGATGGCGCCGGGGTTCTCGAGCGAGGAGAGATCGCCGGGATCCGTGCCCAGGTACACGGACCGGACCACGCGGCGGAGCACCTTCGCGTTCCGAGTTTTGGGCAGTTCCGACACGATCTCGACGGCGTGCGGTGCCAGCGCCTTGCCGAGGTCCTCGGCGACCCGCTGCGTGAGCGCCGCGCGCAGCTCGGGTGAGTTGCCGACGCCGGGCTTGAGCACGACGAAGACCACGAGCGCCTCGCCCTTGAGCGGATCCGGCACGCCGATCGCCGCGGCTTCCGCGACCGCCTGATGCGCCACCAGCGCGGACTCCACCTCGGCGGGCCCCAGGCGCTTGCCGGCCACCTTGATGGTGTCGTCACTGCGTCCGCGGACGTACCAGAGCCCATCTGTGTCCACCTCGACCCAGTCGCCGTGCACCCACACATCGGGCCAGCGCGACCAGTAGGTGTCGAGGTAGCGGTCACGGTCGTGCCAGAAACCGCGGGTCATCCCCGGCCACGGCGCGCGGATGACCAGCTCTCCGACTCGCCCACGAACGCTCCGGCCGTTCTCGTCGACGACGTCGGCGGCCATCCCCGGACACGGCCCCGCGAAGGCGCAGGGCTGCAACGGCGTGAGCATGTTGCCGGCGAGAATGCCACCCGAGATCTCGGTGCCGCCCGAGTAGTTGATCACCGGCAGCCGGCCGCTGCCGATCTTCTGCTGGTACCACAGCCACGGGTCGGTGTTCCACGGCTCTCCGGTGGACCCGAGCACGCGCAGCGAGGAGAGATCGTGCGCCGCGACCGGATCGTCGCCGTGGCGCATCAACGCTCGAATCACCGTCGGTGCGATGCCCAGCACAGAGACGCGATGACGCTCCACGACCGACCAGAGGCGGTCAGGACCGGGATGGTCGGGGACGCCGTCGAAGAGCACCAGGGTCGCACCGATGCTCAGCGCACCGCATATGGCCCACGGACCCATCATCCAGCCGATGTCGGTGAACCAGAGCAGGCGGTCGTGCTCGCCGATGTCGAAGCAGTGGGCCATGTCCTGCATCGCCTTGACGGGAAAGCCGCCGTGCACATGCACCGTGCCCTTGGGCCGCCCGGTCGTGCCGCTCGTGTAGATGATCATGAAGGTCGAGTTGGCATCCGTTCCGGCCACCGGCCAGTCCACCGTTGCGTCCGGCGGCATCGCCTCGTAGCGGACGTCGCGCTCCGCTCGCATCGGCGCGTCCTCGCCGCCGAGGTTGGGCACCACGAGGATGTGCTCGAGCGACGGCAGTTGAGCGGCAGCTTCGTCGGCCACGGCCTTCATGCCGACCGCACGGCCGCGGCGCATGAATCCGTCAACAACGACCAGAACCTTGGCGTCGCAGTCGCGGAGTCGTGAAACGATCGCGCCTGCCCCGTAGCCGCTGAAGAGTGGCACCACGACTGCCCCGAGCCACGCGCACGCGAGGAACATGGAGACGGTCTCCGGGATCATCGGCATGCACAAACCGACGCTGTCACCGCTGCGGACGCCGAGCATGTGAAGCCTCGAAGCGGCGTACGCGGTCTCATTGCGGAGACGGGCGTACGTCCATTCCCGAGTGCTCCCGTCGTCGCCTTCCGAGACCACCGCCGTCCGGTCGGGCGCGCGTCGCGCCCACCGGGTGACCGCGTTGTGGGCGAGGTTGAGCCTGCCCCCGGACCAGAACCGCGTCCAGGGCAGCCCGAGGGACGTGTCCATGGTGACGTCGAAGCGCCGCGTCCACGCGACCCCGATGTCATCCACCATCGCGGCCCAGAATCGCTGCGGGTCGTCGCGGGCAAGCCTGGCGACGCCGTCGAGATCGCCGGCGCCGAGGGTGTCGATGAAGTGCTTGAGGCGCGATCCGCCGGCCTGCTCGGCGGTCGGCGTCCACGCGAAATGCGCGCCCCTGCTGGTCATCTCGCGCTGACCATAGCGCGTGGTCAGCGGTCGATCGACGCCATGTCCCAGTGGCGATCCCCACGCACGCTCTCGGGGCTGATCGCGGCTTCAAGTCGCGCGATGTCGTCGTCGTCGAGGGCGACGTCGACCGCCGCCGCATTCTCCTCGAGCCGAGCGCGTCGCTTGGTCCCCGGGATCGGGACGATGTCCGGCCCGGCGTGGAGCAGCCACGCGAGCGCGAGCTGCGCCGCGGTGACCCCTTTCTCCGCCGCGATGTCGCCGAGGCGGGCGGCGATCGCCACGTTGGCGTCGAAGTTTCCCTCGGCGAAGCGCGGGAACCGGCTGCGACGTGTGTCGGACGGCGCCAGGGTGTCGGAATTCAGGGCGCCGGTCAGGATGCCGCGGCCCAGCGGGCTGTAGGCGACGAAGCCGATGCCGAGCTCACGCACGGCCGGCAGCACCGACTCCTCGACGTCCCGCGAGAAGAGCGAGTACTCGGATTGCACCGCGGAGATCGGATGGACCGCGTTGGCCCGGCGAATCGTGGCCGGCCCGGCTTCGCTCAACCCGAGAAACCGGACCTTCCCGGCCTGGACGAGCTCGGCCATCGCTCCGACGGTCTCCTCGATGGGCACCGAACGATCGAGACGGTGCTGGTAGTAAAGGTCGATGACGTCGATGTCGAGGCGTTGCAGCGACGCGTCGCAGGCCCGATGCACGTACTCGGGATGACCGTTGATGGTCTGCGACCCGTCGGGCCGGCGCTCGAATCCGAACTTGGTGGCCACGACGTACTGATCGCGACGTCCGGTCAGGGCTTTGCCGACCAGCTGCTCGTTGGTGAAGGGCCCGTACATGTCGGCGGTGTCGAGCATGGTCACGCCCAGCTCGGCAGCGCAATCGATGGTGGCCAGCGCCTCGCGCTCGTCGCGTTCCGCCGCCGTGCCGTAGAAATCCGACATGCCCATGCAGCCGAGCCCCAGCGCGGAGACCTCCAACCCCTGCGTCCCCAGCCTGCGCTGCTCCACGTCCCTTACCTCCATGTCGACCGTCCCCGTGACCGGAAGAATGCGCGAAGCGGGTTTGCCTACGCCACCTGAGCGATGGGCGGCGTCGATCCGCGCGCCGCGCGCCCGGTGTCGGCCCAGCCGTAGATGGTGGCTGCGCCGCCGATGAGCCCGGCGACGAGGAACGCGAGCCCGGTGCCGCCGGCCTGGGCGAGCCACCCGGCGAGGAGACCGCCGAGCGGGGCGGTACCGAAGAAGACGTACCCGTAGATGCCGAGCACACGTCCGCGCATCTGGTCGGTGACCGCCAGCTGCAGGGTCGCATTGGCCTGCGACGAGTAGAGCGTGAAGGCGATGCCCGTCACCACCAGTGCGAGACCTGCCGCCCAGGCGACGTGGAGCGGAGCAAGCGCGAGCTCCGACAGTGAGAACAGGGCCGCGCCGACGACCATGGTGCGCCGGCTCGCCCGCCCGAGTGATGCGGAGAACAGTGCGCCGACGAGCGCGCCGAAGCCGAAGAGCGCCGAGAGAATGCCAAAGATCGCCGGCCCACTGTTGAGGGTTCGCGAGGCGAGGACCGGGAGGAGCACGTTGAAGTTGATGCTGACCGTCGCGATCACCAGCATCATCACCAGCACCGAGCGGATCACCGGCTTGCGCCACGCGAACTTCAGACCCTCGAGCGATCCGCGCAGGAGGTTCTGGTCGCGCTGATCCTTGCGAACCGGAAACAGGTCGTCCACGCGCATCAACCAGAGGGCGGCCAGCACCGCCAGGTAGCTGAGCGCGTTGATCAGGAAGCAGATTCCGACCCCGGCGACGGCGATGAGTGCGCCGGCGATCGCGGGCCCGACGATGCGGGAGGCGTTGAAGAGGCTGGAGTTCAGGGCGACGGCGTTGGGGAGCTCGTCGCGTCCGACCATCTGGATGGTGAACGCCTGCCGGACCGGGTTGTCGAGCACGGTGATCAATCCGGTGATCGCTGCGATGACGTAGACCTCCCACACTGTCGCGTGCCCGGTGAGCGTGAGCCCGGCAAGGAGCGCGGCCGTCGCCATGAACGCGGCCTGCGTGCCCAGCAGCACCTTGCGCTGATCGACCCTGTCCGCAATCGCGCCACCGAAGAATCCGAGCAGGCCGTAGGGGCCGAACTGGCAGACCGCGAGGATGCCGACCGCGAGCGGCGAGTGGGTGTTCTGCACGACGAACCATGCCTGGGCGACGCCCTGCATCCACGTGCCGCTGATGGACACGACCTGCCCGAAGAAATAGAGGCGGTAGTTGTAATGCCGGCGCAGGCTCATGAAGGTCCGCGCGGTGGCGTTGCCGATGCCGAGGCTCACTCCGCTTGCGCCAGCAGCGCCTCGAGCGGCGCGATCGCCCCGGCGACGGCGGCGAGGTCCGTGTCGGCGAGCTTGCCGAGCCGGGCGGATAACCATGCGGTCCGCTTGGAGCGGATCGCCTTGAGCACGCGCTTTCCTTCGGGGGTGACCTCGAGGTCCACACGGCGCCGGTCGCGTTCCGCCTGCCGGCGGGTGATCAGCCCGGACGCCTCGAGACGGTCGATGTGGCTGCACACCGACGGCATCGACGTCCCTTCGCGAGCGGCCAGCTCCGCGACCCCGATGCCGGGGGTGCCTTCGATCAGACCGAGGAGCGAGAGCTGTCCGGGCGAGACACCAGAGGTGTGCACCTCGCGGCGCAGATGGCGGTTCAGGTGGAGCAGCACCGGACGGAGCCGGTTGGCGACGTCGACGGGCTTGCTGGCGGCGGGGTTCATCTGAAATTGATTATATAGGCTAACTAAGTTTCTGGCAAGCCCCTCTCGCAACCCCGTGGGAACCCGGCGACGGGTCTTCGCGTCTCCGTCTCCGCACGATGTGAACCCGCCTGGAGGACCCCGAGATGCGCAAGTTCCTGTTCGCTGGCATGGGCGTTGCCGCCGCTGTGGTTCTCCAGGCGGGGCCGGCGTTCGCATGCGGCGGCCTGGTCGCGCCCGACGGCGACGTTCGGCTTGCCAAGGCGACGACATTCGTCGCCTGGTCTGCGGGCGTCGAGCACTACGTCACCAGCTTCGCCTTCACCGGCGCTGTGACCGATGTGGGCTGGATCGTGCCCCTCCCCGCGGTTCCGACATCGATCACCGAGGCCGGCGCGTGGACCCTGCAGCGGCTGGAGCGTGAGTTCGCCCCACCCGAGCTGCTCCAGCTTGCCGTCGACGCCGCACCGGCGCACGGGGCTCCGGCGATCGTGATCGAGCAGGTGCAGGTCGAGGCGCTCGACGTCACCGTCCTCAAGGGGAGCGGCCAGGCGGTCATCGACTGGTGCACGCACAACGGGTTCCTCGTCTCGGCGGAGATCAAGGCCCACCTGCTCCGCTACGCGTCGTCCAGCCCGGTGTTCATGGCCGCGAAATACAACACGTCCCTGGCGTTGCAGCGTCATCAGCAATCGGGCGACGGTGTACCCCTGCTGATCACCATGCATACGCCGCATCTGTGGATCCCGCTCGAGATTCTCGCGACCGACGGAGTCCCGGTGAATGCCGATCTGTTCCTGCTCACCGACGGCCCGCTGCGCACCGCGAACGGCGTGGCGGTGACGTCGAGGCTCACCGACGGCACCACGCTGGACAGTGCAGCGGGATTCACCGTGGCGGGCGCGGAGGCGATGAACGCGAGCCTTCACCACGACCTCTCCATCGACCGCAACATGTCCTGGGTGCCGGCGAACGGATACATGACCTATCTCACGCTGAACGCACCCGGGGCGCGGGTCACCTACGATCTCGGCGTCGGAGCCGACAACGTCATCCGGCTCACCTCGTTCGGATCCACGCTCGCGGACCTCGGAACGACCGGCGCGACTCCCGGTTCGCCCGACGCGTCCGACCTGCTCTTCCCCGCGTTGCTGATCGCGGGAACGCTGATCCTGGTGATTCCCCTGTCGATCTGGCAGCTCCGGCCTCGTCTCAGAGGTTGAGGATCTCGACCGGCTCGATGCTCTCGGCGAGGGTCATGTCGGTCACCGTGGCGAAGAAGTAGAGCTGGGCCTCGAGCGTCCGCGCGATGTTTGCAGCCTCGCGGAACCCGTGCTGCTCACCCGGGTATCCGATGTACGCACAGGGAACGCCGGCGCCGCGCAGCGCCGCGAACATCATCTCCGCCTGGTTCGCCGGGACCACCGGGTCGTCCAGACCCTGGAGCAGCAACACAGCGCCACGCACCCGATCGATGAAATGCACCGGCGAGCGGTCGTACATCCCGCGGCCTTTGGGAAGCGGCGCGTCGTAATGCGACTCGAACTTGTGCCCTGCCTGCGCGAACAGCGCCTCGAGGTCGGCGATGCCGAAGAGGCTCGCGCCGGCCTGAAACAGATCGTGGAACGTCATCGCGCAGAGCACGACGTACCCACCCGCGCTCCCGCCGTGGATGAACAGGCGGTCGGGATCGGCGTCACCGACGTCGACGAGATATCGGGCGCCCGCCAGGCAATCCCCGACGTCGACCACGCCCCACTGTTCGTTGAGGCGATCCCGGTAGGTGCGTCCGTAGCCGGTGCTGCCGCCGTAATCCACGTCGAGGTATGCGAAGCCGCGGCTCGTCCAGAACTGCACCGAGGGATCGAGGGCGAAGCTCGTCGACGACGTCGGGCCGCCATGCGCGCGCAGCAGCAATGGCGGCCTGCGACCGGGCTCCGGCTCGACGGCGTCGTTGCGGGGCGCGTAGTACCAGGCATGCGCAGTCTCGCCGCCATATCCCGGGAAGGTCACGTGCCGCGGACGCGAGAGGATCGATTCGTCGATGGCCGCGACATCGCTATCGGACCGCACGGTCCGGTGTGCGCCGGTCGCGAGGTTGAAGCGGATCACACCCTGCGGCCGGTCCGGACCTCCGGCGAGAAAGAGCACGTCGTCGCCCGTCGCTCTGACGTGCAGCCCGAACTCGGTGAACGGAACGTCCAGGCGCGCCGGCTCGCCCGAGGCGTCGAGCGAGAACAACTCCCATGCGCCGTCGCGGCACGCCCACAGGACGATGCGGCCGTCGCCACAGAACGCATACGTGGAAAGCCCGAACACCCATTGCGCCGCCCCGCATTCCGCCTGCATCGGGGCGAGCGCATCGACCTTCGCGCCGTCGTATCGATAGAGGTTCCACCACCTCGTCCGGTCCGACGTGAAATGCACGACAGATTCCGGAGACCAGGATGGCTGAAAGATCAACTCGGCGGGTCCACCGGCAACCAGCTGCGCATCCCGGGGCATACCGAACTCGTCGACGCGGGCAACCCAGAGCTCGCATCCATCCCAGGGCATGTTGGGGTGATTCCAGGTGAGCCACAGCATGCTGGTGCCGTCCGGGCTCACCCGGGGCGTTGAGTAGAAGTCGTTGCCGGACACGAGCGAGACCGGCTCGCCGCCGCGGAGAGGGATCGCGCGGACGTCGTTCATCACGGTTGCACCACGGTGGTCCTCGACGATGCAGATGAGCCGGTCTCGCGCATCATCGATCTCGAAGTCCGCATAGCGCAGTCCGGGGTCAACCGGTGTCAACGGCTCAGGAGCGGCGCCTGGGACGAGTGTGTGGATCCGGCCGTCGCCGGCGTTGGAGAAGAACACGCTCCCGCCGTGCGCAACCACGGCCGCGCCCCCGTACTCGTGCACCCAGGTGCGCGCTGAGTACGGCGCGTCGATGAGGTCGGCAATGACCCCGTGGTGCTCGCGCACGATCACGCAGCGGCCGTGCTCGACGGGACGACCGTCGATCCAGTAGGCATCGCCATCGCTGAGCTGCACATCGAGGAGCCGAATCCGGCTCGCAGCGGCGCCCTGGGCGGTGATCGGCGACGGCCAGACGGCCGACGGGGTGAAGGTGTCTCCAGCGTGCCGGGTCACGCGGTTGGAACGACGACGAACTGCTCCGCGAGGCGCCCGGGTTCGAGTCCGTTCATCTTCGCGGTGGCCTCGAGCCAGCCGCGCACCCGCTCCTCGAGCGCGTCCCAGTCGCTGTACTGGCTGCGGTGGCAGCGCAGCGCGGCCAGCTTGCGATCCGCGGTATCGGTGACATCGACCACCCGGACCTCCTGGCCGGCGCTCATCACGGCGCTCATCCACACCTCGGCAACCAAATAGGGTTCGAGCCCTTCGACCTCGAGCAGTTCCCGGTGCGCAAAAGGGTTGCGGGCGTCGGGATACACGGCGCACAGCGCCGCCTCGCCGGCGGCAAGGTGGTCGGGGTGGCTGGCGAAGATGCGCGTGAAGTTGCGCACCGGTGATTGCGTGATCACGCGCTGCGGCTGTTTCACCCGGATCACCCGCGAGATGTCGCGGCGCAGCTCGATGCTCGGCGTGAGCCGTCCGTCCGCGTATCCGAGGAACGTGAGGTCGGTCACGCCGACTTCGGCGGCCGCGGCGGTCTGCTCGATGCGCCGGATGCCGGCCATCTGCTCGCGCGTGATGCTGCGGTCGGACCCGCCGGCGTCGCCGTCGGTCACGATGCAGTAGGAGACGGTCACACCCGCGTCGGTCCACTTCGCGGTGGTTCCCGCGTTGCCGAAGTCGCAGTCATCGGGATGGGCGACGACCACCAGGACGCGTTCGATTCCGTCGATCTCTGACACTTTGAAGGATGGTAGCCAAAGCGGACGCCGGAGCCCCTCCGGCCCGTGCGAGACTCGGTGCATGCCTCCGGATCCGACCACGCACCCGGACCTGGGACGCCTCGCCGAGCTGCTCGGTGAGTGGCGTGGTGAAGGCGAGGGGCAGTGGGCTTCGGGTGAGCCGTTCCGCTACCTCGAGTTGGTCACCTTCGGGCACAACGGCAAGCCATTCGTCGCCTACGCGCAGCGAACGACCGCGGCCGACGACGGTCGCCCGCTGCACGCCGAAACCGGCTACTGGCGAGCACTCCCGGACGGCGCCGTTGAGGTCGCGATCGACTCATCCCATCGGCGTCGTCGAGATCGAGACCGGGCGATGGGAGGGCAACCGCCTGACCCTGCGCGCGGCGACCGTGGAATGCACGCCGACCGCCAAGACGGTCACCGGGCTGGAGCGCGACTTCGAGCTCGACGGCGACGTCCTAACCTACCGCCTGCGCATGGCCACCGACGGCGGCGAGCCGCGGCCCCACCTGGCCGCTGCGTTGCGCCGGGTGCTCGCGACCGGCGAGACGGCGGAACCCTGAGCCGTGCTCGGAATCCCCGTCCCGTCGGCGGTGCAGCGGCTGCTCGCTCGCCCGGGCGCGTCATCGTCGCGACCGCTGCCGCTACGCGATCCGACGCCCGACCCCGGACTGTTCGGACCCGACTCGGTGACATGGGTCGTCATGCGCGAGCCGCGGCTCCTGCTCGCCGCCGGGCGGGCGCTGCTCCTCCAGGCGGCGAACCCGCTGGTCGCCCAGGGCGCGATCGAGCACAGCACGTATAAGTCCGATCCCTACGGACGCCTGGAACGAACCGTCCGGTGGGTGACGGTCGTCTGCTTCGGGACGACCCGGGAGGCGGAGCGAGTCTCCGGCGGCGTGAGCACCCTGCACCGGCCGGTCTCGGGAACCTTGCCCGGGGCGAACGCGACCTCGAGGGTCCCGGCCGGGACTCCCTATTCCGCGAGCGACCCCAGGCTGCTGCGCTGGGTCCACGCATCCTTTGTCGACACCATGCTGGTCGCGCACGACGCGCTCATCGGCGGCCTCAGCACCCCAGAGCGCGACGCATTCGTCCGCGAATGGGACGTGGTGGGCCGGCTCATGGGGCTGCCGCGGCGCCGGTGCTGGCAGGATGCCTCGGCGCTTCGCAGGTACGTCGACCAGGAGGTGCGCCGGGGTGAGGCACTTCCGGGCGCCGGCTCGCGGGAGGTGGCGGAGACGGTCCTTCACCCTCCGGTCAGATCGCCGCTGCTCCGCCCGAGCATGGACACGGTCGCCTTCATATCGACCGGGCTGCTGCCGTCCGAGTTGCGCCGCGGCTACGGGCTCCTGTGGACCCCGGTCCACGCCGCTTCCTTCTCGTCGCTCACCCGTTCGATGCGCCTCACCGCGCCGGCGATGCCGCGCCGGCTTCGCGTCTCGCCCGTCTACGACCTCGCCTTGGCGCGAATCGAGGGGCGCTGGCCGGACGCGAGGGCCGCCTAGCGACCGGCGATCTCACCCAGCAGGGTGAATTTCGGCCCGAACGCTGATCGAGCGGGTGACAAATCGCTACGCTACGAACTGCGTGCTGGGGCAAAGGTACGCCAGCGGACATTCGCCGTCACGGACATTCGCCGTCACAAGGAGGCGTTACATGACCTTTCGGAGTTGGCGGGCCAAGTCGGTGCCCGCCGTCATCGGTCTGGGGGCGATCGTTCTCGCCGCGTGCGGGAGCACCAGCACCGCCACCACAGGCCCCGCGGTGACCAAGACCGAGGCGACGTTCGCTGAGGGTCAGGGTGCCCAACCGAACTACATCTTCCCGCTCGCGTCGCTGGCGTACTTCAGCGTCGCCAACCTCAGCCAGTTCCAGTTCCTGATGTACCGGCCGCTCTACTGGTTCGGCACCAACGGCCAGGTCCAGTTGAACACAAGCCTCAGCCTCGCTGATACGCCCGTCTACTCCTCGGACGGGAAATCGGTGACCATCACCCTCAAGGGTTGGAAGTGGTCGGACGGCACCCAGATCACCGCGCGTGACGTTCAGTTCTGGCAGAACATGGTCACCGCAAACAAGACCAACTGGGCGGGCTTCTCGCCGGGCGAGTATCCCGACAACGTGACCAGCACGACGATCAGCCCGACCAACCCGCTGCAGATCACCTTCAACCTCACCCAGGCGTACGGCTCGTACTTCTTCACCTACAACGAGCTGAGCCAGATCACCCCGCTCCCCCAGCACCTCTGGGACAAGGAGTTGGCAACCGGCGCGGTCGGCAATTACGACCAGACCCCGGCCGGTGCGCAGGCGGTTTACAAGTTCCTCGACGCGCAGTCGAAGTCGATCGCGACGTATGACACCAACCCGCTCTGGCAGGTGGTCTCGGGTCCGTGGAAGCTGCTCTCGATGGACACCGCAGGCAACATCTCGATGGTGCCCAACCCCGGCTACAGCGGACCGGTCAAGCCGACCCTCAAGCTGTTCAAGGAGGTTCCGTTCACCAAGGACACCGCCGAGTTCGACCAGCTCAAGTCAGCAACGTCGGTCACCAACACCACGATCGACTGGGGCTACATCCCGGACGCTGACTCGTTGCAGAAAGCCTCGCTTGCCAACATCTACAACTTCTCGACATGGGCGGGCTGGCAGATCACCTACTTCCCGGAGAACTTCACCAACCCGACCAGCGGTCCGATCTTCAGCCAGCTGTACTTCCGGCAGGCGATGCAGGACCTGGTCGACCAGAACACCTTCATCAGCAAGGCGTTCTTCGGCTACGGCTACCCGACCTACGGTCCGGTGCCGACCAAGCCGTCCTCGAACTTCGTGGACGCGTTCGAGCGGAGTAATCCGTACCCGTACAGCCCGACCAAGGCTGTGTCGCTGCTCCAGGCGAACGGGTGGACCGTCAACGCCGGCGGGGTGAGCGTGTGCACCAGCGCGGGCACCGGCACCGGCCAGTGCGGTGCCGGCATCCCCAAGGGCGCCAAGGCCGAGTTCAAGCTCCAGTACGAAAGTGGGTCATCGTCTCTGGACCAGGAGATGGCGCAGTTCAAGACGGACTACGGTCTTGCCGGGATCGCGATCGACCTTCAGACCGCACCCTTCAACACCGTCATCGGCAACGCGACGCCGACGGACCACACCTGGGACATGGAGTTCTGGGGCGGTGGCTGGATCTACGCGCCCGACTACGAGCCGACCGGCGATGAGCTCTGGTCGTGCACCGGAACCGGCGCCAACGTGCAGTACGCGGGCTCGGACTTCGGCGGCTACTGCGACCCGCAGGCCCAGGCCGACATCCTCGCGACTGAAACAAGCAGCAACGTGCAGGCGATGTACACCTACGAGGACTACCTCGCGAAGCAGCTTCCGGTCATCTGGATGCCGGTCAACTACGCGCAGTTGAACATGATCAACAAGAATCTGAAGGGCACCCAGCCGCTGGACCCGCTCCTCCAGATCTACCCGGAGAACTGGCGCTGGTCCTGAGCCAGGCCCTCTAAGCCAACTTTTACGGCCTCGACGGGGGATGCCGGCTCCGGCCGGCGTCCCCCCGTCCGTTCCGCTACTCTTTCATGCAATGGGCGTCAGGGCGAGGTAGGAGCACATGCTCGGCTACATCATCCGGCGGGTACTGCAGGCGATCCTGATCACGATCGGGGTAACGCTGATCGTCTTCATCATGCTGCACCTCATCCCAGGGGGCAGCGTCGCCCGGAACGTCCTCGGCCCCCGAGCCAACGCCGCTCAAATCGCCCAGTTCAACCACGACAACGGCCTCGACCAGCCGCTACCGCTGCAGTACCTCACCTACCTCTGGCAGCTGTTGCATGGGAACTTCGGGTTCTCGTACAAGCTCAACCAGACCGTCGCGTCGATCCTGCTCCAGTATCTCCCCAAGACGCTGCTGTTGCTCGGCCTGGCGTACGTCGTTGCGATTGTCATCGCGATTCCGCTCGGGATCTACCAGGCCGTGCGGCGCAACAAGGTGGACGACTACGTCTTCACCGGTGCGTCGTTCGTCCTCTACTCGATGCCGGTGTTCTGGCTCGGCATCATTCTCATCGTCCTGTTCAGTTTCATCCTCCACTGGTTTCCGGCAGAGGGACCCCAGGGCGCCTACGTCACCGATGACCTCAACCAGTTGAGCTCGCTCGTCCTGCCGGTCGCGACGCTGTCCCTGGTGACCATCGCGTCATTCAGCCGCTACATGCGGTCGTCGACGCTGGAGAACATGGTGCAGGACTACACGCGGACCGCGCGGGCGAAGGGCGCTTCGAACTCGAGGGTGCTGTTCGTGCACGTGCTGCGCAACGCGATGATCCCGATCCTCACCCTGATCGGGCTCTCGGTGGGCTACGTCTTCAGCGGTGCGCTGATCACCGAAGCGCTCTTCAACTACCCGGGGGTCGGCTACATCTTCTGGAACGCGACGCTGCAGACCGACTATCCGATCATCCTCGGCGTGATCGTCGTGACCGGCTTCGCGACCGTCCTCGGTTCGCTGATGGCCGATGTCCTGTACGCGATCGCCGACCCGCGCGTGAGGTATCACCGAGCATGAGCACGTTGGATCAACCGCAATCCATCGCTTTTCCTGTCCCTGGCGGATCTACCCAGGAGAAACCGGCGGAAGTCCAGGACATCGTCCCGGCTTTCGAGGCTCAGGGCGTGTGGCGGCTCGCGTTCAACGTTTTCGTGGAGAACCGGCTCGCCGTGGTCGGCGTCGGCATCGTGGTGTTCATGGTCCTGTTCTGTTTCGTGGGGCCGCTCATCTACCACACGAACCAGGTGGACACGAACCTCGTAAACGAATTCCTGGCTCCGTCGCGGACGCACTTGCTCGGTACCGACCAACTCGGCTTCGACATCATCGGGCGGTTGATGATCGGCGGTCAGACCTCACTCGAGATCGGGATCGCCGCAGCCCTCATCGCCACGGTGTTCGGCGTCCTCTGGGGGGCGGTTGCGGGGTTCTTCGGCGGCTGGGTGGACAACCTGCTCATGCGCTTCGTCGACATCATGCTCGCGATCCCCGCGCTGTTCCTCCTCCTGTTCCTGGCAGTGGCGTTCCCGCGCAACGTCTTCACTTTGATCCTCGTGGTCGCGGTCACCGCGTGGCTCATCCCGGCACGCCTGGTGCGAGCCGAGGCGCTCACGCTGCGTACCCGCGAGTACGTTCAGGCGGTCACCATGATGGGCGGTGGCGGCTTCCGGATCGTCCTCCGCCACATCATTCCCAACTCCATCGGGACGATCATGGTCAACGCCACGTTCCAGGTTGCCGACGCCATCCTGCTGGTTGCGGCGATCAACTTCCTCGGCCTCGGCATCGCGCCGCCGGCCACCAACTGGGGCGCGATGCTCTCCGATGGCACGACCTACATCGCCAACGGTTGGTGGTGGTTGATCTACCCCGCAGGCATTGCGATTGTCCTGACGGTGGTTGCCTTTAACTTCATCGGGGATGCGCTTCGGGATGCGCTCGAGGTGCGGCTCCAGAAGCGCTGACCTCGGCTCGTCGTGACGCTTCGGCGCGCTCGTAGGTGCCGCACTCTCGTCCGGGTCCTGTCGGCTTGGGGTCCCCTCGTCACGCTCCGGGTCGGGTCGCCTGTGGTGAGTTGGTTGTGGTTGGGGGGCGACGCGTCCTCGGCGCCCGACCCTGCGGTGGCGCTGCCCCCCAAGCCGCCACCCGGACGGCGCCCGCCGAAAGTGGTCACCAGCGTCGTGGCGAAAGCCGTCAGCGCAACTCTCGCGGTGACAGTTCTTGCTTAGGCCGCGGTCTCCAGCGGTGGCCTGAGCGGGAAGTGGCAGGCGGCTTGGTGGTGCTCGCCGAAGGCTCGGAGTGGGGGTTCCTGTTCGGCGCACAGCTGCTGCGCGTAGGGGCATCGGGTGCGGAAGCGGCAGCCCGAAGGCGGGTTGATCGCTGATGGGATCTCGCCTTTGGGTGCGTCCATGTCCTTGCCACGTTCGACGTCGGGGTCGGGGATCGGGATCGCGCTGACCAGACCTTTCGTGTATGGGTGCGCGGGCAGCGAGTACAGCTCGGCGCCGCTGCCGATCTCGACCAGCTTGCCGAGATACATGACGCCGATTCGATCGGACATGTACTTCACGATCGACAGATCGTGGGAGATGATCACGTAGGTCAGCCCGTACTTCTCCTGCAGGGCGTTCATCATGTTGAGAATCTGCGAGCGGATGGAGACGTCAAGTGCCGACACCGGCTCGTCCGCGACGATGAGACTGGGATTGAGCGCAAGCGCTCTTGCCAGACCGATGCGCTGCCGCTGACCGCCGCTGAACTCGTGCGGATACCGGTCGAGCGCACCGCGCGCGAGGCCGACGTCGTTGAGCAGCTCGGCGCAACGCTCGATCTGCTGCGACTTCTTGCCGATGCCCTGGATCGCGAGCGGCTCGCGCAGGATGGTGACCACGCGCATGCGCGGGTCCAGCGATGCATAGGGGTCCTGGAACATCATCTGCATGTCCCGGCGCTTGGTGCGGAGCTTCCCCCTTCCCATGTGGGCGATGTCCTCGCCGTTGATGACGATCGAGCCCGAGGTCGGCGGCTCGAGGGCGACGATCATTCGCCCCGTGGTCGTCTTGCCACATCCCGACTCGCCGACGAGTCCGAAGGTCTCGCCGGGGAGCACTTCGAAGGAGACGTCGGAGACCGCATGCACCGCGCCGACTCGCCGCTGCAGGACTGCCCCCTTGGTGACCGGAAACTCCTTGACGAGGTTCTTCACCACGAGAAATGGCTTGCTGCCATTGGACGCGACCGGTGTCGCGGTCGGAGTCGCCGGCGTGACCGTCATCCGACCGGGACGGTCTCCGAGACGACCGGACTGTCGACCCCGGCGGGGTGATGGCACGCGTAGTAATGACCAGTCTCGTGCTCGACGAGCAACGGTTCCTCAGCGTGGCATATTGCGGTGTCGTACCTGCAGCGCGCGGCGAAGCGGCACGCCGGTGGAGGCGCGGTCAGGTCCGGCGGCAGACCGGGGATGCTGTACAGCCCGGTGGCGGCATCTTGGTCCAGCCTCGGGATCGCCTCGACGAGCGCCTCGGTGTACCGATGGCGCATGCCTTTGAACAACCTCCGCGTCTCCGCCGACTCGACGATCTTGCCCGCGTACATGACCGCGACCCGGTCCGCGCGGCCGGCGATCACACCCATGTCGTGCGTGATCAGCAGCACCGCCATGTGCAGACGACGGCGAAGATCGTCCAGGAGGTCGAGGATCTGCGCCTGGATGGTGACATCGAGCGCGGTGGTCGGCTCGTCGGCGATGAGCAGCTTGGGGTCGCAGACCAATGCCATCGCGATCATCACGCGCTGGCGCAGACCTCCGGACAGCTGGTGCGGGTAGTCATGGAGGCGCTCTTTGGGGCGAGGCATCCCGACCAGGCCGAGGACTTCGGTGCAGCGCTCGCGGGTCTCGTCGTCGTTGATGTCCCGATGGATGTGGAGCGCCTCGCCGATCTGGTCGCCGATCGTCATCGTCGGGTTCAGCGACGTCATGGGGTCCTGGAAGATGACCGCGACCTCATTGCCGCGGATGTCGCGCATCGCCTTCTCGTCGAGGGGCACGACGTTGCGCCCGTTGAGCTTGATGCTCCCTTCCACAATGCTGCCCCCGGACGGGAGCAGCTTCATGATCGACATCCCGGTGATGCTCTTGCCGCTTCCGGATTCGCCCACCAGCCCCAATATCTCTCCGGGGGCGATGTGCATGGAGATGCCGTCCACTGCGCGGACCGTCGTCCGGGACAACCGGATGTAGGTCTTCAAACCATCGATTTCGAGTACGTTGGTCGCGTTGTCCACGGAATGCGGCAATCTCCTCATCGGCAGTGTATCAGCGCCACTACGCGCCTTTGTGGCTTGTTGAGAGCGGTCCGGATTGGCTAGGCTCGTGCGGTGCAAGTGACCGAAGGGAGCGCGGGCATGCGGGCTGAGGAGGACACCTTCGTCGGAGTTCGCGGCGTCCAGATCCATGTGAGGACATGGCTGCCCGCCGGCGCGCCCACCGGCGTCGTCGTCGTCGCGCACGGGTTCGCCGAGCACGGCGGCAGATACGCTGCGGTGGCCGAGCGGCTTGTGGACCAAGGCCTTGCCGTGCGGGTCGCCGACCATCGAGGCCACGGGCTCAGTGAGGGCAAGCGGACCAGCGTCGTGCGTTTCGACGACTATGTCGACGATCTGACGACGGTGATCGCGCAGGCACGCGCGCGCTGGCCCTCGCTGCGTCTCGTCCTGCTCGGACACAGCATGGGCGGGCTGATCGCCCTCGATCTCGCGGTGCGCCCGGGCGCTCCGATCGACGGTCTCGTGCTCTCCGCACCAGCGGCGTGCCCGCGCGACCTCTCGAAGCTCACCCTCATCGTCGGCCACGCGCTGTCGCGCATCGCCCCGAACACCGGCGTCCTGCGCGTCCCACTCAACCGGATCAGCCGCGACCCGGCGGTGGTGGACGCGTACAACAACGATCCGCTGGTCTTTCGAACGCCGATCCGCGCGCGGCTCGGTGCGGAGATGCTCGTCGCCATGGATCAGGTCGACGCCGGACTGCCGTCGCTGCGCGTCCCGCTGCTGGTGATGCAGGGCACCGCCGACGGTATCGTCGATCCGGGGTGCGGACCCCACGTCTACGACCGTGCGGGGTCCATCGACAAGACGCTGAAGATGTACGACGGCCTCTGGCACGAGATCTTCAACGAACCCGAGCGCGACCACGTCCTCAGCGACCTGACCGGCTGGCTAGGGTCGCACCTCACCTGACCCGCGGCGGACTAGAGTTCCAGAGCGATGCGCGAAGTGTGGTCCGTCAAGCCCGGGTCAAAAGTCAATATCGCGACCATCGATCCAGGGGATACCGGAGCCCTGAAGGGGGGACGCACGGCCGCGGACGAGGCGCTGCGCGGTGATCAGGCAGCGCTCATCGAATTGCAGACGCGTATGTGGGCGGAGCACACGCGTTCCCTGCTGCTGGTCCTGCAGGGCACCGATGCCTCGGGGAAAGACGGCACGATCGCTCACGTTTTCGAAGGCGTGAACCCGCAGGGGACGCGCGTCACCTCGTTCAAGCCGCCAACCGCCGAAGAGCTCGCGCACGACTTTCTCTGGCGCGTGCACCTGGCGATGCCACGCGCCGGAGAGATCGGTATCTTCAACCGATCCCACTACGAGGATGTGCTGGTGGCGCGCGTGCGCAAGCTCGTCCCCAAATCGGTGTGGAAGCTGCGCTACGACGACATCACGGCCTTCGAGTCGTTGCTGCATCAGGGTGGCATGACGATCATCAAATGCTGCCTGCTCATCTCCAAGGACGAGCAGCGTCGCCGTCTCGAGGAACGTCTCAGAGATCCACAGAAACGCTGGAAGTTCCAGCGTGGCGACCTCGAGGATCGCGCGCTGTGGAAGGAATATCAGGCGGCATACTCGGAGGCGATCGCGCGCACATCGACCAAGGACGCGCCATGGTACGTGATCCCGTCGGACCACAAGTGGTACCGCAACTGGGCGGTGAGCCGGCTGCTCATCGAGACGCTCACCGAGATGGATCCGAAGTACCCGGAGCCGCCCGATCTCGCCGGCATCAAGATTACCTGACACACGGGGAATCCCCCGTGAGCCCCCTGTTTATGGGGGGGGAATCCCCCGCTTTCGGGTCAGCGCTGACCGCGCCCACGCACGCGCGTGGCGACCCCGATCGGATTTGAACCGACGATCTCCACCTTGACAGGGTGGCGTGTTAAACCAGGCTACACCACGGGGCCGGAAGCACCCGATGATAGCAATCGGGCTCGCAGCGAACCGGACCAACGTGCACGTCCTCGCTCCGGGCGGACCGGAGTACGGTGCAACCATGCCCCGCCGGCCCATGCGCCCCAACGAGATCTCGTCGGGAGGCGTGGTGGTGCGGCGAGCCGCGGAGCGGTATGAGGTCTGCGTGGTCAGCGATGGGCGGCACTGGGGTTTCCCCAAGGGCCACATCGAGGCCGGCGAAACCCCCGAGGCTGCAGCGCTGCGCGAGATCGCCGAGGAGACCGGTATCGCGCTCGAATCGCTCGTGCTCCGGGCCCCGCTGCCGCCGTCCGAGTACGTGTACCGCCGCCGCAACCACGGTGCCCTGGTCTTCAAGCGCGTCCATCACTTCGTCGTCGAGGTCCCGGAAGGCACGGCGCTGCATCCCGATCCGGCCGAGATCGCCGAAGCCGCCTGGCTCGGCTTCGACGAGGCGAAGGCGCGGCTGAGCTTCAAGAACAGCGTCTCGGTCCTCGACGCGGCACGGAGCCTGCTCGAGGGCGAACCACCACGAGGGACGCTCTCGAGCGCGCCGTAGAATCGGGCCGCATGCAACTGTTCGACACCGCCCGCCAGGAGGTGGTGCCTTTCGAACCGCGGGGCGGGCGGGTCGGCATCTACGTGTGCGGCATCACACCGTACGACGCGGCGCACCTCGGCCACGCGTTCGTCTACCACGTGTTCGACGTGCTCAATCGACGCTTCCGCGACGCGGGTATCGCGGTGCGCAGCGTGCGCAATCTCACCGACGTCGACGACGACATCCTGCGCGTCGCCCGCCAGCGCGGCGTCGACTTCCGAGAGCTCGCCACCGACCAGGCGCGCATCTTCGACGACGACATGGCGACGATCGGTCTCCTCCCGGTCGACGTGGCGCCGCGCGCGACCGAGCACGTCGAGGAGATGGTCGACTGGAACGCGCGGCTCGTCAACGGCGGGTATGCCTACGCCGTCGACGGCTGGGTCTTCTTCGAACTCGGCGCGTACCCCGACTACGGGCGGCTGAGCCGCCTCGACCATGCGACCCTGATCGAGCTCAGCCGCGAGCGAGGGGCCGACCCCGACGACCCGCGCAAGCGGCACCGGCTCGATTTCGTGCTCTGGCAGTCGTCGGCCCCGGGCGAGCCGAGCTGGCCCAGCCCGTGGGGCGCGGGCCGTCCCGGGTGGCACATCGAATGCACCGTGATGTCGACCGGCGCGCTCGGGCACCCCATCGACATCCACGGCGGTGGCGACGATCTGATCTTCCCTCACCACGAATCGGAGATCGCCCAGGCCGAGGCCGCCGGGGTCGCACCCTACGTCAGGCACTGGACGCATGTGGCGATGGTCGACCACGAGGGCAGGAAGATGAGCAAGTCGCTCGGCAACCTCATCTTCGTACGCGACCTGGTGGCTCGAGTGCCGCCCGCTGCGGTGCGCCTGCTGCTGGCGTCGCACCACTACCGGCAGTCATGGGCGTATGACGACGGCGAGGTCGAGGTGGCGGCGGCGCGGTATCGCCGCTATCTCGCCGCGATGCAGGCGGGTGGCACGCTCGCTCACGAGGCGGCGGAGCGGCACGAGCGGCGATTCTTCGAGCGCCTCGACGACGACCTCGACACGCCCGGGGCGCTCGACGAGCTCGACGCCGTCGCGCGCGAGCTTTCCAGTGGCACGGCGGGCGCCGCGCCGGGCACCGAGGGTCAGCAGCTGCTCGGGCGGTTGCTTGGGATTCTCGGCGCGGAGGCGCCGGCTTGAGTGGTCAGTCGCCCCAGGGCGGGCGGTCGCCTCGCAACCGGAAGCGGAGCACGGCGGAGGAGATGTTCTCTTCGAGGTACCGGTAGAAGAGCTGTCGCTGCGACACGTCGATCGCGGCCTCGACCTCGTGACCCTCGCGGCGGCGCGCGATCCAGGGTGGAACGCCGTCGGCGACCATCTCGGTGCCCACCTTCACGTGCACCAGCGCGTCCTCATCCTCGCTCACGTGCACGGTGACCTTGAGGACGAGACCGGTGTGCTCGACGATCCGCCAGCTCCGTTCCCAGCGAGCCTTGCGAGCCGGGTCGTGAGCCAGCCGGACGGATTCGTCGACGATGACGCTCTCGCCGTTCCGAGCTGCGCGGCCCAGGAGGCGCCGGATGCTCTGATCGAGATCGCGCGCGACCCAGTCGACCAGCGACGGCGCGCGATCGTTGAGGTCGGGAAATCCGTTCGGGTCCTTGGCGAGCTCGCCGATCGCCTGCACGGTGCTGGCATGGCGGCGGCAGTAGCCGATACCCGAGAAGGACACCCTGTGCGCTGGGCAGAAGGCGGTCTGACAGCGGCGGCCACGACGATCGCGGTAGGCGCACACCTGCGCGTCGGTGTTGGCGCATCCGCGGAGGGAGCAGGGAATGGCCGGGGCCATGACGAGGCCGTTGCCCTGCGGGGTGGGTTGGAAGACGGTGGTCATCGGCGAGGCTCCACGGGGACGATCCTACCCCGGGGTTGCAGCCCTGACCGGTGACGGAGCTGTTGCGACCTGCCGATCGAGGGCTGTCGCGAGGCGTTGGATGGATCCCATCAACTCCGCGAACGCCGCCGGCGTCAGCGACTGGGCGCCATCGCTCAGGGCGTTCTCGGGATCGGGATGGACCTCGATCATGAGCCCGTCTGCGCCCGCGGCGAAGGCGGCGCGGGCCATCGGGGGAACCAGATGACGGTGGCCGGTGGCGTGGGACGGATCGACGATCACCGGCAGGTGCGAGAGCGACTTGACCACGGGCACGGCGCTCAGGTCGAGCGTGTTGCGGGTCGCGGCCTCGAACGTGCGGATGCCGCGCTCGCACAGCACCACGTTGCCGTTGCCATGGGCGACCACGTACTCGGCGGCGAGCAGCCACTCCTCGATGGTGTTGCTCAGCCCGCGCTTCAGGAGCACCGGCCGGCGAGCCCCGCCGACGGCCTCGAGCAGGGCGAAGTTCTGCGCGTTGCGGGTACCGACCTGGAGCATGTCGGCGTACTCCGACACCAACTCGACGTCCGCGGGGGTGAGGACCTCGGTGACGATCGGCAGCCCGGTCGCTTCACGTGCCTCAGCGAGGTGGCGCAGCCCGTCGAGTCCGAGCCCCCGAAACGAGTACGGCGACGAGCGCGGCTTGAACGCACCGCCGCGGAACATCGTCGCTCCGGCGCGGGCCACAGCTCGCGCGGTCGCCAGCAACTGCTCGCGACTCTCGACGGCACACGGTCCGGCGATGACGACGAACGATCCGTCGCCGAACCGCACGCCGGAGACATCGACCACTGTGGGCTCAGGATGCCACTCCCGGGTGACCTGCTTGTACGGCTTGCTCACCGGGATCGCGTCGACGACCCCGGGGAGGTCGCAGATAGCGTCGCGTATCGACCCCGGGTTGCTGCCGAGGACCCCGATCGCCAGGCGGTCGGCCCCGGGCAGCTCGATCGGCTCGAAGCCGCGCTCGCGCACGTGCCTGATGACATTGGCGACCTGTTCGGGCGTCGCCTGCACGTTCATGACCACCAGCATTGCCTGATCCTACGAGAAGCAGGGGTCACGCCCACCTCCAGCTGTTCAGGACTTGCTGCAGCAGCGCGGCGTCGCGGGCGAAGCTCGCCTGCGAAGTGTGGAGCGCGATCTCATAGGTGTTGCCCGCCTGGTTCACCACCATCTCCTCGTCCTCCTGCGCCTCGGCGCCCGTGGGGATGACTACAAATGTGATCACCACACCGGAGGCGCCGTCGACGTCGACGGGCTCCGCCGGGCTCACGTCGATCGCGCCCGGCGTAACGATGCTGGTCAGGTGCTGCGCGAGCTGGTCGTCCGCAACCGGCTGTGGCGTCGTTCTCGCGACGATCACGCCGCGATCGGGCGAGGCAAGGAGCATGAGGACGGTGCCACTCCCGGTGAGCGCGGCGACGGCGCTCGGGTTCGTCGTCTGATCCTGCCAACCGGCCGGGATGTCGGTGCGGAATCCGCTTCCAGCGAACGGTTGCGGCGTCGCTGAGGGGACCGCGGACGCCGCAGGTCTGGTGCTCGGGGTCACGATCGCGGTGGTCGATCCGCATGCGCTCACGAGCAGGGTCGCGACGCACGCGCCTGCCGCGAGGGCGCGCGTGCAGGGGGAAGGCAAGGTCACGCTACCGAGGATAGCCGAGCCATCCCGCCTGAGCAGGTGTCGATGCGAGGACAATCGCACGCATGGCAACGCGCTCTGCACTCCGAGTCACCCGCCTGGGGCCCGCACACGCAGGGCAACTCGGCGCGCTCATCGATCATGAGCCGATCACCAACGTCTATCTGCGCAGCGAGCTGCGGCTCGGGTTCGAGGCAGGCGACTGGTGGGGCGCTTTCGAAGAGGACCAGCTGACCTCGGTGGTACTCGGGTGGTCGTTGGTGGTGCCCTACATCCCCGACCTCGATGCCGCAGCGCCGCTTGCGCAAGCCCTCGGTGCCGGCGCGCAGCCGCGAATGGTCGTCGGCCACAGGGCGTCGGTGATGGCGCTGCACAACGCTTTTCGACCGCCTCGCCCGGCGCGCGAGCTGCGTGACCCGCAGCCGCTGATGGTCCTCGATCGTGGCGATCTTCGAGCCATACCATCCGACGACGTACGCCTCTCGACGCGAGCCGACCTCGAAGCGCTGA
The DNA here is from genome assembly GCA_963709585.1 of Candidatus Dormiibacterota bacterium. Classification (GTDB taxonomy): domain Bacteria; phylum Chloroflexota; class Dormibacteria; order Aeolococcales; family Aeolococcaceae; genus Palsa-851. The sequence goes on along the minus strand of CAVPXI010000006.1, from coordinate 311,945 downwards.
TCGTCGCAGCGGCGCGGATGCACCGCGAGGAGATGGGCGTCGATCCGCTTGCCGTCGACGCGGCGGCGTGGCGGATGCGCATGCTCAGCCTCATCGAGCGACGCTGGAGCTGGATCTGGATGCGCGACCGTGAGGTGCTGTTCAAGGCCGAGCTTTCGGCATGGACCCCGGACGTCGTGCAGATCCAGGGCGTGTACACCGCGCCGAAGTACCGAGGCCAGGGGATCGCGCGCGCCGGGCTTGCCGCAGTCTGCGCCTACGTCTTCAACGACGTGCCGCGCTGCAGCCTCTACGTCAACCAGTACAACGTGATCGCGCAGCGCGTCTACGCGCGGCTCGGGTTCAAGCCGGCGGATACGTTCGCGACAGTGATGTACTAGGCGCAGACACCATGATCGAGACACGTGCCGAGGTCACCCTTCCAGTCCCGCCCGAAGAAGCCTTCGCGGTCGTGGCCGACATCGAGCACGCCGACTGGCTCCCTGCCATCCGGCGGCTCCGCCATATCAGCGGGCCGTCGGGTGGCGTCGGCGCGCGCTATGAGGTTGAGGCGGGGCTGGTCGGCCGCCACCTGCGCGGGGTGCTCGTCTGCAGCGAGCTGACCCCGCCCAAACGCATGGTGCTAACCCTCGAGGAGGGTTTGGATCTGACCGTCGAGGTCGCCATCCGCAAGGTTGTGGGTGGTTGCACCGTCGTGATGTCGGCGCGATACTCGCTCAGCGGCCGTCCGTTCGCCGGCGCGGTGGAACTCGCCTCGCAGGGTCCCGCGCGTCGCGAGACGGCCCGCGCCTGCGAGCAGCTCGCCGCGCGGTTCGGGCGCAAGAGCGGCCGAGTGGAGCGGGCCGCGGGGTGAGCGGATGACCAGGAGCGAGCTGACCGACCGCGAGATCCTCGACGCCAAGGTGCGGTCGCTTCCCCCGCTGAGTGAGCCGGCGACCGCCGACCTGCTCGCCGAGGTGCGGATCCAGGGGAGGGGCCCGGCGCTCGACGAGCTGGTCGAGCACCAGCTTGCGGCCATCCTCGAGCTCGCCGAAGCCCGGCGTGGCAAGGGCGTCGAGGTCGGCGACCTCGCCCAGGAGGGGACGATCGCAGGCGTGGTGGCGGTCATGGAGTACGCGGGCCAGGGTGGCCCCGCGTCGGGCCTGGGCAGGTTCGTCGGGCGGCTCGTCGCCTCCCACATGGACGACACCATCGAGCTCGCTGCGATCGAGCGTGCGAGCGACGCGGCGTTCGTCCGCGACACCGAGATCTACGAAGCAGCCGAGGTCCGGGCCCGTCACGAGTTCGGCAGGGAGCCGACCGTGGTCGAGCTTGCCGCGGAGCTGGGCTGGCCGGAGGAGCGCGTGGCCATCGTCGGGGCGATGCTCGGCGAGGCGCGGGCCCGCTACGACAGTGAGATCGTCGAATACCTCGACGACATCGACGAGGAGTAGGCGCCGAGGCCTCGCTCAACGGCGAAGATCGTCGCCACGCCAGTCGAGGTCGTGCAGACCCTCGCCGGTACCGCGGCGGATCGCACCGTGCCCGAAGCGCTCACGCAGGCGGTCGAGTGTGTGGTCGATTCGATCGACGGCCGGCCGGTCGAACAGGTCCAGCTGGGGCGCGTCGGCGAGCCCGCTCACGCCCACGCCGAGCAGGCGTACCGCATCACCCGTCCAGGCGGTGTCGAGCAAGGCGAGCGCGGCGTCGCGGACGGCGGTGTCGGTCGCCGTCGAGGACGCCAGCGTCTCCTGACGTGTGATCGTGGTGAAGTCGGAGTAGCGCAGTTTCAGGGTGACGGTGCGTGCCGTCCACCCTCCGGTGCGAAGACGGGCGCCGACGTCGCTCGCGAGCTCGCCGATGCGCGCGTGCAGGGCCTCACGCTGCGCCACGTCACGCGCGAACGTCTCCTCGCGCGAGACGCTCCGTGGTGCCCCGGGGACGGTCACCGGCGCCGTGTCGATGCCCCGCGCGCGCTCCCACAACGACGTTCCGGCGGCGCGGCCGACCCGCCGCTGCACCGTGTCGAGTGAGAGAGCGGCAAGCTGCCCGAGCGTCGATATTCCCAACCCGCTCAACGCTCGCTCGGTAGCCGGCCCGAGGCCGGGCAACCTGCGCAGGGGCAGCGGGGCGAGAAAGGCGGCCTCGTTCCCGGGGTCCACTACCACGAAGCCTCGTGGCTTGCGAAGGTCGGAGGCGATCTTGGCCACGGTCTTGCAGGTCGCGACACCGAACGATGCGTGGAGCCCGGTCGCGGCCAGGACCCGATCTCGAATCTCCCCGGCAATGTATTGCGAGGTCCCGAATCGGCGGGTCGAGCCCGTAAGCTCGAGGAACGCTTCATCGAGCGACAGCTGCTCGATGACCGGGGTGTAGTCGCGCGCAATGTCGAAGACGGCTTTGGATGCGTCGCGATAGGCGCGAAAGTCGACCGGCACCACCACGGCCTGCGGGCACATGCGCAGCGCCGTGCGCAGCGGCATCGCGGAATGGACCCCGAACGCGCGGGCCTCGTACGATGCGGCGCTGACCACCCCGCGGTTCAACTGCGCGGTGCCGTCGCCGGACGGTGCGCCGCCGACGATGACCGGGAGTCCGCGCAACTCCGGGCGTCGCAACTGCTCGACCGATGCATAGAACGCGTCGAGGTCGAGGTGGATGATTGCGCGGTCGGTCACAGGGACGCCCAACAGCGCGCGGCCTCAGTTGCCGGTGTGACGCCTCCACTCATCGATGTCCGCCTCACGCACGTAGCCTGCGCGAATCATCAGTTCCATGTACGGAACCGCCAGGTGAGGTGCGGCGCGACGCAACACCCATGGCGGTGGATTGTCCTTGTTCTTGTTGACGCTCTGATAGAAATAAATCTGATTCAGATCGCACAGAAGGGCGAGCCGGTGCAGGGAAATCCCCCTCTCCGCGCACCGTTCTTTGATGTACTCCTTGAACTCCACGCTTAGTCCAAGTATATGCCCATGTTCCGCAGCGCACCCGGCAATGCTCGAAGTGCCGTAATCACCGCGTCGGCCCTGCTGGAGCCGCTGTCGCCGCTCCTGCTGAGGAGTACCGCGCGCATGCCGGCCGCCTGTGCGCCGGCGACGTCGGCGGTCTCGCTGTCGCCCACCATGACGGTGCGGGCGGCGCCCGTCCCGAGCGCTCGCATCGCCGCCTCGAAGATGCGTGGGGAGGGTTTGCGCCACCCCACCTCGGCGGAGAACCTCACCGCGTCGAGATGGCTGTCGAGCCCGAGAAAGGCAAGTTGCGCGTGCAGCGATCGGACTCGGTACGGCGCGTTCGAGCAGAGTCCGACGCGGATTCCGCGACCCCGGAGGAACTCCAGCAGGGGAACCGCCTCCGGGTCAACGTGCGCGCCGCGCCACCACGCCTCCTGCTCGATGCGCAGCACCTCGTCGAGCAGGGCATCGTCGAGAACGAAACCGGCGTCGGCGTAGGCGCGGACGGAGGCCGCCGCCAGGTCCATCTCCTCGAGGGCGCCGCCGCGCTGGTGCGCGACGACTTCCCGATCGATTCGGTCGAAAACCGCGCGGACCGTGGCCGTCGACGTCGCCACCGGGCCCGATGCCGCCCGGCCCGCCGTCGCCAGAACAGCGAGAATCCGCCGCTCCGCCTCAGCGATCGCCTCATGCGGACGCGAGAATGCTACGAGCGTCTCGCCGTAGTCGAAGAGGACGCCGTCGATTCGGCGCCGCTGCTCTTCCCCGGCGCCGGTCACGCGGGCGCGCCACCTCCACCCCGACCGCCCCGACCGCGCCGCTTGCGTCCGCCCTGCCAGCGGCGCTTCGGTCGCTTACCGGTGCTTCGCGGCGCCGGCGACAGCTTGTCGAGATACGCCTCCCCGGGGTGCGGCTCGTTGGGATGACCCGCGCGAGCGCCCGGCGCCGAAGCAACCCGCGCCTCGTACTCGGCGAGGACTGCTTCGAGCGGTCGTTTGTCGCTCGCGGGAGGCGCGGCCGTCTCCGCCCACGGCTGAGCCTTGGGGCTGGCCTCGACGGCGAGCAGGTCACCGCCCGGAATCTCGGGCACGGCGTCGAGGACGGATTCGATGGCGCGCGCGATCAGGCGGTCCGCGTCGACGGGGTCGCGAAGCGGTCGATCAGCCATCGACAGCGGTGCTCCAGCCGGCGAGTTCGAGGCCGCCGATGGTCTTGACGTCCAGCTCGCCGTCGCGGGCCAGGGCCGAGATCTGGTCGCGAGCGAAGCGCTCGACGTCCATTCGCTCGTCGGCGTCACGGTCGGTCGGTCCCTGGGTGAGGCCGGTTGCCAGGAAGAAGTGCATCACCTCGGTCGAGTATCCCGGGGTGAGCGGGGCGGTGGCCAGCGGCCTGATGCGCGCGGCGCGCAGCCCCGTCTCCTCGGCGAGCTCGCGTTCGGCGGTCCGTGCCGGCGCCTCCTCACGGTCGCGCGTGCCCGCGGGCAACTCCCAGAGCGCCCGGTCGACGGCGTGGCGCCATTGACGCACCAGGACCACCCTGTCGGCATCGTCAATGGCGACGATCGCGACCGCACCCGGATGGGCCACGACCTCGCGCTGCGCGCGGGTCCCGTCCGCGAGGCGCACGTCGTCCTCGTAGAAGGTCAGCAGCCGGCCGGTGTAGATGACGCGCCGGGACGTCTGGGTCTCCCGAAGATGCTCCGTGGCTCCCGGATCTGTGATCACCGTCTGAGTGTGACGCCCCTACGAGGGATTCAGGCGCAGGACCACTCGTGCGCCTGACCGTGGGCGAACATCTTCGCGGCGATATTGGCCTGTGCCACCGGATTCCAGATCGTTGCCGCGGTCCCGCCGTTGGCGATGAACGTCGACATCAGGAACTGGAAGACGCCGATGTACGGCCCGCTCGGATTGACCGAATTCCAGTGGAAGTGCGATTCGCAGTTGGCCGTCTTGAGCATCCAGGTGACGCTGACACCCCAGTGCTCGGCGGCGGCGGTGATGTCGGCGACGACCTGCGCCTGACTGACCGACAGGCCACTCGGGACCACGAAGCCCGGACGGACCACGCGGGGGTGCCGCCGGACCGCAGGCTTGGGCTTGGCGACGGGCAATGCGACGCTCACGAGCATCGCGGAGCGAACCCGAAGCATCATCGGGTGGGTGGTCACGTTGGCGAGGCGATCGACCTCACCGACTGACGAACGGACGAGTGCAGCCGACGTCGGTGCCCCCTGGGTGGGCGTCGTGATGAGCACTGCGGTCGCCGGTCCCGCCACCATCATGAGGCAGCCAAGAACCAGTCCACGTGCCCGCTTGGGTAAATGCAAGGCGGATCACTCCTGTTTGGTCGGGCTCCGGCCATCTCACCCCTGACCGGGCTTGAACTCGGCCCCCTGATGCCCCTCTGGAGACTCTCGTCTCGACGACACCCAGGCGGACCTGAACCTCGGCGACCCTATCACACCGGGTACTTGCTGCTGCAACTCTCCCAAACGGAGCGCTCGCGTCTTACCAGCCGGTGGACGCGCCGAGCGAGCAGGAGGATGGCGCCGCGTTGAGCACCACCGGGACGTCCGCCTCTAGCGTCGATCCCGCCACCCAGACGAACTGCTCGGAGCCTCCTCCCAGGATCACCCCCGCGCGGTTCTCGCAGACCGCGAATCCGACCACCGCCACACCGGCCGACACTGCCGGCGAAGGCGTCAGCGTCGCCCTGACCTCGCCGTAGCCGTGACCCGAGTGGCATGGCTGGCAGGCGTAGGCGACCGAGGCTGCGGTGAAAACAGGCCCAAGGCTGGTCGGCCACGAGGCGACCGTGACCGTCGCTTTGACCCCGGTGGCGCCGTTGCAGGCGTCGGTGCAGTCGGCGGTCACCGCCAGCGTCTCGCCGGGCCCCAGGTTGACTGGCACCGAATCGAGGGAACCGAGCGTCCGGCCGGAGCGTCGGGTCACGAAGTGGACGACCACCGCTGAAGCCCCGTGGAACCTGGCGTTGTTTTTGAGGGTGGCGACCGGGATCGCAGCGAGGTCGAACGTTCCGACGCCGAGCCCCAGCACTCCGACTGACATGGTGTCTGCGGGAAGTGGCGTGGGCGACGGCGTTGGGGTGGGCGTCGGCGTCGCGCGCCGGGTCGGCGGCGTCGGCGTGGGCGCCCCCGAGCAGGCTGCAAGGAGCACCAGGGTGACGCCGGCGAGCCAGAGGACGGGGGACCGGGTCCGAGGCATCCTCACCATCCTAGGGGCAGCCTCGGCGTCAATCGGCGCGTGACAGAATTGGCATCGCGGTCAATCGTCCAGCCCAGGAGGCGTTCGCTCTTGCATTTCTCGGCCGAGCACGACGCCCTCCGGGAGACGGTGCGCGATTTCGTGACCAGGGAATTGCGCCCGCATGCCGATGAATGGGAGGCGGCCGAGGGCTTTCCGGACAGCGTGTTCACACGGATGGGCGAGCTCGGGCTGCTCGGACTGCGCTATCCGGAACAGTACGGCGGCCAGGGGGGCGACTACTTCAGCGCCATCGTCCTCGCCGAGGAGATGGCCCGCTGCGGATCGGGCGGGGTCGGCATGGCGATCAGCGTGCACAGCGAGATGGCCACGCCCCCGATCCTCAAATGGGGCACGGAGGAACAGAAGCAGCGATACCTCGTCCCGGCGATCAAGGGGGAGAAGATCGCCGCGCTGGGCATCACCGAACCCGACGCGGGCAGCGACGTCGCGAGCATCCGGACCCGCGCCGACCGCGTCGACGGCCACTGGCGGATCAACGGCAGCAAGCTCTACATCACCAATGGGGTGCGTTGCGACTTCATCCTGCTGGTCGCGCGCACCGGCGCGCAGGCTGACGGTGCTCACGGGATCACGCTGTTCCTCGTCGACAAGAACCTTCCGGGCTTCACCGTTTCGCGAAAGCTGAAGAAGCTCGGCATGCATTCGAGCGACACGGCCGAGCTTTCCTTCAACGATGTCGAGGTCGATGACGACGCGGTCCTCGGCGAGGTCGGACAGGGTTTCTACAACCTGATGTGGGAGTTGCAGGGCGAGCGCCTGATCGGCTCTGCGGGCTCGATCGCCGGCGCCGAGGTGGCCTTTGAGGAGACCCTGGCGTGGTGCAAGGAGCGCGAGGCGTTCGGCCGGCCGATCGGGAAACTCCAGGTCAACCGCCACAAGCTCGTCGACCTCTACACCGAGATCACGGTTGCCAAGAACTTCGTCTACAGCGTCGCCGAGCGCTGGAACCGCGACGAATACCCGGTGACCGAGATCTCGATGGCGAAGCTCCTGGTCGGACGGGTCACGACGCTCGTCGCCGACACGTGTCTGCAACTCCATGGCGGCATGGGCTATATGGCCGAGACCGCTATCTCCCGATACTTCCGCGATTCGCGCCTCGTCCGCATCGGCGGCGGCACCGACGAGGTGATGAAGGAGATCATCGCCAAGACGGCGCTGGGGTTGTGATCGGCTGACCCGGCACGGATCACCCGGCCTTGCGTGCGGCGGCGGCGGCCCGATCGAGTCGCGCGAGAAACGGGGCGGCACCGATCCTGGTGAAGATCTCTCGAGCCTCGTCGTCCTCGCCTCCCGCAGCGGGGTCGGACCCGCGGAGTGTTGCCCGGTCGAGGGCGCAGAGGGCGAGATCGAGAGGCGAGTTGATCGCGCGCCAGGCGTCGAGGGCGCCGGCGTAGGCCGTCGCCGCCTCGTCGTGCCGCTCTTCGAGGGCCGCGACCCCTGCCTCCGCAGTCATCCGTACTGCCGCCATCCAGCGGCCGCGAAAGGCCTGCATGCCTGTGAGCGCTTCGCGAGCTCGCTCGAGGTCGCCCAGCCACAGTGCTGCGCGCTGTTGGATCGCCAGAGCCGCTGGGCTGTTGATCCCCGACGGCTCAGCCGCCAGCGCGGCGGATGCGTGACGGTGGGCCGTTTCGAGATCGCCGGTGGCCAGAAACACTTCGGCTCGAGCAAGATGGCCGTTGGCGCGCGCCGTCATGTCCTCGCTCCCATCGGCGTCGGCGGTCGCCTCCAGCCGCTCGAAGGCAAGGGCAGTGTCCCCGCTGAGCGCCGTCAGCACCGCTTCGCAGAGCTCGAGCTGGGTTTGGCGTGGACTGGGCAGCTCCCGCTGGCGGAGGGCGATCAGCGCCGCTCGGGCGTCGTCCCATTGCCCCAGGTTGGTCGCTCCCTCCGCGGCGTTAAGCAGGTTCACGGTCTCGAGGTTGCGAACGCCGGCTCGTCGCGCCAGTTCAGCCGACGTGAGCTGCAGTCTGATCGCCTCGCGGGGATCCTCATCGAGCGCAAAGATGGACACGTACAGGCTCGCCAACGCCTGCTCGACGAGGGAGCCGGCGGACTCGGCGAGGGCCATGCGCCCGCGAGCCAGCATCACGGCCTCACGGTGGCGCCCGACACGGAACAGCACTGCGGACTTCGCACCGATGGCGCGCCCAAGCAGATCTGTGTCGTCGAGGCGTTCAGCGAGCGTGCAGGCGGTCTCCGCCCAGGCGAGGGCCTGCTCAGACGCCCCGGAGCCGCTCCGCAGTGAGGCAATCATGGCAGCCAGGTCGGCTCGGGCTCGCTCGCTTCCCGTATCTCCGAGCTCGGTGAAGACATCCTGCGCCCGGGTGATGGCGTCGGCGATTCGCTCCAGTCCGATGCCGAGAACCTCGACGAGCCGGGCTGTGCTGCGACCGACGGCGTCAGCGTCCGCTGCGCCCCTGTGTGCCGTGATCGCAGCCTCTAGGTGAGCCACAGCGCGCTCGAATGCGTCGGTTCGGAAGGCGGCGTCGCCGGCTGTGTCCAGGAGCGCCGCCCGCTCCGCCGGGTCCTGGGTCAGCGCCAGCGCCTGCTCCAGGTAGGTGAGGGCCTGCTCCGGCGACCCCAGCGCCAATGCTCGTCGCCCCGCGCGGGTGAGCCACTCACGGGCCCGTGCCGCCAGCGAGTCCCGCTCCGGGCCCTCGGCGGTGGCGCGCTGCGCTTCGGCGTAGTGCGTCGCCACTACGCCCACCAGCTCCTCGTCATCCAAGCCCTCGAAGTACCCGGCTGCGGCGACATGCTTGGCCCGGCGCTCCGGCTTCGCCAGCGTGCCATAGGCGACCTCCCGGATCAGCCCCTGGACGAAGCCGTACTGGCCTCGCTCCGGGGAGCGGGGGTCGGTGTCGAGCGCCAGCAATTCCTTGCGCACCAGGTCCCTAAGCGGCGTCGCAAGGGCGGCGGGGTCTCGGCCCGACACCGCCGCCAGCGCGGAGATCGAGCAGCTCTGACCGAGCACGGCGGCGTCCTGAAGCAGTGACCGTTCGACGGGAGACACCCCGTCGAGGCGAGATGCGATGAGCGCATGCAGCGTGTCGGGAATCTCGAGCGCCCCGAGCGTTCCCGTCACGGTCAGCACCCCGTCGCGTTCCGCCAACTGCCCTCTGTCGACCATCATCCGGATCGTCTCCACGGCATAGAGGGGCACTCCTTCGGCGCGCTGCAGCACCTGCTCCACCACCCTCTCCGGCAGCCCCGCGACGAAGCCACGCAGCAACGCTGCCATTGCCCCCGGCGCCAGCGGCTCGAGGTGCAGGGCGGTGAATGAGCGTTGCCCCGCCCCCCAGGTGGGGCGCCGCTGGAGCAGCTCCGGTCGCGACAGGGTGAGCACGAAGATGGCCCGGGTCCGCGACCACTCGACGATCGACTCTATGAAGTCGATCAATCCAGGGTCCGCCCATTGCAGATCCTCGAACACCAGCACCGTCGGACCGCGTTCGGCGATGCGCTCGAAGAAGGTGCGCCAGGCGGAGAAGAGCTCCTCGCGGTCGCCGCCGGGCGCGTCGGCGAGCCCCAGCAGGGAGCCGAGCGCCTGCTCCACCCAGCGGCGTTCCTCTGGCTCCGAGACGAACTCGCCCACCGAGGCGGCCAGTTTGGCGCGCGCCTCGGAGGGATCCTCACCCTCGGTGATCCCCGCCCGCATGCGAACCATCTCCCCGAGCGCCCAGAAGGTGATCCCCTCACCGTAGGACGGGGAGCGGCCCTGCTGCCAGTAGACGGTGGCGGCCAGACCGTCCACGTATTTGAGGAACTCCCACGCGAGACGGCTCTTGCCGATCCCGGCGAGACCGGTCGCCGACACCAGTCGGACACGCTGCTCTCGAATGGTGGCGTGGAGTAACTCCTTGAGGAGACGGAGCTCCTCCTCCCGGCCGACAAAGGGCGGCTCGGCTCGCTCTGATCGGCCCACCCCTCGGCGCTGGGCCACCACTCGCTCGGCCCGCCAGACCGGTACCGGCTCCGCCTTGCCCTTGAGGGTGAGCGGGTCGAGGTCGGTGAAGGCGATCGCCTGGCCGGCGGCGCGCCTGGTCGCCTCGCCCACCAGCACGCTGCCCGGCTCGGCAGCGGCCTGCAAACGGGACGCGGTGTTCACCAGGTCCCCGGCGACCATGCCCTGGCCGGTTGCGCCCAGCGTCACCGCTGCTTCTCCGGTCAGCACTCCCGCCCGGGCGCGCAGGGTGGGGGCGCCGACCTCGGCGCCGAGCGACGCTACCGCCGCAACCAGTTCCAGCGCGGTCCGCACCGCTCGCTCGGCGTCATCCTCCGTGGCCGCCGGTGCGCCCCACACCGCCATGACAGCATCCCCGATGAACTTCTCGACCGTGCCCCCGTAGCGCTCGATCAGCTCACGGCAGACGTCGAAGTACCGGGACAGCAGCTCCCGTACCTCCTCAGGATCCCGAGACTCCGAGAGCGCTGTGAACCCGACGAGGTCCGCGAACAGCACCGAGACCAAACGGATCTCGGCAACGACGGCGGCGGGCCGATGAACAGGCGCGGCAGGTCTTGGTGGTGCGGTTTGGTCCGCCTCGCCGAGCGCTCCCATGGGGGCTCCGCACTCACCGCAGAATTTGACGGCAACTGCATTCGCTGCACCGCACGCTGCGCAGACCCGAGCCAGGGCTACCCCGCATTCGCCACAGAACTTGCGCTCGGGAGCATTGCTACCACCGCAGTTGGAACAGACCACCCGCGCCTCCTACCAAAGCCCGATCGTCCGGAATGGTACCCACCACCAAGGGCGAAGGGATTCCCTTTGGTGTTCCGTGCCGACCCCCGCCAGACAGGTAACCTTGCGCTTTGCCGTTCGCGGCCGGATCTTCGGTCTCGATCAGCATGAGTTGTACCGAGACGGAGCGAGAGATTGAGCGATTGGACCGAGTTCGGTGTTCGCGAGGCCCCGTCGATGTCGGCGCGTTCGCCGGTTCGAGAGATTCCGGAAGTGGCTCAGATCTTTGCGCCGTTTCTCGCAGAGAACGATGCCGCGCTCGCTGAACCATTCCGCGGGGTCACGACCGATGGTGTCGTTCCAACTCGCAGCCGGATGCGCACAGGCGTGGCGACCGAAGCGATCCGAGAGGCTGCCGCGCGATTTCTGGGTTTGTTGGACACACCGACGCGCTCGCGCTTGAGCTTTCCGTTTGGGTCGAACCAATGGCGGACATGGTTCAACCCGCACATCAACGTGTATCGACACGGCGTCATGCTCGAGGAGCTCTCGACAATTCAGCGGAACGCATTCCTCGACTTGCTCCGGGTCACGCTGTCGACCCGTGGCTATTCGCAGGCTCGCGGGATCATGCGCCTCAATGACCTGCTGGCCGAGTTGACCGGACGGGCCGAAGATTACGGGGAGTGGCCGTATTTCGCGTCCTTCTTTGGCGTGCCCGCTGTGGATGCGCCGTGGGGATTCCAATTCGACGGGCACCACCTGGCGATCAATTGCGTCGTCGTCGGCAACGAATTGGCGATGACGCCGATATTCATGGGTTCTGAGCCGTGCGCAGGCCGAGCCGGTCAATTTGCCGGGATTCGAGTGCTCGATGTCGAGGAGCGTGCCGGCCTCGACCTGATCCGGTCGCTCGATGCCGATCAGCAACAGGCGGCGGTCCGATATGCGTCGATCATGCCGGAGGCAGTTCCAGCCCACTTGCGGCATCCAGTCGACAACCTGACGCAGACCGGTGCCTTCCGCGACAACGCCGTGGTTCCAGACTGCGGTATCCGAGCCGACGGCTTCTCGGATGCCCAGCGGGCCAGACTGGTGGACGCGGTCGGCGCCTATGTCGGGTGGACGGAGGAAGGCTACGCAACGGTGAAGATGGCCGAAGTTGCCCAGCATCTCGACGAGACCTGGTTCGCCTGGATGGGCGGCACCGGTCCCACCGACCCCTTCTACTACCGGCTGCACAGCCCCGTCGTGCTGATCGAGTTCGAGCACCTTCCCGGTGTGGCATTCGACAATCCCGAGCCGTCGCGGCATCACATCCACACCATCATTCGCACGCCGAATGGCGGTGACTACGGCGCCGACCTCCTGGGAGAGCACCACACCCGATTCGACCACCAGGGACGCGGTTTGGCCTGAATCGCTTCCGATGGCACTACGCCCGGATAAACTCCGCACGACACCAGCAGCTGGGAGGACTATCTGATGCAGGACCGGATCATCGGCTCCACCATGCCCGTACTCGAGATCACCCTCGACCCGGGCGAGGCGATCTTCTCCGAGTCTGGAGAGCTCTCCTGGATGACGCAGTCGATCGTCATGCAGACCTCGACCCAGATGGGCGGTGCTGGCGGCGTCGGGGGCGTGTTCAAGCGCGCCCTCGGGGGCAGCTCGATCTTCATGAGCGAATACTCGGCGCAGGGACAACCGGGCATGGTCGCCTTCGCGGCCCGTCTCCCCGGCATGATCTTTCCGCTCGACGTCGCGCCCCAACCGGGAATGGGCTTCCTCGGACACCGGCATTCATTCGTCTGCGGGGTTCACGGAGTCCAGCTCTCGGTCGGATTCCAGCAGCACCTCGGTGCTGGATTGTTCGGCGGTGACGGGTTCCGGCTCGAGAAGATCACCGGCCAGGGACGCGCGTGGTGTGAGCTCAGCGGCGAGGTCCTGACCTACGACCTGAAGCCGGGCGAGAGCCTGCGCGTGCACCCGGCCCACGTCGGTCTGTTCCAGGACACCGTGCAGTTCAGCATCACGACCATCAAGGGCATCAAGAACAAGATCTTCGGTGGCGACGGCATCTTCCTGGCGCTGCTCACCGGACCGGGCCGCGTGTGGCTGCAGTCCCTACCCCTCCAGAAGCTCGCGCAGTCGCTCGGTGAGTTCTCGCCGGGTCAGGCGGTGGAGGCGGGTGCCGCGGGCGCGGTCACCGGTGGCGTTATGCGGGGGATTTTCGGGGGCTGAACTCGCTGCGCTGAAACAGCGCATGCAGCGTGATCCCCGCAGCTTCGAGAGCCTCGCGCCCTCCCTCCTCGCGATCGACGACGCAGAGTGCGCCGGCGATCGTCGCACCCGTGGCCACGACTGCTTCCTGCGCCTGGAGGAAGGTGCCGCCGGTGGTCATGGTGTCGTCGACGAGCAACACGCGCAGGCCTGGGCGCAGGTCAGGTCCCTCGATGGCGCGACCGGTGCCGTGCGCCTTGACCTCCTTGCGGACGATGAAGGCTGTCAACGGATGATCGGTGTCGCCACTCAGCGCAGCGGTCGCGGCGGCAATCGGGTCCGCGCCCAGCGTCAACCCGCCGACCGCATCGATGCCCTGCTCGCGGCAATGCTCGAGCGTGAAGCGCGCCACCAGATACAGCCCGCGTCCGTCGAGCGTCACCTGCTTGCCGTCGACGTAGTAATCGCTGCTGCGACCACTGGTGAGCGTGAAGGTCCCGTACGTGAACGCCCTGACGGCGACGAGCTCGCGCAGCTCCTCACGCAGGTCGGTGTCGGTCGCGGTCGTCACGGAGTCCAGCGCAAGACGGGGTGGCGCGCCGCGCGCACCTCATCGACGCGGCTCACCGGGGTGTCATGAGGCGCGTTCTGCACGAACGCGAGGTCGCGTTCCGCCTCGTCGACGATGGCCGCGCAGATGCCGGCGAATGCGTCCAGGCTCTGCTTCGAACTCGGTTTCGGTGGGCTCGAACATCAGCGCCTCGGGAACGGTGAGCGGGAAGTACACCGTCGGCGCGTACACCCCGTAGTCAAGCAGGCGCTTGGCGACATCCATGGCGCGCAATCCCTCGACACGGCCGCCCTTGGTGGTGGCGACGAACTCGTGCATGCATGGGGTTTCGACCGCCATTGCGAACAGGCCGGCCAGCTTTGACTGCAGGTAGCGCGCGTTGAGCACCGCGTCGCGCGCGACCCAGGGAAGATGGTCGCCGTAGGCGCGGATATACGCGTAGGCGCGGACGAGCATCCCGAAGTTGCCGTAGTAGGAGCGCACCTTCCCGACGCTCTTCGGCCGTTGGTAGTCGAGGAAGTAACGCTCGCCATCGCGTTCGACGGTTGGGGTCGGCAGGAAGTCGACCAGGCGATCGCCCACGCCCACCGGCCCGGCCCCGGGACCGCCGCCACCGTGGGGGGTCGAGAACGTCTTGTGCAGGTTGAGGTGGACGACGTCGAAGCCCATGTCGCCCGGGCGCGCCATCCCGACCAGCGCGTTGAGGTTCGCGCCGTCGTAGTACACCAGCGCTCCGGCGTCGTGTGCCGAGCTTGGCGATCTCCACGATGTCCTTCTCGAAGACGCCGAGCGTGTTGGGATTGGTGAGCATCACCGCCGCCACGGTGGCGTCGAGGTGGCTCGAGAAATCCTCGACGTCGACCGTGCCATCGTGGTTGCTCTTCACGGTCACGACCTCGAGGCCGCACGCCGCGGCCGACGCGGGGTTGGTGCCGTGGGCCGAGTCGGGGATGAGCACGCGGGTGCGAGCTGTGTCCCCACGATCGGCGTGGTACGCCTGGATCATGCGCAGACCCGTCCACTCACCGTGCGCGCCGGCCGCGGGCTGGAGTGACATGCGCGCCATGCCGGTGATCGACGCGAGCAGGCGGTCAAGCTCCCACATCAACTGCAGCGCGCCCTGGGTGTCCCCCTCGTCCTGGTACGGGTGCAACTGCGCAAAGCCGTCGAGCCACGCGAGCTGCTCGTCGACCACGGGGTTGTACTTCATCGTGCACGAGCCGAGCGGGTACATCCCCTCGTGGAGGTTGTGATTGCGCCGCGCAAGGCGTCCGAAATGGCGCGCGAGCACGGCTTCCGGCACCGCGGGCACGGTCGGCGGCGTGGTGCGCAGCAGCGACTCAGGCACCGACGTGGGGCCGCCGGTCGGCGGAACGCCGGCGGCGGTCACTGCGGGGCCGCTCGTGTAGTTGGTGCTCAGCTCGAAGACGAGCGGCTCGTCAACCGCCCACCTGGCCTCCCGGGTCACGTCGGGAATCGCGCCGTTCATGCGTGTGCCATCGCAACTGTGCGTTCCGCGGCAACCAC
This sequence comes from Candidatus Dormiibacterota bacterium, assembly GCA_963709585.1. Lineage (GTDB taxonomy): Bacteria > Chloroflexota > Dormibacteria > Aeolococcales > Aeolococcaceae > Palsa-851. Next base: position 296,720 of record CAVPXI010000006.1, on the reverse strand, counting down.
GGCTGCAGCCGCGGCGGCGTAACGGTCGATCGCCGCCGGGGTCGTGAGCTCGGTGCAACACACGAGCAGCTCGTTCTCACGCGTGGCGTCGATGCGTCCAAGCGGCAATCCCGCGACGATGCCACGCTGACGCAACGCGCTCGCGAACGACGACGCGCTGCCAGGCGTGCGTAGCACGAACTCCCAGAGAAAGGGAGTCGACGGATTGGCGAGCGAGAGTCCGTCGATGGCGCTGAGGCGATCCGCAAGGTGGTGGGCGCGCTGTGCGCTCACCTCGGCAACCGCACGCATCCCGCCGGCGCCCATGTGCGCCATGTACACCGTGGCGGCGAGCGCGATCAGCGCGTGGTTGGTGCAGATGTTGGAAGTCGCGTGCTCGCGGCGGATGTGCTGCTCCCGCGCCTGCAGGGTCAGGGTGTAGGCGCGCCGCTCGTTGTGGTCCAACGTCATGCCGACGAGGCGACCCGGGATACGTCGCATCTGCGCCTGCGCGACCGCCATGAAGCCGACGTGCGGTCCGCCGAACGAGGCCGGGATACCGAGTGGCTGTCCGTCCCCGACGGCGACATCGAATCCGCTCTCACCGGGGGGCGTCAGGAGCGCGCAGGCGTGCAGGTCGGTCGCGCAGATGGCCAGAGCGCCGGCATCGTGGGCGGCCTGGGCGAGCGGTGCGAGGTCCTGGATCGTGCCCGCGAAGCTCGGGTACTGCACCAGGAGCGCGGCGTGCTCCGCGGTGAGCGTCTCGCGAACGGTCTCGAGCGCGAGCACCCCGTCGCCGGTTGCGATCACATCGATGGCGATATGCCGTCCTTCGCCGAAGGTGCGGAGCACGGCGATGGTCTCGGGATGGACGCTGTCGGCGACGGCGATACGGGTGCGACCGGTCGCCTGGACGGCGATGACCATCGCCTCCGCGGCTGCGGTGGCGCCGTCGTAGAGCGAGGCGTTGGCGACGTCGAGCCCGGTCAACGCGCAGATCATCGACTGGAACTCGAAGATCGTCTGCAGGGTCCCCTGCGACGCCTCGGCCTGGTACGGCGTGTACGCCGTGTAGAACTCGGGCCGCGAGATCGTGCCGCGCACGATTGCCGGGCTGAAGCGGCGATAGACGCCGGCGCCCAGGAAGCTGTCGAAGACGCTCAGCGATCGGTTTCGCGCGGCGAGCCGTTCGAGCTCGGCGACCAGGTCCTGCTCGGAGAGCGGGGGCGGGAGGTCGATGCGAGGGTTGCGCAGGACGGCTGGAACCGTGGTGAACAGGTCCGCGTCCGACGCCGCCCCGACCGCATCGAGCATCTCGCGACGTTCGGCATCGGAGTTGGGGAGATACGCCATGCTCAAAGTATGCCGGGCCACGGGAGGTGCCCGGGAGGCGCGAGCCCACCGCCCGGCTCAGGGCCGGGAGGTTTGCTCCGCCGAACCGTTGGTAGACTGCAGGTGATGTCCAAGCGCGCTTCCACAGTTTCCATTGAGGATCTCGTCGCGTCGATCGAGACCGCCCGCGACAAGGTGATGGCCGACGAGGTCAAGAGCCTCGTCAAGCTGGGCCTCCCCAAGACGGTCGCGTACAAGATGGTCGCCGACCGCTACCGCCAGCGGGCCGAGGGTGATGACGGCGAAGCAGACGCCGCGAGCCCGTGGCCGGACATGTCCTGACCCGGCGCTAACCGCCGGCGGGTGACGGTGGTGCGTCTCGTCCCCGACCACGGACGTACCAGACGACCACCACGACCACCACGATCACAGCGATAACGATTGCTGCCGTGCCGATCGGACCCGACACCTTGGTGTAGTTCGCCCCGACCTCGTACCCGAGGATCGCGAGAAAGGTGACCCAGACGGTGGATCCGAGCAGCGAAAGCCCGGCGAACCAGACCGGCTGCATCTTCGCGAGCCCGGCTGGGAACGAGATGTACGTGTGGATCACCGGGAGCATTCTCCCGAAGAAGACCGCTGCCAGCCCGTAGCGGTCGATCCAGTGGTCGGCGAGGTCGAGGTGTCTCGGTTTGATGCCGATGCGACGTCCCGGACCGAGCAGCAGGGGGCGGCCGAAGCGCCGGGCCAGCGAATACGCAAGCAGCGCCCCGAGCCAGTTGCCGGCGACCCCGGCAATGATCACCAGGACGATGCTGAAGTGACCGGCGGCCGCGAGCACCCCCGCCACGGGCATGATCACCTCGCTCGGGAAGGGCACGCCGCAGCTGTTGACGAGCATCAGCACGAGCACGATGAACAGTCCTCCGCTGGTCACCCACTGGCCGATGACGCCGCCCATCGCCGGGGATTGTGGCCTACGCTGCCGCGGACATGCCGCGCAGGCTCCGTCCGACAACCATCCCGCCGTGGCCCGTCCCCTTCGACTTCGCTGCAGAGTTGGACTGGGGACGCCCGGAGTTCGCGCGACGCCTGCTGCGTGAGCACCTCGACCAATCCCACGACGGCGCGAGCCGGAGGCGGTCGGTGATTGCCGGGCAGGTTCGACGCCTGCGCCGGCTCCTCCCGACACCGCCGGCGCGGATCCTCGACGCCGGATGCGGCCCAGGGCTGTACGCGGTGCCGCTCGCCGCCCTGGGTCACGATGTGACCGGCATCGACGTGAGCACCGCCGCGCTCCGCCACGCGCGCGGCCTGGCGCGGGACGCGCCTCTGCTCGGGAGAGCTCGCTTCGTCGCCGGGGACCTGCGCGATGTACCGCTCCCAGCCGGGCGATTCGACGCGGCGCTGCTCGTGTACTTCGTCCTCGAGGCGTTCTCGCGGCTGGAGCAGCCCAAGGTGCTGGCTCGGATCGCGGCGTCCCTCGCGCCGCACGGGTCCCTGATCGCGGAATTGCGCCTCCGCCCGGAGCAGCCGCCCGGCCGGATCGACTGGTGGGACGTAGTGCCCAACTCGCTGCTGTCCGACCGGCGCCACCTGCTCCTCGGCGACGCCGTCTACGACCAGCGCCGCCACACCTACGTGCTTCGAGAGGTCGCGATCTTCGATGACGGCTCGGTGTCGGTGCGGCAGACGAGCGGCTGGCTGTGCCCCTTCGGATCGATCCCGCGCCTCTTCGCCCGAGCCGGGCTTCCCGACGTCACGATGTTCGACGGGTGGAGCGGCTCGGCGGCTCATGCGCTCTCCGAAACGGTGCTCGTGGTGGCGCGCCGCCGGCAGCACTGACGCGCCCCTCGACGGGCCGTGCGAGCCGCTACCATTCGTTCCTTCGGTCCGGGAATCCTGTCTGGAGTTGATTCACCATGCCGACGCCCACACCTGATCGCATCCGCACAGTCGCCGTCGTCGGTCACAGCCACGACGGGAAGACGACTCTCTGCGAGGCGTTGCTGCACACCGCCGGCGCAACCCAGCGCATGGGCTCGACCGAGCAGGCGACGTCGCTCTTCGACCACGAGCCCGAGGAGCAGCGCCACTCGATGAGCATCGGGCTGTCGGTCGCGCACTGCGACTGGGACGGCTCCCGGGTGAACCTGATCGACGCTCCCGGGTTCCAGGACTTCGCCGGCGAGGTGGTCGAGGGCCTGGCCGTGGCCGACGCGGCCATCCTGGTCGTCGCCGCCACCGGGATCGTACCGGTGGGCGCCGAGATGGCCTGGGAGATGATCCAGGCGGCCGGGGTCCCCGCGCTGATCGTGGTGAACCGCATGGACAAGGAGAACGCCGCCTACGAAGCGACCGTCGACGCGCTCCGCGAGGCCTTCTCGCGAAAGCCGATCGCGGTTGCGGTGCCGATCGGGGCGGCCGATGGGTTCCGGGGATACGTCGACCTCGTCGACGACCGCGCGCATGCCTTCGACGACCACGGCCGCGCCACCGACACAGCCGTGCCGGACGAGATGAGCATCGAGATCGAACGAGCGCACGCCGCGCTCGTCGACGCCGCCGCCGAGAGTGACGATGCGCTGCTCGAGAAGTATCTCGAGGGCACCGAGCTCACCGACGACGAGGTGCGGGGCGCGCTCCACGCCGCGACCGCGCGCGGCACGCTGGTGCCGATCGTGTGCGCATCCGCGGCGACGGAGAAGGGCGCTGCGATGGTGCTCGACAGCATCGTTCGATATCTCCCGGCGCCGACCGAGCGCACGCGTGCCGGCCAGGACCCGAAGGGCAACGACGTCGCCCTCGCGTGCGACCCGAGCGGCAAGCTGTGTGCGTTCGTCTTCAAGACCACCGTCGACACCTTCGGCAAGGTCTCGTTCTTCAAGGTGCTGCGCGGCACCATGCGCGGCGACAGCCATCCGATCACGGCGCGCCTCGGTCAGGAGGAACGTTTCGCGCAGCTCGGCCAGCCCAACGGCAAAGCGATCGTCACCGCCACCGAGGTGGTCGCGGGCGACATCGGCGTGGTCACCAAGCTGACCCATACGCAGACCGGCGACACCCTCTGCGCGAAGGATGCCCCGGTGCTGCTGGCACCGCTGCCGTGGCCGGCCGCGACCGCCTCGGCGGCGATCGTCGCTCGCTCCAAGGGCGACGAGGACAAGATCATGAGCGCGCTCGCTCGTCTGACGGAGGAGGACGCGACCTTCTCCACCGACCGCGACCCGGTGACCAACGAGGTCCTCGTCCACGGCCTCGGCGACGTGCACCTCGATGTCGCGCTGGAGCGTATGAAGCGAAAGTTCGGCGTGGACGCCGAGCTGCATCCGCCCAAGATCCCGTATCGCGAAACCATCACCGGCACCGCTCGCGTCGGCCACAAGTACAAGAAGCAGTCGGGCGGCGCCGGCCTCTACGGCGACGCGACGATCGAGATCGAGCCGCTGCCTCGCGGTGGCGGCTACGAATGGGAGGACAAGATCTTCGGCGGATCGATCCCCCACCAGTTCCGGCCGTCGGTCGAGAAGGGTGTTCGCCAGACCATGGAGCAGGGAGCGGTGACCGGGAACCCGATCGTCGACATCAGGGTGCGCCTGGTCGATGGCTCGACGCACAGCGTTGACGGCAAGGACATCGCCTTTCAGATCGCGGGGGCGATGGCGATGCGCGAAGCGGTACAGAAGGCCTCCCCGGTCATCCTCGAACCGATCATGAACGTCAACGTCACCGTCCCCGAGCGCTTCACGGGCGACATCATGGGACTGCTCAACTCAAAGCGCGGTCGCGTCGGTGGCGTGAATCCTCTCGGTGACGGGCGAGCCGAGATCAACGCGCATGTCCCCCAAGCGGAGATGTACACATTCCCGGTCGAACTGCGCGCGATGACCCAGGGGCGCGGCAGATATTCGATGGCATTCTCGAGCTACGAGGAGGTGCCGGCGCACGTCGCTCAAAAGCTCATCGAGACACACACCAACGAGCATTCGGCAGCATGAGCCGGCGTTCGCGCTCGCGGTCGCCGGGCTGCGCCACAGTGACGCGAGAGAACTGCATGCGATGAAGGAGTGAGCAATGGGCGAGACGGTTGAGTTTCCCAGCAACGGACACACCTGCGGCGGATACCTCGCGACCCCTCCGAGCGGCCGGGGACCGGGCGTCGTGGTCATCCAGGAGTGGTGGGGAGTCAACGCGCACATCCGCGATCTCTGCGACCGGTTTGCCGCCGAAGGGTTCGTCGCCCTGGCTCCGGACCTGTACCACGGCAAGGAGACCAAGGAGCCGGATGAGGCGGGCAAGTTGCTCATGGAACTCGACCTCGCCGAGGCCGCGCGCGACATGCTCGGGGCCGGCAAGTGGCTGGCAGCGAGCGAGCGCACCGCCGGGGACCGGGTCGGCATCGTCGGCTTCTGCATGGGCGGCGCCCTCGCCATCTACGCCGCAACCCTGAGCGACGTCTTCGCGGCCGTGGTCCCGTTCTATCCATACATGGGCGTCACTGCCGCTGCCAAGCCGGACGTCACCAAGATCAAGGGCGCGGTGCTCGGCCACTTCGCGGAAAAGGACGAGGCATATACGCCTGAGCAGGTCGATGCGCTCGAGGCCGAGCTTCGCGGCGCCGGCGTCGATGTCGAGTTCTTCTGGTACGCGGGTGCCGATCACGCGTTCTTCAACGACACCCGCCCGGATGTCCACGACGCGGACGCCGCGCGCCTGGCCTGGGACCGGACTCGAGCCTTCTTCCGGACTCATCTCGCCACCACGGTTGCCCCGGTGTGACCACGCCCGCAGGGGCTTATCTGACGGCCCCGGCCGGGGCCCCGGGCTGAGTTCGGCTCCAATTCGGGCCTGATGTGCTTAGAATGCCCGCAACCTGCCTCCGAGCAGTCGCAGAACCACCCCCACCACCCCGGAGGAGCACATGGCCACTGGCTATTGCCTCAAATGCAAGGAACAGCGCGAGATCAAGGGCGCTGAGGCGATCACGATGAAGAACGGCAAACCGGCGACCACCGGCACCTGCCCCGTCTGCGGCACCAAGATCTTCAAGATCGGCAAGGCCGCCTAGCGATCGTCCGCCAGGCCCGGGCATGAGCGTCCGGCCCGGCACACTCGGACTGGTGACGGGGTGCAGGAGCGCCCCCAAACCAACCCTCCCTGACCCGACGGGCGCGGGTCAGTTGGTTCCGAGCAACTCCCGCTCGAGCCGATCGAGTGGCAGCGATCCGACATTGAGCGCTTCCATGTGGAATCGCTTCAGGTCGAACGCCGAGCCGAGCCTGGCTCGGAGTTGGGCGCGGACGTCGAGCCAGACTCGCTCGCCCACTTTGTAGCTGATCGCCTGGGCGGGCATCCCGCAATAGCGCTCGAGCTCGCTACGCGCCATATCGGGTCCCGCGAACCCGCAATACCGGCTGACGAACGGCAGCGCCGTATCCCAGTCCCAGACCCGCCCGGGACGGTAGGTCTCGTTGGTCGGAATCGGGAGCTGGAGGTGCAGCCCGATATCGACGATGACGCGCATGGCGCGGAACGCCTGGGAGGCGAGCATGCCGAGCAGGTAATCGGGGTTCTGGAGGTAGCCGAGCTCCTGCATCAGCCGCTCGGCGTACAGCGCCCATCCCTCGCCGTGACCGGCATACGTTCCCAGCTGGCGCTGAAACGTGGCCAGCCGCTCCTGGAACGTCATGCAGAGCCCGATTTGCAGGTGATGCCCGGGAACGCCTTCGTGGTATGCGGTGGTCACCTCGGTCCAGAGCGGAAACCGGGTCTGCCCTTTGGCCGGGTACCACGTGCGCCCCGGCCGGCTGAAGTCCGCCGAAGGTGCTGTGTAGTACATCGCCGCCGCGGTGCCCGGAGGCGCCTCCCGGCATTCGACGCGATGCAGCGGCTCGGGGATGTCGAAATGCGTGCCGTCGAGATCCGCGATGGTCCGATCGGTCAACTCCTGGAGATGGGCGAGCAGCCTGTCGATGCCCTCGATGCTGCGCGCGGGGTCGTCGCGGAGCACCGCCATCGCGCCGGCGACACCGGCGCCGGGACCGATCTGCTCGGCGGTCACGGCCATCTCGGCTTCGATGCGGTGCAGCTCGTCCCAGCCCCAGGCGTAGATCTCCTCCGGGTCGCGGGTCATGCCGAGCCACCGACGCATGCCGATGGCATAGAGCTCGCGCCCGACGGCGTCACCCACGGGGGCTTGCGGCGCGTACTCCTCGCGCATGAAGGTCGACATCGCCGCGTAGGCCGAGGTTGCCGCTTGCGCGCTCTGGCGAAGCCTGCGGGCCATCGCGTCGTCGTGCGCCACCTCGGCGGCGATGCCGGCGAAGTAGGGCGGGTCATCGGAGTCGAGACCACCGAGCGTTGCAGCCTGGCCGGCGCAGACCATGGCCTGGCGGCGCGGGGCGATCAAACCGTTCGCGAGCCCATGCCGCAGTGATGCGGTGAAGCCGTCGAGCGCGTCGGGAATCCGGCTCATGCGGGTCGCGATCCGCTCCCAGTCCTCGGGCATATCCCGAGGGCAAAGGTCGAACGCCATCCGGATGAAGGAGATCGGAGAGTTGAAATTGGAGAGCTGGCGCCATGGGGCGCCTGCCTGGTACCCCTCGACCTCGGCCTCCAGCCGGTCGCGTATGACCGCCGCGGCGATGCGATCGGCATCGTTCTCGACGGTCGCCTGGGCGAGGGCTCGAAGCGTCCGGCCGGCAAGGTCGACCCGCGCATCGACGCCGTCGGGCGAGTAGTCGGTGACCTCGTCGTCGTGCTCGGGTCGGCCGAGGTAGGTGGCGGTGAATGGGTCGAGCGCGCAGAGCTCGTCGACGTACGAGTTGGCGAGACGGAAGATCTCGGTCACGCCTCGAGGGCGACCACAGCTCCCACCCCGGCGATCGATGCGACTCGGTCGCCGTCGTCGAGCCGCATGATGATCACGCCCCTGGTCTGGCGCCCGGAGATGCGGACCTGCTCAAGCGGGATGCGGATCACCTGCCCCGACGTCGAGATGACCATCAACTCCTCGGACAGGTCCTCGACGACGCGCATCCCGACGATCTCGCCGATCTTCGGGATCGCCGTCTGGTCGACCGTGTAGACGCCCTGGATGTTCCTGCTCTTGACCGGGTAGTCGCTCATCGGGGTCAGCTTGCCGAAGCCGTTCTCGGTGATCACGAGCACGTGACCCTCGGGATTCACGATGTCGAAGCCGGCGACCTCGTCGCCCTTGCGCAGCCGGATCGCCCCGACGCCCATGGTGTCGCGGCCCATCGGGCGCACCTCCTTCTCGGTGAATCGCGAGCCCTTGCCCCGGCGGGTCACCACGAGGACCTCATTGCCACCCGAGGATCGGCGCACCCAGTTGAGCTCGTCGTCATCCTGGAGGTTGATGGCGATCAGGCCGTTGCGACGCACCGCGGCGTAGGCGGCGGCGGGAGTTTCTTGATCTGCCCGAGCTTGGTGACCATCACCAGGTACTGCTCGTCGCTGAAGACCTCCATGTCGATGAGTGCGGTGACCTTCTCACCCTGGTCGACCTCGATGAGGTTGATGATCGGGATGCCCTTGGCCTGGCGTTTGACGTCCGGGATCTCGTGGGTGCGCAGCCGGAACACGCGACCTCGATTGGTGAAGAACAGCATGTCGCTGTGCGTGTTCGCCGTTGTTGAGTGCTCGATGTAGTCCTCGTCGGTGGAGCGACGCGCGCCGACGACCCCCTTGCCGCCGCGATGTTGCGCGCGGTAGTTGTCGAGCGACATGCGCTTGATGTAGCCGCGATGGGTGAGGGTGACGAAGACCTGCTCCTGTGGGATCAGGTCTTCCTCGTTCATCTCGAGCTCGTCGTGACGGATCTCGCTGCGCCGCGGGTCGGCGAAACGCCTGCGCAGGTTGGTGACCTCGTCCTTGATGACGCCGTCGATCAGGCGCGGATTGGCGAGCAGGTCCTCGAGTTGAGCGATCTTCTTGATCAGCTCTTCGTACTCCTCGCGGAGCTTGCCGCTCTCGAGCCGCGTCAGCCGCCCCAGGCGAAGGTCGACAATCGCCTTCGACTGCCGTTCGGTGAGGCTGAAACGCTGCTCCAGAGCGGTCTGCGCGGACTTCTCGTCCTGCGCGCCACGGATGATCGCGATCGTCTCGTCGAGATTGTCGAGGACGATGGTCAATCCTTCGAGGATGTGCGCCCGTTCGCGCGCGGTTGCCAGCTCGTGCCGCGTGCGTCGGGTGACCACGTTGCGCCGGTGGCTGATGTAGTGCTGGAGCATCGCCTTGAGGCTCAGCACCTGCGGCCGGCCGTCGACGATGGCGAGCATCAGTGCACCGAAGGTCATCTGCAGCTGGGTGTGCTTGTAGAGGTTGTTGAGCACCGTGTGCGGCCGCGCATTCGACTTCAGCTCGATGACGATGCGCACCTTCTCCTCGCGCCCTAACTCGTCGTGCAGGTCGGCGATGCCGTCGATCTTGCGGTCGTTGACGAGCTCTGCGATGGTCTGCATCAACCGGGACTTGTTGACCTGGTAGGGGAGCTCGCGGACGATGATCTGCTCGCGTCCCGACTTCGACTCCTCGAAGTCGACCTGGGCCCGCATCACGATCCGCCCACGGCCGGTGCCGTACACGTTGGCGATGTCACGGGTGTAGATGATCCCGCCGGTTGGGAAGTCCGGCCCTTTGACGATGCGGATGAGATCCTCGGTGGTGGTGTCGGGGTCGTCGATCAGACGGATCACCGCGTCGCAGATCTCGCCCAGGTTGTGCGGCGGGATGTTGGTCGCCATGCCGACCGCGATCCCGCTCGCGCCGTTGACCAAGAGATTCGGCAGCAGCGACGGCATCACCGACGGCTCGCGCACCCCCGGCACGTTCGCGAAGTTCGGGCCGAAGTCGACAGTATCCTTCTCGATATCGTCGACGAGGCTCATCGCCACCGAGGTCATGCGGGCCTCGGTGTACCGGTACGCGGCGGGCGGATCGCCGTCGACGGAGCCGAAGTTGCCCTGGCCGTCGATGAGCGGATAGCGCATCACCCACGGCTGCGCGAGGCGGACGAGCGTGTCGTAGACCGCCGAATCACCATGCGGGTGGTACTTGCCGAGGACCTCGCCGACGACGGCGGCGCACTTCTGATAGCGCGCCCCCGCGGTCATCCCGGTGTCGAGCATCGCCCAGAGGATGCGCCGCTGTGCCGGCTTGAGCCCGTCGCGAATATCCGGCAGGGCGCGGCTGATGATCACGCTCATCGCGTAGTCCATGTAGGACGCGCGCATCTCCGCCTCGAGTTCGATGGGATGAATCTGCCCGGGCTCGAACACCGCCATTACGCGGGCACCTCCGCTGGGCTGCTCACTGCGCCCGCGATCAGTTTGCTGACACCCTGTTCGGCCGCGCGGGCAGCGACTCGAATCGCGTTCATGGTCGCTTCTGCATCGGATCGCCCGTGGGCGATCACGACCTCGCCGGCGACACCGAGTAGGAGCGCTCCGCCGGTCTTCCGGTAGTCGATCCGGTCGCGCAGCGGGCGCAATCTCGGCTTGAGGAGCGCGCCGCCGAGTTTGCCGGCGAACGACTTGCGTGCCTCGCGGGCGATGCTCGCGAACAGGAACTCGCCGATACCCTCGGCCGCCTTGAGCACGACGTTACCGGTGAAACCATCGGTGACCACCACGTCGCACGAGCCGCGAAAGATGTCCTTGCCTTCGACGTTGCCGACGAACTGGATCGGCAGCGCCGCGATCAGCGGGTGAGCCGCCTGGACCAGTTCCGAACCCTTCTCGGCCTCCTCGCCGTTGCTGAGCAACGCGACACGGGGACGGGGGATGGCGAGCATGGTCTGAGCGTAGACGTCACCCATCAGCGCGAACTGCGCGAGCCACTCCGGCTTGCAGTCGGTGTTGGCACCAACATCCAGGATGAAGGTCTGCCCGGCATCGCTGGGGAAGGAGGCGCCGATGGCGGGCCGGGCAACCCCGGGGATCCGCCTGATGGTGAAGAGCGCGGCGGCGAGCATTGCCCCGCTGTTGCCGGCACTGACGACCGCACGCGCCCGGGCGCCGGCGACCAGGGCGCAGCTGCTCACCAGCGACGAGTCGCGCTTGGCACGCACCGCGCTCGCCGGGTGCTCGTTCATCTCGATGACGTCGCGGGCGTCGACGATGTCGATCCCACCTGGAGTGGAGGCCCCCGCTGCGCGAAGCTCCTGTTCGACCACTTCGCGCTGGCCGACCAGGGTGACCGCGATGCCGTGCTCGTTGACTGCGCGGAGCGCGCCGCGGACGATCTCGGCTGGGGCCTGGTCGCCGCCCATCGCGTCGACCGCGATCGGAAGCGGCATCAGATATCGAGGTTGCGCACGCTCGTGGCGTGGGTCTGGATGAAACGCTTGCGGGGTTCGACGTCCGACCCCATCAGGCGGTCGAAGATGTCATCGGCCTTGAGCGCATCCGCAACGCCGACCTGGAGCAGAACCCTGCGATCCGGGTCCATGGTGGTTGCCCACAACTCCTCGGACATCATCTCGCCGAGGCCCTTGTAGCGCGACACCTCGGTATCGCGGCCCATGGACTTGACCTTGTCATCCCGCTGGTCGTCGCTGAAGGCGTACTCGGTCTGCTTGTTCCGACCCTTGCCCTTCTCGAGCTTGTACAGCGGTGGCTGCGCGAGGTAGAGGAACCCACCGTCGACGAGCGGCCGCAGATGACGCCAGAAGAACGTGAGCAACAGGGTGCGGATGTGCGAGCCGTCGACATCGGCGTCGGCCATGAGCACGATGCGGTGATAGCGCAGCTTGTCGACGCTGAAGGTCTCGCCGAATCCACCGCCGAGCGCCATGATCAGGTCCTTGATCTGTTCGTTACCGAGGATCTTGTCGGCTCGCGCCTTCTCGACATTGAGGATCTTGCCGCGCAGCGGAAGGATCGCCTGGTTGCGGCGCTCGCGCGCCTCCTTGGCGGTGCCGCCGGCGGACAATCCTTCGACGATGAAGATCTCGCAGTGCGCCGGGTCACGCTCACTGCAGTCCACGAGCTTCCCCGGCAGCGTGGCCAACTCGAGGAGCGACTTGCGCTGGACGAGGTCGCGCGCCTTGGCGGCCGCCTGGCGCGCTCGCGCAGCCGTGAGCGACTGGTCGATGATCTTGCGGCCGTCGGTCGGATTCTCCTCGAGGTATTGCATGAGCGCCTCGCTCAGCACCGTCGAGACCTGGCCCGCGACTTCGCTGTTTCCCAGCTTGGTCTTGGTCTGACCCTCGAACTGGGGCTCGCGCAGCTTGACGCTGATCACCGCGGTCAATCCGTCGCGCACGTCATCACCGCTGAGGTTGGGGTCCTGCTCCTTGAGGATGGCGGCCTTGCGCGCGTACTTGTTGAGTGTCGCCGTCAACGCGCTGCGGAACCCGGTCACGTGCGCGCCACCTTCCTCGGTGTGGACGTTGTTGGCGAACGCGAGGACGTGCTCGGTGAACACCGTGTTCTGATACTGGAGCGCGATCTCGACGACATTGCCATCGATCTCCCGCTCCACGTACATCGGCTTCTGGTTGATGACGTTGCGGTTTGCGTTGAGATACCTGACGAACGACTGGATGCCGCCCTCGAAATGGAATGTGTACGCGCGGGCGTCGCGTTCGTCGCCCAGCTGGATGGTGATGCCCTTGTTGAGAAAGGCGTAGCTGCGCAGCGAATCGCAGACCGTGTCCCACGAGAACTCGATCTCCGGGAAGATCTCGGGGTCGGGCCAGAACCGCACGTAGGTGCCGCGGCGATCGGTCGTCCCGACGACGGCCACGGGGCCGTCGGGCACGCCCCGGGTGTACTCCTGGCGATGCGTCTCACCATCGAGGTACACCTCGACCAGCAGACGCTCACTGAGTGCGTTGACGACCGAGAGACCGACACCGTGGAGTCCGCCGGAGACCTTGTAGCCTCCGCCGCCGAACTTTCCACCCGCGTGGAGGGTGGTCAGCACAACCTCGAGCGCGGACTTCCTGGCGGTCGGATGCATCCCCACCGGGATGCCGCGACCATTGTCCAGCACCGACACGGATTTGTCCGCGTGGAGGACCACCTTGATCGTGTCGCACCAACCGGCGAGAGCCTCGTCGATGCTGTTGTCAACGAGCTCGACCACGAGGTGGTGAAGACCACGGAGATCTGTGGACCCGATGTACATCCCGGGGCGGCGGCGAACCGGCTCGAGACCCTCCAGGATCTGGATCTGGTCGGCCGAGTACGTGTCCTTGCCGACCCGGCCGGAGCCTGCGGGGCGCGGATCCGGATTGCCGTTTCCAACGCTGGTCGTTGGGCTCGTCTCTGGCTCGATCGCCACCTCATCGGGGCGTTCGGGGCGTGCGGTGTCGGTTATCTGTGCTGCTCCGGTTGTGACGTGAGTGTGAGAGAGGGGGCCAATGATGAAACCGCTCGACTGTTCCAGCGGGGACCGCTCAAATCGGCCGTTCCACGTACGTCTATTCTACCAGCCCGGCGCGTCATTTCGCTCGTTTCGCGCAGTGCGCTGCACTAGCATCAGGAGCGTGAAGGACGCTGTCCGTTCCGCCCCCCGCTGTCCTCGTCGAGAGGGTCGTTAATCATGCCAATACCCACCCTTGAAGAGTACCGCCGCAAGCGTGATTTCAATCAGACCCCGGAGCCCAGCGGCGACCCGACTCCGCGTGCCGAGGCGGAGCGCTCGGCGTGGGAGCAGCTGCCCCACGGGAAGCGGTTCTGCGTTCAGAAACATCGAGCCACACGCATGCATTTCGACTTCCGGCTGGAGCACGACGGGGTGCTGCTGTCGTGGGCGATTCCAAGGGGCCCGAGCCTGGATCCGGCCAAGAAGCGCCTGGCAGTGCAGACCGAGGACCATCCGATCGATTACGGTGAGTTCGAGGGCGTCATCCCGTCGGGATATGGCGCTGGGACGGTGATGCTCTGGGACATCGGCACCTTCGAGTGGGTGAAGGAGTTCGCCGAGGATTACGACCGTTCCCGGCTCAAAGGGGACGTCAAGTTCCGCCTCCAGGGCACCAAGCTCTCGGGCGAGTTCGCGCTCGTTCACATCGGCGAGCGCGGCCGGCGATACGGCGGCAGCAGCGATGGTGACAAGAACTGGCTGATGATCAAGAAGCGCGACGCCTCGGTTGTGGAGGGGTTCGAAGCCATCGACCTCGACGTTTCAGTCAAAACCGGCAGAAGCCTGGCGCAGATTGCCAATGAGGGCGGCGGCGACCCCCGGGAGACGCGTCGCGCCGCTCGTGCTCGAAACGCCCCAGCCGTCGCCACGACGGCGGCGGCCACTGCGGCTGCTCCCACGGTCGCTTCCCCGGCCCTCGCCGAGGCGCCGCCACCAATGCTCGCGACGCCCATGGATCACGCGTTTTCGAGGGATGGCTTGCTGTTCGAGCTGAAGTACGACGGCATCCGCGCGATGGTCAGCGTCGCCGGGGACCTTGTCCGACTCACCGGCAGGCGTGGCGGTGACGAGACCAGGCGCTACCCGGAGGCCGTGGCGATCCGGGCAGGCATCCGCGCCCGCCAGGCAATCGTCGACGGCGAGCTCGTGGTCCTCGACGCCGACGGCCGGCCGTCGTTCGAGCGCATGCAGCAGCGAATCAACGTGGTGCGCGATGCGGATGTGCGCAGGGTCGCGGCCGAACATCCGGTGACGTTCATCGCATTCGACCTGCTCGAGCTCGAGGGCCGCGACCTGCTCAGCACCGAGCTGCGCATTCGCAAGAAGACGCTTCGCGAAACCGTCGTCGACTCGCCGTACATCCTCTTTGCCGAGCACGTCGAGCGAGATGGCACATCGCTCTTCGAGATCGCGCGCGAGTCCGGCATCGAAGGCATCGTCGGGAAGCGAGCCGATTCTCTCTACCGCCCCGGAGTGCGCACGCCCGACTGGGTGAAGATCAAGTCCTGGCTCAGCCAGTCGTGCGTCATCGCCGGCTATACGGCCGGCCGCGGACGCCGGACCAGCCAGCTCGGCGCGCTCATCCTCGCCGTGCTCGACGGTACCCGCCTCGTCCACTGCGGACAGGTCGGCACCGGCTTCGACGAGAAGGCCTTGCGCGACCTCAGGGACCGCCTCCGCCCCCTGGAGGTGAACACGTGTCCACTCGACGTCACCCCGAAAACCTCGGAACCCGCGACCTGGGTCAGACCAGAGCTCGTCTGCGAAGTCCGCTTCGCCGGCTGGACGCGCGACGGCATCCTCCGCCACCCCGCCTTCCGCACCCTCCGCCCCGACCAACGCCCCGAAGACTGCATGCGAGAAGCCTTTCTCAAGACCGAGCCCGCAGACGGCCCGACCCCTTCCCGCGCCGCCATCCGTGCCGGGAACACCCCGCCCATCGCCGATGCAACGCCCAGCGAGAAATCAGCAAGGGAAGGTGGCACGCAGGCGCAACAGTCAGCACGTCCAAGACCGAGTACCGGTCCGTCCCACGCTGCGCCGGCCAAAGCGCCCCGGCCACCAAGGGAGGGGGCTGCGGCCACCCCCCGCACGAAGCGCAGAGCACAGGGAGTCCAGACGCCCGCTATGGCACACCGACCTCCGGGTGGCGCGGTGGGGAGCAGCGCCACCGGAGGGCCGGGCTCCGAGGACGCGTCACCCACCAGAAAAGACGACAAGCCCCAGGAGACCCGACCCGCAGGTGGCGAGGGGCCCCCACCGCGACAGGACCCGGAGGACTTGCAAGCACTGGCGCAGCTGAGAACGCTCAAAGGCAACGCGCACTGGGAAATCGCGGGACGCAGACTTCCCCTCACGAATCTCGATAAGGTGCTGTGGCCCGCCGATGGCATCACCAAGCGCGACATGATCGAGTACTACGTCCGGATGGCGCCGTACATGTTGCCGTACCTGCGCGACCGTCCCCTGTCGATGCAGGTGTTTCCCGACGGCATCGATGGAAAATCCTTTTGGCGCAAGGATAAACCGGCCCACGCCCCGACGTGGATCGAGTCCTGGACGTATCAGGGCGAGAAGACCAAGACGTACATCGTCGTCAACGAGGTCGCGACGCTGGCGTGGGTGGCCAACGCGGGGGTCATCGATCTGCACCCGTGGCATTCGCGGATCGACGCGCCCAATGATCCCGACTGGGCGGTGTTCGACCTCGATCCGTTCGAACCGGCGACGTTCCAGGACGTCGTCAACATTGCCAAGCTCGTCAAGGCGGCCCTGGATCACTACGGCATGCATGGGGTGATCAAGACCAGCGGGCAGACCGGGCTGCAGATCTACGTGCCGGTTCGTCGCGGCCCGGATTATGCGGTCGTGCGCCATTGGGTGGAGGAGGTCGGCAGAGCCATCGACCAGGCTGCCCCGGGGCGCGTGAGCTGGGAATGGGCGGTGGCGAAGCGGACAGGCCGGATCCGGATCGACTACACCCAGAACATCATCAACAAGACTCTGGCGGCCCCCTACTCGCTCCGACCCGCGCCGGGTGCCCCGGTATCGACCCCCATCGAATGGACGGAGCTCGACGATCCCGACCTGCGCCCCGATCGCTGGAACATCGCGACCATCGCCGCGCGCGTGGCTGCGACGGGCGATCTCTTCGCCCCGGTGCTGCAGGCTGACCAGGACATTCCGAGCCGTCCCTGACGCGCGTCGAGCGCGGTTTGCAGGTACCCTGCGTCGCGATGCGACGGGTGCTGGTTCCGCCTGTGCTGCTCGTGGCCGCAGGCCTGCTCGCCGCCTGCGGGTCGTCGTCTCCGCCGGTGCCGAGCACTTCGCCGACTGCGATCCCGGTGACCCCGACACCGGTTGTGACCCCGACGCCCGCTTCGACCCCGACCTCGACCCCGAATCCCACCGCGACCCCACCAGTTGCGTGCATGCCCGGACAGTTCGAGATCGACATCCTCAACACCCAGGGCGCGGCAGGCACCATCTACGCGACCTTCGAGGTTCGCAACACGTCGACGAGTGACTGCACCGAGAACGGCTACGCAAAGCTGCAGATGCTCTCGTCGAGCGGCGGTCTGCTGAACACCAGCTGGACCAACGACAACTCGCTGGCGTCCCCCGGGCCGGTCCATCTTCCGCCCGGCACCGAACCCCTCGGCGCCGTCGGCGCGACCGGGCACGGCTATTTCCTCGTCTCCTGGACCGATGCCACATGTACCGCGGCGCAGGCGGAGAGGCCCCGATTCTGGCGGGTAACGCTGCCGACATCGCGCTTCCAGACCGACGTGACCGACGTCCAGTCGAGCATGGTGTGCGGAGGTGCGATCAAGGTCGGGCCCATCAAGCCGGCCCCTACCCGTGATCAACGCGAAGATCCCCGCTTCCCAATAGAATTCGGCAATGGCAGTGCTGCTGCTCAACGCCTCGATGCAGCCCCTCAACGTGATCAGTCACCGGCGGCTGGTTGTGCTCCTCACCAAGGAGCGGGTGGCGTTCGTCGATGCGGCGGCAGAGCGAGCGGCAGCCGAGGCGCTCGCCGGGCGAAGGCTGCCGGAAGGAGTCGTCATCGTCCGCCTGTTGCGCACCATCCACGTGCCGCGCCGGCTGCTCCGGCCCAACCGTCGCAACCTCCTCCTCCGCGACGATCACACCTGTCAGTACTGCGGTCGCCTCGGCAACGCGGCCGAGCTCACCGTCGACCACGTCGTCCCGGTGTCTCGTGGCGGAGCGCCGGATCGCTGGGAGAACGTGGTGATCGCGTGCCGGAAGTGCAACTGGCGCAAGGCGAACCACCGGCCCGAGGAGGTCGGGCTCTCGCTGCGGCGCAAACCCGTACCGCTGACGCAGGAGTACGCGCACATCATCTTCCTGCGCTACCCGGAACTGAAAGCCGCGTACGACCGGATGCTCGCCGCCGCCTGACGGACTGCGCGCCCGGCGGGCTCCCGAGGAGCCGCATGCACTGCGATCCCGCGCCTCTATACTCGAGCGGCGATGCCTCGATCCATGTGGCGGGGCGCCATCAGCTTCGGCATGGTGGCGATCCCCGTGCGGCTGTACCTGGCGACCGAATCGAAGAGCGTTTCGTTCCGGCTGCTCTGCCCGAACGACCAAACTCCGGTCCGCAACAAACGCTGGTGCCCCGAGGAGGATCGCGAGATCGGCTGGAGCGAAGCGCTGCGGGGCTACGAAGTCGGCAAGGACGAGTACGTGATCGTGACCGACTCGGACCTCGACAACCTGCCCCTGACCACGACGCACACCATCGACATCGTCGAGTTCTGCCCGGACTTGGAGATCGAGGCGGGCGTCTATCTGAAGAGCGCCTACTACCTCGAACCGGAGGCGGTGGAAGTCAAGCCGTACGCGCTGCTTCGCCAGGCGCTCGAGAAGACCGGAACCGTCGCCATCGGGAAGATCGCCCTGCGCGACCGCGAGCATCTGTGCCGCCTGGCGCTCCACGACCAGGGTCTGCTGCTCAACACCCTGCACTGGCCGGACGAGATCCGCTCGGCAGGCGAGCTGGCGATACCCGAGCAAGGTCCTGAGGTCCCCAAGAAAGAGCTGGACATGGCGGTGATGCTGGTGGAGAACATGAGCGCCCACTTCGACCCGGCGCGCTACCACGACGACTACCGTGAGGCGTTGATCCAGGTCGTGGACTCCAAGCTGACCAACCAGCCGCTCGAGCGGCCCGAGGTGCGCGAGCCCGGCAAGGTCACCGACCTCATGGCCGCGCTCAAAGCGTCGGTCGAGGCGGCGAAATCGCGCCGAGCCGAGGGCGCCGACGCAGAGGAATCCGCCGCCGACGACGCCTCCGCGCTGGAACCGGCGCGCCGGCGCCGGGCCTCCTGAGGCTCCGCGGGTCGGGCGTGGCCGGGAGAGCAGGCCTGTCTCGTGCCGCCCTGGCAGCGTCCGGCGATCCTCTGCCCTTTCGATCCCCGACCCCACCCCAGCTCTCCAGGTATATCGCGATCGAGGCGTCGGTTCCCTGCGCCGCGCCGTTCGACGACCGCGACTGGCTGTTCAGCGTCGACTGGGATGGAGCCCGGGCGCTGCTCTTCCTCGACCCGGTCGGGGCCGTCCGGATCCAGGGTGAGATGCCCGGCGATCTCGCACGGCGTTTCCCCGACGTTGCCGCGCCCGCAGCGGTGCGGGGTGGCCGGGGCGCGGTACTTGACGGTGTCATCACGGTCCTCGACCCCGAGGGACGTCCCGACCTGGCGGGGTTCGGGCGGCGTCTCGCCGCCGGACCCGCTGCGGCGCACGAGCTGCCGGCCGTGTATCTGGGCTCTGACCTCCTGCATCTCGACGGACGGTCGACGCTCGGCTGGCCCCTCGATCGCCGCCTCGATGCCCTCGGAGACCTGGCCGGGCAGAGCGATGCTCTCCAGGTACCGGACCATGTGCGTGGGCGTGGCGAGGCGCTCGCGGCCGCCGCAATGGGAAGGGGTCTCGCTGCGTTGCTCGCCCGGCGCGCGAACGCTCCCTACCGCCCCGGGGTCGCCTCGCCCGATCGTCTGCGCATCGGGCTGACGGATCAGGCCACCTGCGTCGTCGCGGGTATCGTCGCGCGCCGGCGTGGCGGCACCCGGCTCATCCTCGGCGAGCATGTCGCCGGCCGCCTGACGTTCGCGGGGCATGTGGACGGGCCGAACGATCAACTCGTGGCCGGCTGGCTAGCGCAACGCGTTGCCGACCTGACCGTCAGCGACGCGCCCCTGGATGGCGTGCAGCCGGTCACCGCGACCTGGCTGCGTCCCGCGCTCACCGCGACCGTCCGGCATCAGGGTCGCAGCTCCGCGGGGTCGCTGCTTCGGCCGGAGCTGCTTGCGATTCGCGACGACGTCGATCCTCGCTGGTGCGTGCAGCGACCCGCGGTGGCGGGCCCGATCGAGCTGCACGCGGGGACGCGATTCTCGCCGACACTCCTCATGCCGCTACCGCTTGGCGACGGAGCCGCGCTGCCCCAGGCGACTCGATGACCGCAACGGTCCTAATGTGCCGACCGGACCACTTCGGCATCGAATACGAGATCAACCCGTGGATGCACGTCGCGGTCAAGGTCGACCACGAGCTGGCCACGGCGCAATGGGACGCGCTCTATCGCACCTATGTCGACCTCGGTGTTGAGATCGAACTGGCTGCACCGGTCGCGGGTCTGCCCGACATGGTCTTCACGGCCAACGCGGCCGTGTTGTGGGACAACCGCGCCGTCCTGAGCAACTTCCATCACCCCGAGCGGCAGGGGGAGGAGGTGCACTGGCGCCGGGAGCTCGAGCGGCTGGGCTTCGATGTCCACGAACTGCCACGATCGCTGTCATTCGAAGGCGCTGGAGATGCATTGTTCGTCGGCGACCGGCTCTTCTGCGGCTATGGGTTTCGAACCGATCGCGAAGCCCACCACCCGGTGGCGCGCATCCTCGAGGTCGACGTCGTGTCCCTGGAGCTTGTCGACCCGCGTTTCTATCATCTGGACACCTGCTTCTGTCCGCTCGATGCCACCAACGTCCTGGCTGCTCCGGACGCGTTCGCCCCCGCCTCGATGCGACTGATCCGCGAGCTGGTGCCGAATCTCATCGAGGTGCCCGTCGAGGTCGCCGCGGGCTTTGCCTGCAACGCGATGCCGCTCGGCCGGCTCGTGCTCTCGTCGCTGACCATCTCGCAGCTGGAGGCACCGCTCCGGGCCGCGGGTTACACGCCGATCCCCCATGCCATGGGGGAGTTTCTCAAGGCGGGCGGCGGGGTGCGCTGCCTCTCGCTTCCGCTCGGCGACGGGGAGCGCGGGCGGGCGCGCGATGCGGTGCAACGCCCGGCGTAGCCCCAACATCCTCTGAGCCTTTTCCCAGACTTCCGCGCGAAGATGGCCCGGTGACCACAGAGCCGAATCGAATCCTGGTCGTCGACGATGAGCGGGCAATCACCGATCTCGTGGCGATGGCGCTCAAGTACGAGGGCTTCTCGGTGCAGACCGCGGGCACCGCGAAGCAGGCCCGCCACGCTGTGATGGACTTCCGCCCCGACCTCATGATCCTCGACGTCGGGTTGCCGGACGACGACGGCTTCACGCTCGTGCAGCGTCTGATCAGCGACGGCGTCAAGGTCCCGGTGATCTTCCTGACCGCCCGCGACGCCACCGAGGAAAAGGTCCACGGGCTGACGATCGGCGGCGACGACTACGTGACCAAGCCGTTCAGCATCGAGGAGCTGGTGGCGAGAATCCGGGTCGTGCTCCGGCGTCACAATCCTGACGGCGCCGCCGCGAGCGGCAAGCTGGTGCTCCACGACCTCGAGCTCGACGACGAGACCCACGAGGTCTTCCGCGCCGGGGCGCCGATCGAGTTGACCCGCACGGAGTTCCGCCTGCTGCGCTACCTGATGATGAACACCGGCCGCGTGCTCTCGCGCTCGCAGATCCTCGATCACGTCTGGGACTACGATTTCGGCGGCGACGCGAGCGTGCTGGAGACGTACATCAGCTACCTACGCCGCAAGGTCGACACGGTCACCCCGCCGCTCATTCACACGGTTCGTGGAGTGGGATACGTCATCCGTGTTCCGCGCACGACATCGGCGCACGCGTGAGCGGCGCGCCCACCATGTGCTCAGGGCCGTAGATGTCCCTGCGACTCAGGCTGCTGCTGACCCTGGCGCCGCTCTTCATCCTCGGCCTCGCCGCCGCCGACGTCGGCACCTACGCCGCACTGCAGACGTCACTCCTCCAGGGCGTTGACAAACAACTCGTGGTTATCGAGCCCGGCGCGCAGACCGTTCTTGATTCGAGCAAACAGGGTGGACCACCGGATGGAGGGTTCGGAAAACAGGATGCCTTTCCGGCGGGGACATACGGCGAACTCGTGAGCGCGTCCGGCGTGACCACACAGGCCGGCTACCTTTACGGCGGAACCGTGGCTCCCAGCTCGTCGTCGAATCCGGTTTTTCCTTCCGATATCGCCAAAGACGCCGGGTCGGCGCTCACCGTTCCTGGGGAGGGGTCGTGGGAGTCGTACAGGGTGTTGGTCAGCTCGCAGCCACCGCAGTTTCCGGGTGACTCGACGTCCACAGTCGTGGTCGCGGTTCCGCTCGATGGCGTCAACACCACCCTGAGCACCCTGCTCATTTTTGAGATCGCAATCAGTAGTGGCATCACGATCATCGTGCTGGTCGCAACGTGGTTGCTGGTGCGCCGCGGCATGCGTCCGCTGGAGCGCATGGGCGCAACCGCTCGCTCGATAGCGGCGAGCGGCCTCGGTCGTCGCGTCGCGCCGTCGAACGAGCGCACCGAGGTCGGACGCCTCGGGCTCGCGCTCAATGCCATGCTCGGCCAGATCGAGCGAGCCTTCGACGAGCGCGATGTGACCGAGCAGAAACTGCGTCACTTCGTCTCGGACGCCTCACATGAGCTCCGGACACCACTCACATCGATGCGCGGCTACGCGGAGCTGCTGCAACGCAACCCGGACATGACCCGCGACGACGTGCTGCTCGCGGTCCGGCGCATCGAGGACGAGACCCGGCGCATGGGCGTGCTGGTCGACGACCTGCTGCTGCTCGCGCGACTCGACCAGGGACGCCCGCTGGACCGGGCTCCGGTCGACCTCACCTCGATGGTCAACGACGCCGTGAGTGACGCGCGCGCGGCCGACCCGGAACGAGCGGTGATCGCCCACATCGACGCGCCCATCGTGGTGACCGGCGATGACCTGAGGCTGCGTCAGGCGGTCGCCAACCTCGTACGCAACGCGCTCGTGCACACGCCGGCGGGAAGCCCGGTGGAGGTAGCCCTGCAGGCGCAGAACGGACACGTCGACATCGACGTCATCGACCACGGGCCCGGCGTTCCGGCGGCGCAACGCGAGCGGATCTTCGAGCGGTTTCACCGCGCGGACCCGGGGCGCAGTCGCGACCAGGGCGGCAGCGGTCTGGGACTGAGCATCGCCACCGCGGTCGTGACCGCGCATGGCGGAAGGATCAGCGTCACCGACACGCCCGGCGGCGGCGCGACCTTCCGGATCGAGCTTCCGGCAGCATGAGGGCTCGAGCCGATGTCTGACCAATTGCTCTGGTACACCACGCGCGGCGCGGGCGCTGTCAGCCTCGTGCTGCTGAGTGCGGTCGTCGTCCTCGGATTGCTCGCCCGCGTGCGGTTTGAAACGCATGGCTGGCCGCGATTCCTCAGCGCGGCGGTGCACGGCGACCTCGCCCTGATGACGCTCGTGTTCCTGGTGCTCCACATCGTCACCGCGGTGGTCGACCCGTTCACCCACCTCGGCCTGACCGCGCTGGTTCCATTCGGCTCGTCCTATCGGACCTTGTGGCTCGGCCTCGGGGCGATCGCATTTGAGCTGCTGCTCGCGATCGTTGCGACCAGCCTGCTCCGCCGGTACATCGGCGCTCGCGTGTGGCGCGGAATCCACTGGCTCGCGTATGCGAGCTGGCCGGTGGCCGTGTTCCACGGCATCGGCACCGGCACCGACAGCACGGCACTCTGGATGATCGTGATCGATGTTGTATGCGTCGGTGCCGTCGGGGTGGCTCTCGTCTGGCGCATGGTCGCGGCGCCGCCGGACCCGCTCGCGGACGAACGTCGCGTGGCCGCGGAGCGTGCGTCGTTCGGAGCGGGACAATGAGCATCGCGCTGCTCGCCGGGCCGCCCGCGACCCTGGGCATGGAGTTGTTTGCCGAGCATCAGCATCGTCTCGGCGCGCTGCCGAAGGCCACACGGGCGCTCATCGACTCGATCGAGCGAAGCAGCCTCCGCGGCAAAGGCGGGGCCGGATTCCCGGTCGCGACCAAGTGGCGATCGGTCGCGGCGCAAAGGGCGGGGCGCCCCGTCGTGCTCGCCAACGGCGGTGAGGGAGAGCCGCTGAGCCGCAAGGACCGCATGCTCATGGAGCAGCGTCCCCACCTGGTCATCGATGGAGCGGTGCTCGCTGCGGGCGCCGTTGGAGCGGGTGAGATCGTCCTCTATGTCGGCGCCGACCATACCGGCGCCATCCAGGCGATGCAGCGCGCCATGACCGAACGTTCCGCGTCCGAGCGAAAGCGGATCCGGCTGGTGAGCTCACCGGTTCGCTATGTCTCCGGAGAGGAGACCGCGGCCGTGCACTTCGTCAACGCGGGGATCGCGCTTCCCACGTCGATTCCGCCGCGTCCGTACGAGCGCGGGATCGATGGACGTCCCACGCTCGTACAGAATGTCGAGACGCTTGCGCACGTCGCGCTGATCGCGCGATTCGGCGATGAGTGGTTTCGCTCACTCGGCATCGGGGACGCGTCGGGGACGACGCTGGTCACCGTCGGCGGTGCCGTTCCCCAGACGGTGTTGATCGAGATCCCGATGGGTCTGGCACTCGCTGATGCGGTGAATGCCGCTGGCGGCATCACGTCCGACAGCGATGCGGTGCTGCTCGGCGGGTATTTCGGAGGATGGGTCGAGTCCAGCACCGCATGGGGGCTGCCACTGGACACCGATCCGCTGCGCCAGCAGGGATATTCACTCGGCTGCGGGGTGATCGCCGTGTTGCCGTCGGAGCGATGCGGTGTCGTCGAGACCGCGAGGATCCTCGCGTACCTGGCGCACGAGAGTGCCCGCCAGTGCGGGCCGTGCACATTCGGCCTTCGCGCCATCTCCGCGTGCGCGGGGCGCGTCGCCGGGCTGGCGTCGACGCCGGGCGACCTCGAACATATCCAGCGCTGGGCTGGCTTCCTGGCGGGACGCGGCGCCTGTCGCCACCCCGACGGTGCGGCCGGACTGCTCGCGTCAGCGCTTCGCGTCTTTGCCGACGAATTCGAACACCACGCATTCGAGCGGCGTTGCAGCGTCGCACGCGCGGTGGCGGCGGCGGCGTCATGAGCGACCGCGTCACGCTCGGCATCGATCGCATCAAGTGCGATGGCCACGGTGTTTGCGCCGACCTCGTGCCGGAGCTCATCGAGCTCGATGACTGGGGGTACCCGATCATCCGTCCCGGGGCGATCCCCAAGTCGGTGTTGCCGCATGCAAAGCGAGCGGTCTCGGGGTGCCCCACGCTCGCGCTGCGGCTGCAGGCTCTCGCCTCGCGTCCCTGACGCTTCCGCGTCAACCGTGCTTGAGGAAGAGATCGAACTCCATCGTGGCCGTGCCGTCGACGGTGACGAACCCGCCGATGTTCGGCGCCTGCATGTTGAACTCGCCCCACGGGAACGAGATCGAACCCACGACCTCGATCTCAGAGCCTGAGAGCCGCGCCTGCACATGAATCGTGACGGTCTTTGTCGTCCCATGGATGGTCAGCGCACCCTGCAACGGCACTTGCACCTCGGCCCCCGATGTCGCGGTTGCGGGCAAGGTCACCGGTGCCGACAGCACAAATGTCGCATGCGGGAATTGCGCGCTCTCGAGCCCGAGGGTCTGGAGGTGGCTGTCGCGCATCGACTGATCGCTGGTCAGGGATTGCACGTCAACGCTGAATGACGCGGCGCTCAGAGTCAGGGCGGTCCCGGACCCGGTGATCGTCGCGGTACCGGTGATCTGGGACGTGCGTCCCACCGCATCGCTCGGCGCCGAGAGAAAGGCGAGCTGCTCGCGAACGCGGTATCCCGCAACCGACTTCGATGCGACGGTCCAGCTGCCCGGAATCGCGGTCGAGGTCAGTGCCGGCGATTGGGTGGTTGCTGATGGCGCCGCCAGCGCGAGCGGCGCCGGCGCCGAGTGGCTGAAGAGCACGAAATACACGAAGAGCACGCCCGCGGCGCCGGCGGCGACCACCGCGACGACGGCGCTGAACAGCCATGCGCGGCCGCTCCGTGGGCGGGGAAACGAACGGCGCTGGGGATTCGGCAAGAGGACTCCTTCGCTCGCGACTGTAGGGGTGCCGGCTCAGAGACCTGCCGGAGATCGCTGTGAGTCCGCTCAGAGATCCCCGTGACTTCACAGATGCCTCCCAGCTTCTTCGTGGCTCGCGTCAAGGCGCCGGCAGCACGCTTGATGTCATGAACGATCTGCGCGCCACAACCAGCGCTCCGGTTCTGGATATCGCGGTTCCGGTATACAACGAGGAGCGCGTCCTGGACACGAGCATTCGCGCCCTGCACGCCCATGTGTGCACGCGAATTCCATTCGCGTCCAGGATCACCATCGTCGACAACGCGAGCGAGGACGCAACCCGCCTCATCGGCATGCGGCTCGCGGTCGAGCTCGACGGCGTCCGGTTTGTCCATCTCGGCGCGAAGGGTCGCGGTCGAGCGATCCGCGCAGTGTGGATGGCGAGCGAAGCGCGTGTGCTCGCATACATGGACGTCGACCTCTCGACACGACTCGAGTCACTGTCGGCCTTGATCGCGCCGCTGCTCGCGGGCGGCAGCGACATCACCATCGGCAGCCGGCTCATACGCGGTGCGCGGGTCACCAGGGGCCCACAGCGCGAGGTCATCTCGCGCGCCTACAACCTCCTGCTTCGGGCCGTGCTGCACACGCGCTTTCGCGATGCGCAGTGCGGATTCAAGGCGATACGCGCGCAGGTCGCCCGCGACCTGGTGCCCATGGTTCGTGATCAGGGATGGTTCTTCGACACCGAGCTGCTCGTCATCGCGCAGCGTGCCGGCTTTCGTATTCACGACGTCCCGGTGGAGTGGGTCGAGGACCCGGACTCGCGGGTGAACGTTCCACACACCGCGCTGACCGATCTGCGCGGCGTGCTGCGGCTGTTCCGCCCGACGCCGCGACTTCGCGGTGGGCTGCGTCCACACCCGCGTCATCCCCAGGAGATTCGGTGATGCCGTCGCGGAAGCGACCCATCACGGTGGCCGAGCGGGACCGGGCGCTCCGTCTGCGCGGCAAGCTCACGACGTCGTTCGGGGTGGTTGGAACCGCGGCCGTCGCCGCGCTCGCCATCCTGGCTGCGCACACCCACGCGGGTAGTTCGACGACGACCAACAGCGGATCGAGCACGACAGTGACATCGTCCTCGGGGACCGCCACGACGACGACGCCATCCTCTTCCTCATCGAGCACCGGGTCGTCGTCACTTTCCACCGGATCCGCGAGCACCGGAAGCTCATCGTCAGCGAGTACCGTCAGCGGCGGCTCATGACCCTTGCCGCGTACCGAGGGAGCGCTCTCGGCACCTCGATGGACGTGGTCGTCACCGACCCGGACACCCTCGACGCCGCGACCGCCGCGGTCGAGGCGGTGGTTGGCGCGATCGACCTGGCGTGCAGCCGATTCCGCGAGGACAGCGAGCTGAGCCGCCTCCAGGCCGGCGTCGGGCGGCGGGAGGGCGCCGTGTCACCGCTGCTGGCGCAGGCGCTCGCCACCGCGATCCGCGCGGCGGAGCTCACCGAGGGCGCGGTCGATCCGACGGTTGGCGGGGCGGTCCGCAGCGCCGGGTACAGTGTCGACTTCGACGCGGTGCCTGCCGACGGCGCGCCGCTGACCCTCGTGGTGTCCCCGGTGCCCGGGTGGCGGCGGATCCGGCTCTTTCCGGTCACCCGACGTGTGGAGATCGACGCCGGCGTCGAGATCGATCTCGGCGCAACCGCCAAAGCACTCGCCGCCGACCTCGCCGCCGCCGCGGCGATCGATGCGATGCACGGCGGTGGGGTGCTCGTCAGCCTGGGTGGAGACGTTTCAGTTGCCGGCGATCCCCCAGATGAGGGATGGCACATTCAGATCGCCGAGGACAGCCGCGCCGCGATCACGCCGGACGGCGAGACGATTGCGATCCGCGCCGGCGGCGTCGCCACCTCGAGCACGACCGTGCGCCGCTGGCGGCGTGGCGAGGTCGAGCTGCATCACATCATCGACCCGGCCACCGGGCTTCCCGCTGCGGGGCCGTGGCGGACGGTCAGCGTCGTCGCCGGAAGTTGCGTCGACGCCAATATCGCCGCCACCGCCGCGATCGTCCGGGGTGCCACGGCAGCCGCATGGCTCGACAAGGCTGGGCTTCCCGCGCGGCTTGTCGACCAAAGCGGCGCGATGACGCGAGTGGGCGGGTGGCCGCCCCCGATCGCTCAGACGTCCTGAGCGATCAGGTCCTGGACTTCGCGCTGGTACCGACGCGTGTCGTCGTAAACACCGTGACTGGCGACGCTCGCATCACCTTGGTAGTACCCAGCGAGGGTGGCGGGGATGCCGGCCTCGTGCTTGGTCATCAGGTGGCGGAGCAGCATCGCCCCGGCGACCACGTTGTCCTGCGCGCGCCAGATGTCGAGATGTGACCCGGCGAGGTGGCGCGAGACCCATTCGCCCGTGAAGGGCTCGATCTGCATGACGCCCACAGCCCCGGTCGGAGAGACACGTTCCTGCCGCCATTGGGACTCCGCCCAGGCGACGCCGCGGAGCAGCCGCGCGTCGACCCCGACGTCGGCGGCGACGAAGCTCACCAGCGCATTCATCCGCGTGAGGCGGCCGGGAACGACCAGCTCGTCACCTTCAGCGATCGGCGCGTTGACGCCGATGCCGTTGGTGCGCGCGAGCGCCGTGGGGTCGACACCGAAACGCCGGGCCGCCTCGAAAACGCCCTCGCCGCGGCCGACCCGATAGGTCTCGAAGTCATCCGCGCCGCGCGCGTAGGCGGGCAGCGCCAGTGACGCGTCGGGGATCTGCAGCATCTGACCGACCCGGATGAGCTCGGGCGCGGCCATCCGGTTGGCGTCGAGCAGCGCGGCCACGGTGGTGCCGTGACGAACGGCGATGTCCGACGCGGTGTCGCCCGGGCGCACCACGTAGGAGGTCGCGAATACGGCGGACGGGATGGTGGCCACAGCGGTGGCACCGAGCGCGGCAGCGGCAAGACGAGACCTTGTCGGCATCGGGTTCCTCGTGTGGTGGGACGTTGGGAGAGAGTGGGAACCGGCCGCCCCGCTGGCGACCGCAGCAGCGTAGGCACAGTAGATCGCGCGCGTCAAGCGTTGCCCTTCGCCGTAACGGTTTCGTCACAACCGAGCCGCCTCCCGGTGAACGGTCATCGATTCGGCCCGAGTGCTACGCTGCCATCGAAAGCCATGCGACTCCCGAGCCTGCCGCGCACCTCGCTGCCGACCACTTTCCTGGCCGCGACCTCGGGCGCGGGTCTCGGCATCGTCACCTTCGTCCTCTGCGCCTGGCTGCATGCCGTCGGTGCCACCGGCGCGGCCGCGCTCCTCGCCGAGGCCGCGCTGCTCATCGCGCTGGCATGCGTCGCGGCTTTCGCGCTCTTTGACGGAAATACCCATCTGCGCGGCGCAAGAGTGCCGATCAACCGCGCCCTGCCGCCCGCCTGGTGGCCCCGCGATCCCGATTCCGTCTCGCTGTTGGCGGCGTGCGTCGGCGCTCCGCTGGTGGTCGGCGCGGGGGCCGCGGTCCTGCTCTTCCGCTGACCGAGTCGGCGGCGTTCAGCCGTTTAGTTGGGCGATCCCCCAGCGAGCGGAACTCACGCACGACCGCGTCCGGATCGTGCTCCGCGCTGTTGCGCAGTGCCGGCAGCGCCGCTCGATCACCGGCATTCCCCAGCGCGATCGCGCAATTGCGAGCCAGACCGGCGCGTCCCGTGCGCGAGACCGCCGTGGCGCGGAAGCGCGCTCTGAACTCGTCGTCGCTGAGCTCGAGGCACTCCACCAGGTCGGGATACGCGACCGGACCGCGCACCGTGGTCGCGCTCTCGACGTCGAGCGGTTCCGGAGCGAGCCGGTGATTGATGGGGCACGCCTCCTGGCAGAGGTCGCACCCGAATGCCCACGTTCCCATCAGCGGGCGCAGCTCGGCGGGAATCGCGCCGCGGTGCTCGATGGTGAGATATGAGATGCAGCGCCGGGCGTCGATGACGCCGGGCGCCACGATCGCCCCGGTGGGACACGAGGGGATGCAGGCGGTGCAACTCCCGCATCCGCGTCGCGAGGGTGAGTCGGCCGGCAGCGGGACCGATATCGCGATGCTCGCCAAGAGCACATACGAGCCGGCTTCGAGCGTGATCACCGACGCGTGCTTGCCGGCGAATCCGATCCCTGCTCGTTCGGCGATGGCGCGGTCGAGCGCCCATCCGTGATCGACGAAGCGCTTTGCGCCGACCCCGTCGATCCGTTCGCGGAGCCAGTCGACCAGGGAGTCGCAGCGTTGCGCGAGCAGGTCGTGGTAGTCGACGGCGCGGCCGCCTTCCTCGGTGCACGCGTAGGCGGAGCAGCGACCCCGGACAACCCCTGGCGCAGCGTCGCGCGGGATCTGCGCCCGCGCCGGCCGGTACGGCCAGGCAAGCGCGACGATCGACCGCGCCCATGGATAGCGACCGCCGATGTCCGCGGATGCCTCCACCCTTTCCCGCGTGTACCACGGCATCCCGTCCATGCGTCCGGCGTCGATCGCGGCGAGTGCCCGCGTGCGCGCCTCCGTGAACGGGCGCACCGACGTGACGCCGCACGCCGCGAATCCGAGCCGCCGCGCTTCGTCGCCCAGTGCCGCCTTGAGTGCCGCCCGGTCCATGGTTTGGGCCACATGGTTGCACGGCCCGCACGCCGTAGGATCGAGGCATGAACGCCACCGGCGGCGCTGCTCGACTGCAGCGGCTGCTCTGCATCATGGGATCGGGCGAGACCACGCCGACGATGGTGTCGGTGCACGCCGACCTGCTCTCGCGCCTCGGCCCGCGACCGGTTCCCGCGGTGCTGCTCGACACACCGTTCGGCTTCCAGGAGAACGCCGCGGACATCAGCGAGCGGACCGTCGCGTACTTCCGCGATCACGTCGGGTTCCCGATCAGTGTGGCCTCGTTTCGGAATCGCGAGCACGCCACTGCCCTCGAGTACGAGACCATGCTGGCCCGGATCGCCGAGGCGCACTACGTGTTCGCCGGCCCGGGGAGCCCGAGCTACGCGCTTCGCCAGTGGCTCGGCACGGCCGTGCCCGACCTGCTTGCCACCAAGCTGCGCGAGGGCGGCTGCGTGACCTTCGCGAGTGCCGCCGCCGTCGGTCTCGGGGTGTGCTCGCTCCCGGTGTACGAGATCTACAAGGTCGGCGAGGAGCCGCGCTGGCTGGACGGTCTCGACCTGCTCGGCGTCACCGGGCTACGCGCCGCGGTCATCCCCCACTACAACAATGCGGAGGGCGGGACCCACGACACCCGGTACTGCTACATGGGCGAGCGCCGGTTGCGCATCCTCGAGGAAGTCCTGCCGGAGGGCGTGGATGTCCTGGGTGTCGACGAGCACACGGCGGCAATCTTCGACATCGACGCGGGGACGGTCTCGATACGCGGGCGGGGGGGTCTGACGTGGCGCCGCAAGGGTGCATCACAACGATTTGAGAACGGCACCATGGTCCCGGTCAGCGCCCTCGCCGCCGGGCTCGGACCGGTGGGCCACCCCGCGCCGGCGAACACCGGCGCCGATACCCGCTCGGATCGAGAGATTCCGATCCCCACCGGAGGTGTGTCGCCATTTCTCGAGGAGGTTGCCCGGCAGTCCGACGCCGCTGACACG
Source organism: Candidatus Dormiibacterota bacterium (assembly GCA_963709585.1). Taxonomy (GTDB): domain Bacteria; phylum Chloroflexota; class Dormibacteria; order Aeolococcales; family Aeolococcaceae; genus Palsa-851. Next base: position 265,082 of record CAVPXI010000006.1, on the reverse strand, counting down.
GCACTCGCGTCGCGCGATGTCGACGGCGCCGTCGGCGCCGTGCTGGCGATCAACTCGCAGATCCACGACTGGGCCGCCGACACCCTGGACTCCGATGAGCAGGACCGGGCGCGTGAAACCCTGCGGCGGTACGTGGTGCGCCTGGGCGACCTTGTCCGCAACGGCACGGCCGATCCCCGCGACCTCATCGGTCCGGTCGTCGACCGGATCCTCGACCTGCGCGTGCAGATGCGAGGTGCGGGAGAGTACGCGCTCGCCGACAGGCTTCGCGATGTGCTGGTCGATGCGGGGGTCGAGGTGCACGACACCCCGGCCGGCTCGACCTGGGATCTGGCTTCAGCGCCCAGCGAGTAGGCGCGGGTTCGCGCTCAGGCCGTTGCCTCGCCGCGCGCTTCGGGATCGAGCTCCATCTCTCGCGGGCGGCCGAGCCAGTAGCCCTGACCGGCGGAGACCCCAAGTGCGGCGAGACGGTCGGCGGTCGCCTCGTCCTCGATGCCCTCGGCGATGACCGTCGACCCCGAGCTCCGAGCGTAGGCGACGGTTGCCTCGATGACCGCGCGGGGTCCGCGCTCGACGCAGCCCTGGGTGATGCTCTTGGCGACCTTCAAGAACTCTGGGACGGCAGCTGCGAGCAGCTCGAGCGTGGAGTGGCCCTCGCCGATGTCGTCGAGCGCGAACTTGAAGCCGTGCTCGCGATAACTGGCGAGGACAAACCGGAGGCGTTGCTGATCGGCGATCGATTCGCGCTCGGTGATCTCGAGAACGATGGTCTCGGGGTCGCGCTCCGCCCACCGGGCGAGCAGCAGCATGTGATCGACCGGGTGAAGCGGATCGAGAAGCATCGCCGCCGAGACATTGAGGAAGAGTGGATCCAAGTCCGGCAACCCGGACGCCGCGGCCATTCCGATCCGCCTGCAGATCCAGTCGATCTCCTTGGTGACGCCGCGGCGGTGCGCCAGGGCGAACACGTCCTCGACGCCGTCGCCCGGATCCCGGAGGCCGGGAACACGCGCGAGCGCCTCCCATCCGATCACCTGGTGATCGTTCAACAGCACGATCGGCTGGAACACCGCCTGGATGACGCGCCGCTTGCTCAGGATGGCGTCCAGCATCGCGCCGGCGTCCCCGCCGCCGCGCACGAGGCTGGGCAGCGACCGGTCGCCGGCGACGACGACCCGATCGCGACCGTCCTTCTTCGCCGTCGACAGGGCCTCGTCGGCGGCCAGCCACAGGGCGTGCACACCGCCACCGCCGGCGGCGACACCTGCGCTGATCCGTGCCTTGCCGTGCGGCAACGCGACCCCGTGCAGCGAGACGCGCATCCGCTCGGCGATCGCGACCGCCTCGGCTTCGGTAGTTGCATCCATGATTGACACAAACTCGTCGCCGCCGATACGCAGCAACTGGTCGCCGACCCGGAGCAACGCCCGCAACGTGCGCGCCACCTCGATGAGCAGCATGTCGCCGGCCTCATGGCCGAACTCGTCGTTGATCGGCTTGAGGTGGTCGACGTCGATGGCGATCACCGCGCTCGCGCCGGTCATCTCGCCGAGGCGCTCATCGAACGCGCGCCGGTTGCCGACCTTGGTCAGCGGATCGGTGGTGGCGTGCAACGCGCGCTCCTCGAAGAGGCCGGCTCGCGCGACCGCCACCGCGGCCTCGTCGGCGATCGCCTGCACGACGGTCAGGTCGTGGGCGTCCCAGGCGCCCCGGCGCGCATGTGAGATGAGCACCAGAACCCCGATCACGCGTCCGCCCGTGGCCCGCAACGGCGCGGCGACGACGCGTCTCGAGCGTCGCCCGCCACCGAGACTCTCGAGCTCGTCGAGGTGTGAATCCGGCATCGACGCGTAGGCCTGCTTGATCTCGCGCGGCGTCCGGAGCAGGCAGGCCTCGCCCGTCGAGTACACGCGGCCGATCACCCCGTCGCCGGGCGCCATGACAACGATCGGCCCCGCCGCCGGCGACACGCCGGCCGGGCCGAGGATCAGCGGGAGCGTCGCGAGACCGTCGGAGCCTGCCTCGTAGAGCAGGACCCGCCCCCAGGTCGCGTCCGGGTAGGTCTCGTGGCAGCCCCCGAGCACCGCGGCCGCGACCTCGCTCGAGTCGGTGGTGAGCCCCAGTCGCCGAGCCACGTCTGCGACGGCGCGCAGCCGTCGCGTCTGCGCCTGGTAATGGCGATCGGTCAACGACCAGTTGGAGTACGCCAGCACCACGACGCCGACCATCAGCGCATCGACCTGGAGCAGCTGGTTGACCCCGTATATCGGAAACAAGTTCGCCCACCACCAGACCGCGGCCATGCCTGCGCATGACGCCATGAGGATGATCCAGAGCGCCACCGGGCGGGCTGAGGGATCGACCGTCAGCAGCACGCCGACAAATCCGAGCACGATGAGCGGCAGCGGATAGTGCGGAGCCGAGAACCCCAGAACCAGGGTGCACAACCCGACGCTGGTAAGCCCCTGCACCAGCGTCGCGATCGACGGGCTGACGCGTGCCGTGCGACGTAAGCGAATCGGGATCTCGAGCATGACGGCCCCGACGACCACGATCTCGATCTCCACGAGCATCATGCGCGTCTGCAGTGTGGAGCCGACCAGCTGCCAGCTGGTGATCCCGAGCAGCACTGCGGTCGCGAAGATCGGCAGCCAGCGCCGCGCGGCGCTCTCGTTATGCATAACCCTCTCGATGGAGAGCGTAGATGGAGCCGTACCGCGGGAGATGGGCGTGACAGCCTTGTGTCCGGTTCCTCAGAGATCAGGGGTTATGTACGGACAGCGACCCGGTCAGCGCCTGGCCGATCACCTGCTTGCCGTTCATCGGTGACAGCACCACCTGGGCGGGACCGGCCGATCCGGCGTCGAAGAACAGCTGCGCCGGGGCGCTCGACTGGCTGGTCAACTCACCGCCACACGCCTTCCACGTCCCGAGATCGTCGATGAACGGCTCCTTGTCGACGTTCTGGAAGATGGCGTCAACCGGGGTCAGCGGCCCCTGCACGAGCGCTCCGACGCAGACCTGGCCGATGACCGAGTTGCCGGTGTTGTCGATGGACACATCGATCTCGAGTTGCTTGCCGGCGGTCGCCATGCTCGGCAGCGTCCCGCTCAGGTCCGCTGTGGCGCGCCCTGATGTCGCAAACAGTGGGGTGATGACTCCAAGGAAGAGACCGAGGATGACCACGCCCACCACAACCAGGAAGACTGTTCGGGGGTTGGCTCTGAACCAACGGCGGAGGGAAGCGAGCACGCCTCGCTTCAGATCGTGGCCGGCGGCTGATAGTCGCCGAACACGGATCTGAGGGTGCCGCAGATCTCCCCGAGGGTCGCCTCCGCTCGCACCGCGTCGAGGATGCGTGGCATCAGCGCGTCGTCGGAGGTGGCCGCCCGCTTGACCGCACCGAGCGCCGCTTCGACGGCTGCCGGATGGCGCTGGGCGCGATGCCGGGCCAGGCGCGCAGCCTGTTCGGCCATCGCCCGTTCGTCGGGCCGGAAGAGCAGTGGCGCCCCGCCTTCCTCGGTCTCCGTGTAGCGGTTGACGCCGACGATCACCTTTTCGCCGGCGGCGATCGCCCGCTCGGTGCGGTATGCCTCGTCCTGGATGTGCTGTTGCATCCAGCCGGACTCGATGCACGCCACGGCGCCGCCGAGGCTGTCGACCTCGTCGAGGAGCCGGAGCGCCTCGCGTTCGAGCTCGTCGGTGAGCCACTCGACGTAGTACGAGCCGCCCAACGGGTCGACGGTGTTGGTGACCGCGGTCTCCTCGGCGATGATCTGCTGCGTCCGCACCGCGATGCGCTGCGCCTTCTCGGTCGGAATCGAGAGCGCCTCGTCGTAACAGGACAGCGCGAGAGACTGGACGCCGCCGAGCACCGCGGCGAGTGCCTCGATGGCGGCGCGCACGATGTTGTTCTCCGGCTGCTGCGCGGTCAGCGTCGAACCACCGGTCTGCGTGTGGGTTCGGAGCATCAGGGAGCGAGGGTCACGTGCGCCGAAGCGCTCGGCCATGATCCGCGACCACATCCGCCGCAGCGCTCGGTACTTTGCGATCTCCTCGAAAAAGTCGATGTGAGTGTTGAAGATCCAGGAGAGCTTGGGCGCGAAGTCGTCAACACGGGCACCGCGATCGACCGACGCCTGCACGTAGGCGCACGCATTTGCCAGGGCGAACGCCATCTCCTGCGCGGCGGTGCTTCCCGCTTCGCGGATGTGGTAGCCGGAAAGCGAGATCGGGTTGAACTTCGGTGCGCTCTGGGTGCACCAGACGATCAGATCAGCCGCCAGTCGCAGTGAGGGCCGAGGCGGATAGATGAAGGTGCCCCGGGCGATGTACTCCTTGAGCACGTCGTTCTGGACGGTCCCCATGACCGCGGCCGCGTCGAGGCCCTGGCGCTCGGCGGCGACGACATACATCGCCACGAGCACCGGCGCCGGTGCGTTGATCGTCATCGAGGTGCTCACCGCGCTGAGCGGAATGCCTTCGAAGAGATCCTCCATGTCGCGCACCGAGTTGATGGCGACGCCGACCTGCCCCACCTCGCCCAGGCTGCGGGGATCGTCGCTGTCCAGCCCCATCTGGGTCGGGAGGTCGAACGCCACGGACAATCCGGATTGGCCCTGGGCGAGCAGGTAGCGGAACCGCGCGTTGGCGTCTCCGGCGGTCCCGTAGCCCGCGTACTGGCGAATGCTCCAGAGGCGACCTCGATACATCGTCGGCTGAATGCCGCGCGTGAACGGCGGCACTCCCGGAAAGCCCTCGTCGCGAAGTGGATCGTGGCTCGTGAGGTCGGCTTCGGTGTAGAGCGGGGTCACCGGGATGCCGCTCCCGGTCTCGAAGCGGTCCTTTCGCTCGCCGCGCGTCCGAGCCGGCTCGAGAACCTTGTCCTGCCAGTCGAGGAATGCCTCGATGAAGTCCGGTTCTCCTTCCTCCACCGTGATGGGCGCGGCATCATCCCGCTCGGTGGCCATGGCCGCAGCATATCGCTGTGTCGCGAGCCCGCGAACTCGTCCGCAGGCGTCCGGAACCTGTGCCACACTCCGCGCGATGGCGCTTCCGGTGACCACGTCGCTCGTCGAGGACTTGGCGGCCGGGCTTGCTGCCGGTGGTTGGCGATACACGCAGCGGCAGCTGTACTACGCCACGTGCGCCCGCGCCGAAACCGGATCCTCGGACGCGGCATCCAACGGCGAGATGGGCCTCGGAGTGCTGATGATCCTGGTGGGGTTGACCTTCATCGCCGTCAAAGTCGTCTTCGCGCTGTTCGTGACCCTCGGAGTGGCGCTCGTGCTTGCGGGAATCCTCGGGCGGATACGCCGCCCGAACTTGACCGGGCGGCTTCTCGCCGTCTCATTTGACGAATTCCGCAGCCGCTTCGGACCCCTGCGGCTGGAAGGCTTGATCTCGCCCGACACCGGTGCCGCCCCGGCGCAGAGCGCCGCAGCGCCGGTCACGATCGTCAGCGACACGCCGGACACCGCGGCGATGATCGCCGCGAACGCCGAGCGAGCGGAGCTTGGCTCCGTCAGGGTGATCCCTGCGAGCCAGGACGAGATGCCCGGACCCGGCACCCGGGTCGTCGTACTCCACGACGCGTCGCCGCGTGGCGTGGCGCTCGTCCAGGATCTCCGCGATTCGGGTGTTGACGTCGTGGATGGCGGACTGCGCCCTCGAGAGGTCGCCGGGGCTTCGCATCAGGTCATCGAGGGTGCCCCGGCGCGCCTTCCCCGCGACCTCAGCATGCTCTTGGACGGCGCCGAGATCGACTGGCTGCTCAGCGGCCGGCGGGTGGAGCTCGCCACCCTGCCGCCGGAGGTCACCCTCGATCGAGTTCGTGCGGCGATCAGCCAGGCTGCGCCCCTTCCCGGCGATGCCCGGCAGCCAGCTCGCTGAGCATTTCGGGGGACAGCTCCGCGCCTGACGCCGCGGCGACCTTCGACGGCGTGACCGCGCGGAGGGTGGCGGTTCGCCGGCCGACCCTCGAGCAGCGCCCGCTCGCCCATCACCGCGCCCGGTCCGATCTGCGCCACGGACTCGCCGTCAACCTCGACCGTGAGCACGCCGTCGAGCAGCACGTACATATCGCGCCCCTCATCGCCCTGCTCCACGAGGGTCGCGCCCGCCTTGATCTTGTGGACGCGAGGTTTCAGGCCCCTGCGCATGATGCGCTGTGAGAGTTCCCGCTCCAACGCCGTCTCGACCTCGGTGACCAGCGCCGGCGAATCCTCGTCGCCCCAGGGCGTGTGCGACCCGAATGCGTGCTGATACCAGCGCTTGAAGTCCACCAAGCCCGATTTCTGAGCGAGATTCCGATCGTGGTCGTAGACCCAGTGGCGCGGGAACGGGCTGGCGCCGATGAGCTCGTGCAGCGACCTCCCGTCGGAGAAGAGCGTCAGCGTCAGGCTCGTCCACGCGAGCGGTGCCGCGAGCTGGATGAACGGGGGTCGATTGACCTTGCGAGGCGCCGGGACCCCGGTGCGTCCGCCGGCGGTCTGGGTGAACCGAACCCAACCGTCGCCGGCGACGGGTACCGGGCGCTTGTCCGGGAACGCCACCGCCGCGAAGGTCATGCCGCGCCCTCCCAGGCTGATGGTCGTCGAGCCGATCTGCCCACCGCCCGCCTGACCGCGGTCGACGATCCGGCCCCCGTCGACCTCGATCCACGCGCTCAGATGATTGGCGAACCGAAACCGATCAGCCTCCTGGAGCGCCGCGAGCGAATCGACGTGATCCGGCGGCGGGTCATCGTAGTGCGCCAGGCCCATCTCGAACGGGACCTTGGTGACCCCCTGGACGGCCTCGGATGGAATCCACGAGATTGATGTGACCGACGATTCGATGCGCATGACGTACCTCCGTGGCGCGGATCATCGCGCTCCCGACGCCGGTGGTCGAGGGTGTCCGGACCACAGTCGGGGGTGATGGTCACCCCCCTCAGAACGTGGTGGCAGCCCCATTTCAATGTGCGCCGCGCTGCCTACAGTTGAGCGATGGCGTTGGAGCAGTCGATTCGCGTGGTGCTCGCCGACGACAACCTGATCGTCCGCGAAGGCGTGCGCGCGCTGCTCGCCATATCGGGAGACGTTGAGGTCGTCGGCGTGGCGGGTGACTACAACGAGCTCCTGGCCGGAGCGGCCGAGCACCTGCCCCAGGTGGTGGTGACCGATATCCGCATGCCCCCCGACTTCACAGACGAAGGGATTCGCGCCGCCCGGATCGTCCGCAAGCAGCATCCGGGGACGGGGATCGTGATCCTTTCCCAGTACGACGAACCCGAGTACGCGATCTCACTGCTCAGTGAGGGAGCCGCTGGGTACGCGTACCTGCTCAAGGATCGGGTTGCGGAGGGCGATCAACTGGCTCGAGCCGTCCGTGAGGTCAGCACCGGGGGATCGATGCTCGACCCCCGCATCGTCGACGCGCTCACCAGGCCGGTGAGCGACGCGGGTGGCTTGACAGAGGTCGAGGAACGCCTGCTCCGCATGGTTGCCGAGGGCAAACCGATCAAGGCGATCGCCGCGTCGCTGCACTCGACGCCCACAGCCGTCGCCGACGACGTCGAGCAACTCTTCCTCAAGCTCGCGCAGCAGGCGAGTGCGGGGACCCAGGGCGCGCTCGAGCGGCTGCGTCTCCTGCACAAGGTGATCATCGATCGCGAGGAACAGGGGGAGAGCCTGAGCCGGATGCTGCCGGGCGGTATCGCCCAGCAGATGCGCGAGCGCGGCGTCGAGCCGGGAAGAACCGAGCGGCTCACGGTGACGGTGTTGATGTCCGACATCCGCGCGTACTCCACGATCGCCGAGAAGTCGGATCCGTCGGTCCTTGCAGGCCAGCTCAACCAGCATCGCGCAGCGATGAATCACGCGGTGCTCGCCCAGGGCGGAACGGTGATGCAGTTTGTGGGTGACGCGGTGATGGCGGTGTTCGGCGCGCCGCTTCCGCAGCTGGACCACGCGGAGCGCTCAGTGGCTGCGGCACTTGCGATGCACGACGCGCAGAACCGGGTGAACGAAGCGTGGTCGGCTGAGGGCCTGCCGCCGTTTTACCTTGGTATCGGTCTCTCTACCGGCGATGTCGCCGCGGCTCTACTCGGCTCGGAGGAGCGCCTCGAGTATTCACTGGTCGGCGATGCGGTGAACCTTGCGCAGCGGCTGCAGCAGTGGGGCGACGGCGGGCAGACCGTGTTGAGCGAGCCGACGTATGACGCGCTCACGGAGAAGCCTGCAGCTGAACGGATCGAACCTGCGCTGGTCAAGGGTCGCGAGACGCCGGTCGGCGCATATCGCATGGGCTCGGCGTCAGCATGAGCGCCGCCGGCTCGCGCGGCGTGGGCCTTCGGGCGCTGGCGGTAACGACCGGCGTGTTCGCCCTGCTGACGAGTGCGGCGAGCATCGCGCTCGCGATCGCCAACGCGCCGACGTTCCACGGGCTCTTCAACGCCGAGCTGCCGTCTTTCGACGTCCCGATCGCGTTCGGGATCCTCGGCACGCTGGTCGCCACGCGGCAGCGACGGAACCCCGTCGGCTGGCTGTTCCTCTTCATCGCGGTGGTGGGGGGGTTTGGGGAGTCGCGGACGGGTATGCCCACTTCGCCTTCGTGACCCACCTGGGGGCGCCGGCAGGGATCTGGGCAATCTGGGTCGACAGCTGGGTCACCAGCACCATCTTTCCCGCGGGCGCCGTGGCACTGATGCTGCTGCTCTTCCCCGACGGGCGTCTGCCGTCGCGCAGGTGGAAGCCGCTCGCCGTCACCTGCGTTGTGGTCACCGCCGTCATCGTCCCGGTCGCCATCTTCTACCCCGGCCCGCTGAGCACAAACACCAACTTCGCGACCCCGAATAATCCCATCGGGCTTCCGGTCACCGGAGGTCTCGAGGTCGCGGTGCAGTCACTCGGCCTGCTCTGGCTTCCGGCTATCGCGCTCTTCCTCGCCGCAGCGAGCGCCCCGCTGGTGCGCATGCGCCGGGCCGCCGGTGAAGAACGCCAGCAGCTCAAGTGGATCGCGTATGCGGTCACCGTCACCGCCGTCGCGTACATCCCGCTGACATTCCTCCCGGATTCGACGGCGACCGGCCTCGTCGACATCGCGATCGGATTCGGCATCCTGGTGCCGATCGCGGCCGGGATCGCCATCTTCAAGTACCGTCTCTACGACATCGACATTGTCATCAGCCGGACGCTGGTGTACGGCTCACTGGCCGTGTTCATCACAGCGGTGTACGTGGGCATTGCGGTGGGGATCGGGACCCTGGTGGGGAGCGGGGGCAAGCCCAACCTGGCGCTCTCGATCCTGGCCACGGCGATCGTGGCGATCGGGTTCCAGCCGGTGCGGGAGCAGGTCCAGAAGGTGGCGAACCGGCTGGTGTACGGCCGGCGGGCGACACCGTACGAGGTACTCAGCGAGTTCTCGGGCCGGGTGGCGGAGACCTATGCAGCGGACGATGTACTGCCACGTATGGCCCGTGTGCTCCAAGAAGGGGCCGGGGCTGAGTCAGCGACCGTGTGGTTGCGAGGTTTGACCGAACTCCGACCAGCAGCAACGCATCCAGAGAGCATGGGCACCCACCAAGCGTTGCCCATGAATAACGGGACGCTGCCCGCTCTTGGCGACGCCACCAGGGCGGTGGAGGTGCGCCACCAAGGGGAACTGCTCGGTGCGCTGAGCGTGACCAAACGTCGCGGCGAAACGCTGACGCCGATCGAAGAGAAGCTCGTCGACGACCTGGCCCATCAGGCGGGACTGGTGCTCAAGAACGTTGGCCTCAGCGCTGACCTCCAGGTGCGCCTCGACGAACTCAGGGCGTCACGCCAACGGCTGGTGCAGGCGCAGGACCTCGAACGCCGCCGGCTCGAACGCAACCTGCACGACGGCGCTCAGCAACACCTCGTCGCGCTCAAGGTGAAGCTGGGCCTTGCCGAGATGCTCCTTGGTCGCGATCCCCCGAAAGCCATGGCGACGCTGGAACAGCTCAAGGGCGACGCCGACGAGGCGCTCGAGACATTGCGTGACCTGGCGCGCGGGATCTACCCGCCGCTCCTCGCCGACAAGGGGCTGGTGGTGGCGCTGGACTTGCAGGCGCGCAAGGCGATCGTCTCCGTGAGTGTGCGCGCTGAGGCCGTGGAGCGTTACACGCAGGATGTCGAGGCGACCGTCTACTTCTGCGTGCTCGAAGCCTTGCAGAACGTGCAGAAGTACGCACGGGCATCACACGTCGAAGTGCGCCTTCGCGGGCAACGTGAGCGCCTGACCTTCGAGATCAGTGACGACGGCGTGGGGTTCGACACTGCGATCGCGAGGAAGGGTGCTGGACTCGTCAATATGGCAGACCGTCTTGACGCGCTCGGCGGCTCGCTAAACTTGACGTCAAGCCCGAACCGTGGAACTACCATCAGCGGGACGTTATCCGTCGACGTCGTGTCTCCGGCGGCCGCTTGATGTCTGCTATCGCGACGCCGCGCATGGAACCTTCGGCCACGCGACGGCTCGCGAGGCCGGCAACCGCATGGGTGCTCCTCGCCGTCATCGTTGCGATGTTCGTGGCTTTCGGAGTGGTTTTCTACTCTCCGCTCACCCCGCCGGCATTGTTTCAGGCGACGGGTGCCCTGAGCGCTGCTTTTGTATTCCCTTTTTGTTCGTTTACGATCGTCGGCGCCGTTATCGCAATGCGCAGACCCGCCAACCCGGTGGGCTGGCTGTGCATCTGCGGATCTGGTGTTCTCGCTCTCGGGTCGCTCTCTTCGCTTGTAGGCTCGGTCCTTTTGGACGCGCACGACGGCTTCGGCGGCTACATTCTGCTGCTCTCAGCATTCTGGAATGCCCCGGGCGGGAATGTGGCGGTGTTGTTCACCATCATGCTGCTCGTCTTTCCCAACGGCCATCTGCTTTCGCCGAAGTTGCGCTGGCTGATGTATGCGGTTCTGGGAGTGGGACTGTCGGGGCTTGTCTTGTCTGTCATCAATCCGACTCCCGGAGAGCTGGGCATTATTTCGAGTTCCCAACCGGGGGTCGCCGCCCCGTCGAGTGTCCTGGCCATTCCCGGTTCAGCACCGCTGGTGAACACGCTGAGCACTCTGTGGAACGTGCTCTCGAACCTGTTCAGCGCAGCCGTCATCGTGGCCGTCTTCCTGCGCCTTCGTGGTGCCGATTCCGACACGCGCCACCAGATCAAGTGGGTCGCCTCGGCGGCGCTGTTCCTGGTGGTGACGATCCTTCTCGTCAACTTCCTTCCCAGCACGGTCTTTACCAATCCAGGTCCACTGGTCGGCACCGGTGTCGCATTGCTGGTGTCAGTTGCCGTGCTGGGAGTACCCACGGGAATCGGTGTTGCCGTCCTGAAATACCGCCTCTATGACATCGACGTCATCATCAGCCGAACCCTCGTCTACGGCGTCCTTGCGGCATTCATCACCGCCGTCTACATCGGTATCGCGGTCGGCATCGGCACGCTGGTTGGTAGCGGTGGCCAGCCGAATCTCTGGCTGTCGATCGTCGCGACAATCATCGTTGCGGTTGGGTTCCAGCCCGTTCGTGAGCGTGTCCAGAAGATTGCCAACCGGCTCGTGTACGGGAATCGCGCCACCCCATACGAGGTGCTCACCGCTTTCTCGGGCCAGGTCGCGGAGGCATATGCAGCGGACGAGGTCTTGCCACGCATGGCCCGTGTGCTCCAGGAGGCGACCGGTGCTCAGTCGGCGACCGTGTGGCTCAAGGGTCCGGCAACCCTGCATCCTGCAGCGACGCATCCGGATGCGGAGGCGTCGTCTCCAGCACCACTGCCGATGTCTACCGGCTCGCTGCCCGAGATCCTGGGCGCGACGACCGCAGTTCCCGTGGAGCATCAGGGCCGCTTGCTCGGCGCGCTGAGCATCGTCAAGCGCAGGGGTGACCCCGTGACCCCCACCGAGCAGAAGCTCATCGACGACCTCGCGCACCAGGCAGGGTTGGTCTTGAGAAACGTGGGTCTTGCTGCTGAGCTCCGAGACCGCCTCGACGAACTGCGCGCCTCGCGCCAGCGGCTGGTGCGGGCTCAGGACGAGGAACGTCGCCGTCTCGAACGCAACTTGCACGACGGAGCACAGCGACACCTGGTCGCGCTCAAGGTCAATCTCGGGCTTGCGCAGTCGCTGGTGGACTCGAAGCCGGACCAGGCGAAAGCCGCCGTGACCCAGCTGAAGGCCGACGCCGACGAAGTGCTCGAGACGTTGCGCGACCTCGCACGCGGAATCTATCCACCGCTGCTGGCCGACAAGGGGTTGGTGGTTGCGCTCGAGTTGCAGGCGCGCAAAGCGGTGTTACCGATCACCGTCGATGCGGAAGACGTGGAGCGCTATCCACAGGACGTCGAGGCGGCCGTGTACTTCTGTGTCCTCGAAGCGCTGCAGAACGTCCAGAAATATGCCGGGGCACGACACGTCATGGTCCGCCTCCGGGGTACCGCCGGCGCGCTGACCTTCGAGGTTGCCGACGACGGATCGGGGTTCGACACCACGACCGTGAAGCCTGGCTCAGGGCTCACCAACATGGTCGATCGTGTCGAGGCCCTCGGCGGCACTGTCGAGGTGGTCTCCCAACCGGGTGCGGGGACACACGTTCGCGCTGACCTTCCCGCACCGGTGCGCGAGGCTGTCCTCGCCTGACCTCGGCTTATGCGGTTCCCGTCGCGGAGGCCCACGCTTCCGCCAGCCGGTCGGGACTGAAATCGGATTTGGAGATGAACCCGGCCGCGCCTGCCTCGGCCGCCCGAGGCGCGTACTCGTCGGCCTCGTAGGTCGACAGGACCAGCACCACGACCGGCCGGTTTGCCTCGACGCCGGCGAGGATCTGCCGGGTTGCGTCGAGCCCGCTGATGCCCGGAAGGTTCACATCCATGAGCACGAGGTCGGGACGGAGATCGCGGGCCACGGTGACCGAATCCTCGCCCGTCTCGACCTCGCCGACCACCTCGAAGCCGTCGGTCAACTCGACAACCGTCCGCGCGACATCGCGAAACGGCGCCTGATCGTCGACGATCAACACTCTCACGCTCATTGTATCTCGCACGGTATCCCGGCGGCGGAGAAGTGGCAAGCGTACTTGCCTCACTGTTCCAGTGATGCAGGCACCCGGCACCAGCTCACCCCTATCCTCTCTGTGTGCCGATCCGCGTGGTCCTCGCCGAGGACAATTACCTGCTCAGAGAGGGCATCCGGCAGCTTCTGGAAACATCCGACGAGGTGGAGCTTGTGGCCTCCTGCGTCGACCTTCCCGAACTCGAGCGAGCGATTGAAGAGCACAGCCCAGCGGTCGTGATCACCGATATCCGGATGCCACCGACAGGCACCGACGAGGGTCTGCGCGCCGCAGAGCGCCTCCGCGCCGAGCGTCCGGACGTCGGGGTTGTCGTGCTCAGCCAGTTCGCCGAACCCGAGTACGCGCTGGCGCTGCTCGAGAAGGGCGCGAGCGGTCGCGCGTACCTGCTCAAGGAGCGTGTGTCCGACATCGATCAGCTTGTCGGCGCGGTCCGTGAGGTGGCACGTGGTGGATCGGTGATCGACCCGCGTGTCGTCGAGGTCCTCGTCGCCGCCCGCAGTGCGGTGCGCGACTTGCCGATCGCCCAGCTCACACCTCGCGAACGCGACGTGCTCCAGCAGGTTGCGATGGGCAAGAACAACGCGGGCATCGCGGTGGCGCTGTTTCTCACCGAGCGCGCCGTCGAGAAGCACATCAACGCGATCTTCTCGAAGCTCGACCTCTCCGAAGAGCCGGACGTGCATCGTCGTGTCAAGGCCGCGCTCGTGTACCTCGCCTCGCAGCGATAGATCAGTCGCGCTGCTCCGCGTCGCGCGCGCCGACCAGCACCGACATGTTGCCCATCGGGTGCCGGTTCTCGCGCATCAGCTGATGCGCGAGACCGACCTCATCGAACGCGAACGTTCTCGAAAGGCAGGGGTCGACCTCGCCGCTGGTCACCATCGCGTTGAACGCGGCACACTCGTTGTCGTTGGCGAAGTGCGAGCCCTGGAGCCGCTTCTGCCGCATCCAGAGATAGCGCAGATCGACCGCCGCGTGGTACCCGGTCGTACCCGCGCAGATGACCACCATGCCGCCGTTGTCGCAGACGAAGATCGATGTCGGGATGGTGTCCTCGCCCGGGTGCTCGAAAACGATCCTCGGATTCCGGCGTTCGCCCAGCACGTCCCACAGGGCGGTGCCGAACGCTCGGGCGCCCGCCATCCAGGTGGCGAACGCCGCGTCGTCCCGCCAGTCGGGGATCACGCCCCAGTGGGAGAACTCGCGCCTGTCGATGAAGCCGCGCGCCCCAAGGTCGATGCAGTAGCGGCCCCGCTCCGGACCCGATGTCACCGCGATCGGGATCGCGCCCTTGGCCTTCGCGATCTGGATCGCCTGTGAGCCGAGGCCGCCGGAGCCACCCCAGATCAGGACAACGTCGTTCTCGGCAACGGTGTGGGGCTGCCAGGAGCAGAGCATGCGATACGCCGTCGCGCCGACCAGCGTGCACGCAGCCGCTGCGGCCCAACTCAGGTGCGCAGACTTGGGGAGCAGTTGGTGTGCCTGGACGAGCGTGTACTGGGCGAAGCTCCCCCAATTGGTCTCGTACCCCCAGATCCGCGCGCTCGGCGCGATGATCGGGTCACCGCCGGAGGTGATCCACGGGTCGGCGGAGTCCCAGACCCCGCAATGGGCCACGACATGGTCGCCGACCCGAACGCCGTCAACGCCTTCGCCGACCGCCCACACGATGCCCGAGGCATCGCTGCCGCCGATGTGGAAATCCTCGCTCTCACCGGCCTTCCGGCGCGCGGCGACGACGTCGACCGGTCGACCGAGCGCGGCCCAGACGTTGTTGTAGTTGACGCCCGCGGCCATCACGTAGACAAGAACCTGCCCGGGCCCCGGACGCGGCGTCGCCACCGATTCGACGACGAACGCGGTCTGAGGATCCCCGTAGCGCTCGGGTCGGATCACCTGCGCGTGCATCCGTGCCGGAACCTCGCCAAGGCGCGGCATGGAGCCGACGTCGGTCAGATCCGGATTTGGCATGCGGCCTCGGACGATACACGGGCCGCCCACCCCGGGCGGACCGCCTACGCCGACCGTTTTTCCCTCGCCTGCCCGAGCCGAAGAGCTGACCGATAGGACAACCGTCAGGCGTCGGTCCGATAGCGCCACACCGACGGGAACGCGACCGCCGCCGCGCCGAGCCCGACGAGGCACAGGGCTCCGCCGGTGACGATCGCAACCTCGGCGCCGAGGGCGTTCGCCACGATGCCGGTCTCGACGTCACCGATGTACGGACCTCCGGCGACCACCATGAAATACAGCGAGGTCAGCCGGCCGCGCAGTTCGTCGGGAGCGATCCTTTGCATGATCGTCGTCCGGCAGACCGCACTGAGGCTGTCCGCGCCACCGGCGACGGCGAGCAGCAGCAGCGCGACCCACAGCGTCTGCGCGAATCCGAAGGCGATGATGACCAGGCCCCAGGCCACGATCGCGATCACGATGATGCGCCCGAGTTGCTTCGACCGAGCCACCGCCCCGCTCGCCAGTGCGGCGATCACCGCTCCCAATCCTGGGGCTGCGTAGAGCAGACCGAGACCCTGCGGACCGGCGTGGAACGTGGTCGCCGCGAGCACCGGGAACACCGCGCGCGGGAGGCCGAAGATCATCGCGGCAAGATCCATCGCGAACCCGCCGAGGATCACCGGCTGGCGGCGCGCGAAGCTCAGGCCGCGCAGGATGGCCGCCACCGGACGTTCACGCTCCGACGACGAGCGACCCTGTGGTGGGAGCAGCGCCACCGCGGTGAGCGCCGCGCTGAACGTGACCACGTCGACGGCATACGCTGCCGGAAGACCCAGGTGAGCGATCACCAGCCCGCCGATCGCCGGGCCGGCAACCAAAGTGGTCTGAAACAGCACGATGTTGAGCGAGAGCGCTCCGGCCAGCCGGTCCACGCCGACGAGGTTCGGAATGATCGCGGTGCGCGTCGGAGCGTCGACGGCCCCGACCAGCGCCGCCACCGCCACGACCGCGTAGATCTCCAGGAGCGGTGGATTGCCGATGAACGCCCCGAGGGCGAGCAGCCCGGAGCACGAGGCGAGGCCGAGCTGGGTCACGATCAGGACGCGACGGCGGTCGAATCGATCGGCGATCGCTCCGCCACCGAGCGAGCCGCAGATCAGCGGCACCGCCTGGACGATGCCGAGCAGGCCGACATCCAGCGCGGAGCGAGTCAGCGAGTAGACCTGGAACGGCACCGCGACCAGGGTGATCTGGCGACCGACCAGGGAGATGAGCTGGCCGACCCAGAGCCGGCGAAACGGTCGCGACTCGCGCAGCGACCGCGCGTCGACCGCGAGCGAACGAAAGGCTCGGGTCGCGATCGGCCGGCGCATCGGCGCGGTCTTCGGGCCGCCTTCGGGGATCAGCCCCGGGTCGGGAATACCCGGCTCGGGCGTCAGTCCGTCGGACATACCGCGTCGGGTGGCGGCAGCACGAGGCGCGTGAGGTACGCGGCCTCGTATGCGCCGGCGCATCGACTCTTGCCGAAGGACACATGCCCATCACCGTCGCGGGTCAGGAGCACCGATCCCGGGAAATACGGCAGGGTGCCGCTCGCCCACGCGTACGGTGTCGCGGGGTCGCCGGTGGCGCCGACCAGCAGCAGCGGCACCGTGCCGACTGTGTGGAAACTGGAGGGCGGCGGTTGGAAGGGCCAGTACGCGCAGACGAGGAGGCCCCACACCACATCGGCGCCGAAACGCGGATCGACGGTGTTCATTCGCTCTGCCTCGGTCACGTACGTGGCAGGCGTCGTGGGAACCGGCTTGTCCGCGCACGCAATCGATGCGTTTGCCTCGGCGACCGGGGAGTACGTGCCGTTGGCGAGCCGGCCCGCGTAGTTGTCGGCGGAGCGGAGCAGCAGGTCCGCGTTGCCACCCGCTGCCTGGGTCAGCGCGTTCGCGAGAGCGCGTTCCGGGTTGCGATCTTCGGCAGGCTCGTAGAGGTAGGTGATGATGCCGGTGAGCGCCTCACCACGGGTGAGCGACCGCCCGTTCGCCTGCAGGGGATCCGCGGCAGCCTTGGCCAGCACCTGGGCGATCGTCGAGCCGGGCGATACCGAGAACCCGCAGCCCCGTGCGCACCCCGATTCGAAGTCGCGGAGGTCGCGCTCGAACGCCGTGGCCTGCTGTTCGCCCTCTGTCAGGAGCGGGAGGGCTGGGTTCACGACGCCGTCGAGCACCATCGCGCGCACGTTCTGCGGGTACAGCGAGGCGTACACCTCGCCGAGGTAGGTGCCATAGCTCAAGCCGAGGTAGGTGAGCTTCGGCTCGCCGAGCGCGCGACGCAACTCCTCGAGGTCTCGGGCGACGTACTGAGTGCCGAGGAACAGCAGCCGCCGGCCGTTCCTGGCCAGACACCCCGCGGCGAACCGCTGCGAGAGCGTCTCGATGGCCTGCTGATTCGCAGCGGCCGTGTCGATGGGGTCGAGCGCGAAATACGCGTCGAGGTCCGGCGGTGTCAGGCAACGTGCCGGCTCGCTCCGGCCCGTACCGCGTGGGTCGAACGAGACGATGTCATAGGAGGCGCGCAGCGCCGCGAACTGGCTCGCCGCCGCTTCCAGGTAGTCGATACCGGACTCGCCTGGGCCCCCGGGGTTCACGATGATCGAGCCGCTCGAATGCCGGGCGACGGCAGGCAGCCGCGCGACCGCGATCGCGATCGTCGAACCGCTCGGTTCCGCGTAGTCGACCGGCACCGTCATCGTCGCGCACTGGAGGCCATCAGCGCCTGCACACGATCTGAAGACAAGCGGGCGTACCGGCGGGAGCGTGAGGGGTGGAGGCGCGGGAGCCGCGAGCGACGTCGCGGTCGGTCCCGGGGTGAGCCGAGCGGCGGTCGGAGCCGCGGGGGTTGCGGTGCACCCGGTGGCGGCACCGAGCGCCACGCCTATAGCAAGCCCCGTCCACGCTCTGGATCGCACCGGGGCAACGCTATCCTGTCCGCCGATGCCCACGACTTCCATGCCTGTCTCGCGGCTCGTCGCATGACCGCGCGCGACACGTGGAACCCCACGCAATACGAGCGTTTTCGCGCCGAACGCGAGCAACCCTTTCACGACCTGGTCGCGCTCATCACCAGGCGCCCGGCTGGTCGCATCGTCGACCTCGGATGCGGCACCGGCGTCCTCACCGCGGCGCTGCATCGCGAGCTCGGCGCCGAGGAGACGCTCGGGGTCGATTCGTCGGAGGCGATGCTCGAGCGCGCGCGCACGCTCGAGGTCGAAGGCCTGGCGTTCGAGCGCGGCGACATCAATGAATGGCGGCCGGCCGCGCCCCTTGATGTCGTCTTCTCCAACGCTGCGCTGCAGTGGGTTGGCGATCATCCCGCGCTGTTTGCGCGCCTGAAGGCGATGCTCGTGCCCGGTGGCGAGATCGCCGTGCAGGTGCCCGCCAATTTCGATCACGTCTCCCATACGCTCGCGGCCGAGATCGCTCGCGAGCAGCCGTTCACCGGCGCGATGCGGGGATATGTTCGGACGTTCGCGGTGCTGCGGCCCGAGGAGTATGCGGCGCTGCTCCACGAGCTCGGGTTCGTCGCGCAATCGGTTCGCCTGCAGGTGTACGGCCACGTGCTCGAGTCGCCCGATGCCGTCGTGGAGTGGGTCCGCGGCACGCTCCTGACCGATTACGAGTCGCGCATGCCGGAGGCGATGTACGCGGAGTTCGTCGCACGCTACCGCGAGCAGTTGAACGCGGCACTCGGCGATCAGCGGCCGTACTTCTACCCGTTCAAGCGGATCCTGCTGTGGGGACGGATCGCGGCCTGAGCGACCAGATCGAAAGGAGCACGGCATGGAGATCAAGCGGCTCGACCTCGGCCATCTTGTGGTCACGACCCATGAGTGGCCGGTGCACGGGTACGTCATCCTGCACGATCAGCTCGGCGTCATCCTCGTCGACACGGGATGCGGCGGTCCTGACGAGGTGTTGCGATATTTCAAGGTGGTCAACCGCTCCGTCGCCGACGCCCTTGCCGACCATGGGCTCGCGCCGATCGACGTGACCATGGTGATCAACACGCACCTGCACTTCGATCACTGCGGGCAGAACCCGGCATTCGCCCACGCGCCGCTGATGGTGCAGCGCTCCGAGCACGAACGGATCATTCGAGAGCGCGACGAGGTCACCGACTGGATCGAAGCGTCGGGCATGGCGTTCGAGCTCGTGGACGGCGACCTCGCGCTGGCCTCAGACCTGCGTATCGCGACCACGCCCGGGCATACCTCGGGGCATCAGTCGGTGGTCGCGACCACGCAGCTGGGGACCGAGCTGTTCATCGGCGACGCGGCATACACCCGTGCGATCTGGAATCACCCGGATATGGCGAACCTGCCGGACGGTCAGGCCGCCGATGTCGACGCCTGGCATGACTCGCTTTCCGGCCTCAAGGCGTTGATGCCGGAGAGAGTGCACTTCTGCCACGACGGCTGACACCGTCGGAGCCGGTCACGCGTCGGGGTCGGTCCCGTCCCACTCATCGAGGGGCCTGGACCACCATCCCCAGTCGGGAGCCAGCCGCGGTCGATCCGGGAGCGCGATCCGCCCGTTGCACCAGAGCAGCGCGTCCTCGGAGGCCGCGTCGATCGGGAGCCACATCGGGAAGAGACGCTTCACCACGCGGCCGCAGAGGTCGCCAGGCAGCACGAACCGGACGTCGAGCCCGCGACCGATATCCCAGGTGTGGATGAGCAATTCGCTGCACGCCATGGCGCTGTACCCCGACGGGTCGGTCATGCCCGAGTTGTGCCAGGAGCGCGCGTCGGATGGCGCATCTCGAATCACCGCTGCGAGGATCGAGGTCTGCGCCTCGAGGTTGTCGAGCAGTCCATCCACGTCGCCGCGGGAGTCGACCTCCCACCCGACGGCAAGCCGCCGCGTCGCCCGGCTTGCGAGGTGCGCCGAGTAAAAAAGCTGCGTGTGGATCGCGTGGCGCAACGTCTCTTCGCAGCTCCACTCCAGGTCCGGCACCCGCGCTTGCCAGTCGCGACCGCGGAGCGGTCTCAGGAACCCGAGCACCCGGTCACGGGTGGCGACCACATCGGCGGCCGTGACCGGCTCGGTGATCAGTGGCTCACGCGACGGCGTCGACGATCTCCTGACGCAGACCGGGGAAGGTGGCGAGGTACGCGCGGCGGTCCGCCTTGAGTTTCCCCACGAGCGCTCGGTATTCCTCGACGCGGCCCTGGCGCTCGTACAGCTTGCGGGGCTGAAGGATTTCCGGGTCGTCGAGACCGGGCAGGACCGACGCGACCTCGTAGCCGAAATCCGGATCCAACTCCCACTCGACGGTGCCCTCCGAGATCGCCTTGACGATCGCGCTCGAGTATGGGATGGAGACCTTCTTGCCGCGCTCATCCTCGTCGGTCCCGCCGACGCGGCCCGTGTTGAGCAGATAGACCTGGAAGTTGCTGCTGTCCATCAGCTCGAGAAACCGGTTCCCCTGCTGCTCGTGCCGAAGCGGGAAGAAGGGGTTGGTGCCGGGAACCCGCAGGAACTTGCCGGCCTCCTCCTTGCCACCCGCCGATGTTCCGCGGGTCTCGCCGAGCATGAAGTAGAGGGCTGCCTGCTCACGATTGAGGCGTGCAACGCCTGGGATGAGGTTGTCGTTGCGATTCAGGATCAGGAAGTGGTCGACCGCCTGCACCTCGCGCGCATCCTTGTGCCAGCCCAGCGCGTCCATGCGGAAGACGGCGCGCCCGTTTTGGGTGTAGGCGGTGTCGAAGAAGTCGACGACGCCGGCATCGTTCTGCGAAACGTTCTCGAGGTACGCCTCGGGTCTGCAGACCGCGCCGTAGATGGTGGGCTCGAATTCCGGATCGAGCGCGAACGTCTTCGCGAAGCATCCGTTCTCGGTTGCGACGATGCGGCCGGCCGGATACAGCCCGACGAAGTCATCCTGCACCGGTTTGCTGTCGTTCTGGCGAGTGAATGTCGTCGTCGTCTTGCCCGTGCCGGAGAGGCCGATGATCAACAGCGCCTGGTCCCCGCGAGCGGTGGGGACCACCTTGCAGCCTGCGTGCAACGAGAGGCCCCCCTGGTCGTAGGTGAGCTTGTTCCACATGCGCAGGCCGCCCTTCTTCAACTCACCGAAGTAGTCGCTGTTCAGGACGCGGGTGACACCGGCTTCCAGATCGACGGCGATAACCCGGTCGCCGGGATATCCGGGAGCGGTCAGGTTGGGCGTGTAGATGACGGTCAGAACCGGTGCGAAATCGGCGCCCGGATTCTCGGCGTCGAAGTAGAGCCAGTGCTGCATTCCGGCGATGTTCGCGTTGGCTGCTTCGATGTAGAGGCGCGCAGCGACGCGCCGCGCGGGATCGTTGCCGATGTACCCGTCCACGACCAGCATCTCCTGGTCGCGGATGTACGCATCCTGGCGCTCCGCGACCTTCGCGCCGTCGGCGCGGCTCATCGTCTGGTCGGAGTGCTCTTCGGGCCTGTCGGTGACCACGTACGTGCTCGCCTTGCTTCGGGAGACGACCCTGGTCTGCACGTTGTAGTTGTCAAATTCGGTGTACCGGGCATTGGGCATGCGCGACGTCAACTCGCGCAGCTCCGCGGGGGAGGGGTTCCAGCGGATATTGCGAGCCGCGGGAAGGGCGCTCGCATGGCTCTTGATGACGTCGGCCATGACTCCTCCAATATCCCTGGGTCGCGATCCCCCCCGCTCGACCTCGATCGTCGTTCCAGGCAGGCTTTCCGGACCTCGCGAGCATAGCAAAGGGTTCCGCGAGGTGGGCAGGAGCAACGGTTTCCCACGCTCATGGTTGTAGGCTGTGGCTGATGACTCAAACTGCTTCCGCTCCCATCGCTGAGGCCACGTCGCTCCGGGAGAAGTCCTGGGTGTTCTTCAACGGCGAGATCGTTCATTACGCCGACGCCAAGGTCGGCCTGCTCACCCACGGGCTCAACTACGGAACCGGTGTTTTCGAGGGCATTCGCGCGTACTGGAACGCGGACCGCGAACAGCTTTTCGCGCTGAGCCTTGCGGAGCACTTCGAGCGCATGCATCAGAACACGCGCGCCCTGCTGATGACGATTCCGTGGAGCGTCGAGGAACTGGTCGCAACGACCATCGATCTGCTGCGCCGCAACGAGTACCGCGAGGACACCTACGTGCGGCCGCTCTCCTTCAAGTCGGCCGAGATCATCGGCGTGAAGCTCCACGACGTCCCCGATAGCTTCGCGATCGTGACCGCTCCGATGGGCCTGTACGTCGGCAACGGCGGTATCCGTTGCATGGTGTCGTCATGGCGTCGCATCGACGATGCGATGGCGCCGGTGCGGACCAAGTGCACCGGGTTGTACGTGAACTCCGCGCTGGCCAAGAGCGAAGCGCTGCAAAGCGGATTCGACGAGGCGATCATGCTCTCCGGCGACGGCCATGTCTGCGAGGGCAGTGCCGAGAACATCTTCATCGTGCGCAAGGGCGAGATCATCACACCGCCCCCCTCGGACAACATTCTCGAAGGCATCACCCGCGCCACCGTGATGCACCTGGTCCGGGAGGAGCTCGGACTCGACGTGCGCGAACGGTCGATCGACCGCTCGGAGCTCTACATCGCCGACGAGGTGTTCCTGGTCGGCACCGGAGCGCAGGTCGCACCGGTGATCGAGATCGACCGCAGGCGTATCGGCGACGGCGAACCCGGTCCGCTCACGAATCGTGTCCAGGACACATACCACCAGGTCGTGACCGGACGCGATCCAAAATACGCGGCCTGGCTCACCCCGATCTACTAGGAGCTGGTGATCGCTGCCGCGCAGGCGGCGCAGGTGCCGTAGAAGTCGAGCGCGGCGTGGTCGAGGGCGAAGCCGTACCCGCCGCGCACCGCATCGATGAGCTGATCGACCGCCGTGTCGTCGATCTCCGTGGTCGACGCGCAGATGCGGCACACGAGGTGGTGGTGATGGTTGTCCGCGCACGAGGTGTAAACGTGGATGTGGCCCTCGGCCTCGAATCGCTGGGCGAGACCGTTCTCGACGAGGAAGTCCAGAGTCCGGAAGACCGTGGCCCGACCCAGCAGTGGGTGCTCGACCCGGAGCGAGTCGTACAGCTCCTGGGCGCTCACGGTGTGCGGAGTCCGGGCAAGGGCGCTTGCGACGATCATTCGCTGCAGCGTCAGCCGATGTCCGTGGGCTGCGAGGCGATCCTTGACCGTGGTGGGCGCTGCTGCCGGCATCGCTCAGGCCGCCCGCACCAGCCAGCGTTCGGGATGGCGGAGCTCGTCGAGCGTCGGCATCATGTCCGCGGATTCCCAGACCCGGTTGAGCGCGCTGAGCCCGGCCCGATCGACGACGCCGACGGCGAACTGTTCACCGACCTCGTACTGGCGCATCTTCAACTCCAGGCCGGTGATCGCAAGGACGAGACGCTCGACGGGCCCGCGCTGGCGCCGGCGCTTCTGCATCGCCGCCTCGAGACGGTCTGATCCGCGAATGGCGGTGCGCCCGGCGCGATGCATCACGAAATTGCTGTACCCCTCGAGCACGCTCATCACCGCCTGAACGTGGCGGATGGTCTGGAGCTGATGACGCACGGTATCGGTGAGCTTGCGAACCATCTGGCGCGAGGGGAGGAGCGTCTCCCCGTCCGCGGACAGCGCGTCCAGCATCAGTCCGCGCATGACGGTCTCGAGGTGCTCCCCCAGCCAGGGATGGAGCTCGAACTGCCAGGCGTGGGTGAGCTCATGAAGGATCAGCCAGGGGCGGAGGTCGGTGCCGGTGAGCGAGAGGTCGCGCTCGATCCCGGCGATGTTCGGCTCGACAAGGTAGAGCGCGCTCGCCTGGCGCGCGGCGGCGGGCACGTCCTCGAGGTCGAGGACCGGGTCGTACTGGCCGAGGACCCGCCGCGACATCAGCCCGAACAGCTCCCCGACGTACCGGTCGAGCACACGCCGGCTCATACCGGTGGCGAGCGACTCGGGGACAGTCGCGCGGATTCGCTCGACCGGGGCAAGCAGGCGCTGCACCATGCCGAGATTGGCGTCGATGAAGCCGCGACGATCGAGCGCGACGAATCGCGGGTAGGCGTTGAGCGGGACCTGGCAGACCTCGGTCAGGAGTGGCGCGACCCGCGCGGCCATATCCGAGTACGCCGCCTCGAGCGCCTCGGCATTGATCGCGACGCCACCACCTGCGTCGCCGGCCCGCGACATGGCGATGCGGCGGACGTCTGCCCAGTCCACCAGGCGCCGCTGCGTCTTGAGCTGCGGGCGAAGCAGCGCACGTACGGACAACACGGCTCCCGCGCCCACAGCTCCCACCGCGAGCGACCGCCGGACCATGTCTCCGCGACTGGCAGGAACTGCATGATTCGATCATACGGGTGGACCGCCGACCGATCGGAGCCTACATCGAGGAGCCTGAGCGCCCGTCGATGTAAACCGGGTGCTCGGGAGGCTTGCCCTCCAGCCAGTAAGCGTCGAGGCGCTCGTCGGTCCAGCCCCGCTCGCGGAGGAACGGCTCGTCGAGGATCTGCTGTCCCGTGAGCGACGGCGGCTCGGTGGTGACGATCTCCATCATCGCGTCGCAGAGGATCTCCGGAGACCGCCACTGGCTGCGGTCCCCGAGGCCCCAGTTGATGCTCGCCAGGCTCTCGATGATGGTCACCGGCCAGAGGGAATTGCTGGCGATGCCGTCGCTGGCATGCTCGGCCGCGATCCCGATGGCGAGCCGGGTCATCCCCATCTTGGTGGTCATGTAGGCGACGTGGCCGGGGCTTGGCTGCGTGCTGATGGGCGGCGAGCAGTTGATGACGTGGCCCCAACCATTCCGCACCATGTGGGGGAGCGCGTAGTAGGCACAGAGATAGGCGGCGCGAACGTTGATCTCCCACATCAGGTCATAGCGCTTGGGCGGGGTCTGCAGGATGGGCTGCCACCAGAGCGCGCCCGCGTTGTTGATGAGGATGTCGAGCCGGCCGAAGCGTTCGACGGTCGCGTCGACCATCGCCTCGACCTCGTCCTCGTGGCGCACGTCCACGCGGACAGCGAGGGCCGACCCTCCGGCCGCCTCGACCTCCGCGGTAACGGTGTGGATGCTGCCGGGAAGCTTCTCGGTACCCCTCTCGGACTTGCCGGTGATCACGACCGCGGCGCCCTCACGAGCCAGTCGGAGCGCCATCGCGCGCCCGATGCCGCGGCTCGATCCGGTGACCACCGCGACGCGGCCGTCGAGTGGGCGTTGGGCGCTCATTGGCGCGGATCATATGCGCCGCCGCGTCCACCGGCGCCGGCGGATTCTCGGCTGAGCCTGATCCCCAGCGCGGTTGCAGCCGGGCTGTCAGTCAGGCAGCCAGCTCGCTCAATTCCTCGACGATCCGCCCGAGCTTCGCGGTCAACGGCCCGGGCAGCCTGCGCATGAGGATCTCCGTGACGCCGGCGTAGTACCAGAGCTGGAGGCGTGGATCCTTGACCGTGAATCGCTGCCAGACAGCATCGCCCTCGGCGCGCAGATCGGCGACGATCGAGCCGGCGTTGTGGACCTTGTCGCAGGCGGACACCAGAAGCGCGTCCTCTTCGGCGTTGGCGAGGTGGCGAAGGTACGTCTCCTTGCGCTGCCGCCAGTCCGGTTTCGGCTGACCGGGTACCGCAATGGCATCACTGCAGGCGATCACGATCCGAGCCACCCGGTGGCCGAACTGTTCTTCGATCTGGTCGCGGGTCGCGGCACCATCCTCCGAGTTCCTCCACCGCGTCGTGGAGGAGTGCGGCGATGGCGACGTCCTCATCCGCGCCGTGCTCGAGGGCGATGGCGCAGACGGCCAGGACGTGGGCCATGTACGGGATCCCGGTTTTCTTTCGGAACTGCCGGCCGTGCACCCGCCAGGCGAAGGTCAATGCGGCGGCGAAGCGTTCCGTCAGAGGCGGGGCGGCGGTCGATTCGGGCACACGGTCATTGTCGGTCGCCGTAGGCGGGCCGCGAAGGTGCCGGCGCGCGGGAGCCAGAATGGCCCCGTGCGCTTCTACCTCGGCCATCGTCTCCCGGGAGGATTTTGGGCGGGCCTCTCGACCTACGGGCGGCGACCCCATCGCGCAGCCCGACAGGCTGCCCATGCGACCGGCGGTGTCGGCTGCGTGGGCTTCGTCGTCCTGGTCGTCGTCCTCGCCCTCGGTATCGCGTACTGGTACATCAGCGTCCCGGTTCTGGTGCTCACCGCGATCGCCGTCAGCGTGACCGTGCACCGCCAGCACGTGCATCGGGCCGCAGCCGCGACCGGCGCCGCAATGGTTCCCATGCCGTCGATGGCGCCGCCGTCGCCGGCCGCCAGACCTCCCCACCTCGGCCGCCCGTCGCGGACGCCGCCGCTGACCATGCCCGCCGACACCTTCAAGGTCGGCTCGCTCGTCCACCTCGAGAAGGACGGTAGGCGCGCGACCTACTTTGTCGACCACGGGAGGACGCCCGACGAGATCGTCCTGAAACGTGTGACAGGCACACCATCGGCACCGGATGCCTGACGCCGCGCTGCTCGGCCTGGTGGTCGACCGGTTCGAACTCGAATCCGCCGGCGGGCGGGGCCGCGGACCTGATCCTCGCCGCCTTCCAGGGCGCGGAGCCTGTCGATGCCGCGCTCCGCGGCGAGCCTGGTTCCGCGCCGGCAAGCCGTACCGCGGGGGCAGCACCCAGCGGGGTGTATCTCACCGCCATCGAGGTCGAGGGTTTCCGCGGGATCGGCCCGCCCACGACGCTGGCGATCGAGCCGGGTCCAGGGCTCACTTTGGTCGTCGGTCGCAACGGGTCTGGGAAGTCTTCGTTCTCGGAGGCGCTCGAGATGGTCCTGCTCGGCACCAATCAGCGCTGGGAGCAGCGCGTCAAGGTGTGGCGCGATGGCTGGCAGAACCTGCACCACCGGCACACCCGGGTCGCCGCGCGCTTCATCGTGGACGGGCGCAAGCAGCCGCTCGACGTGGCCCGCATCTGGAAGGACGGCGACGGGGTTGACGCCTCCACGCTGACGATTGACGGCAAGCCCGCGCCGGCCGACGCGCTCGGTTGGGCGCCGCAGCTGGCCGGCTACCCACCGCTTCTTTCACACAATGAGCTCGAACACGCGCTCGATCGCGAGCAATCGAAGCTCTACGACGCGCTCGCCGGCATCCTCGGGCTCGGCGACCTCGCAACCGCGCAGCAGGTGTTGCAGCGGGCGCGTCTCGATCGAGAGCATCTGGTCAAGCAGGCCCGCGAAGCACTGCCGGCGCTGCGCGCGCTGCTCGACCGGACCACCGACGAACGGGCGGGACTCGTGGCTGCATCGCTCTCCGCGAAGGCCTGGGATCTCGAGGCCGTTGCGAGCACGATCGGCGGCGAGGCCGAGAGCGACGAGCGCAGCGTCCTTCGCAAGCTGCGCGACCTGGCGGGGCTCCCGGTGCTCGATCGAGAGCGACTCAACGAAGCGGTCGCGGCCCTGCGCGAGGCGCATGCGGCCGGCGAGCGGTTGCGAGGCACCGACGCCGGCCGAGCCCACGAGGTCGCCTCACTCCTGCAGCAGGCGCTCGACGTGCACGCCCACGCGGAGGGAGAACGCTGTCCCGTCTGTGGCACCGAGGGCGTGCTGACCTACCAGTGGCGTGTGCAGGCGCGCGACCAGGTGGTCGCGCTGCGCGCAGCGGCCGACGCGGTGCGCAAGGGCCGCGACATGCTCGCCAGCGCGATGCGCCAGGCTCGGCAGCTGGTGACCGCGCCGCCGGTTGCGCTTCGCGATGGCGCCGGCGCCGGCATCGAAGTCGCGCCCGTGATCGAGCTCTGGGAGCGATGGGCCGCTGTTGCCGGCGACGACGATGCGCTCGCGCTGGCCAGCCACCTCGAGACGCGCGGTTCGTCGCTCATCGCCGCGGTCGGCGACCTGCGCAGGGCGGCGGCAGCCGAACTCGACCGGTTGGAACGCGCATGGCGGCCCGCCGCCGATGCGATTGCGTTGTGGCTGCCGCTCGGACGCAGGGCGCAGGAGGCCCAGGGCGAAGCCGTACGCCTGAAAGACGCCGAACGATGGCTCAGGGACGCGCATGACGAGCTGCGCGAGGAACGGTTTCGTCCCATCGCAGGCGCCGTGCAGGCGAACTGGACCGAGCTGCGCCAGGACAGCAACGTCTCGCTCGGCGACCTGCGCCTGATGGGCGCTCAGACGCAGCGCCGACTCTCGCTTGACGTGAAGGTCGACGGTGAGGATGGCTCGGCGCTCGGCGTGATGAGTTAGGGGGAGCTCAACTGCCTGGCTTTGTCGTTGTTCCTGCCGCGCGCATCGATGCCCGAGTCGCCGTTCCGGTTCGTTGTCATCGATGACCCGGTGCAGGCGATGGATCCATCCAAGGTGGCGGGCCTCGCCACCGTGCTCGCGCGCGCCGCACGGGAACGGCAGGTGGTCGTGCTCACGCACGACACACGCCTCGCCGACGCGATGAGTGCGCTCGACATCGCCGCCACCGTTGTCGAGGTGGTGCGGCGTGAGCAGTCGGTCGTCGAGTTGCGCCGCATCCAGGATCCGGTGCAGCGATACATCGACGACGCCTTCGCTGTTGCGATGAGCAGGGATGTCCCCGTGGAGGCGCTTCGCGTCATCCCGGGGTTCTGCAGGCTCTCACTCGAGGCCGCGTCCTCGCTCGCCGCCACGCGACGCCTGCTTCGCGAGGGCAAGACGTATGCGGAGGTGCGTGCGATCCTCGCCACGCCGACGACGTTGAACATGTGGCTGGCGCTGGCGCTCTTGCATGACCCGGAACGAAGCGGCGACGTGACCGCGTTTCTGACGAAGCATCACCCCTGGGCGGTCGATGCGGTCAGGGAGTGCAATCGCGGAACGCACAGCGGGAAGCTGTACGGCGATGCGAAGGACTTCATACGCAGCGTCGAGCAGTTGACGAAGAAGGTGCTCGAACGTTGACGCCGCGCATGAGCACGACGGCCGACGCGCATGCGCTCGTCTCTGCCGCGCGCGATCTCATCCGGGACGACGACAGTGCGACCTCCGGCCTCTGGCCGCGTGCAGCAGCGCTGCTCGCGCGACAGGGACTCGAGCTCGCAATGGCGCGACTCTGGGAGGTGACCGCGCCCGGGCTCGAGCGCACGTCGACGCGCTGTCAGCTGCTCTGTGTCGGCGACATGCTCAACGACCGAGAGCTTGGTGGCCGTGCGACCCTGACCTGGCAGTCGCTTTCGAGCGCGTGCCATCACCGTGCGTACGAGCTTCCGCCGACGGCGAGCGAGCTCAACCTTGCGCTCGAGATGGTGTGGGACCTTGCCGAGGCGGTCGAGCGGTTACGCGGGAAGATCAAGACCTGATCGCGCGGATTACTTTGTGCTTTCGGTCTCTTTGTCGAGCCGCTCGAGGTGGCGGTAGAGTGTGGGCAGGACACGCAGATCCTTGGGCCGTCCAGCAGCTTCCTTTGATCGAATGACATCAGCGAGGCTCGCGACGAGAACCTCGACACCCCCAACCGAAATGCGGTGTGCCTGGGGTGCGAGATCGGAGTAGCCGCCCGCAAATGCCGCAGGCTGAAACGACAGGTCGAACTCACCATCCGGACAGATCAGGTTCCAGACGGTCGCGTTGGCGAGCGACGCCCCGTCATGGTCAAAGGCCAGGCCTCCCGGAACGGTAGCGGTGCGGATTCGAGCATTGAGCTCCTTGAGCGCGGCGGAGAGCCGGTCGAGGTTGGGTCGGCTTGTTTCGGGCGTGAAGTCAATATGCCTGGTCGGCGGAATCGGAGCGCGCTGACTTATTGCCGCGAAGGCTCCGATGACGATGTACAGGACGCCGTGTTTGTTGAGAATCGAGACGATTCTTGTCGCGTTGAGCTGGGGGTCCGGAACGACGTGAGCCATTGCTTATCCAGGAAGGCGAGTTGCCCGACGCCAGACTTCGATCTGCCGGTCGCGTCGCTTCCGCTCGGCAGGCGTCCTGTGGGAGTCAAGCTTTGCAAGCACCTCGTCATGGAGGTCGCGCGGCTCGAGGTGGTAGCGCAGTTCGAGGCCGGCAGCTGCAAGAAGGCGCTCGAGGGTCGGAACGGTCGGCTGACGAAGGTCGCGCTCGTACGCCGAGATCATGGTCGCCGAGACGCCCGCCCGCTGCGCCAGTTGTTGCTGACTGAGACCGGCTTTGAGCCGGGCCAGGGCGAGGATCGAGGCGGCGGTGGATCGCAACTCGTGCGATTGTGTCATGACACGATTGTATCGTACCCCACAGAGGCGGTTTGCTCCCTCGTGGGGTGACCTGCCCCATCATGTGGCGATCCTGATTGGCCGACCCGGACAGCGCGCGCACGTCCTCGCTGAGCGCGGTTGACGCGACAGGCACCTGTCGCCGGGGTACCCGACGCTCACAGCCGGAGATCCGTGGCGGGGTAGAGAAGTGAGGAAGAGCGATGCTCAGGAAGGTAGAACCCATCACCCTTGGATGCGACGTTCGCGTCGAGGGAGACCACATCGCCGTCACGGGTCTTTCCCTCTACGACGCCGAATTGGCGGCGTACGTCGGCGATCACCCCGAGGTTGATCGGCCGGCGGTGGTAGAGCGCGGGCTCAAGGTCGGCCTCATCGCGCTGCGCAATGCCGGCGTCACGCTCAACGTCGACTTCGTCGCACGCGAGTTCGAGCGGCTCATGCATCGCACCGACGAGTCGCATGACAGAGCGGCCGCGGCCCTGGACGTCGCACTGCGCGAGACGTTC
Organism: Candidatus Dormiibacterota bacterium; assembly: GCA_963709585.1. Lineage (GTDB taxonomy): Bacteria > Chloroflexota > Dormibacteria > Aeolococcales > Aeolococcaceae > Palsa-851. The sequence continues at coordinate 234,352 of CAVPXI010000006.1, read as the reverse complement.
GCCGCCAAGGATGGGAAGCTCCCAAGGACGCTTGACCAATTCCTCGGCGAGAACGGCACCTTGCGCCGCCTGGTCGACGATCTCTTCGACGAGGAGCGGCGCGACAGCGCGATCGGCCGCATGCGCACGTTGCTGTCCGGCTATTTCGACGGCGACGGCGCGATCATCAGCCGGATGCTCGATCCGCGTCTCGCGGCCAGTCCACTGCATGGATTTCGCGGCGAGATGCGCGAGATGCTGAAGGACGTCAGCGATCGCCTGATTCGCCTCGAGGCCGCACGCGACGCGCGCTCAGACGAGCGGGAGAAGGGCACCGCCAAGGGGCTGGACTTCGAGGATGCCGTCGAGGCTCGTCTCGACACGCTGCTGCGCGGGACCGGTGATCTTGTCGAGCCGACCGGGACCGCTGTCGGCAACAGCGTACGCAGTCGCAAAGGCGACTTTCTGATCACGCTTGATCCCTCGTGGACGCGCGGCCTTCCCGTCCGCGTTGCGGTCGAGGCCAAGAGCGGTCGGGTCGGGCTGGCCAAGCTCTGCCGCGATCTCGATGAGACCCGGCGCAATCGCGATGCGGTGGTGGCTGTGGCCGTGTATCGCGCGGGCAACTCTCCGGCAGGATGCGCGCCGTTCACGCTGCACGGCGAGCACATCATCTGCGAACTCGATCCGGACGATCCGGACGACACGGCGTTCACGGCCGCCGTGCGTCTCGCTCGCGCCCTGGCGCTCGTCGCGGTCAGGGATCATGCGGACGTTGTCGATGCCGCGGCGGTTCGTCGCGACCTCGAGGGCATTCGCTCGCAGCTCAATGCGATCGCCGGTATGAAGTCCAAGCTCACTTCTATCGCGACTGCAACCGGCGACGTGCGTAACGGGCTCGATGGGTTGCGTCAGGGCGTGCTGGACCGCGTTGTCGCCATCGAAGGGAATGTCGCCGACGCGAGTGTCGGGCATCAGGACGTGGCCTGACGCTCGGGGGTCAGATCGGCGCGCGCGACTCCGCATCACGCAGTCTTCTGCAAAGGGCCAGCAGCAGCTTGTAGGTGATGCTCGGACTCTCGAGCAGCGTTGCCTTGAAATTCCAGACTGCCAGCGACAACGTACTGACGGGTGTTTCCGCCGCCACCGTCGCTGATCGTGGACCTCCATCGATGAGCGCGATGTCTCCGAACGAATCGCCAGGACCCAGTCTGCGAATACGACGTCCGCGTCGCGTTACCACTGCGGTGCCCGAGACGATGAGAAAGAAACGGCCACCCATCTCGCCCTCTTCGACAATGACCTTCCCAGCCGGATAGTCATGATCGCGCATGAATTGGAGCACGAACCCGGCCTCCTTCTTGGTCAGCCCGGCGAAGAGCGCGACCCCGCTGAGCAAGTTGACCTGCGCGCTCCGACTTGTCATGGCGTTCTCCCAACTCCACTGTCGACGCGGTGCATCATAGGTAACCGGGGCTCACCTTGAGTTCGACCCGCCCCCCGGATCGCTGAAGGTCCCGGCCTTCGCCTGGCTCGAGCGTCAACCCTACTCAGCGGCGAGTAGTCTTGCCCGGATGACCTGCACCGCCTGCGGTTCCGCAAACCGGGCGGGCCGGCGCTTTTGCGGCCAATGTGGCTCCTCTCTGGACCGGCCTTGCCCCGCCTGCGGGGCGCCGAACGACGAGGACGAGCGTTTTTGCGGCGGGTGCGGCGCACAGCTGTCGGCGGAACCCTCGCGGACGAGCCCCTCATCTGCGCCAGCCCATATCGAGCCGGCGCGTCTCACCGAACGCCGCCATGTGACCGTGCTGTTTGCCGACCTGGTGGGATTCACACCACTCTCTCAGCAGCGCGACGCTGAGGACGTCCGCGAACTCCTGAGTCGCTACTTCGACACCGCGCGCACGATCATCGCTCGCTACGGTGGCCAGGTTGAAAAGTTCATCGGCGACGCTGTCATGGCCGTGTGGGGCGTGCCCACCAGTCAAGAAAACGACGCCGAGCGAGCGGTGCGCGCAGCGCTCGAGCTGGTCGATGCCGTCGTCGCATTTGGCGACGAGGTCGGTGCGGCCGGTCTGCAGGCCCGAGCGGGGCTGATGACCGGCGAAGTCGCGGTCAGCGTCGGAGTGAGAGGCGAGGGGATGGTCGCCGGCGACCTCATCAACACTGCATCTCGCGTGCAGGCAGCGGCTGAGCCCGGAGCTGTCTATGTCGGTGACGGGACTCGCGTCGCCACGGAAGCCGCGATCGCTTACGAGGACACTGGGGTGCACGAGCTCAAGGGAAAGCCTGAACCGGAGCGTCTGTGGCGAGCGCAACGCGTCGTTGCGGCGGCCGGAGGGGCGCTCCGCCCGACCGGACTGGAACCGCCGTTCGTCGGACGCGACCGGGAGTTGCGACTGATCAAGGAGTTCCTGCACGCGACCGGCGAGGAGCGCACGGCGCGCCTGCTCTCGATCGTCGGCCTTGCCGGCGTCGGGAAGTCGCGCCTCGGTTGGGAGTTCTTCAAGTACGTCGACGGGGTCACGGAACCCATCTGGTGGCATCGCGGGCGCTGTCTCGCCTACGGAGATGGTGTCGCCTACTGGGCGCTGAGCGAGATGGTGCGTATGCGTGCCGGCATTCTCGACAACGAGCCACCGGAGTTGGCGCGTGAGAAGTTGCGGCGTACCGTCGAGGAATTCGTCGAGCCGGGTGAGGAGCGGCGGTGGGTGGAACCCCGCCTCGCGCACCTCGTCGGTCTCGAGGAGCGCGTCGCCACGGATCCGCGCGATCTCTACGCGGCGTGGCGCTTCTTCTTCGAGCGCCTCGCTGCAGAGAACCTCACCGTCCTTGTGTTCGAGGATCTGCAATGGGCCGATAGCGGTCTGCTTGACTTCATCGAATACCTCCTCGAGTGGTCGCGCAACTCCCCGATCCTTGTGATCACGCTGGCGCGCCCGGAGATGGCCGATCGTCGTTCAGGTTGGGGCACGGGCAAGCGAGGGTCCACCTCGCTCTCTCTGGATCCGCTTCCGCCTGAGGCCATGTCGCAGCTGCTGGCCGGCATGGCACCAGGCCTTCCCGACGACCTGAGCGCGCGCATTCTCGAGCGCGCCGCGGGCGTGCCTCTCTACGCAGTCGAAACGGTGCGGATGCTGATGGACCGCGGCCTCCTCGTCGCGAGGGGCGGCACGTTCCACGTCGAGGGATCGCTCGAACTCGCTGGAGGTCCCCGAGACCCTCCACGCTCTGATCGCCGCACGGCTGGACAGCATCGGTGGTGCCGAGCGTCAGCTGTTGCAGGATGCGGCGGTCCTCGGCAAATCCTTTACCGCCGCAGGGCTGCGGGCGGTCACGGCGCTCGCGACGGACACAGTCGAGCCGGGCCTCGCCACGCTGGTCAGCAAAGATCTGCTTGCCATCCAGTCGGACCCGAGATCACCCGAGCGCGGCCAGTATGTCTTTGTGCAAGACCTGGTGCGGAGCGTCGCGTACGGGACACTGTCCCGACGCGATCGCAAGGTGCGCCACCTGAGCGCGGCCGCATACCTGGAGAGCGCGTGGAGCGAGGAGGAAGGAGTTGCCGAAGTCATCGCCTCGCACCTCCTCGAGGCGTTCGAGGCTGACGTTGATGCCCTCGACGCAGGGGGACTCCGCCAGCGTGCACGTGATGCGCTGGTGCGAGCAGGCGACCATGCAGCATCGCTCGCTGCCGCCGCGTCCGCCGAGCACTACTACGAACGTGCGCTTGAGCTCGCTGACGCCGCTGACCTGGCCACGCTGCACGCTCGCGCCGGACAGATGGCGTGGCAGCAGGTCCATGCACAAAAGGCCAGGCGGCATCTCGACGAGGCGGTTGCGCTGCACGCGGCGGCCGGTCGTCTCGGCGCGGCTGCTCGGACATCGATCACCCTGGCCGAAATCGATGCTCACGAATTGAAGCGTGACCAAGCCGCGGATCGGATGGAGCGCGCGTTCGTTGAGCTCAGCGCGGTGGAGTTTGGCGATGCCAACCACGAGGAGGACCTGGCGGTGGTCGCGGCGGAGGTCGCGCGCCGGATGGTTCTGTCCGGCCGCAGCGGCGTCGTCGCCATGGAGCGGGTCGAACTTGCCCTGGACTTCGCCGAGCGACACGGACATGCGCAGGTGTTCTGCCAGGCGGTCAATACCAAGGAACTCATCCTCGGCGGTCGCGGACGGCACGAGGAGGCGCGTGCCCTGCTGACGTGTGCGCTCGACCAGGCTCTTGCGTCGGATCTTCACGGAGCGGCGTTGCGTGCGTATAACAACCTGGCTGCCTCTTTACAGGGTTTCGAACCCGCGCGCGCGGCAGAATACACCGCCGCAGCGCTCGACCTCGCACGGTTGATGGGACTGCGTCGAGACGAGATCCAATTTCTCATCGGGCGGATACCCGTGCTGGTGGACCTCGGTCGTTGGGATGAAGCCAGCGGCGTGGTGGCCGACTTGCTTGCCAAAGAAGTGGTGGTGGTGGACTTGCTGCTCGGAGCCGAGCTGGTCTTCGCGGCGTGGCCCCACGTGTGGCGCGGGGAGGAGCCCGATGCGCGCAGGCTCGTCGAGCGTTTGGCCGACATCTGCGCGCGAGCGGGACCCGAGTATCAACTCTCGCATGACGCCGCGAGCTCCGCGATTCTCCGCGCGCAAGGGCGCAGCGGTGAAGCCCTTGCGCTGATGGGTGACGTCGTAAAGCGTTTCAGCGGCGCCTCGGACTTTGTCGACGGTTCGCGCTGGGCGATCGTCGAGGCGGTGGAAGCCGCTTTCGCCGTGGGCGACCTCAAGATGGTACGCCGGCTACTCGAGGCGGTAACCGAACGCTTCCCGCTCGCGGTGTGGCCGATCGTGCATGCCCATATCCTGCGGTTCCGCGCGCGCCTCGATGAGCTCGAGGGACGTGAAGAGGACGCGATGCGAGAATCGCTCGCTGCGATCGCAGCGTTTCAGCAGCGGCAGATGCCGTTCTGGGTCGCCGTCTCACGATTGGAACTCGGCGACACACTCGTGCATCGTGGCCGGCGCGGCGAGGCCGAAGCGTTGTTCGTACCCGCGCGGACGTCATTCGTCGAACTCGCCGCCGCGCCGTGGATCGAACGTGTTGACGCCCTCATGCTCGACGCCGGAGCGGCGGCCGAGGCTCAACAAGCGCGTGCCTGACGTGTGAACGCATCAGCCCCGCGTTCACAGCCCCGAGGCGACTAGAGCGGCGGCCGCTTCTCGGCCTCTCGGAGCAGCGTGCAGAGCTTGACGAGCAGCCTGTAGGCGATCCGCGGGTGCTCCAGGAGCAGAGGTTTGAACTCCCATGGCGGCAGAGACAGGGTGCGGAGCGCGGTCGCTGCTTGCACCGACGCACTGCGAGGTCCTCCGTCGATGACCGCGATATCGCCGAACGTCTCGCCAGGCCCCAGCGTCCGGAGCTTTCGGCCATTTCTGCTCACGATCGCGGTGCCCTGAAGAAGCAGATGAAAACCGACTCCGGGATGCCCCTCGACCACGATCATCTGACCCTCGCGGTGGTCAACTTCCTTCGCCGAGTTGATCAGCGCGAGGACATCCTTCTTGTTCAGCTCGTCGAAGAGTTGATTGCGACTCAGCAGGTTGACCAGCGTTTTCTTGTCAGTCATGTCTCGCATTGTCAGCGAAACGGGGGTGCAATGTCTGTCAGCAGAGCGACAAGCGGCAGACGCGGACTACGAGGCGTTGTCCGCCAGCGCCATCAGGACCGTCTTCATCTGAAACGGAGTCAGCGCCGGATGCTTGCCGAGGATGCGAGCGATCAATCCGGCGATGTGCGGCGCCGCGAAGCTGTTGCCGGTCGCGCGAATGGTCCTCCCGCCGAGCCAGCCGACCTCGAGGTCGATCCCAGGCGCTCCGAATTCAACCGGTGGCGAGAGGTTGTAGTCGAGGCGAAATGGATCCCGTCCCTCGTGAGCGGCGACGGAAAACACCGACGCGTACTGCGACGGATAGCTTGGCGCGCGGACGTTGTTGACGGCGCACACGACCATCGCTCCCTGGAAATAGGCGTCGTCGGCGATCTCGTGGAACACCCCGAAGTAGTCTGCGCGCGACGTGCTCAGACTCATGTTGAGCACCTGCATGCCTTCAGCGAGCGCCCAGCGCATGCCCTCGGCGAACACGATGCCGCGTCCCGTCAGCCGTTCGCCAAGGACCCTGATGCTGTACAGCTCGGCATCAGGCGCGGCCTGGCGAATGATCGCGGCACACGCCGTGCCGTGGCCGAAGAGATCCTCGTGCGGCCCCTCGATAACACGAGCGCCTCGCGGCGCGTCGGCATCGGCAACGACGACCGCACCACCGGCGAGGGGCCCGACTCCGGGATAAGCAGCATCGATCCCGCTGTCAATGACCGCCACCTTGACGCCTGCCCCGGTGCTCCCCTCCCACGCCCACTCACGTGAGATCGCCGATGGGAGCGACGCCCGCACTCGCTGCAGGGTCGCCGGGTCGAACTGCCACGCCCAGGCCGGCTTCACCGGCGCTGCTTGCGTGCGTATGCGAGAAAGTCGTCTGCAATGCGGGCTGCGACACGCCGTTCCTCGGGCCCGAGGACGCCGAGATCGTGAAAGAGCAGCGCGAGTTCGGCAAGCTCCGCCTGGGGTCGCGGTGCCTGAGCGGCTCGCTGCTCAAGGGCGAGGCGAAGGTCGTCTCGCTGGGTCGCGAGCGCGGCCGACTCGAGGATCGCCTGTCCGAGGCCCGAGAAGATCCGCGATGTCTCGACCGCAAGGGTCGCTTGTCGGGCGAACAAGGCGAGCAACTCCATGTCGTCGACGCCTTCGCCGCCACCCCGCTGACGGTCGAGCACCTCGATAACGCCGAAGGTCTGACGATCGCTCTCCAGCGGCATGGCCATGATCGCGTTGGGCACGTAGCCGGTGCGCTCGGCGACATCCGCGGCGAAGCGGGGATCCTGGCGGACGTCGTCGACGGCGATCGACTGTCCGGACATGAGCGCCCAGCCCGCGATCCCGCGATCTGCGGGGATACGCAGGCCGATGGTCGCCTCGGCGCCACTCCCAGCGGCGACACGGAACTCGAGTTCCTCCTCGCGCTCGTCGAAGAGCGCGATCGAGCAGGCCGCTGCGTCGAAGACGAGGCGCGCGGTTTCGACGATTGCCTGCAGAAACTCCTCGTCGCGGCGGGGGCGGAGCACCGGGCCGAGGTCGGCCGCGAGCTGTGTCAGATCTGCCAGCACGTCTCTCGTCGAATCGCGATCACCCATGGTGTTCCGGCACTCTACAATTCGCCGGCGCCGTCGGAGCGCGCCTGTAAACGTGACGCCCAGGGAGGCACGTCGAATGACCAGCGGCGATGAGGCGCTCCTGCAGAACACCTCCCTCTTTGGGACGCTTCCGCCGGACGCCGTGGAGCGGCTTGCCGAGAGAGCGGTCCGGCGGTCGTATGCGCGCGGAGAGGTCATCTTCCGTGAGGACGACGCCGGTGACGCACTGTGTGTTGTCGTCACCGGCCTCGTGAAGGTCTACCGGAGCTCGCCCGACGGCGACGAGATGCTGCTCGTGACCCTGGAACCGTCATCGGTGTTCGGTGAGCTGCCCACGGTCGATGGCGGTCTGAGGTCGGCATCGGCCGCGGCGGTCGAGGCCACCACAGTGTTGCTGATCAGTCGAACTGCGTTGCTGGAAGCGCTTCGGGGTTCGCCCGAGCTGGTCGACCGTCTCCTGCGGTCGCTGGGAACGATGGTGCGCCGGCTCACCGACCAAGCCGCCGACTTGGTCTTCCTGGACCTGCACGGTCGCGTCGCGAAACTGCTGCTCCGCCTCGCGGACGAGCGCGGCACCCCCGTACCGGGGGGGCGGGCGCTGGACCTGCATCTGACTCAGTCGGACCTCGCCAACATGGTTGGCGGTTCGCGGCAGAGCGTCAACCAGGTCCTCAACGCCTTTGAGCGGCTGGGATATGTCGAGCTGGACGGCCGGCGCATCGTGATCCGGAAGCCGGAACTGCTGCAACGGAGAGCAGGCCAGCACGACTGATCTCGCCGGCTCCTCCCTGCGCTGTCGTCGCTGCCCCGCCGTGTCAGATCGCCGACACGGAAGCTGTCAGGTGGACGACTGACTCCCCCATCTCGATTCCGCAGAATGTGGGCAACACAACAGCAGCGGCCCAGCCGCCACAGGAGACAGGCAATGAGCACGGACAAGGCAGACGAGCAGGAAGCCCCGGGGGTCCGGATCAACGAGACCGACGAAGAGGACACCTCCGGACACAAGTACCCAAACAGGAGCGCCGACCCCGACGAGCAGCCCTCGGTTTTCCCTCGGGCGACGCCTGACGAGGACGACACCGAAGGCCACGTCAAGAACCCCGGTCGCTGACCGAGTTCCGAAGGGAATGGGCGGCCCTTCCGGATCGCACCAGCGGTGGTGCGATCCGGCGGCCGTCGTTTAGCACTCCCCCCTGCCACCCGCTAGCAGTCAGACCACCCGAGTGCTAAACTAGCTCCTGGAACCCTAGGCTAGAGGATCAAACCAGGAGGAACCATGGCCAAGCAATTGCTGTTCGACGTCGAGGCCCGCGCCCATCTCAAACGAGGGGTCGATCGGGTGGCCGACGCCGTCAAGATCACCATCGGCCCCAAGGGCCGGAACGTCGTGCTGGACAAGAAGTTCGGCTCGCCGACCATCACCAACGATGGAGTCACGATCGCCAAGGAGATCGAGCTCGAGGAGCCCTTCGAGAACATGGGCGCCCAGCTGGTCAAGGAAGTGGCGAGCAAGACCAACGACATCGCTGGTGACGGGACCACCACCGCCACCGTGCTCGCCCAGGCACTGATCGCCGCCGGCCTGCAGAACGTGGCCGCCGGCGCCAACCCGATCCAGCTGAAGAAGGGCATCGAGCTCGGCGTCGAGGCGATCGTCAAGGCCATCAAGGAACAGTCGATCCCGATCTCGGAGCGCGAGAAGATCGCCCAGGTCGCGTCGATCTCCGCGGCGGACCCCACCATCGGCGAGACCGTCGCCGACGCGATGGAGAAGGTCGGCAAGGACGGCGTCATCACCGTCGAGGAGTCGAAGGGCCTCGAGACCGAACTCGAGCTCGTCGAGGGCATGCAGTTCGACAAGGGGTACATCTCCGCGTACATGGTCACCAATGCCCAGCGCATGGAGGCCGTGCTCGAGGATCCCTACATCCTCATCACCGACAAGAAGATCTCGGCGATCGCGGACCTGCTCCCGATCCTCGAGAAGGTCGTCCAGAGCGGCAAGCCGCTGCTCGTCATCGCCGAGGATGTCGAGGGCGAGGCGCTTGCCACCCTCATCGTCAACAAGCTCCGCGGCACCTTCAACGCGGTCGCGGTCAAGGCCCCAGGCTTCGGTGATCGTCGCAAGGCGATGCTCCAGGACATCGCGATCCTGACCGGCGGCCAGGTAATCAGCGAGGAAGTCGGCCTCAAGCTCGACTCCGCGCAGCTCACCTCGCTCGGCCGCGCCCGCAGCGTGAGCATCACCAAGGACGACACCACCGTCGTCGAGGGCAACGGCAGCAAGGATGCGATCAAGGGCCGGATCGAGCAGATCAAGGCCGAGATCGACAAGTCGACCAGCGACTGGGACAAGGAAAAGCTCCAGGAGCGTCTCGCCAAGCTCAGCGGCGGTGTCGCAGTGATCAAGGTCGGCGCCCCGACCGAGACCGAGCTCAAGGAGAAGAAGCACCGTATGGAGGACGCCGTGTCCGCCACGCGCGCCGCGGTCGAAGAGGGCATCGTGCCCGGTGGTGGCGTCGTGCTCGTCAACGCGATACCCGCGCTCGACAAGGTCAAGGCCGAGGGCGACGTGCTCACCGGTGTGAACATCCTTCGCCGCGCCCTCGAGGAGCCCCTCCGGCAAATCGCCCAGAACGCGGGCATGGAAGGCTCCGTCGTCGTCGACAAAGTGAAGTCACTCCCCAAGGGCCAGGGCTTCGACGCCGCCAAGGGCGAGTACGTCGATATGGTCAAGGCCGGCATCATCGACCCGACCAAGGTCACCCGCTCGGCGGTCCAGAACGCGGCTTCGATCGCCGCGCTGCTGCTCACCACCGAGGCGCTGATCACCGACATTCCCGAGAAGAAGGGAGCACCGGCGGGTCCGCCGATGCCGGACTACTGATCGGCAACTGATCCGATTCCTGAAAGGGCGGTCCGGGATTCCCGGGCCGCTCTTTTCTTTATCTGACAGTCGCGATGACTCGATCAACGATCGGCTACAACCCGCCGACACCCGGACTGGCATGGAGCGGCGCTGAGTAGATTCGAACTGCGAATCCGGCTTCAGAGGTATCTCCATGAGCGACGCGCTGCCAGACCACTCCCTCGGGGAGTCACTCGGCTCCGGATTCCTGCACGTCACCGGGATCGGGAGCCGTCTCGCCAAACGTGAGGCCGACGAAGCGCAACTCGACGCGCTGGACACCACGATGCTCACCGACCTCGACCGTGAGTTTCACGAACGTGGCGAAGCAGCCGTTCCTGGCCTCGATCTCGAAGTCGGTGACACGTATTGACCCCGAGTTCAGCCCCGATCGCTTTCTGCTGATCGCCAGAGATGCGTTTCGCGTGCTCCAGGACGCCCATAACGACGGAGCGCCCGCGCTGGATGCGGACATCGTGTCGGCGGAAGTCACAGCGGCAACCGTCGCGAACGGTCGGGAGCGAGCCGTCGTCCGTTTCAGCATCAACGGCAGCACCTCGGGCACCCAGGACTGGACGTTCGAGCGCGACCCGGCGGTCGACACGGCCGCGGACGACGAGGCTCACGAGGTGGCTGATGGGGGCTGGCTGGTGGCCCATCGTGGATGGCGCCTGACAGGGATCGCACCCGCCGCGTAAAGAGCCTCCGCTGGGAGTAGCCGTTCAGGGGCAGGCGGTCGCCCGGTACGAGGCGTTGCCCAGATCCGGCGCGGGTTTGCCGGTACGGTGATCGTCGCGGCGCGCTGAGGCGGTGCGCATCCGTGCGGAAAAACCACGAACACGCTGCGTGCCCCGGCGGAGATGTACCCGTCGCAGCTCGCCGGGTTGCACTGGTAGGGCTCGAAGCTTCCTGAGAGCGTCGTAGTCCCGTCGGAGCTCACCGATCGCACCGGGTTGGCGAAGAGCCCGGTGAAGCCGACAACGAACAGCACCACGATCACGACCAGCGCGATCACCGCGACCGGCATCCCCCAGACCGGCCTTCTTCGGCGCGCGCGGTCCTCCGTGGCCGCCGCCACCGGTACCTGCTCGGGGGCGCTCGGCGGATTCTCCATCGCTGGTACGGTAGCGAAGTCCGCCATGCGGCAGCCGATCGTCTTCGTCACCGACTTCGGACGCGACGACGCATATGCGGCGGCGCTCACCGGCGCTGCCCTGCGTGTCGACCCCCACGCCATCTGTGTCGAGGGAACGCATGGGATTTCCTTTGGAGATGTGCTCGCGGGCGCGTACCAGCTCAAGGCGCTGGCGCGGGCCTTCAGCGGAGGAGCCGTGTTCTGCGCCGTGGTCGACCCGGGCGTCGGCACGGAGCGACGCGCAATCGCCATCAAAGTGGGCAGCACCCGCTGCGTCGCTCCGGACAACGGTCTGGTGTCGTACCTCTGGGATGAGACCCCGCCGGAGGATCGTCGGGCTGTGAGCATCGACATCGCGCGGGACGCGTCGCCGACGTTCCACGGTCGCGACGTCTTCGCGCCCTTCGCGGCGGAGCTGTCATCAAAGGAACGGTTCGACGTCCCCGGCGATCCGATCGACGACCCGGTCGTCCTCGCCGGCGCCTTCGCGGTGCGGGTGGGCAACCGCATCACCGGGAGGGTCGTCGTGGTCGACCACTTTGGCAACGCGATCACGACCATCCGCGCCGGCGACTTCGGTGGCGCAGCCGTCCGTTCGGTCACCTGGCCGGGTGGCCGCTCCGCCGCCATGGTTGCCACATACGCGCAGATCGCCGCCGGATCGAGCGCGTTGATCGGCAGCGCCGGTCACCTCGAGATTGCCGGCCACGGCACCGGCGCCGTGGCTGTCGGTGGTCCGCGCGCGGGTGACACCGTGGAGGTCGAGCTGGCGTGAGCGCGAGCCCCGAGACCGACGGAGGGCTCGGCGAGCTGACGTCGGAGGACGTGGCGCGCCTCGACGCCGCGGCCGCGGAGTGCGGCGTGTCCACGCTCCAGCTCATGGAGATCGCCGGATGGCAGGTTGCGCGGTGTGCGTGGCGCCATCTGGGGCGGCCGTCCGGTGTCGGCGTTGTCGCCGGGTATGGCAACAACGGAGGCGACGGACTGGTCGCCGCGAGACATCTCGCGACCTGGGGATGTGCGGTACGGGCGGCCGTGCTCGGCGATGAGGCGCAGGTGACCGGTGTCGTGCGCGATCACGTCGTGTCGGCGCGCTCCTGCGGCGTCGACGTGGTGGTGAACGCGGACCCTGCAGCCGTTCGCCGCGTCGTGAGGGGAGCCGAACTGGTGATTGACGCGATCCTTGGCACCGGGTTGCGCAGCGCGCCCCGCGAGCCCCAGGCGAGCGCGATCCGAACGCTCAACCGGTCCGGGATTCCAGTCCTCAGCGTCGACGTTCCGAGCGGTCTGGATGCCACGACCGGGGAGGCGTTCGACCCGACGGTGCAGGCCACCCTGACCTGCACGCTGACCGCGATGAAGCGCGGTCTGCAGGGAGGCGATGGCGCGAGTCACGCCGGCGCCATCTGGGTCGCCGACATCGGCATGCCCGCGACCGCGTGGCTTCGAGCCGGGCTCGAACGGCCGCCCGGGATCACCGGCGGGGAGTTGGTGCACACTTCGTCTTGATCTCGCGCCTTGACCGCAGAGCGGAGTCCCGGCTATTCTTCGACCGTACTCCGCGCCCCAACAGCGCAAACGTCATGATCAACGTCTCAGCACACATCGCTCCCGAGGCGCGCGAGCTTGCCGCTACCGCACGCGAGCAGCTCGATGATCTCGTCACGTTTGCCACCCACCTGGTGAATCACCAGGCCGACGCGGTGGCGTACGTCGCCGGCGGCATCCATCACGCGAGCCGCTACCCACCCGCGCGTCTGCGCGTCGACGGCCGGGCGGCCCTCTATCGCGCGGTGACCCGCGCATGCCGGCACGGTCAGCGCTTTCCACCCCGCCCTCAGGGCATCGGCCGGATGTTCCGGCGTGGCTCCGGATCGATTCGCGTCGAGGTCGACGACGTCAGCGCCGGTCGCATCAACACCGTCAAGCGCGCCCTTGCCATGCTCGGATTCGACCGAAGGGCGGCGCTGCTGCTCCGCGATCTGTGCGGTCTCGACTACAGCGAGATGTCGAGGGCGCTGGAGTGCTCGCCCGAGGCGGCAGCCCGGCTGGTCGCGGCCGCGCGCCGGGAGTTCGGTTCGATCTATCGAGAGATCGCCCTATGAGGTGCAGCCTCCTCGCGCTCAGCAGCTACATCGACGCCGAGCTCGACCCCGAGCCGACCGGTGAGCTCGAGGCGCACCTCGTCGCGTGCGAACGTTGCCGCACGGCGATCGGCCACCTCCGCGAGGAATCGGGGCGCATCGGGGATCTCGCGCGCGTCCACGTGCCCGACGACGCCGTGCACGACCTGTTCAGCCAGATCGGTTTGATCGCCGAGGAGGACGACTTGCCCGAAGGACCTGTGCGCCACGACCGACCGGCTTCAGTCGAGGCTCCACCGTGGTTCGGCGCGGAACGCGGAGCCGCGTTGCCATGGTCGCCGCGCAAAGGGCACGACCAGGCGCAGCCCCGCGAACTGATCGGCGAACGCTCGCCGACCATCGCGGTCGCCGATCCGCCAGAACTCCTACTCTGGGACGAGACCATCGACCAGATCGCAACCACGATCCCCGCGCCGCCCCCGGTGCACGCATTTTCCGCCCCCGAACCGATGATCATGCCCTACCCCCAGCCGACGGCCGACCTCGACGCCGAGCCGCAGCCGGACGCTCGCCCGCGGGATGAAGCCGCGTTCCGCGCGCCGCAGCCGCCCCAGGCCTCAACCGAGCCGCAACCACCCGACCTGTCCACATCGGCACCTGTGCCGGCAGCACCGCGTCTGGTCGCCGGGCCGAACGCGTTCCAGCGCCTCCGCGACGCGCTCGCGGTTCGCCTCGCGCTCCGGCGTGGAGCGGGGTCGAAGTTCGATTCGGGAGTTGAGATCGTCAGCGGCGTGGGCGCACCGAAATGGAATCAGCGCGCTCGCTCCCAGCATTGGAGCGACACCGCGCCGATCGTGGCCGAAGCCGCCCCTGAAGCCGTCGAGGCCTCACCGCCGCCACCGGTCAAATCGAAACGAGTCAACCGGTTCATGGCGCGCATCACCGCCGAGCCGGTGTCGAGCGAGGCGGTCGTCGAGAACGACTCGCCGGATTCCGACGTGCCCGCGGTGCACGACCCAGGCCAGACGAACGAAGCCGCGGCGCCGCTCGAGCTGGCCGACGTGCTCAACGAGGTGGCCGGCCTCGCGGCTCCACAGGAACGCTCGCCCATCCCAGCGGACCCGGCGGCTGCGGCTACGGTCGAGGATCTCAGCGCCGTTGTCGCCCCTATGCCCACCCCCGAGATCGACATCGCGGATTCTCCAGGGGACGAAACGCAGTTCGGGGTCAACGCAGAGCCGGCGTCTCTACCGGTTCCGGGACGTCACGTCCGCCGCCTCCACTCGCAGCGGTCGGATCGCCGTGGGTGGAACCCGGCCCAACCGGTGACCGGTCGTCACGTGCTGCCGCTCGGTGGTCCCGCGGTCGGGGCAGCCGATCGCGACCGGCGCCTGTGGCTGTTTGGCGCCGTGACAGTGCTCCTGATGCTGGTCGGTCTGCTCATCGGCAGGCAGGTGACCACCACAGGCCCGCTGGTCGCCTCCAACATTCCCAGGTCGACGCCGACGCTACGCGCCACCACACCGCCCACGACGGCGCCGCTCCCGGTCGCGACCCCCGCTCCCGCGCCCACCGCCATCATCCCCGCAGCGCCGACGCCGCAGCAACTCACCGGAGCCAAGACCCTCGGCACAGGGAGCAGCGGGTTCTCGGTGGCTGACGTTCGCTACGGTGAGCATCCCAACGACTTCCGCCTGGTCTTCGACATGGCGTTCCCCAACTCCGTCACGGGAAGCCCGGCGACGGTGATCGGCTACGCGGGATCGACGACGCTGTACGTCGAGTTCAGCGGCGTCAACGGCGCGGCGAACGTCGCGGTGATGCCGCCGGGGCAGGTGGTCGCGTCGGTGGTGCCGCTCCCGATGGTGCGCAACACCGGTCGCCTGATCTTCAAGATCACGCTGCGCAAGAACGCGCCGTTCGACGCGTACTACCTATCGGGCGCTCGCCTCGTCATCGACATCACGTAGCTCTGCGGGCTCATCCCGCGGTGGTTGCGGCCCCCTCGGGCGCGGTGGGTGACGCGGCTTCGGTGATGGGTTGACCGTGCTTCTCGCGGAGATCGAACTTCAGCACCTTTCCCGCGGGATTCCGCGGCAGCACGTCGACGAAGACGACGGACTTGGGTTGCTTGTATCGAGCCAGCTTGTCCTGCGAGAACTCGATGACCTCCTGCTCGGTGAGTGACACCCCGTCCTTGCGCACCACCACGGCGCGCACCGTCTCGCCCCAGCTCGCATGCTGCACGCCGATGACCGCGACCTCCTTGATACCGGGGTGCCGGTAGAGCGCGTCCTCGATCTCGGCCGGATATACGTTCTCGCCGCCGCTGATGATCATGTCCTTCTTGCGATCGACGATGAAGAAGTAGCCGTCGGCGTCACGAGTTCCCACGTCACCGGTGTGGAACCACCCGTCCACGAGTACCTCCGCGGTGGCGTCGGGGCGGTTCCAGTAGCCCTTCATCACGTTCGGGCCGCGAACGACGATTTCGCCGCGCTCGCCGTCGGGGACGTCGTGGCCGTCGTCGTCGACGATCTTGACGTCGGTGAAGAACGGCGCGATGCCCGCGGAACCGAGCTTCTGTGTCGCCATTGACGACGGAAGGAAGGATGCGAACGGAGCTGTCTCGGTGAGGCCGTAGCCCTGGTTGAATGGGAGGCCGCGCGCAGCGTAGATCTTGATCAGCGCTTCCGGTACCGGCGCGCCGCCGCACGACAGGACGCGGATGCTGCTCAGATCGCGCGTGGCGAAGTCGGGGTGCTGGGCCATGAACAGATACATGGCAGGCACGCCGAACATCGACGTCACACGGTATTTCTCGATGTTCTCGAGCACCATGCCCGGCTCGAACATCTGCTCCATCACGACGGTCGCTCCCTTCAACAAGCAGAGAAGCGGCGTGACGTTCAGCCCGCCGATGTGAAACAGCGGCGCGACCACGAGGGTGATCTCCTGGGAGGTTGCATCGTCAGCGAGCAACGCGTTGATGTTGTTCCAGATGACGTTGCCGTGGGTGAGCATCGCGCCCTTCGGACGGCCGGTCGTCCCCGAGGTGTACATGATCAGCGCAACGTCGCTCATCGCAACCGGGTAGTCGAGCTCGGTGTCGCGCTGATCGTGCAGCAGTGAGTCGAAGCCACGCGCGCCGCTCTGCTCGACGGCGCAGACGTATTCCTGCACGCTCAGGTCGCCACGGATCGAGTTGACGATGGACGCGAACGCCTCCTCGTACACGAGGGTGTGCATCCCCGCGTCGCTGATGATGAAGCTGAGCTCGGGGCCCGTCAGCCGGAAATTGAGCGGCACGAAGATTGCATTGAGCTTTGCCGCCGCGAACAGCGTGAAGAGAAAGCGAGGGTGGTTGAGCCCGAGGAAGCCGACCCGGTCGCCGGGGTTCACACCCAGCGCATGGAGTCCCGTGAGCCAGCTTGTTGGTGAGCTGGTTGAGCTGCGCATAGGTCCACTGTTCTTCGCGAAAGATGAGGGCGGTGGCATCTGGATTGAGCTCGGCCCGCCGGCTGAGCGTAAAACCGAGTCCCTGGTCGTTCGACATTGCTGATAACCCTCCGAGTGCCCTCGTCTCTTCGCGATTCTCCCATTCGCGACATGGGAATGTTTCGCCTACGCGCTCCATCCTCCGTCGACGACCAGGACAGACCCGGTCACGAACGACGCTGCGTCCGATGCGAGGAACAGCGCGGCGCCCGCGATCTCGTCGGGAACGGCGTGGCGGCCGAGCGCGGTCTGCGCAAGGATGCGCTCGTGGACCTCGGGGGTTTCCACGAGGTAGCGCGCGAGCTTGGTTTCGACGAGTTCCGGGGCGATCGCATTGACCCGGATCCCGAGCGGTCCCAGTTCCCGCGAGAGCGTACGCGTGAGCGTGATGAGTGCGGCCTTGCTGGCGTTGTAAGCGCCGGTGAGGGCCTCGGGGCGTATCCCCGCGACCGACGCCATGTTGATGACGCTGCCACCGTGCTCGCGCATCCACGCGGCGACCGCGTGGCGGGTGAGCCGGATCGGACCCATGACGTTGACGTCCCAGATCTTGTTGATCGCCCCCTCGTCTGCGTCGAGGATGGGCCCGAACTGGGGGTTGGTTGCGGCGTTGTTCACCAGAATGTCGAGCCGTCCCGCTTGAAGCATCACACCCGCGACCATCGCCTCGCAGGTCGCGGCGTCACCGACGTGTCCGGGCACGGCGATCGCCGTGCCGCCGCCGGCGATGATCTGCGCCGCCCCGGCCTCGCACGCGTCCGCATGACGGGCGTTGAGGGCGACGGTTGCCCCCGCCTCGGCGAGCGCTGTGGCGATCGCCAGTCCGATGCCCCGGCTCCCACCGGTGACAAGGGCGACGCGTCCGTCGAGGGAGAACCGCTCTGCGATGGTCACGTTCAGTTGAGGCTGGAGGTGCCGGCGTGGTCCTTCGAGCGAACCAGCATGCGGTCGAGGAGCGCCGCTTCACGGCGGAGCAGGCGCAGACAGGCCGCGAGCCGCTCTGCGGTGCCGTCGATCTCGAGCAAGCGCTGCCGTTGCGCGGTCTCGACCTGCATCGCGGCGGCGACGAGATACGACAGCAACTCCGGGTCGGTGGGCACACCGAACTCGAAAGCATCTTCCTGACCGATCCCGCGGAGCTGCCCGGCGTACCCGCGAAATGCCGAGGTCACCGCTGATGCGAGGCGTTCGGTGTCGCCCGCCGGGGCCGGGACGTCCTGGAGGTAGTGAACCGTTCCGACGAGATACGGCCGGTTGTGGCTGAGCGCATCGATGTGAAAGCGCGATGCTCCCACGACCACGAGGTTGTACCCGCCGTCCGGGAGCTCCTCGATCTCGTCGAGCTGCGCCAGGGTGCCGACCTCGAACGGGACCGCGCCGCTGCCCGTCTCCTGGCCCGAGCGGATGGCCACGATGCCGAAGGTCGTCGATGACCTGCGGCAGTCACGCATCATCGTCTTGTAGCGCTCCTCAAAGATGTGAAGCGACATGGGCATGTGCGGGAAGAGCACGGTGCCGAGCGGAAACAGCGGGACTTCGATGGCCATTACGCGCTGGTCCACGCCCGCATCAGCGCTGCCCTACGCGGCTTTGCAGTTCTTGGTGTGCTTGATGATCCGCTCGCGCCGGGGCTCTCCGGGACGGCGGCTGTGCCGGAATGCGATCTCCACCCCGATCTCGTTCTGACGCATGAGGTTGTTGCAGATCGGGCACCGGACGTGGGTGAGGATGTCACGCTGGGAGGCGACACCCTTGGATTCCTTGATCGTGTTTGCCATGGTTGCTGGGGCTCCTTGAAGAGATGGGCTGATTCGATTGTACGCGGCGTCGGGGTACGATTCGCCGCCGATGCCTCACCACCTCGGCACTCTGCGCCGCCGTCTCGCGGGCACTCTGGCCGGGGCCGCGCTGGCGGTTCTGGCGCTCGCCGCGTGTGGCAACGCGGTGCCCGTGAGCAGCCACATCACCCCGGTACCGCCCAATTGCTCCACGCCGCGTCCGGTCTCGGCCTCGGACTCCTTCGCGAGTTCGACACCGCTCCAATCCGGCCAGTCGGGGCTTCAGTTCGCCGATCTGAGCCTCGGCTGCGGTGCGGTCGCCAAGGCCACCGCCAACGTGAACGTCCAGTTCACGGTCTGGCTCTCGACCGGGAAGCAGATCATCACCACCCGGGGAGCGAACCAGCCGGCCAATGCTCTCCAGCTCGCGAACCCGTCGACGCTCGAGTTCTGGAGACTTGGCGTGCCCGGCATGCGAGTTGGTGGAACCCGGCGGCTGGTCGTCCCGCCGGCGCTGGGGTTCGGAGCGGCCGGGAATTCCTCGGCGAATGTGCCGCCCAACGCAACCTTGGTGGTCGACGTCGAGCTCGTCTCGCTGGCCTGAGCCCCGATCCTAGGAGCCGGCCGAGTTCAGAGGATGAAGAGCGTCAGGCACGCTCCGGCGGCGAGCAGCACGAACGCGATGGGGAGGCCGATCACCACCGAGAGGCCGGGTGCAGTGGTTGCAAACATGCGGCGTCAAGCATAGCGCCGCAGGCGGATCAGATCAGGAAGCGACTTCCATGCGAGCACCCAGCAATCCGAGCTCGATGTCGTGCATCACCGTGATGCGGAACGCCTGTCGCGCCGCGGCGTCGAGCTCGGGTTCGATCGACTCGGTGCGTGGGCGGCCGATCCACGGCGGCTGGTGGCGCCCCATGGGCTCGCCGGCGACGCGCACCACGACGGCGCGATCGTCCTCCTCATCGACCTCGATGGACACGTGCTGAAGGACGCCCGTGCTGTCGACGAGCGTCCATGAGCGGAGCCAGACGGGCATCGTGCTTCCCGGGACGCGCACCGGACGCACCGCACCGCTGACCACGTAGGCGTCCTTGTGGGGGGCGTCGGCGGTGAGCGCGATGCGCACCGCAGTGTCCAGTTCGCCGCCGACCCAGGTGGCGAGGGACGGCGCGCGGTTCTCGACGTCGGGGAGCATGTGGGTGAAGAAGCCGTTCGACAGAGAGGGGGCAACCGTCGCGTGGCGGCGGCAGTATGGAAGGCCGAGGACGATCCTGCTGTGCTCATCGCACCAGGTCGTGCCGCACCTCACCTGACGGCGGTCGACATACGTGCAGCGACAGGTCGCAGGCTTGGAGCATTCGCCGTCCAGGCACTTGCCCAGACCGTCATGGTCCCCGTCGGCCGACCCGGCGTCGCCCGACTGTTTCCGTGAGAGCCGCTGCCACGGCTTCAGCTTGTCCAACGTTGGTAACTCCTCGGCACCCACGAAGCGGCGCCAGGACCACAGCGTAGTCGCAGGACGGGCCCAATCGCGGCAGGTGCATCCATCTTGTTACGCCTCGGATGCGCCTCGTGACCTTCATCGCAGCATCCGGTCGACGACCTCGCGAACGTGGATCGCCGGATGCACGGATACATGTCCACGCGCCACGGAAGTCTGGTACCCCGTATCGGATTCGAACCGATGGTCTCCGCCTTGAGAGGGCGGTGTCCTGGGCCACTAGACGAACGGGGCATGGGCGGTTCGGAAGGGTCCCGTCACACTGCTCGTGGCCGACGGGCCGCGCCGGCGCCGCGAGCCAGTGCTGGAGCGTAGCATTCGCGGCGATAACCGTCAGCCTGCGCTCACGAGTCACCGCGGCGATCCCACGGACGGGCTCACACGACGTCGGATGACTGGTCCCGAGCGATCGCGTCACGGAGGGGGGGACGATGAACCGTCTGAGACTGGGGAACGCCGCAGCGCTCGTCGCCGGCATCGTCTCGCTCTCGGGGAGCGTCGGTGCAGTCGCCGCCACATCGGGTGTGAACTGGACGCAGGCCGGCTTCAACGCTCAGCACACCAATGCCAACCTTTTCGAAACCACGCTCAGTCGTTCCAACGTCAGCCATTTGGTACCCGCATTCGACACGCCGATCGGTACCGGACCCGACCCCGTGGTGGCCAACGGCGCGGTGTATCTGGCGGCGTCGCCCGACGGATCGGTCCAGTCGATCAACGCCGTGACCGGATCGATCAACTGGACGGGAAATGCATGCAACACCGGAGAGCAGACCACCGCCCCGGCCTTCGCGGCCGCCAAGGTCTGGGTCGGCCTCGATGATCCGGGAACCGCAGCCATCAGCACCGCTGGAAGCACCGTCGCGTGCCTGCAAAGTGATCTCTACACGACGCCACCTTCCACGTATCAAGGCATCGTCTTCGCGGGCGGTTCGGACGGGGTGGTCGTCGCGATCAACGCCACAACCGGCACGATGCTGTGGAAGACATGTGTCCACTGCGGACGGTCCGGCGGCCCGCCGTTGGCGACCCCCGCGGTCAGCACCGATGGCCACTGGCTGTTCATCGGGTCCCCGGGGACTGGTGATGTCTACAAACTGAATGCTCAGACCGGCGCACTCGTCTGGACGCGTTTCGTCGACAGCTGTGGCGAATCGGCGGTGACCGTCTCGGGGTCGAGCCTCCTCGTGAGTGGATGCGCTGTGTATGCGCTCTCCGCCGGCAACGGAGCAATGCTGTGGCACTCAAACAAAATCGGTTCGTCGATCAGCGCCCCCGCTGTCGCCGGCGGACTGGTCTTCGTCACCGCCCTGGGCACCTACCCCGGCACATTCGCTCTCAATGCCTCGACCGGCCGCACTGTGTGGTCACAGCCGGATTCACTCGGGCAGCTCTTTGCGCCGAGCATCGCCAACGGTGTTGTGTACGTCGACTTCCCGGAGATCAGCAGTCTGGTCATGTACAACAGCAGCACGGGCGCGCGGATCGGCAGCGTGGGGAGCCCCGCCGGGCGAGAGTTCACGGGGAGCGCGGTGATCGCCAATGGACGGGTCTACATCTGCACCTTCAACTTCGCGACTCAAGGCGCGTATGCCTTGGTCGCATTGGAGCCGTGATCGCCTTCTAGGAGTTGCCCGCCAGCCCACGGCGATGGATCGCATCGCCGGGGCTGGTTACTCGCTCGGTGCGAGGGTCAACTGCAACGACGAATCAGGTTGCGTTCCCGCTCAGCGCGAGGTCGTCCCACCCGATGGTGCTTGACGAGAGCGTCGTTCCATAGCCACTTGGCAATTCGACATCGCTCGCGCCCTGGCTGATCGCCCAGCGGATGGTGAGCTGGAGGTTGCCGACTCTCGCAAGGGTGGAGGTCTGAAAGAAGCTGGTCGGACCTGCAGCCTGTATCGACGCATACATCGCCGGATAGTTCGGGCCCAGGGTGTTGATCGGAGTCCGGATCGAATCGTTGCCAAGGGTGCAGCGATAGCCGAGCATCTGACGGCAATATCCCATGAGGCTCTGCGTGAATACCTTGTCCACTCCGGTGGTTCCGTTGGCGTTGATGACCTGGTACGGATTGAAGGCGAGACTGGAGTGCGTGTGGTTCCAGGCTTCGTGAGCGATGATCTCCTGGTCCTGACAATGCTCGTCAGCGGCCAATGTGTAGCCGGCGGCGAGAAGATCGCTGACCGTCAGAGCGCTCGAGGTTTCGCGAATCAGCGGCTCCGCGTAGATGGTCATGCAGCCGGTGATGGAGACATCCTGAATCTCCGGAGCGTTGTCATATTTCGCGGCGAGGCTCGTCTGGAAGCTCGCATACGCCTGCTCGACGGGGGCAGTCCAGAAGCGAGGCACGGTGCCGCCCACGCTGTCCGTGTTGTTGTAGATGTACACGGGCGCACCGCCAAGAGTTTTGACCCAGTCCGGCGACCCAACTCCTGCAGTCACTCGCAAGCGCAGATGCATATGCGCGTATGCGGGATTGCTGCGGATCAGCGCGATCGCTTGATCGATGGCGTTGTTGGCGGCGATGGGACCCCCTTGCGTTGGCTGCAGCGAAGCCCAGGTCACATTGACGACCCAACCACCGAGATCAGGCGCCAATTGGAGCGCGGGCGCATGCTGCCGATCCAGCAGTCCTGATAGCTCGGGCTTGAGTCCGGCGGGCGGGGCGGGCGTCGGCGAGGCGGTTGGTGTCGGTGCGGGGGAATGAGAAGGCGAGGGGGTCGGCGTTGCCGTCGGCGTCGGCGTCGGCGTCGCCGTTGGCGTCGGCGTTGGCGGTGGTGGCGTGCCGCCGGCGAACGCACCTGAGAGATCGCCGTTGGCGATGTCCGCCGAGGCACCGAGCAGTCCGACTCCATACGTCTCCTCGATGGCACGGAGCGTCCCGTACTGGTTCAGGCCGGCGCTCCAGGATCCGTGGCTCGATTTCGACACAACGATGGTGGCGATGTGGCCACCGACGGTACCGTTGAACCCAGAGCTGTCAGAGCCGGCGCTCTCGTCCCAGGTGATGATCACCACGCCGTTGTCCTGGTACCAGGCCGAAGCCAGCACCGTGGCCATCGTGCTCTGGAGCCACGCGTCGCCCGCCTGAATCGTGCCGCTGTGCATGTCGTCGACGAGGTTCGGGGTCATCCACACGAAGTCGGGCGCGGCGCTGCTGTTGAGGTCGGTCGCGATCTGTGCGGTTGTGAAGGGAACCACGCTGTTGCACTCTGCGGGCGTGGTGGTCACACCCGAGAAGTACACGAATGGGTTGTGGCGTGCCGCGTAGTTGCCTGATGAGCCAAGGGTCGTGTCGCAGGTGGCCGGCATCGATTCCATGTACGCCTTCCACGATGTTCCCTGGTGGGTCAGCTCGTCGGTGAGCGTCGGAGCGGAGCACGGGTAGCAGAGTGGCGTTTTATCGGTGCCAAACGGAACGCCCTGGATGCTGCCGCTGATCAGTCCGAGATAATTCCCAAGGGAATCGTGAGTGCTCGCATACGAATTCGTCGCCAGTGCGTAGGTGCTGGCAAGGCTGTTGATGTACGGAGCGGCCGACTGCCCGATGATCGATGAGTACGCGTGATTTTCCTCGGCGATCACCATCACGTGGGCATGAGGATTCGCAACTGCCTGCGAGGCGAGGAAGACGCGCGATGTCGTCGCGAAGAGCCCGATGGTCACCGCGATCGACAGCATCAACGAAAGGCGTCGGATCATATGAGGTCCTCTTTTGCGCCTCGCACCCCACTGCGCCATTAGGTTGCCCGTGAAGGGCATGGCGTGCAGCGAGGAGTCGTTGTGCGCTTCGGCCACACCCTATGGAGCCTGGCCCATCAGCACGATCGGGATCGGATACTCCGTGGTGCCGTCGTTACACGATCGTATGATCGGCGCCGATGGCGTGTGACGACACGCACATATCGCCGTTACACCGGGCGGGACGTCCTCAGACCTGGTCCGGCGCACCCATGCCGAGACTGTGCAGGGCATCGGCGAGCGTCGCTCGCGTCGCGGCGACCAGCTCACGCCGGAACCGCCGCGCCCGCGCGTCCTCCTCACGGACGATCGCCGGGGTGTGCTCGTAGAAGTCGCTGAAGGCCGACGCCAGGCCAAACGCATACGTGGTCAGCAGCGACGGCGAGAGCGCGAGCGCGGTCTCGGTAAGCGCGCGGGAGTACGCCTCGATGCTGTGCAGCAACTCGCGCTCGGCCGGGTGCAGCACCTCAGGCACCTGGATGGTCGTGCCGTCATCGGCGACCTTCCGCAGGATGCCGGCAGCGCGAGCGTGCGCATACTGCAGGTACACGCCGGTGTCCCCGGTTACACGCAGCGCCTCGTCGAAATCGAAGGCGATGATCTGATTCAGTGAGAACTTGAGCAGGTAGTAGCGCACCGCTCCCGCGGCGACCAGGGTCGCGGTCGCGACGTCGCGGGCGTTGGCGCGCAGGCGCGCAATCGCGCGATCCAGGAGGTCGTCGGCGCGAACCTCGATACCACGCCGCCCACTCAGTGCGACGCTGTCGCGACCCTGTTCGATCTCGACGCCAAGCTCGGCGGCGGCCGCCGGGGTCAGGGCCACGACCTCGTAGCTCAGGTGGATCGAGTTGTCCGCCTCGCGCTCGTGGTGCAGCCGGCGCAGGGCGCGCTGCACCACCCGTTGCGGGTACGCCTGACGCGCGTCGATGACATTGATCACCCGCTGCGCAGCGCCGAAGTGCGCGAGGGGTCCGTCCGGCTGCGGCAGGGCCGACGTGGTCACCAGAGTCGGATCGCCCTCCCACTGAGCGTAATGGAAGTCGCGTCCCAGCAAGCCGAACTTCCAGAGCTGGTATGCGATGTCCTTCGCGGTATACGTCGCGATACCGTCAGATTTGACTAGAACCTTGGTGTCGTCATCGCCATCGTCCTCGGCAGTCTCGGCGGGCATGACCCAGCAGCCGGCTAGCCTCCCGGTTTCGGCGAGCACGATCGCACCGGACTCCCGGAGCAGCTCGAAGGCCTGGCGCCAGAACCCGAGGGCGATGATGTCGGACTCCCAGGTCAGCAGGTCGTAGGCGATGTCGAACCGGCGCATGGTGGCGAGGTGCGCGTTGACGATCCGCCTCGCGACCTCCTTGACGAACACCGCCGTCGGGTTGCCCCCCTCCTCGACCTCACGGAGCACGACGCGTCGCCGGTCGAGCAGCTCGGGATCGGTCTCATACCGCGCGGACACCGCGATGTAGACCCGCGAGCAGTACTGATCGAACGGTTCGTCCGGCTTCGGTTCGATGCCGAGCTCGCGAATTCCGACCACAACGTCGGCAACCTGGACGCCGGTGTCGTCGATGTAGTTGTTCACCTCGACGGCATGGCCGGTGCGCCGGAGCACACGCGCGACCGTGTCTCCGATGCACGCGTTGCGCAGGTGGCCGACATGCGCCGCCTTGTTGGGGTTGGTGGCGGTGTGCTCGACGAGAGTCTTCCCGGCGGCGGACGCCCGGGCGTTGGTCAGCTCGAGCCTGCCGGTCGTCTCGAGATCGGCCGCCACGGCGAGCACCGACTCCGTCCAGGTGCGGACGTCGAGGTGGGCGTTGACGTACCCCGGCGGGGTCACGGTCCATGCGTGCACCCGGGGCATGGGCGCCGCCTCGAGGCGGGCCGCAAGGTCGGCGGCGATCGCGGCGGGCGCGCGACGGAGGATGCGCGCCAGGCCCAGTGGCGCCGGCGTCGACCAGTCGCCGAACTCGGGGCGCGCCGAGCGCTCGACCACCACCTCGAACGCAGCGTCCACGCCGAGATCGTCGAGCGCACGCCGCACGGCCTCGATGAGCAGCATCCGGGTGTCAGGCATATCGCGCAAGGGTAACGGGGTGCACGGCCGCGTCCCGACCGGCGACAATGCGCCGCCGTGGACTTGCGACCATGTGTGATCCCGGCCGCGGGCCTGGGGACGCGCTTTCTCCCTGCCACCAAGGAGCTTCCCAAGGAGTTGCTCCCGGTTCTCGATCGCCCGGTGATCCAGTGGGCGGTCGAGGAGGCGGTCGCCTCCGGCGCCGACGAGATCATCCTCGTCCTGGCGGAGGGCAAGGAGGCGCTGGCCGCGCACCTGCGCCCGGATCTTCCGCTCGAGCGCCTGCTCGAGGAGCGCGGCAAGATGGCAGAGCTCGAAGCCGTGCGCAGGGCGGGGAATCTGAGCAGGATCACCGTGGCTCGTCAGGCCTCGCCGCGTGGTCTCGGCGACGCGGTGCTGTGTGCCGCGAGCGCGGTGGGGGGGCGGACCTTCCTCTGCATGCTTCCCGACGACCTGTCCCTGGCGGAGCCGCCCCTGCTGCGCCAGCTCTGGAACGCGCATGAGGAGCTCGGGACGTCCATCCTTGCACTGATGCGCGTGCCCAACGATCAGATCTCGAGGTACGGCTGCGCCGAGATCGCCGAGTTGCGTGGCAAGCTCCACCGGCTGAGCGGCCTGGTCGAGAAGCCGCCGGCCGCGGAGGCAAGGAGTGACCTCGCCGTGATGGGCAGGTACGTGCTGACCCCGGCGATCTTCCCCGCGCTGCGCGAGACCAAGCCCGGCGCCCTCGGCGAGATCCAGCTCACCGACGCGATCGGGCGCATGCTCGAGGCAGGGGACGTCTGGGGCCTGGAGTTCGAGGGCGAGCTTCTCGACGTCGGAACCCCTGCCGGCTGGCTGGCCACGAACATGCGCCTGGCGCGAGAGCACCCCGAGTTCCGCAACGCCGTGGCCCGTATCGACGGGGCGGGCGCGGCATGAACGCGCTTCGCCGTGAGTGGGGTGCGGTCACCTTCGTGGTCACGATCCTCATCGGCGCGGTGGCCGTGGCGATCTCGCTGGGAGTATCCGCATCCCATGGGACCCCTCTGCAGTCGGCGCCTCCCTGCCCGTCGTACACGCCGTACGTGGTCACCCCGACCCCGGCGCCGACCGCCACGCCGAAGCCCACGGTGAGCGGCAAGGCGACTCCGACGGCGACGCCCACGCCGGTTCCGACACAGGTAGCGACGCCGACTCCATTCAGCGCACAGCTCCAGGGCTGCCCGACGCCACCGCTCCCGCCGACCGCGGTCCCGACACCGACCCCCAGGGTCACCCCGACAGCGGTCGGCGCGACCCCGACGCCCACCCCGACGCCGACCCCGGTCCCCACGACCCCGCCGAACTCAACGCCGCTGCCGACCGGGACCCCGACGCCTGCCTCGGGCTGAGGCCACCCCGGTCAGAGGGCGAACAGCAGCCGGTTGCCGTTCTCGGGGCTGATCGACGAGCGCTGCAGCTCGATGTCCACCGACGGTGGATGGCCGGTGTCGATCACCACGAAGATGCGCTCTGAGAGGCGCAGGCCGCCGATGCGCACGCAGTCACGAAGGAAGGTGAATGCCATCGGGCGCACCAGGTTCCAGACGTAGCCGCGGACGGCCTGGGCGGTCTCGGCGGGCTCGAGCAGCGCGTCGCCCGCGCGCATGCTCCGGTCCTGGAACGCGAGCACGCAGACCTGGTCGGTCAGCTGCACGGGCGCGGTCCACGAGTACTGGTCGTCAGCGGCGAGCGAACCGACGATGCGCTCCTTGTCGCTGAAGAGCGCGAGACGTTCCACGAGCATCTGCATCGGACCGGCCGGTCCCTCGACGAAGAGCGGGATGTCCCGCAGCGGCTCGCTTCGCTCCTGCGCCGGGTAGCGTGCGGAGAATCCCAGATCCTCGATGCCGCTGAACGGCGCGGGCACCTTGATGACCAGCTCGTCCATCAGCGAGCCTCACTCAACAGGACGTTCGCGTTGCTCATCACGTCAACCCCGAGAACGAATCTAACACAGTAATTGCGCGAATCGAGGGCGTGGAGTGATTGCTACACTCGCGCGACCATGCCGGCACTCGACGACGTTCGAGTCCTCGACCTGACCAGGTTGCTCCCAGGACCGTTCTGCACAGTGCTGCTCGCGGATTTCGGCGCCGATGTCATCAAGGTCGAGGACACGGCCGGTGGCGACTACATGCGCTGGATGCCACCGCTCGTCGACGCCTCCTCGGCGATGTTCCACCCGCTCAACCGCAACAAGCGCTCGGTCGCGATCGATCTCAAGAACGCCTTGGGGCGTGAGGCGTTTCTCCGCCTGGCACAGACCGCCGACGTGGTCGTGGAGAGCTTTCGCCCCGGGGTGATGGACCGTCTCGGCATCGGGTTCGCCGACCTCCGGGAGGTGAATCCGAAGCTGGTGCTCTGCAGCATCAGCGGTTATGGTCAAGATGGACCGTTTCGCGACCGTGCCGGCCATGACCTCAACTACGCGGCCGTCGCCGGCGTGCTGCTGCTCGGGGGCAATGCCGATGACCCTCCGGCGATGCCGGGCCTGCAGGTGGGAGACCTCGGCGGCGGTGCGCTCCACGCCGCACTCGCGATCATGATCGCGCTCCACCACGCGGCTCGCACCGGCAGGGGTCAGCACTGCGACGTCTCCATGGTCGACGGGTTGATCAGCTGGGCGGGTGTGCACGCCTCCCAGCTGTTCGCCACCGGCGAGGCGCCGGCACCCGGCGACGGGATGCTGACCGGCCGGTATCCCTGCTACCGGATCTACGCGTGCGCCGACGGGTACCTCTCCGTCGGAGCGCTCGAGCCCAAATTCTGGGGTGCGTTCGTCGAGGTGATCGGCCTGCCCGAGCTCGCCGGCAACGGCCTCGTCGACGGCGAGGCGGGACAGCGCACGGTCGCGGCGGTCCAGGCGGTGCTGCGCACGCGAACGCGCGCGCAATGGGAGGAAGCGCTCGCAGGTCATGACGTGTGTGTCGAGCCGGTGCTCGATGTGGGGGAGACCTTCGAGCATCCTCAGGTGCGCAGCCGCGGGATGCGCCTGGACGCCGGTGAGGGCAGACCGACGGCGCAGACCGGCTTTCCCATCCGCCTGACGGATTCTCCGGCCGCCTACCGGCGCGCGGCGCCGGGTTACGGTGAGCACACCGAGGAGGTGCTTACCGAGGCCGGCGATGGAGCCGATCAACTCGCCGCACTGCGCGCAGCCGGGGCGATCGCATGACCCCGGCCGGCCAGGCGGCGCAAACGCCGCGCCACGCGCCTCGAACCACGCGGAGCGCGCAGACGCGTGAACGCATCATCGCCGCTGCCACCGAGGTGTTCGCTCGGTCCGGGTTCCACGGTGCGAAGGTCGCCGAGATCGCCGAGCACGCCGGCATCGCGTACGGGCTCGTCTATCACTACTTTCACAACAAGGAGGACATCCTCGCGGCGATCTTCACCGAGCGCTGGGCGCAGTACGTCACCTACCTCCACGAGGTCGGCGACACGGACGTCGGCTTCCGCGAGCAGATGCGCCTGCTGGTGCACTTCTGGGTCGAGGTCTACCGACGCGAGCCCGACTTGATGACCGTGATGATCAACGAGGTGACTTGCTCGTACGAGTTTCTCGAATCGCACGATATCGGCACCGTGATGGTGGCTTTCGAGGCAATCGAGCAGATCATCCGCAGAGCACGCGACCGTGGCGAAGTCGGTGCCGGCGTTGATCCCCAGCTTGCCAGCTACGTGGTCTTCGGCGCGGCCGAGATGGTGCTCAGCGGCTACGTGATGGGCACCCTGCGCCGTGACGCTCCCGCGGCGTTCGCCGGCGACGAGACGCAGATGCTCGAGATGCTGCTCGACGGCCTCGCAGGGCGCGCGGCTATCTGACGGCGGTCGCCCACCAGAGGTCGACGGCGCGCGCCGTCGCGTCGATGCCGTGGCTGTTGTCGATGATCCAGGTCGCCCGGTCGCGCTTCTCGTCGATCGGCAGCTGGGCGGCGAGACGTTGCAGCGCAGCGTCTTCGTCGAGGCCATTGCGCTCGCGCAGCCTCCGGAGCTGCACGTCGCGCGGCGCGTAGACGAGCAGCACCCCTTCGAACATGGCCTCGCGCGCGCTCTCGAAGAGCAATGGGACGTCGACTGCGACCAGCGGCACCGGACTTGCGAGCGCGGCGGCGATGCGTTCCTGCATCAACTCCATGATCCGCGGATGGGTGATCCGCTCGAGGTCGCGGCGTGCCTCGGCATCGGCGAACACGATCTCGCCGACGCGGCCGCGGTCGAGGGTGCCGTCGGGCCGGATCACATCCCGTCCGAAGCGTGTTGCCACCTCGTCGAGGGTGGGCTCGCCGGGACGCACCGCCTCGCGGGCGAGCTCGTCGGCGTCGATGACGATCGCGCCATGGTCGGCGAGCATCCGGTCAACGGTGCTCTTGCCGGTTGCGATTCCCCCGGTGACGCCGATCAGTCGCATGGTCGTCGACCGTACTCCTGCAGCGCCGCAGCTGGAGCAGGGATCAGCCCGGCGCGGCAGTCGCGCAGGAGGCGCCCATCGCCCACGAGGGGTCGCCACGGAGAAACAGGAGCATGCCGTGGTCGTCGACGCTCAGCGTCCACGCCGGCGTGGCGCTGAGCTCGTCGGTGAGAGCGCCCCTCGATGAGAGCACCGCGGTGGTGCCGCTCGACGCCAGCAACTGCAACGCGGTCGGCGTTGTGGTCACACCGGCGGCGATGCGCAGGTAGCGGTCGAAGACCGCGGTGCCGAGCGATATCGATTCCCCGTACTCATATACGGATGCCTGCGGCCAGAGCCGGTAGATCACGTAGCCGCCGGTCCCATACGCGGTGAACACGCGCTGAGTGGTGGGACTGCGCGCGAGCAGCGCGGTCGCGCACGCCGGATATGCGGCGGCGATCCCCTGCGGCGATGCGCTCCGCGCGACCCGTGCCCCGACGGCGCCGACACCGAACACGCCGATCGCGATCAGCGCCGCACCCATGACCGGCGCAGCGCGTCGTGATCGCGCCCCCGCAGACTGCCGCGAGCGGCGAATGTCCAGCGAACGCAGCAACCCCGCAGCCATCGCCGTCCATGCCGGGATCATCACCGCGACGCAGATGGCGGTGTTGCGCACCGACATGAGCGCGAGCGCCGCACCGACCGCGGCGAGCGCGAAGTCGCGAAGCTCGAAGTGACGCCGCAACGATGGACGGGCAAGGACCGTGACGGTGAGCGCCGCGAAGCTGAGCAGGAGCGCGAGAAGCACCCACATCGCCGGGTCCGCGAAGTTGGGCGACTGCCATTCGATGATGCCCTTCTGGCGCTCGGTGGCACCGGTCGTGGCAGCGAAGATGTAGAGCCACGGTCCGTACGGGTTGAGGCATGCCGCGAGCGCCGAAGCGCCCACGGCGACGGCGAGGCCGGTGATGTGTTGCCGCGACGCGACGGCCCCGATCGACCACCGTCGCTTGACGGCCTCGACGACGACGACGATCACGAGCAAGCCGATGCCCGCGATGAAACCGGCATGCAGGTTTGCCCACAGCAAAAACAGCAGGGGCAGCAACCACCGGCGCCGGCCGCCGGAGCGCAGGTACGACTCGGCGATCCAGAGCGTCCAGCAGACCAGCGCAAAGGTGAACACCTGGGGTCGCGTGCCGAGCACCGGCTCCGCGGCACGGGCGCCAAGGGCAAGTCCGATTGCGAGCACCACCGGACCGGCGCCGCGAAGACGACCGCGGAGCACGGTGGCGACCATGGCGCTCCAGGCCACGAGCCCCATCAGCGCGGTGACCAGGAGCAATCCTCCGACCGCAGCCAGGGCGGCGAAGATCGTTTCCGACAGCCATTCGTGCGCAACCAGCGGATTGCCGAATGCCGTGTAGGCGAACAGCTCGCCGGCCGGAATCTGGTGGTGGGCGATGATCCAGTCGCCGAGCCGGATATGCCACCACACATCCGGGTCGCTCAGCGCGTCGAGACCGACGGCGCCGCTCAGGAGCAGGGCCGCCGCCAGCAGCGCGCTGCGCGGATCCGAAAGCCAGGCGAGCAGGCGTCCCGGCGGCCTTGGCGCTGCGGGCGCGGGTGGCGCTGGCGCGGCGCGGACGAGGGTTGTCATGCGAGCGCAGCGTAGATGCCGCGCTGCCGCGAAAACCGATCGCGGCCGGCTGGCGACAGATTCGTATACTCCACGCGATGGCCACCGAAACGCGGTCTCCGAAGCGGCGGCAGACGTCGGCCAGCACCGGCTCGCGGCGTTCGCCGGCCCCGGCGGCGGTCTACTCGGGGCACACGATCTCCTGGCGTCACTGCCTGGTCGGGCTGCTGGTCGGCGAGGTCGCCCTCCTGGTCATCAGCAACGCCGGGCTCATCGCCGCCAACGCGGCCTTCGGCTCATCGGGCAGCCTCGACGGTGGCGTCGTCGGTGTGGCGACCCTCCTCGCGGTGATCCTCGGCGGCTGGCTCGCCGCGAGGCTCGCGGGCCGTTTCGGTCTCTACCAGGGCATCGTCGTCGCCGTCGGCTTCATTGCGGTCGGCGCGGTCTACACCTTCTTCCAGGAGTCATCGACCATCGCGGCGTCGCTCGCCACCAACAGCCATCACCTGATCGACCTCGGCCCGATGGACCTGGGCAATCTCTTCAGCGGCGACCTGCTCGCTCTGTTCGGTGGCTCGGTCGGCGGCCTGCTGTCCGGAAAACGCTAGAGGCGACACCCGGCAGGATCGCGGATCAGCCCCCGACGACCCCTGCCTGCGCGGGTTGCCCGGTAACAGGAACCTCGCGATAGGACTGGCCGATGAGGTCGACCCTGCCCAGTGATTGCGCGAACTCCAGACACGCGGCGCGCGTGAACCGAAGGTGCTTTCCGGGCGTGTGCCAGGCGCGCAAGTGACCCTGAGCGACGGCGCGACGGAGCGTCGAACGGGACACACCGCAGAGTGCCGCCGCTTCGCCAGTTGTGAGGATCTCTTCCTCGCGCTCTGCCAATTCCTCCTCCTCCAGACCGTCCGCGTATGGAGACCCCAGCCATGGATCTCAAGGTGCAGTTATACAACGCTTTGGCGCGGTCGTGCCGGTCACCCTGTTGGGTGATGCTGGAACTGTAGCCGACGACCGTATACTCCGGGCAAGGTCAACTGACTCACCAGCCCGGTTGAGAAGGCGCGAGGATCACCATGAACGTCGATGTCCAGGCAATGGCACGGCGTCTGCGGGAGAGCCTTGGGACGGTCATCGTCGGGAAGGAAGCGGAGATCGAACTCTGCATCGTGGGGCTTCTGTGCCACGGCCACCTTCTGATCGAGGACGTTCCGGGCACCGGCAAGACGCTCCTGGCCAAGGCACTGGCCCGGAGCAGCGGGTGCAGCTTCGAGCGGGTGCAATTCACCCCGGACCTGCTTCCCGGTGATGTGACCGGGGTGAGCGTCTACAACCCGCAGGCGCAAACCTTCGAGTTCCGCCGGGGACCGATCTTCGCCCAGGTGCTGCTCGCCGACGAGATCAATCGAGCGACGCCGAAAACCCAGTCGGCGCTGCTCGAGGCGATGGAGGAGTGGCAGGTGACCGTGGACGGCACCAGCCATCCACTCCCCGAGCCATTCATGGTCCTGGCGACGCAGAACCCCATCGAGCTCGGTGGAACGTTCCCGCTCCCCGAGGCGCAGGTCGATCGT
Organism: Candidatus Dormiibacterota bacterium; assembly: GCA_963709585.1. Taxonomy (GTDB): domain Bacteria; phylum Chloroflexota; class Dormibacteria; order Aeolococcales; family Aeolococcaceae; genus Palsa-851. The sequence continues at coordinate 200,766 of CAVPXI010000006.1, read as the reverse complement.
TTCCTCCTCAAGTTGCGCCTCGGGTACCTTCCCGCCGACGAAGAGGTGGCGATGCTCGATCGCTTCCAGTCAGGCAGCCCGCTGGAAGCGCTCACACCGGTCACCGACGCCGACGAGATCAAGGCGGCGCAGGAGGTGTGCCGCGGCATCTACTGCGACGCGTCGCTCAAGGAGTACTGCGTGCGCATCGTTCGGCGCACCCGGGAGCACCGAGACGTATCGCTCGGCTCCTCCCCTCGCGGCACGCTCGGCCTGCTCCATGCGGGACAGGCCCGTGCAGCGCTCGCCGGTCGCGATTTCGTGCTCCCCGACGACATCAAGGACATTGCCGCCAACGTGCTCGAGCATCGGGTCATGCTCCGGCCCAATGCCGAACTGCGCGGTCTCACCGCCGCCTCGGTGCTTGACGAGGTGCTGGCGACGGAGTCGGTGCCGATGACGGGCCGGCGCCTGGCGTGACCGGCATCGCGGCGCGCGCCCGGAGCGCGTCGTGACCGCGCGCGTGCCGCTGATCGCGTGCGTGGCGGTCCTCGCATTCTTTGCCGGGATCACCGGCGTCCGTCTTGCGTACACATTGGCGTACGTGCTCGTACTGCTCCTGGCGGTGGCCTACGTCTGGTCTCGCCTGCTCGCCCGCAAGCTCCGGGTCACTCGCGAATCGCCGCAGGGGTCGTTCATGATGGGTGAGCCGTTCGAGGAGACCTTCACGGTCAAGAATGAAAGCGGGCTTCGCCTTCCCTACTGCGAGGTTCGCGACGGCACCAAGCTCCCCGGCTACACGCCCGGACGTGCCTTCGCGCTGGCTGCCGGCGGGACGGTCACCTGGACCGCGCGGGGCATGTTCAACCTCCGCGGTGTGCATCACTTCGGTCCGCTCGAGGCGCGCCTCGGCGACCCCTTCGGGCTCTTTCCGCGACGTATCCGGGTCGCGCCCGAGAACGAGGTGGTCGTCTACCCGGCGATTCACGCGCTTCTGCACAGCGTGCCGCAATGGAGTGGCAACGGTGTCGCCGAGGCGCATCGCGGCCAGCCGGTTGACGTGCCGCCCGACGTCTCGACCATCCGCGATTACGCCCCAACCGACGGGCTGAGCCGCATCCACTGGGCGTCGACCGCGCGCACCGGCAGATTGATCAGCCGGACGTTCGACACCGGCCAGAGCGCCGACCTGCTCATCGTTCTCGACCTCGAACGCGGCGTGCATGCCGGCACCGGCATTGAGTTCCTCGATCGAATACGCCATCTCGATCACCGCGTCGGTGCTGCACGGGGCGATCCGGCGCGGTCAGGCCGTGGGCCTGGTCACCAATTCGCGCAACGCCACGAACTTCGGCGCCGGGCGCGGCGAGGTGCAGCGCCTCCGGCTCCTCGACTTTCTCGCGCTCGCCACCGACGACGGGGTGCGGAGTCTGGCCGAGACGATCAGCAAGTACGGCGACGGCTGGCGTGGACGCGGCGGCATGGTGGTGATCACCCCCAACCGTTCGAGCGCCTGGGTGGAGGCGCTGGTCGACAGCGCCACCCGCGGCCAGCGCCATCTCTGCATCTTCATCGAGCCGACGTCGTTCGGAGCTACCGGACAGGCGTTGCGCATACCGGCGTCGTGGCGCCTTGCCCTCGACTGGTGGGTGGTCCGTCGCGGCGATGTGCTCGGGTCGGGCGAGCGCGCGTCGGCAACCGGCTGACGGCATGGACGCCTACGTCGACCGCACCGTCCAACTCCGCGATCGGGCACGAACCGCATCGGGCAGGAGCTACAGCTTCGAGATAGCAGCGGTCCTCTGCGTCGCCCTGATCGCGGCGACGGCCTGGGCGGTGCTGGCCGCCGGCTGGGTTCAGGGCGGCGGCGGCGCGATCGTGGTCGCGGTCACATCGGTGATCGAGGCGGCGCTGCTCGCCCAGGCGCGCGCCCCGCGCATCGCCGCCGCGGTCGCCGCCCCATTTCTCGGGCTCGCGGCCATCGTCCCGACGACACTCGCGGCGATGCCGGCTGTTCCAGGCCAGACCGCGGGCGTTATCGCCGGGCACTATCTGAGCGCGCTCGTGTCCGGGCTCGCCTCGACACAGGACTGGGATTTTACGGTGGGCCTGTGCGCGATCCTCTTCCTCTGCGGGTACTGGCTCGGATGGATGGTCCTGCGCGAACATCGGGGCGTTCTCGCGGTGATTCCGGTCTTCTCGGTTCTTGCCACAAATGTCGTCAACGCGCAGGACCCTGACCCCATCGCCCTGCCCGAGACGATCGCGGTGGTGCTCGCGCTCGCGGTGGTCGCCGCCGCCTACCTGGGATCCCTGGGCGATCGTTGGGCGGCGTCGCGCATCACCGCGCTCGACGGCCTCGGCTGGCGGTTCGGGAGCAGCGCGGCGGGGGTTGCGGTGGTGCTGACCATCGTGGCGCTGCTGCTCCCTCCGGTGTCGACGACGGACATCTCGGCGCGGCTCTTCCCCCACGGGCTCGGCAGCGGCTCGAACCCGAGAGGCACCGGGACCACCACGGTGGGCGGTGCCGACACCATCGGCTTCAGCCCGTCGGTGACCCTCGGCGGCCCGCTCACCAGCCATCCGCAACTCGTCATGACGTACTCGGTCAATACCATCGCCCCTGTCTACATCCGGATTGCCGACGACACCCAATTCGTCAACGGCAGCTGGTATCCAGAGAATGGCAGTGGGAATGGGGTCCTGTATTCCCCGGGCCCGCTGCCGCGGGACACGAATCTCGCGGACGGTGGCGTCGGCAGCAGCGAACAGACGATCACGGCAACGCTCACCATGCAGCCGCACGCGACCGGTGAGGAACCGCTCGCCCCATTCACGGGCGACCCCGCATCAGCCAACCTTCCGGGCACCGCGTACGGAACGCTGGGGGGACCTGATGCGAACCAGCTGCTCAGCGTCGACGAGGTGCAACTCAATCACGACATCGTCGCGGGCACCACCATCGCCACGACCGCGTACATCCCGACCGCCACCGCGGCGCAGCTGAGCGCCGCGGGCACGAACTATCCGGGGTGGACGCGCCAGTACACGGTGATGCTCGACGACGTCAGCCAGGGTGTGGAGGCGATCCACAGCCTCGCGTTGCAGTGGATCAAGGGGGTGCCGGCGGATCCGTACGACGAGGCGGTCGCGATCGAGCAGCACCTGCGTGATCCCGCCCTCTTCCAATACACGCTGAACCCACCGCAGAATTCAGACCCCAACACCTGGAACGTCGTCTACTTCCTGACCACGAGCCACAAGGGCTATTGCCAGTACTTCGCGTCGGCGATGGGATCGATGCTGCGCAGCCTCAAGATCCCGACCCGGCTGGTGGGTGGATACGGTCCCGGAACAGCGCGGGCGCAGAGCGGGCGCGCCGGCCAGCGCCAGGAAGAGGTGACCACGAGTGACGCCCACAACTGGGTCGAGGCGTATTTTCCCGGCTACGGGTGGATCCCCTTCGAGCCGACGCCGCCATCCGGCCAGGGCAACTATCAACCATTCCCCCGCGGCCAGCTGGGCGCCGGTATCGCGACGCCGACTCCCGTGCCGACCAGCGCCTCGGGCAAGACCCCGAAGCCCGGCTTTGCGGATGTGGGCACTCCCAAGGTGACCCAGACTCCGAAGGGCCACGCATCCCTCCCGGCGTCGGTAATGATCTCGCTGGCGGCGCTCGGCGGCATCGTCGTCCTGATCGCCGCGGCGCTGCTCTGGATGCTGCTGCCGCGCTCACTGGCCGGCGCCTGGAAGCGCGTGGAGACCCTAGGGGTCATCTCCGGGGTCGACCGGCGATCAGCCGAGACCCACCGGGCATTTGCGTCGCGGCTTGCCCGGGCTCGACCCCGGGCTCGAGCGGCGCTCGGCGAGCTCGCGAACGTGACCGCGCGCGCCGAGTTCAGCGCATCCGGCGCCACGCCGTCCGAGCGAGCGCAGGCGCTCCGGATCTGGCGACGAGCGCTCCGCCAGGCTACCTTGCGGCCGAGGCGATCTCCAGGCTGAGCAGGTCGTGGGCGACAAGTGCGCCCGGCAGGTGGCGGCGTTCGCTCAGATGGCTCAGCAGAAACCGCGTGCTCGGATTCTCGGCGATCAGCTCCGCGACCTCGTCGCGCCACAGATGACCGCCGGGAGTCGGGCCGTCCCACCCGGTGCACTCACATACGTAGAGGTCGCATCCGGCGATCGAACGGCGGAGCCCGGCGCACAGCTCGCTGTCACCGGAGAACCCGACCGAGGCACCCGCGGTGTCGCTCAAACGGTACGCAAGTGACGGGCCGGTGCTGTGCACCACCGCATGGCTTTGCACCCGATAGCCGGCAATCTCGACGTCGCTGCCCTCCTGCAGCACCACGTACTCGGGGGCGACGTTGACGTCGACGTCGTGCTGGATGTGCGAGCCGTAGCCGGCACCCAGCAGGCGCGACACGTACTCACGCGTCCCGACCGGTCCGGCGATCGCCAGCGCGCCCGGCGTGGGGGTGCCCGCGAACGCCCTGGCACCGAGCAAGGTCGGCAGCGAGAAGCAGTGGTCCGCGTGGAAGTGCGTGAGCAGGATCAGCGAGATCGCGTCGATCGACGTGGCCGCACGGCGAATCAGTGCGGGCACGGGCGCGCCGCAGTCCACGAGCACGCGTCCGTCGACGAGGTACCCGGCGTTGCAGCCGCAGGTGCTGAACGCGCTGCCGCTGCCGAGCACCGTCAAACGCATCGCACAAGGTTAGCCGCCGCCGGGCGGTGGTATTAACCGACCGTGAGACTGGATAGATTTACCGAGCGTTCCCAGGAAGCGCTGACCGCTGCGCAGCAGGCGGCGCAGCAGCTGCAGCACGCGGCCGTCGAGCCGGAGCACCTGCTCCTCGCCCTGCTCGAGCAGGAGGACGGCCTCGTGCCCGCGCTCCTCCGCCGTCTCGAGGCGGCACCGGAGCCGATGGCCGCGCGCCTGCATGCCAGCCTCGAGAACCGCCCCAAGCAGGTCGGCGTCACCGACCCGTCGGTGAGCAGCGCGCTCCGAACCGTGTTGATGACCGCCTTCGACGAGATGAGCCGCCTCAAGGACGAGTACGTCTCGACCGAGCACCTCCTGCTCGCGCTGTGCGCCAAGCCCGAAGGTGAGGCCGGGCGCCTGCTCCAACAGGCCGGGGTCACGCCGGACCGCGTCTACGCCACACTCGAGGCGGTGCGCGGCTCACAACGCGTCACCGACGCGAATCCGGAAGCCAAGTACCAGGCGCTCGAGAAGTACGGTCGCGACCTGACCGACGCGGCCCGGCGCGGCAAGCTCGATCCGGTGATCGGGCGCGATGACGAGATCCGCCGGGTCATCCAGGTGCTCTCGCGACGGACCAAGAACAACCCGGTGCTCATCGGCGAGCCCGGAGTGGGCAAGACCGCCATCGCTGAAGGGCTCGCTCAACGGATCGCGTCCGGCGATGTACCCGAGGGCCTTAAGGACAAGCGCGTGATCGCACTCGACCTGGGCGCGATGGTCGCCGGCAGCAAGTACCGGGGAGAGTTCGAGGACCGGCTCAAGGCGGTGCTTCGCGAGGTCACGTCATCGGACGGCGCCGTGATCCTCTTCATCGACGAGCTGCACACGCTGGTCGGCGCCGGCGCCGCCGAAGGCGCGATGGATGCCGGCAACATGCTCAAGCCGGCGCTCGCGCGCGGCGAGCTGCGCTGCATCGGCGCAACCACGCTCGACGAGTACCGCAAGCACATCGAGAAGGACGCGGCGCTCGAGCGGCGTTTTCAGCCCATCGTCGTCGACCAGCCGTCGGTCGAGGACACCATCAGCATCCTCCGTGGCTTGAAAGAGCGGTACGAGGTGCATCACGGTGTGCGCATCACCGACGCTGCGATCGTGGCGGCGGCCGTGCTCAGCAATCGCTACATCACCGACCGATTTCTCCCTGACAAAGCCATCGACCTGATCGATGAAGCGGCATCGAAGTTGAGGATCGAGATCGATTCGTTGCCGACCGAGCTCGACGTCGTGGAGCGCGAGATCCGTCAGCTCGAAATCGAGCGCCAGGCGCTGCGCAAGGAGTCGGACAGGGCTTCACAGGAACGCCTCGAGCGGCTCGAGCGCGAGCTCGCCGACCTCCAGGAGCGCGGTCGCGGGCTGCGCACCCGCTGGGAGCAGGAGAAAGGCGCGCTGTCCACGATTCGCGAGATCAAGGAGCGGATGGAACAGGTCCGCCACGAAGCCGACCGCGCGGAGCAGACGAGTGACTTCGGTCGCGCCGCCGAACTCCGCTACGGACAGCTCAACGAGCTGCAGCGTGCGCTCGAGCAGGAGCAGTCCCGTCTCGTCGAGATGCAGGGTGATCACCCGCTCCTCAAGGAAGAGGTCGGTGAGGAGGATGTCGCCTCGGTCGTGTCGAGATGGTCCGGCGTCCCGGTCAGCAAGATGCTCGAAGGGGAGATGCAGAAGCTGCTCCGCATCGAGCAGGACCTGCACAGCCGCGTCGTGGGCCAGGATGACGCGATCAGCGCCGTCGCCAACGCCGTGCGTCGCGGACGTGCCGGGCTCGCCGACCCCAACCGGCCGATCGGCTCCTTCATCTTCCTCGGTCCCACCGGGGTGGGGAAGACCGAGCTGGCACGCGCGCTCGCCGAACTGCTCTTCGACGACGAGCACTCGATGATCCGGCTCGACATGAGCGAGTACATGGAGAAGCACACCGTCTCGCGGCTCGTCGGCGCGCCCCCCGGGTATATCGGGTATGAGGAAGGCGGACAGCTCACCGAAGCGGTGCGGCGCAGGCCTTACAGCGTGCTGCTGCTCGACGAGATCGAGAAGGCGCACCCGGACGTGTTCAACGTGCTCTTGCAGCTGCTCGAGGACGGCCGGCTCACCGACGGCCAGGGGCGCACCGTCGACTTCCGCAACTGCGTGGTGATCATGACCAGCAACATCGGCTCGCACCTCATCGCCGACGTTCCGGCCGACGCCGACGCGTCGGTGTGGGAACGCGTCCGTGAAGGCGTCCTCAACGAGCTGCGCGCGAGCTTCCGCCCCGAGTTCCTGAACCGCGTCGACGACGTGATCCTGTTCTCCCGGCTCGACCGCGCGCAGCTCCGGCAGATCGTCGAGATCCAGCTGCGCGGCGTTCGCGACCGGCTCGCGGCCCGCAAGCTCACCCTCCACGTCAGCGAGAGCGCCGTCGACGCCATCGCCGCCGAGGGGTATGACCCGACATATGGGGCACGTCCACTGAAGCGAGTGATCCAGCGCCGCCTGCAGGACCCGATCGCGATGGCGATCCTCGAGGGACGGTTCAACGAAGGCGACACCGTCGACGTTGACACCAAGGATGGCCAGATCACGATCGGTCGCGTTGCGCCGAGCACCCCACCTCCGATTGCGGAGACCGTCGAGGTCTGACCCGGGGTCAGGCCCGTGACGGCGCCGCCCGCGCGGCGAGCACCGATCCGCCCAGGATGAGGGCGAACCCGAGGGCGATGCCGCCGGTCAGCGGCTCGTGCAGCAACAGCACCCCGAGCGTCACCGCGACCGCGGGGTTCACGTACGTGATCACGGTCGCGCGGACCGGCCCGATCTCGCCGATGAGAGCGAAGAAGAGCAGGAACGCGAGAGCGGTGCACACCACGCCGAGCGTGAGCACCGCGGCCATCACCTGCCCTGAGGGCCACGCATGCGGGAACTGGACGATCGCAGCCGGCGCGTAGGCGACGGCCGCAAGCAGGAGCGAGCTCGCGATCACCCCGAGGGCGGGAAGGTCGCTCAGCTTCCTGTTGATGATGTACGGCCCGATGGCGTAGCAGATCGCGACCACCAGGACCTCGGCGACCGCACCGAAGGTGGACGACGAGACATCGAAACCGACGAGCACGCCGACCCCGACGAGCCCGACGCAGAGTCCGAGGATCCGGCGCCACCCGTGGCGCTCCCCGCTCCGCGTCAGCAGCCCGATCACGACGCCGATGAGCGGCACCGTCGAAACCAGCAGTCCCGAGAGCGAGCTCGAGATGCGCAACTCCGCATCGGACAGGAGCACCCACGGGACCCCCATCTCGATGATGGTGTAGGCGACGATCCATCCCCACCGGCCGAGAATCGGACGGACCTTGACACGGGTGAGCGCGATCGGGACGAGCAGCAGCGCCCCCAGCGCGAACCGAACGAACACGAGGTCGATCGGCCCGAGGCCCTCGAGCGAGACCTTGATGAGCAGGTACGGGATACCCCAGATCACGCACATCGCCACGAAGAGCACCAGGCCGCGTCTGCTCACCGCGAGATCTTCTACGCTGTGCGACTCCCCATGACACCGCCGAACCCGACGCGCCCCCCGAGCCCGCTGCTGCTCACGATCTCATCGCTCTTCGTCGCGACGCTCGTGGCATCGAACATCCTCGCGGTCAAGATCGCCGCGGTCGGGCCGTTCTCGGTGCCCGCGGCAATCGTGATCTTCCCGCTCGCGTATCTCTTCGGGGACGTGCTCACCGAGGTGTGGGGATACCGCGTCGCGCGCACGGTGATTTGGACCGGCTTCTTCGCGAACATCATCGTCGTGCTGTTCATCGCCGCCGCAATCGCCGTTCCCGCCGATCCGCACTACAGCGACCAGGCGGCGTACGCACGCGTGCTCGGTGAGAGCCCGCGCCTCGTGCTCGCGTCGCTGAGCGCATATCTACTCGGGGAATTTCTCAACGCGTTCGTCATGGCGAGATTGAAGGTCGCGACCAGCGGCCGCTTCCTCTGGACGCGAACCATCGGATCGACGCTCGTCGGTCAGGGAGTTGACAGCGCGGTGTTCATCTCGCTGGCGTTCGCCGGCATCCAGCCCTGGTCGGTGCTGATCATCATCATTCGGGATGTGTGGATCGTGAAGGTGCTGTACGAAGTCATCGCTACGCCGATCACCTACGCGCTGGTCACCGCCCTCAAGCGCGTCGAGGGGGTGGACACCTTCGACCGGGACACCAAGTTCGCGCCGATTCCGCTCGCGGCGCTGCGCGCACGCTTGCGCGGGGCCGAGCAATGAGCGAGGAGCTGTACGGAACGCGCGCGATCGGCGAGGCGAGACTCGAGGCGTTCGACAACCGCACCCCGGAGCGCGACTACACGATCCAGTTCACGATCCCCGAGTTCACGTGCCTCTGCCCGATTTCGGGATTCCCGGACTTCGCCACCCTGCACATCCGCTATGTGCCGGGTCCGCGCTGCGTGGAATTAAAAATCCTTGAAGCTCTACATCAACGCGTACCGCGATCAGCATGTCTACCACGAGGACGTCGTGAACATCGTCCTCACCGACCTGGTCTCGCTCCTCGACCCTCGGTACTGCGAAGTCGTCGGCGACTTCAACGTTCGCGGCAACATCAAAACAGTCGTTCGCGCGCTGCATCGCGCGACGACGTGGCATGGCGACGTTGACGCGTGGTGGACGACGGCGCCTCCGCCTGCTTAGCCACTTGCGCCGCACGCGGTGGGCAGAGGCGGCGGCGGACGCCGGCTCCCTCGCTCAGCGTTCGCTCGCTGCGCTCGCTGCGAGATTCGCGGTGAGCCGGCGTCACCACCACCTCTGCCGGTAGTGGGCACCGCCTGTGCTCGTAGCGGATGCGCCGTCGTCCACGGGCGTCGCGCCGCCGCGCACATGGCGCGCTCTTCAGTGGCTCACTGAGGCCCGGCACCGGCGGCGCTTGTTGTCGCTTGCTGAGGATCGGAGTGCTGTGGCCGCGTGCGTCGGCCGCGGAGCCCGTCACCCGAGGTCGAGCGCAACGATATGCTTGTTCTACAGAGGCTGGCACCGCCTCCAGCCTCTGCCGCACACGAGGTCGCCGGCCGCCAGAGAACGAGGAGCCGCTCGCGGCGCGGATATGTCGGCTGCAGTACACCGTTTTTGGAGGATCCGGGGCATACTGCACGCCAGGTCACGGCATCGCGCCGCTTCACAGCATGCGTTCCCTCCACATCCCAGTACCAACTTCGATGACCACACACGCACTTCCCGACGGCTGGTCGCTCTTGGCCACGCGCCCGCGGGAGGAGCTGCACCAGGCCCTCCTGACGAGTACTGGTGAGCGGTCGTTCGGTGATGTCCCGGTCGACTGGTGGGACGGGTCCGCGGAAGTCTGGCGCCCGACGTCGATCGTCCGCCTCCTTGGTGGCGTCTGGGACGTTGGCCGCGATGTCGAAGTGCTCGTTCCCGATGGCGGCGGTACGGCGATCACCAGGGTGAGCATTGCCCAGGTACGGCTCTCCCGGCTGCTCACTGCTGGTGTCTCTCGATACTGGGTGGCCCGGTATCAGAAGCTGCTCGTGTTCCGGCTCGTCGAGCAGGCCGCGCTGATTGGCGGCGAGCCCGACCCGTTACGGCGTCTCGCCGCGCGCATCCGCCACCCGGAGGCACTCGGCTACGACGTCTGGGCGACCGCATACCTCACCGGAGCGCGTGACGGCGTGGAGTACGCACCGGAGGTTCCCCCGGCGACTGCCGACAACGGTTGGGAGGCGGCGGACGCCGGCGACCCGGCGGCGATCATCCACGCCGCGGTGCGGGTGCTGGCGGCGGACCTCCTCAGGTTGGACGCGGCGCTCGAAGAGGCGGGCGCCAGTGCCCCCGAACGCGCAGCGCACCCGCTCCTCGCGGCGATCACGTCGCTCCTGCTGCGGTCCCCGGCCACGCCGATGATCAGCCCAGCAGGATCCGACTCTCACCTGGCCTGAGCAGCACCCGTACCGCAGCGTCTTCGCGGCACCGCTCGCGGACCCGGAGCCAGAGGCGGTCGCCGTCGACCTCGAATCCGTCACTCGACGCCGCAAGCAGGGCGACGACCTGCGGGTCGATCGCGCCGACGCCGTCGAATTCGGGAATCGCGCCGCCGATTCCAAACGCCGGACCCAGCTCGAGCATCCGTCGCGTCCAGGCGGCGAGCGGAAGCCGCGGCATCGGTTCACCCAGCAAGGTTGCAAGCAGCAAAGCCAGGCCGCCGATGGTCGACCGAGCGGGCTCGTCGATGTGCTCGGAGAGCGCCCGCTCGTGGGTCAGGCCGGTGACCACCTCGCGGGCCCGCACCGCGGAGTCGTCTGGCGGCACAGCCACCCAGAGCGCGCCGAGGCCGGCGCGTGCGCTGAAGCCGGCATCGGCGACGATCCGTCCCGGCACCGAGCATGCCGCTGCCTGGATGGTCGCGAGCTTCGACCCCGGTCCGGTCGCGCTGCCCGGTGCCAGCCCGGTCTCCTCGTCCCAGGATCGCGTGGCACGGCAGACCAGACCCGCTCGGACGGCCGCGAGGGGCAGCGCCAGGCGGCGAACGCCGAGCTCGAGGGTCGCGGCCAGGAACTCGTCACCGGTGGCCCTGGGCGGGTAGACCGTGCCCCCGATCGCGTCGGCCGCGATCCGCGCGAAGCCGAGGCCCCACCGCTCGCGGTTGGCCCTGCGCCGCGCCGTCGCGATCCGCGGCGCCAGCCCGGCGTGGTGCCAGACGACACGGAAGGTCGTGCGGTCGACCTCGATCCGGACGGCGGTCGCCCCGTCATGACGCTCCGCGTTGACCGCGAACTGGACGAGCACCAACGCGGCGACCTCGGGACCGAGCACCGGACGGGCGGGTCCGGTGCTCGCATCGACGCGAAGGCCGGTGCGAGCGGTGATCCCCGCGCGGGCCAGCTCGATGACGTCATCGGTGCTCCCGCACCCACCGGGCTCACGACCCGCAACGAGTCGCAGGGATCCTCCGAGCATGCGTACGCGCTGTGCCTGGGCGCCGCTGAGCGCGAGGGCCGCCGAGTTCGATCGAGTCGAGCAGGCGGCTGAGCAGCTCATCGCACTGAGGGGACGCGGGCTGGGTCCGAACCACCAGGCGCACGCTGCGCACCGGGTACGAGACCGCGCCCGGCCCCGGCCCGTCCCACTCCGGGGTGCGCGCGATCACCGCTCCAGCGGCGTCGACCAGGGCCGCGGCCAGCGGCAGCTCGGCGATCTCGGCCAGGCTGAGATTCACGCTTCGATGTCGGGAGCGGCTCCCTCGGTCGGGGTCACGTTGAGGCGGTATTTACGGTTGCCGTGACTGACGAGCCGGACCGCCGAGCCGTGGCTGTGCAGCCATTCACCGAAGCGGCGCACCGCCTTGGTCGCGGTGTCGGAATGGAAGGTCACGATGTCGGGGTGGTGCACCACCAGCCGGATCGCTTCGCGGTGGTGGTGTTGATCGCGGGTCGGGAGATGCACGACCACGGTCCCGTCGTGAATGCGGAGGTCGCCGACGGTGCGGTCGAGCATCCTGTCGATGCGCTCGAGCAATGACGCGTCACCGTCGCGTTTGTCATGGAGCAGGGCGCGGGGATGCGAGCGCTGGATCTGGCTCCGGACGTTGAACGCGTCGATGTTCTGGGAGTACACGATCACCGGGCACTCGCGAAGCTCGCGGGCGAGTCGCGACAGGACGTCGCCACTGCTCGCGCTGCGGTCGGGAGCCTTGCCGAGATCCCAGTCGATGATCGCGAGCACCGGTCTGCTCGAGTATCGGTTGTGTTCGAGCAAGGAGAGCGCACGCGACGCGCTGCGCGCGCCGAGCGGGTGGAACAGCTTGCGGGTGAAGTGACTCTGCAGCTCATCGAGCGTCTCGGCGTCGTCCTCGAGGATCAGGACCTCCGGGTTGGCTCTCACCGCCGCACCGCAACAGCCGACGGGACCAGTGTCATGCGATCGTTGTGGTCACGCTCGGTGGCCCACCCGGCGTCATGCCTGGCGAGCGCATCGGCGACCGCCCGGAAGTTGCGCGCGGGCAGGGCGAATCCGCCCGGGTACGCCGCTACCAGCGACTCGAGCGCCGCACCGCGAAGCAGCGTGCCGTCGCCGAGCTCGACACCGCTTCCCGGCGCGAGGTGCATCCCGCCGACGTTCGCGGCGAACGCACCTCGGACGACGTCGAGCAGCACGGCAGGCCGGTCGAAGCAGCGCGCGTGTTCCGGCAGCCCGGCCGGCGCCCTGCCGAGCCAGTAGGTGAGCACCGGCCGTTCGCGCAGGACGGTGGCCAGGGCGGGTGTCAGCGAGACCGCGTTGCCGATCACCATCCAGGGCCAGGGCAGGCAGGCTGCGGCGATATCGCCGGCGTCCTCGGCACGAGCGTCGCGAACCACGGCCATGCCTCGGGGCACGACGTCGCGCACCGCCACGGCGAGTTCGCCGTCCACGGTCACAACGAGAATGGCGCGGCTGCGGTCCGGGGCGCACACGCCCAGCGTCCACGGAGCGTCGGTCACCCCCACGAAACATCCCTCCCGGCCAGGCCTCGTGAGGGAACGGAATGGTCCGTGCCCGCGGGCGGCCTCAGCCAGTGTAGGGGTGACGGGGGCAGGGTGGCGGGCCAGCCAGGCGGACACAGACACCCTGGAAGCATCGTCGGCGGGTCCGGACATCGCGCGGACAGACGGGGCGGCTCGCGACATGGCAGACTGAGCGCGGTATGTCGACCTCAGACGCCGGGGAGCCAGCCACCGAAACGGTCCGGCTGGCACTTACGGGAATCCTGCACCGCCCACTTGTCGATCGAGCGGGTGGCCGGCTCGGCCGGGTGGACGACGTCATCGCACGATTCGCGGAGGGCGGCTACCCGCCGGTGACCGGTCTCGTCGGGCGCATCGCGGGGCGCAAGTTGTTCATCCCTCGCGACCGGATCGCCGCGATGCGACCGGGCAGCGTCCAGCTCGCGGGGGAAGACCTCAACCTTGCCCACTTCGAGCGACGCCAGGGCGAGGTCCTGCTCGGTGACGACGTGCTCGGCCGCCGGCTGATCGCGGTGGATGCCGGCCGGCTTGTGGTCGCCCACGACATCGAGCTCGGCTACGAGAACTCGAGATGGGTGGTCGCCGGCGTCGACACCCGCGCCCGTGGTCTGCGCGCCCGGTTCCTCGGTGGTCGCGTCGAGAATCAGGGATTCGTCGACTGGGCGGCGGTCGAGCCCTTCGTCGGCCACGTGCCCACGTCGCGGTTGCTCATGCCACTTCGGCGTCTGCGCCGCCTGCACCCCGCGCAGATCGCAGACCTCGTCGAAGCCGCGTCCCATGACGAGGGTGAAGAGATCATCTCGGCCGTGCACGGCGATCCCGAACTCGAGGCCGATGTGTTCGAGGAGCTCAACACCGAGCACCAGGTGGAGTTTCTTCGCGACAAGTCCGACGCGGAAGCGGCCGCGGTGCTGGCGGAGATGGGTCCCGACGACGCCGCCGACCTGGTCACCGAGCTCGATCAGCCGCGACGTGCGCCGATCCTGTCGCTGCTCCCGCCGTCGCAGCAGGCGAAGGTGCGCGCGCTGCTCAGCTATGGACAGAGCAGCGCGGGCGGACTGATGAGCCCCGACTTCGTGTCGGTCGCCCCCGATGCAAGCGTGTCGGACGCGCTCGCGGCGGTGCGCGCCGCCGACGTGCTGCCGCAGGTCGTCGCCGATGTCTTCCTGCTCGACGACGGACACCTCGCAGGTTCGGTTGCGCTCATCGAGTTACTCCGCGCCGATGGCACGATGCGGATCTCGGAGCTTGTCGAGCACAGCAATGCGTCGGTGAGCGTCGACGATGATTTCCCAGAGGTGGCGCGACGCATGGCCGACTTCAACCTCACGGTCGTCGCCGTGCTCGACGACGACAATCGGGTCATCGGCGTCATCACCGTCGATGATGTGCTCGGGGCGATGCTGCCCAACGCGTGGCGGCGTCGCGCCGAGGCCGACGGAGACTGACCCCTGGCCTTCGGGTCATGCGCGGGTTGTACACTTCGGGCACGGCAACCACATTTTTGGGGTGTATCCACTAGTACATGGACGGCGGCGACAGTCCCCAGTCCCGGCAACGCACGGGCCGGCCCGCGTCGAGGTAGCGAAGCACTCGTGACCTCCTGAGCGGACAGGCCCGCTCAGTCTTGCCGTCATCGACGGTGGGAGGTCCGAATTGGCGCAGGAGAAGGCTCGCAAGGCGGCCGCCAAGGTGGCGCGCCGTCCGAAGGTGATACTGGACGACGCACATCACGGCGACATCCGCGGCGCCTTCGGGACCATCGGAGAGCACGACCCGTCCGGTGCGCGCTCGTGGCGTCGCAGGCTCCTCGCGCTCGCCGTGATCGTCGGTCCCGGTCTCATCGTGATGGTCGGGGACAACGACGCAGGCGGCGTTTCGACGTACGCGGCAGCCGGACAGGACTACGGCACGAGCCTACTCTGGACGTTGCTGCTGCTCATCCCGGTGCTCGTCGTCAACCAGGAGATGGTGGTTCGCCTCGGTGCTGTCTCCGGCGTCGGGCATGGCCGGCTCATCTTCGAGCGTTTCGGCAAGATCTGGGGTCGCTTCGCCGTTAGCGATCTCTTCGTGCTCAACTTCCTCACGATCGCCACGGAGTTCATCGGCATATCGCTGGGCGCTCAGTACTTCGGGGTTCCCGCCTGGGTCGCGGTCCCGCTCGCCGGCCTGCTCCTTGTCGGCATCACGGTCACCGGACGCTTCGAGACGTGGGAACGGCTGATGTTCGTGATCCTCTTCGGCAACCTGCTGTGCATCCCGTTGATGCTGCTCTGTCATCCGACGCTGGGTCCGGTCGTGCAGCACTTCATCGTCCCCGGTGTGCAGGGTGGCTTCAAATCCGATGGCGTGCTCCTCATCGTCGCCATCGTGGGAACCACGATCACGCCGTGGCAGCTGTTCTTCCAGCAATCGAACGTCGTCGACAAGCGCATCACACCACGATGGATTCCGTACGAGCGTGCAGACACAGTGATCGGCGCGCTGGTCGTCGTCATCGGCGCGTCCGCGATCATGATCGCCACCGCGTTCGCGTTCAGTCGCAGCGGTATGGGGGCTGGGAATGTCAATGCCTTCAGCAACGCATACGAACTCGCCAGGAGCCTCAAGGATCATGTGGGCCCGGCGGTGGGCGCGATCTTCTCGATCCTGCTGATCGACGCGTCGATCGTCGGTGCGAGCGCTGTGACGCTCTCGACGTCGTACGCGTTCGGCGACACCTTCGGGATCCGCAATTCGCTGCACAGGTCGTGGCGCGAAGCCAGGCTGTTCTACGCGATGTTCACGGGCTCGTGGTGCTGGCGGCTGTGTTCGTCCTCCTCCCCGGTGTGCCGCTCGGTCTGGTCACCACCGCGGTGCAGGCTCTGGCGGGCGTCATGCTTCCGAGCGCGTGCCTCTTCCTTCTGTTCCTGTGCAACGACCGAGACGTGCTCGGTCCCTGGGTCAACAAGACGTGGTTCAACCTGCTCGCCTCGCTGATCCTGGGCGTGCTCCTGATCCTCTCGGTCATCCTCGTGGTATCGACGATCCTCCCGAACATCGACGTCGCGCGACTGTTCCTGGTGCTCGCGGCCCTCATGGTGGTCGGACTGGTGATCGCCATCGCCATCAACCTTCGAGCTCGGCGAGCGATGCCGCCGGATCCGCGAATGCTCGAGGACCGTGAGACCTGGCGGATGCCATCACTCGCCCTGCTCACCCAACCCGTCAAGTCGCGCGGTCGCCTGATTGCACTCTGGACGGTGCGCGGCTACGCGATCATCGCGATGGTCAGCTTGCTCATCAAGACGATCCTCGCGTCCCACGGCAGTCACTAGAAGGGCGCCGTCACCGTCGCAAAGGGTGTGACGCAGGGACGACCCGGTGCGTGCTCATAGGTGATGCGGTTGGCTCCGGCAATCACCGTCGACGCCGACACCGTCCCGTAGACATCGCCGTGGATGCACGCCGCATCGACCGGCGAATCGGTCGCCGACGTGTGGTCGGCGAGGATCGCGCGCAACCCCTTCAAGATGCCGTCAGCATCGCCGCCTGCAGCCAGCGCGCGATCCACTCCAGCGGACAGCATCGCGACCTTGGGATCGGTCGCGTCGTCGACATCGCGGGTGGTGAGCACGTGCGGGCCTGGGGCGAGGTCGACGACCCGCACCGGCCCCGAGTCGTCGACATGGGCGACCAGCGCGCGATCCGCATCCAGCCAGAGCACGTTGACCGGGTTGTAGACCCCCGGCCCGAGGCCGGCGAGGCGAGCCGGGATGTCGGCAGGATCGGCGGTGAGCAGCATGACCGGGATCTCTCCCCGCGACCGTCGCGACGGGTCGGGCGCGACCGGCGGCCCGTCGCCAGGGTGCCGGTTGGTGACGGCGCAGATCCTGCCGTCCTCGGCCACCGCGAGCCAGGTGCCTCCGGCGACCAGGTCCCGGCCGCCGAGGATCAGCGGGCTCGCCTGCAGGATCCCGGGGGGCGCGCTCGGACGGGCGATCAGCTCATCTCGATTCGCCGCGAGCACGACCGGCGCGCCGGGGAGGCATCGCCAGGCCAGCAGGATCGTGCACACCGGCCGAATCGTATGCGGATGCCCCGCTCCGATGTGAACGCTGTGAACGGGGCCTCGCGGCACCGTGACGACACGCCGACTCCCATCTCGGATGGGAGGTATTAAGACCACTGTTGGAGCACGTCAATGGATGCAAACGTACTGAGCAAGCTGACACGACCACCGCGCCCGAGGGGCCGGGCGGCGATGGCGCTGCTTCCGGGCGTTTTCGCGCTCGTGCTTGCAGGGGTTTCGGGTGCGGCTGCGGCCGGCAACCCGGCTCCCCTAGTCACGGGAACCCTCAAGGCGACGCCGCCATCACCGACGCCATGCGTCTACTTCACCACGAGTGCGACCTGCTGCCCCAAACCGACTAAGTGGTGCACCGCTTCGAATCCGTCGTCGGGCCCGCCCAGCAGTAGCAACAACGGTGGTGGCGGCGGCTCGAAACCCCCGCCCGCGCCCGCGCCCAAGCCCACGCCTATGCCGACCCCGGCCGGAACCCCAGGGCCGACGAGCACCCCGACTTCACCGCCGGTCGCGTCCTCTGGCGGTTCAGCGGGCAGCCACCCGAGCGGCGGGAATGCAACCGGCGCCACCGGCCCGTCGGGCGCCACCGGCGCAATCCATACCCAGACATCGGATGATCCGCCGCCGTTCGCGCCGCTTGCGAACGCGGTGGCCGCAGTCAACTCGGGTCAGGGTCTCGACGCGGCCCGGATCCCCCCCGTCGAAGCCCTCACGCCGCTGAACGGCCTTGCGTTCGGTAACGGGCTGAATCTCGGACCCATCCTGCTCCTCGTCGACCTGGTCGGAATCGGCCTGCTCGTCTACCTCGTCCGCACCCGCTGGCTGGTCCCCGAGGCCTGAGCGACGGCGACCGGTCCACGGCCCGCACCGATCCCCACCAGCCCCTGAGCGATCGCCGCAGCGGTGACCGCGGCGGCGCTACGGGCGGCGTCGGCCAGCGGTGTGCCGAGGGCGAGCTCCGCGGCGAGCGTCGCCGAGTGCGTGCACCCGGTCCCGTGGGTCGCCGTCCCCGCCACCCACGCGACGGGGATCTCGAGGTGCTCGGCGCCGTCGAAGAGCAGGTCTGAGCCCTCACCCTCGCCACCGGTGATGAGCACGGCGCGCGCTCCGCGAGCGACGATCCGCTCGGCGAGCGTCCGGCGATCGCCGTCGGCGCCGGCGAGGGCACGCGCCTCGACGAGGTTCGGAGTCACGACCGTCGCCAGCGGCAGCAGGGATCCGATCAGCACCTCGAACGCCTCGGGGTCCAGCAAGGCCGCCCCGGTGCTGGCGCGGAGGACTGGATCGACGACCAGCGTTGTGGGGTGGCGCCCGAGAAAGTCCGCGACCGCGACGATCACCTCAGCCGACAGCAGGGCGCCGGTCTTGGCCGCATCGACACCGATGTCGTCGTACACGGCCTGGAGTTGCGCGGTGATGACCCACGCGGGCAGCGCGTACGTCGCTAGGACCGCCGTGGTGTTCTGCGCCGTGACCCCGACGATCGCGGTCATCCCGTGGCAGCCGGCGGCGGCGAACGCTTTCAGGTCCGCCTGAATCCCCGCGCCACCACCGGAATCCGATGTGGCGATGGACAGGCAGCGTGGAGGTGTCACCCGCCCATCGTAGATGCAGCCGGCCTGTGCCTCAGCCCGTGGCCAGCCGCGCCGGCTCGGGGACTCTCGCGATCACCGGGGTCCGAGCCGTTTCGTCGAACACGACGAAGCGATCCTTGCCCTGTCGCTTGGCGAGGTACATCGCCATGTCCGCGCGGCGCATCAGCTCTTCGGGATCGAGCACATCCGCGGCATCCTCCACGACCGCGACACCGACGCTCGCCCCGATGGTCACCATCGCATCGCCGATCGGGATCGGCCGCCGCAGCGTTTCGATGATCCGCTCCGCGACCACGGCCGCGTCGCTGAAGTGGCGCATGCCGTCGAGGAGCATGCCGAACTCATCACCGCCGATGCGCGCCGCCATGTCGAGTTTGCGGACCTGTACGCGCAGGCGCGCGGCCACCGCGCTGAGCACGCGATCGCCCACGGCATGCCCGAAGGTGTCGTTGATCTCCTTGAAACCGTCGAGGTCGATGAACATCACGGCAATCGGACGCTGCGAGCTGGCCAGCTGCGCCAGCGAGGTGGTGACCGTCTCGATGAACAGCGACCGGTTCGCGATCTGCGTCAGCGGGTCGTAGAACGCCCTGCGTGCCAGCTCCGCCTTTTCGACCGACATCGCCTTGATGGCCTCGGCGAGCTGTCCGTTTTCGAGCGCCACGCTGATGAGTCCGGCAACGGTGCTGAGCAGGCTCTGCTCGTGGGCTCCGAGCGTGACGCCACGTCTCGGATTGAGCAGCAGCAGCATCCCCTGCGGGCCCTCGAGTCCGCGGAGCACGACCACGGTCCCGGCGCTCGCGGAGCGTTCCGCAAGCGCAAGGCCGAGCGACTGATCGCTGGTCACCGGGCCGCTGAGGATCGCCGTGGTGCGCAACTCGTTGAGCACCTCCTGCTCCGCGAAGGTCAGATCGGATGTGGTGGCCCGCGCGTGGTCGTCATCTCCGGTGGAGTTGAAACGGACCGCCGGTCCGCGCACCTCGGGGATGACCACGAGCTCGGCTCGCTCGACGCCGAACATCTTGGTGATGCCGTTCAACAGCTCGCCGGCACGCTCGCCGACCTGACGCGTCGAGTGCAGGATCTCGGTGGTGCGGTAGAGGAACTCATTGCGATCGGCACGACGCTGGCTCTCGCCCGCGGCGATCTGTCCGGCGAGCACGAGCATCACCGGTGCCACCAGGGCGAATGCGAGCACTGGGCGCGTCGTCAGGATCATCAGCGCCACGATCCCGAGCGAAGCATTCGACGTGGTCGCGATGACCTGGAAGAGGTACGCGCGCACCACTTCACCAACATTGAGCCGGCCCTGGGCGATCGTGGTGCCCGCGTTGAGGGCGATGGGGTAGACGAGCCAGCCGGCCACAATCATCGCCGCCGCGAACGCGACGATGCTGTGCACCGCGAGCGGATCGCCCGGAACCGGCCCCACCGCATTGAAGACGAGCACGGCGACCCCGATGTAGACAACGTCGAGTGTCGCGTTGGCGAAATCCTTGACCCAGCGGATCCGCCGCTGCCGCGTCCAGCTCGCGAGCAGCACGCCCACCACGTAGCAGCCGAGCAGCTGATGGGGATCGATGAGGAACAGTCCCATCGCGACCGGGATCTCTGTCAGCGAGAGCGTGGACACCTCTCGATGCACGTGCACCTGGACAAACAGCAGGCTGGTGACGTAGCAGGTGGCCAGCTCGGCCCACCACGGGATCGCGCCGATGATCGTCACACGCTGGACGTCGCGGAGAGGCAGCAACCACAGCGCCGCGCCGACGAGGCCGAGACAGACCGAGAAGACGAAGAGCCGCTGGGGACCGCTCCACCGGTCGATCTGGGCGCGTGCTCGTGTCATGAGAACCGGCGGACGCGCCACCGTCATCTCACTCATGTCACGTCACGAAGCGGCTGTCCCCTGAACACTGGCAATGACCTCCTGTCACATCGACGTCAGCCCCCACGACCGGCAGCTCGATTGTGTCGCGACATCGCGCTCACTCTGTCCACGAGAGCGTCACAGCGTGGTAACGACCCCGGAACGGGACCGTCAGACCTGAATTGATGTTGGTCCGCGAGCTGTCCTGCGCCGCCACGTAGCCTCGTGACATGACCATTACAGACGACCGTTCCTCAACCCCGGCGCCGGCTGCCGCTCCGCCTTCCTACGTTCGCCGCCATCCGATTCTTGCCGCCTTCGGTGTGCTCTCCGGGCTCTCGTTGCTCTCGGCGCTCTGGCCGGTGAGCGCGATCGTGATCGCCGTCGCGGTGGCGGGCCACGCAACCGGCCTGGATCGTGCGGCCGTGCTCCTGGCGGAACGCCTTGCCGCTCGGATCAGCTCGTCCGCGCACCATCACGGCCATGCCGAACCGGGGCCCACGGCACCGGGCCGGCGGCGCCGGAACCGTCCACTCCTGCGCCCTCAGCTCCTGCGCCCTCAGCTCCTGCACCCTCAGCCCCCGTCCCTTCAGCGCCTCGACGCCAGGCGCACGGTCCTGCTGCCCCGGCAGCGCGATCCCGCCGCGATCCTCACGCCCATGCGCCCACAGCGCATCGAGCCGCCCGGAGTCGCCATCCCAAAACCGAAGAGCACCGCGTGGGGTCGAGCATCGACGGCGGCGGTCTCTGATCCGCCGAGCGAGTCAGCCGAGCCGGGCGCGAGCCTCGCGGAGTCGCTGCAGCGATCTGTCCTTGCCCAGAAACGCCATAGCCTCGATCACCGGCAGTCCGGCGGGCGCACCGAGAATGGCGACGTAGAGGACGCGGAAGGCGTCCCGCGACTTCACGCCGGCACCGTCGGCCACGGTGCGAATCCGCTCGAGCATCGCGTCGTGGTTCTCGAGACCTCCGTCGTTCACCGCGGCGATGCAGGCGTCGATCATCGCGACCGCGGTTGCCTGATCGACCTTCTTCGGCGGGAACTCGACGTCTGGGTCGAGCGCGACCTCCCCGAGCAGCGGCGCGCAGAGGCGAGTTGCGTCCGCAAGGGTCACCATCCGCTCGCGGAGCATCGGTATCAGCGACCGGCGCGTCTCCTTGCTGGTGCCGGGCAGGTGATATTCGAGTGCCTCGACCAGCTCGTCGGTGGTCATGCGCCGGATGTGAATGCCGTTGAGATCGTCGAGCCGCTTCGGGTCGAACACGGCCGCCGCGGCGTTGACGCGCTCGAGCGTGAACCGCTCGCGCAGCTCGTCGAGGGTGAATACCTCCTGCTCGTCGCCCGATGACCACCCGAGAAGCGCTATGGCATTGACGATGGCCGAGGGGAGATAGCCAAGCTCGCCGTATTCGAGGACGTTGCGAGCGCCGCGACGCTTGCTGAGCTTCTGGTGGTCCGGGCCGAGCACTGCCGGAACGTGCGCGAAGCGCGGAGCATCCCACTCGAACGCCGCGTACAGCGCTAGGTGCTTGGGCGTCGACGGGATCCACTCGTCGGAGCGGATCACGTCGCTGATCTCCATGTCGTGGTCGTCGACAACCACGGCGAGGTGATAGGTGGGAAAGCCGTCGGACTTGAGCAGGACTTGGTCATCGATGTCCGCGTTGGCGAAGCTCACATGGCCACGAACGATGTCGTCCCATTCGGTGACGCCGTCGGGCATCCGCAGCCGGACCACCGCGGGCATGCCGGCGGCGCGCTCCACGGCAACCTCAGCCTGCCGCGCGAGACACCGACGGTCGTAGCGCGTCGGCTCCGACCGGGCACGCTGCGCGTCGCGCATCGCGGCGAGGCGTGCGGGCGTGCACGTGCACCAGTAGGCCTTGCCGCCGGCGACGAGCCGGTCCGCATGCTCGCGATAGGCGGCGATGCGCAGCGACTGGATGTACGGCGCATACGGGCCGCCGACTTCGGGGCCTTCATCCCAGTCGAGCCCGAGCCAGCTCAGGGTCTCGAGGATCAGCGCCTCGGTGCCGGGGATGTAGCGCTCCTGGTCGGTGTCCTCGATCCGGAGGATGAAATCGCCGCCTGCATGCCGGGCGGCGAGCCAAGCGAACAGGGCCGTGCGAACCGAGCCGAAATGCAGCGCGCCGGTGGGCGAGGGCGCAAAGCGGGTGCGGACCCGCGCATCGGGCACTAGGGCGAGCTCAGCGCGGCGCGAACAGCACCAGAGTCAGGATCGTCCACGCCAGCAGCCCCACGATGAGCATCGGCGCGTCGAGGTTCGAGACCGCAACTGCCATCACTCGTGGAGCTCCTCCGCCACCTGACGACGTGGCGGCATCACCAACACGGACCACCCCAGGTGGTTTGCCGACGTCGGCCATTCCCCACGGCGGTGGCGGCGCGGGCGGCGTCCCGCGCGGCGTGATGTGGACCGCCTCGTCCTGTCTGCGCAGCTTGTCCTCATAGAGGATGCCGGCGATCAGGAAGGTGCCAAGACCGCCCGTGGCCAGCCCCATGGCGATCAGGATGATCCCGAGCGCGGTGTTCAGATAATCGTTGTAGACATGGCCGCCGAGCAGGTCCAGGATCCCGCCGACGATCAGCGCGGCGGCCACGAGGCCGAAGCCCACCGTCTTGCCGACGATCTCTCGGACAGGCATGCCGCGAGTATACCGGCGCACCGAGTTCGCTTCGCTGCCGGCGACGGCGTCCTCGCGCGAACCTAAGATTGGCGCTCGCGCCCGCATCGTCTAGCGGTCAGGACACCACCCTTTCAAGGTGGTAACCGGGGTTCAACTCCCCGTGCGGGTACGTGTTGGTCAGGCGACGTCGACCGTCTGCGGGAAGACGTTCACGTCGACAAGCTCCATCTCGTTTCGGGCCGGCTCCGGCGGCAGGCTTGACCCGGCGGCAGTGAACGCTGCCTGCAGCACGGGATGCACGCGCTCCTCGAGGAAGCGATCGCATGCTTCCCGCAACTCCCAGATGTCGATGTACCGCAAGCCACCATCGATGCGGACCACCGCGTGTATCACGCATCCGGCAGCCGGCGCCGGCCCGATGCCCTCCATGATCCGTGCATAGACATCAGTCGTGATCGGCAGATCCTGTGTGAACGCATACATCGATGGTTCCTCCCGGACGTAGTCTGATCCTAGTCAACCTAGGATGAATACACCAATGCTAGGATAAACCTGTGGCATCTGTCAAGAGCCGCCGTCCCTACCGGTCTCGGGTACGCGCCGAGCAGGCAGCGCAGACGCGGCTGCGGATACTCGAAGCCTCGGGAGATCTGTTCGCAGCGCGCGGATACGTGGCGACCACCATCGACGCCGTCGCGGCGCGTGCCGGCGTCGCCGTCGACACCATTTACGCCATCTTTGGCACGAAGAAAGGCATGCTCTCCGCGCTCATTGACCTTCGGGTCACCGGCAGCACCGAGGGATCTGACGTTCTCGCGGGCGAGGGTCCACGCGCCCTGCGCACGATGTCGGACCGGCGCCAGATGCTCGCCGGCTTTGCCGCCGACATCGTGGCGCGTATCGAACGCGTCCGTCCGATCGACGACGTGATGCAGAGTGCCGCGGTGATCGACCCGGATGTCGCGGATCTGCGTACGCGCATGCAGGAGAACCGGTTCGGCAAGCTTCGGACGTTCACCGAGTGGCTCGCGGCGAACGGCGCGCTCCGTCAGCACATGAATGTCGATGAAGCGGCGACGATCGTCTGGACGCTCACGAGCCCGGAGGTCAACCGGCTCCTTCGCGATGTCCGCGGCTGGTCGTCGCAGCGCTATCAACAATGGCTGTCAAGAACGCTGATTCGAGTGCTGCTCCCGTAGTCACGGTACCGGGGAGCGGGGTCAACGCGCCGAGGCTAGCTTCGAGTGTGGGCGCGCAAGGGTGGCGCGTCGGCGGCGCAGTGATACTCGGGGGTGAGACGCGCCTGAGGTGCCGGAGGCCGGCGTGGATTGCGAATCGTGGCTGCGGCGAGCAAACCGCCGGCCGCGCAGATCACCGAGGCGATGAGGGCGGCGTGCTGGAAGCCGGTCTCGAACACCGGAGGGTGCAGGTAGCTGTCGCCGGTGATCCCGGCGACCGCCGGGAGCAGCGCCACCGCCAGCAGGCTCCCGGTGCGAGCCACGGTGTTGTTGACCGCCGAGGCCAGGCCACTGCGCTCCGGAGGCGCCGATGACATGGCGGTGGCGGTCAGCGGTGCGACCGTGATCGCCAACCCGAAGCCGAACACCAGCACTGCGGGCAGCACTTCGAGAAGGTAATTTCCCCCGGCATTGATTCGCGCGAAGAGCGCCAGTCCGGCGGCGACCACGATCGGCCCCACCGACATCTGCAGGCGCGGGCCGATGCGCGCCGAGAGCCCGCCCGACCGCGACGAGAGCGCGAAGAGCATGAATGTGATGGGCAGCAGGGACGCGCCCGCGGCGGTCGGACCGTAGTGCGAAACCTGCTGGAGCTCGATGGGCAGCAGGAAGAACATCCCCCCGAGCATCCCGTAGATCAGCAGCGTCACCCCGTTGGTCGCGCTGAACTGGCGGGACTTGAAGATGTCGAGCGGCACAATCGGGGCGCGCACGCGCAACTCGACGATGACGAAGGCGACGGCCGCGACGACTCCCAGGAGAAGAGCTCCAAGAACCACGGACGACGCCCAGTTGCCGCTCGACCCTTGAATGAGCCCATAGGAGATCCCGACGAGCGCGACCACGGTGAGCGCGCTCCCGGCGAAGTCGATGTAACCGGTGGCGTTTGGATCGCGCGATTCGGGAACGTGGCGCATCGCGATGATGATCACGGCGGCGGCGATCGGCAAGTTGATCAGGAAGATCAACCGCCACGACACCGCCGTGATCAGAAACCCGCCGACGAAGGGTCCCAGTGCGGTGGCCACACCGCCGAGGCCCGACCAGGCGCCGATGGCGCGGCCGCGCTCCTGCTGGGCGAACGATGCCTCGAGGATGGCGAGGCTTCCCGGCGTGAGCAGCGCGCCGCCGACACCCTGCAGAGCGCGTGCTGCGATGAGCAGGCCGATGTTGGGTGCGGTCGCGCAGATCAATGATGCGATTGCGAACCACGTCACCCCGATGACGAAGATGCGCCGGCGTCCGTAACGATCGGTCAGCGCGCCGGCGAGAAGGATGAGGCCGGCGACGGTGAGCAGGTATCCGGCGGACACCCACTGCAAGCCGGAGATCTGAGCGTGGAACTCCTTGCCGATCGCCGGCTGCGCGATCCCGACGACGGTGGCGTCGAGCTGCGCCATCGCGCTGCCGAGCACCGTCGCGGTGAGCACCCACCGCCCACGGGCCGTGCCCAGGTGCAGGCCCTCGGAGTCGGCGGAGGTGACCCCGCCGGGTGAGGATCCCGTTTCAGTCACCCCACTCGACGTCCCCGAAGTAGCCGGCGGGCTTGGGGTGGCGCTGGTACGCCGCGACGCCGGCGCGACTGGCGGCGATCGTCGTGGTCGTGCCGTGACCGGGAAGCACGACGGTTTCTTCCGGCAGTGGCAGCAACCTGGCGGTGATGCTCGCCATGATCGTTTCCAGGTCGCCGCGCGCGCTCGTCCTGCCCGGGCCGCCGTCGAACAGGGTGTCGCCCGTGATCACGGCGCGGCCGATGCGCAGCGAGATGCTGCCCGGCGTATGGCCGGGCGTGTGCACCACGCCGATCCGCGCGCTGCCGACCGTGACCTCCGCGCCGTCATCGAGGCGGCCGTCGATGCGCTCCTTAGGAATCCTGACCTCGCTGCTGCCGACCAGAACCGGCGCGCCGGTGGCTGCACGGACGGCGTCGTAGGTCATCCAGTGATCGGGGTGCCAGTGGGTTGCGATGACCGTCTGGACACCGCCCTCGGCCGCGATTGCGGCGAGCAACGGTTCCTCGTCGAGCGGCATGTCGACGAGCACGGCTGCTCCGGCCGCCACGTCGCGGACCACGTACGCGTTGTTCCCGTACGGTCCCATCGGACCGATCTTGACGACGCGGACACCGCCGTCCTCGAAGACGGTGATCTCAGCGCCGGCCACCACCGACCGCCTTCGCGGGCCGCTTCCTCCCCGTGTCTCCCTTGGTTGCGGCCTCAGCCCGAAGCGCGGCTTTGAAGGCACGCTTCTGCGCCTGGTACTGCTCGCGTTCCGCGACCGTGCGAACGTCCGCCAGGGTGGGCCAGTCCGGGGCGATACTCTCCCATCCCGCGGGCCGAACGCCCAGGTGCTTCGCGACGACGCCGACCATGATCCGGGCCTTGGCGGCACCGAAACCGGGCAGCGCGGCGAATCGCTGCTGCAACTCCTTCGCGTCCTGAGCCTCGGTCCAGATCCGCGGGGTGTCGCCGCCGTATTCGGATGCGATGACCTGGCAGAGCCCGTAGACCCGTTGCGCCATGCTCACCGGGAATCGGTGGAGCGCGGGCGGCGTCTGGAACGCCCGTTCGACTTTGGCCGGGTCCATGCGCGCGACCTCGACCGGATCGATGGTCCCCAACCGCTCCCGCATGCGCAGTGGACCCTGGAAGGCCCACTCGATCGGCACCTGCTGATCGAGGCAGAAGCCGATCAGGAGCGCGGTGGGGTTCTCGCTGATGAGCCGATCCGCGTCAGGATCCCCCGTCCATTCGAGTCGCAGGGTCGTCTCCACGGTCTCGGCCACGCGTGTACGGTAGCGCGGAGCACCCCGGTGCTGAGGAACAAGCTCGCGACTGCGTACACTCGGCGCATGTCGTGGCTCGGGCGTCTTTTCGGGTCGAGGCCACCGACCGCGCCGGCGAACAGCGTGGTCGTCGCGAGCGACCTCGTCCAGCCTCTGACCGCGGGCGGCGCCGACCTCTCGACCGCTGTCGACGCCGCGCTCCGCGCCTACCTCGACGCTCAGGCGAAGGCGCTTGCGGCAGGCGAGCCCGAGCGAATTCCTTTCTGGCTCCGGCGCGACGTCGAGCACGCCGGCCAGCTCGAGGATGAGCTGCGGGATCGCGTGATCCAGCGTCGCGCCGCCGAGGAAGAGGCGCACTGATCAGCGCTCGCGGGGAACGCTGAGGATGCGCGCCCTTGTCTTCAAGGGTTTCGGTGCGGTCGAGGTCGTCGACGTGCCGAAGCCGGGCATCGAGCAGCCGGGTGACGCGCTGGTCCGCGTCACCAAAGCCGCGATCTGCGGGAGCGACCTCCACGTCGTGCACGGAAGGATCCCGGGCATGAGCCCCGGCAGCGTCCTGGGGCACGAGTTCGTCGGGGTGGTCGAGGCGGTCGACGGCGGTGTGCGTCGTTTCGTGGAGGGCGATCGGGTGGTCGGCTCGTTCACGATTCCGTGCGGCGAGTGCTGGTACTGCGGCCGGCGGCTCTTCAGCCGCTGTCCCGACCAGCGTGTCTTCGGATACGGATCGTTCTTCGGCGACGTTGCCGGCGCTCAGGCGGAGTACGTGCGTGTCCCCAACGCCGACCTCGTTCTCCATGCCATCGACGACTCGATGAGCGACGAGCGGGCGCTCTTCGTCGGCGACATCTTCACGACCGGCTTCGACTGCGCCAGCGAGGCACGAATCGAAAAAGGAGACGTTGTGACCGTTGTCGGCTGCGGCCCTGTCGGCCTCATGGCCATCCTCGGGTTACGCACATTCGAGCCGTCGACGATCTATGCGGTCGACACGGTGTCGCAGCGACTCGAGATGGCGCAGACACTCGGCGCCGTAGCGGTGGACGCGAACGCGGTGCACGTCCCGAGCTTCGTGCAGGATCGGACCGGCGGTCGCGGCGCCGACGCCGTCCTTGAGTGCGTGGGGCAGGTGGCCGCCCTCATCGATTCGATCGACATCGCCCGCGCCGGTGGGCGAATCAGCATCATCGGAGTGCATGCCGACCACGAGGTCGAACTCCCCCTCAGCACCATGTTCGTCAAGGCGATCGACCTCAAGTTCTGCGGCACCGCGAACATCATCGGCCGGTGGGACGTCGCGCTCGCCATGGTGTCGAGTGGAGCGGTTGAGCCGGACGCGATCATCTCGCACCGCATGCGCCTGGACGCGGCGGTGCTGGGCTACGAGCTGTTCGACCGGCGCGAGGCCCTCAAGGTCGTGCTGACGCCGTAGAGCACCCTGTGGCGCCACGTTGGGCGCCAATCTGGCTCAAATAGGCTTGACATGGCATCACTCGTGGTGCCATAGTGGCGTCGTGGACCTGCGCCCCTATATCGAGAGCATTCACCAACAGCTCGCGGAGACCGCCGAGGCCGGGGGAGACGAGGCGCGCGCCCTTGCCGAACGCCTCGCTGCTCCGCTTGATGCAGCCATCCGCCTCGCATTGCAGGACGCACTCGGGGCGGCAGCGGCGGAGATCACCGTGGAGCTCGCGCCGGGGTCGGTCGAATTGCGCCTCCGCGGACGCAACCTCGAGTTCGTGGTGACCGCCGCGCCCGTCGAGCCCGCGGGCGACGATCTCGCGGACCTCACCTATGACACGCCCGCCTCCCCTGAGCGGAGCGCGGACGACACCGACGATGGTGGCGTCTCGCGGATCAACCTGCGCATACCTGACACCCTGAAGGTGCGGGTGGAGCGGGCCGCGAACGGCGAGGGTCTTTCAGTCAACGCCTGGCTCGTCCGTGCGGCGGGCTCCGCTCTGGATCGAGCCGATCCCGGTCGTCGCCCGGGTGGGCGCGCGGCCAGCGGTGCCGGTCGCTTCACGGGCTGGGTTCGCTAGTCCGCCAGTCAAAGGAGAATTCGTGCCTACCTTCACCACCCCCAACCCGATCACAGTGACCATTGAGATCGGCGTCGGCGACGTCCGGGTCATGGCCAGCGACCGGTCGGACACGAGTGTCGAGATCCTTCCCACCAACCCCGACAAGCAGTCGGATGTGGCGGCCGCCGAGCAGACGCGTGTGGAGTATTCCGACGGTCGACTGCTCATCAAGTCGCCGAAAGGGTGGCGCCGCTACACGCCGCGTGGCGGCGGCGAGTCCATCGACGTCCGCGTCGAGTTGCCGACGGGTTCGCAGCTTCGCGGGGATGTCGGCGTCGCCGCCCTGCATTGCGCCGGCTCGCTCGGGGAATGCCGTTTCGGAATCGGGGTCGGTGACATCGAGGTTGAGCAATCCGGCCCTGCGCGCTTCAGCACCGGTGCGGGCGACATCCTCGTGCACAGCGTGTCGGGCGACGCGGAGATCTTCACCGGTGCGGGTGCGGTCCGGATCGGCGCCGTCGATGGCACCGCAGTCATCAAGAGCGGCAATGGAGACGCCAGGATCGGCGACGTCGTACGAGACCTACGAGTGGTCACGGCCAACGGCTCGATCTCCGTCGACCGTTCGCGCGCGACGGTGGTTGCCAAGACCGCCAATGGCGACGTTCGCCTCGGCGAGGTGGAGCGCGGCACCGTTGCGGCGCAGACGTCGATGGGCAGGGTGGATATCGGTATCCATCGGGGTGTCGCCGCGTGGCTGGACCTCCACACGAGTTTCGGGAGGGTGCTAAATGAACTCGAGGACGCGACGCGGCCGCAGGCGGGTGAACCTTCGGTTGAGATCCGTGCCCGCACCTCGTTCGGCGATATCACCATCCGGCGGGCGGTCGCGAGCATCGCTCCAGCGGGCGCGCTGTGAACGCCGCCACGCCCGTGGGGAGCGTGACCGAGATTCCCGAGGGCGTCACGGAAGACCACATCCGGGGGTTGGCGATCCACGTGCAAGGCGTGAAGAAGTCGTACAAGACGCTGGAGGTGCTGCGTGGCGTGGACTTCGACGTTGCGCGGGGCAGCATCTTCGCCCTGCTCGGCTCGAACGGGGCGGGCAAGACCACGATCGTGAAGATCCTGTCCACGCTGCTCAAGGCCGACGCGGGAACTGCCCGCGTCAACGGCTTCGACGTCGTCACGCAAGCTGCAGAGGTGCGGGAATCCATCAGCCTCACCGGACAGTTCGCGGCCGTCGACGAAATCCTCAGCGGGAGGGAGAACCTCGCGCTCGTCGCGCGATTGCGGCACCTCAACGACCCGGGCACGATCGCGCGTGCGCTGCTCGAGCGTTTCTCATTGACTGGCGCGGGCGATCGGAAGGTGTCGACGTATTCGGGTGGAATGCGCCGCCGCCTCGATATCGCGATGAGCCTCATCGGAGAACCGCAGGTCATCTTTCTCGACGAGCCGACTGCCGGGCTCGACCCACAAGCGCGAATCGAGGTGTGGCAGGCCGTCAAGGAACTTGCCGAGCAGGGCACGACCGTTCTGCTCACGACGCAGTATCTGGAGGAGGCCGAACACCTCGCCGACCGGATCGCAATTCTTCGCGAGGGCCGAATCATCGTGAACGGCACGCTGCTCGAGCTGAAGCAACTGCTCCCGCCCGCCAAAGTCGAATACATCGAGAAGCAGCCGACCCTCGAGGACGTCTTCTTCGCGATCGTCGGTGACAACGGCCAGGAAGCCCCTCCGGCAATGACCGGGGCGTCGGCACCAACGAGAGAGAAACAACGATGACCAAGCATTTCTTCGGCGACACGGCCGTCCTGCTGGGACGATCCCTGCGCCACATCACGCGCAGCGTGGACACCATCATCACGACCACGGTCATGCCGATCGGTTTCATGCTGCTGTTCGTCTACGTGTTAGGCGGCGCGATCAAGTCAGGGTCGGCGTCGTATGTGAACTACCTGCTGCCCGGCATTCTCATCATCACCATCGCATCGGGCATCTCGTACACCGCATTCCGCCTCTTCCTGGACATGAAGAGCGGCATCTTCGAGCGATTCCAGTCCATGCCGATCGCACGGTCGTCGGTGCTGTGGGCGCATGTGCTGACCTCGCTCGTCGCCAATCTGATCTCGATTGTGGTCGTCGTGCTCGTCGCCCTCCTCATGGGCTTCCGCTCGGGGGCGGGAGTGCTGGCGTGGCTCGCGGTCGCCGGCATCCTGATCCTGTTCACCCTTGCGTTGACGTGGATCGCCGTAATCCCCGGTCTCTCCGCGAAGTCCGCGGACGGTGCGAGCGCATTCGCGTACCCGCTCATCTTCCTGCCATTCATCAGCTCGGCATTCGTGCCGACCGCCACCATGCCCGGCCCGGTGCGCGCCTTCGCCGAGCACCAGCCGGTGACGTCCATCGTCAATGCGATCCGCGCTGTGTTCACACAGCAGCCGGTCGGCAATGACATCTGGATCGCACTTGCCTGGTGTGTCGGCATCCTCATTGTCGCGTACACCCTCGCCATAGGCATCTACCGCCGCAAGATCTCCTAAAGTCCGCCAAACGGCACCGACCCGAGTCAACAGTGTCTACGTCGAACACTCGGCGTACGCGTCCCAGGCCGGTCAGCGCTACCTTACGGCCGGTCAACTGAGGGTATTCACGCTCCGCAATGACAGGCACAGCGCGCGACAGCGGTGAGCGCGGCGGTTCAGCTCGGCGCTCGGCCTTGGTCTGGCTCGTCGGCTTGGTGGTGGTCTTTGGCGGCGTCTCGTGGATTCTGACCGGCATCGGTCGCCATGACGTTCCACCGATTCAAAGCCATCGGGCCGGCGCCGCGCCAGGTCCGACACCAACACCGCTGAACTGCTCGTTGCATCAGCTTGAGCTGGCCGGCGCGTTCAACGAATGCGCCGGCCCGGTTCCGGATGCGAGTTCCACGTGTTCGGTGTCTGGCCATGTCCTCGAGGCGGTAGTCCGACTGGCCGGCCAAAGCTCGGACGCGTTCTTCCTCTACATCGAACTCAATGGCGCCTTTGTCAACCCCGGTACGTACGACTTGCCACCGTGGCCTCACCCACTCGGTACGACAGGCGATGTGCCGAAGCTTGCCGTCCAGCAGGACGGTACGAGCGCATTCCGCCGTTTGGTCGACGGAGTCCCGGTCGAGCAGTACGACACCGCCGCGCTTTGGCAGTCAGTCGCGGGCGTCCTGACGGTGACTGGCAGCGACGGCCGGTCGGGCACGGTGTCTGCCATCCTCCAGCTCTCCGCGGGTAACAACGCAACGGTGCCGGGTGCCACGCTCAGCGTCGATGGACCGTGGAATTGTCCCTGACATGCGTTTCATCCGCACCGGTCGTCGCACCGGCGAGGGACCAACGCGATCAGTCGCACGTTGGCGCTCGGCTGCGGCGCCATCTTCGTAACCGGATCTTTCAGGATCATGTCGTCCTGTCGATGAACGGGCGCGCAATCCAGGGACTTGCAGTCGGTGGCGCGATGATCCTCGCGGGCTGCGGGGCGAGCAGCACGACTCCCTCGGCGACGCCAACCGCAACCCCGACGCCAACTCCCACTCCGACAGCCACCGCTGCTCCGACTCCGACCCCGACACCGGCTCCAACCCCAACGCCTATTCCCACAGCGTTTCCCGTTGCCGGCCACATCGTCATCGCGTCGCTGGAAATCAACGTCGCGTTCACGGCGTCGTGCGGCGACGAGCAGAGCTACGTCCCCGCCGGGAACACCATCTGCTACTGGAACTTCACGGGTCCGGGTGGCACCGGGTGGTATGCGTTTGCGGGGAGTGCCACGGGCCCGCTCGCCGCATTGAGCCACGCGCACGCGGGCGCCATCGTCACATGGACGATCGGCGGAATCGCGCACATCCGAAAGCTCATCGGGGGCAGCCAGATACTTCTGCGCGATCCCGCGACGGGGCAGTTCGCAGGAGGCGATGTCCCTCCTGGGCAACACGTCTTCCTCTACGTCCGCAACAGTGCGCAAGAGGTCCAATACGACGGCGGACCCTAGTAACCGCGGACTCCGCACCGGCCGGACGGCGCAGGAGTCGTCTCGGGGTATGTGGTGGTCCCAGGGGATGGAGTTCGAACCATCGGTACACGGTTTTACAGACCGCTGCCTTGACCACTTGGCTACCCTGGGATGTAAGGGGTTTTGGCCTTGTCGCCGGCCTCCCTGACGTCGAGGGTGATACCCCCAGCGACCGAGAGCCGCGTATGGCCGCGGTGTCTGCCAGCCGAGCCTGCCAATAGTAGCCAGGACAACCTTCGACGACGCACCTCGGCAGGTAAGCTTCCGGCGCCATGACCGAAGTTGATCTCGCGACCGCCGACGGGCAGGACAGATACGTTCCGTCGGCGACGAGAGACATCACATCGGCAGGCCACGAGGGCGTCTACGAGTGGATCGCCGAGAACCTTGTCACCGACGGGATGCGCGCGCTTGACTTCGGCTGCGGGACGGGCTACGGCGCCGCGCTGCTGGCTCGGGCCGGCGCGACCGTCGACGGCATCGACAACTCCCCCGCGGCCATCGAGTATGCCACCGAAAACTTCGGCGCACCCGGCGTTCGATTCTTCGTCGCGGACCTGATGAAGCCGTTGCCGGACGTCTGCGCGCCCAGGTCATATGACCTGGTTGCGAGCTCCGAGGTCCTCGAACACGTTGTCGATCCATTCGCCTTCGTCCGAGGGATGGCGGAGTTGCTCAATGACGGCGGCGTCGCGTTTGTCGGCACCCCGAACCGGCTGTGGTCGATCGACCACGTCCCGGACGGACATCTCCTCGCCCGATCCCACCTCATGGAGTTCACGCCGCCGGCACTGATCGCGCTGCTCCGCACCGTCTTCGACCAGGTCAGCCTCATGGTCCGTGTCTTCCCTGAGGGGGCGATGGCCACGGAGCCGCCGGCGGTGATGCCGGCCGAACCACTCCCGGCTCGGCCCTCCCGGTCGCAACTGATTCGAGTCCCAGCCGCGCTGGTTCGAAGAGTCGCCCCGGGCGCCGTCGAGCGGATCAAGCGCGCTGTCGAGCCCGAACCATCGGCTGCGCCTGCAGCCCCAGCCCCGGCTCCGGTTGCGGCCACGAGGGAGTGGCTGGCCTCGGATATCGTCTGGGCGCTGCCCGACGACCCCAGCGTGGACATGGACCGAGCCGTCGGCCTCGCCGCCGTATGCCACCAACCTCGTCGGGACCGTTCGCCGCGACGATCGAGGACTCGGGCGCGCCGACCGGTCAGCGACGCGTGACCGGGAGCATCGCCCGAAGGCCCGGGTCCTTGAGGTAGCGGGTGACCACGGCGAGCGCCTCGTCGGGACCACCGGCGAGCGAATCCGCGAACCATCCACCGTCGTAGGGCGCGTTGACCGCCCGAAGCAGATCCGCCGCGGGCTGATGGCGGGGTGGAGGGATGTCGGGGACGAGCTTGTACGCGAGGATCACGCGGTTTCCCGCCCTGGCGATGCCGACCTCCGCGATGACGTCCCAGCGCGTGAGGCTGCTGTAGGGGTACTGGCGCTGGACGAGGCCGTCGCGGGTCAGCTCCAAGGCCGGACGGAGGACGACTGCGGTGGTCGCCAGTCCGATCAGCGGGGCGGCCATGATGAACCAGCCGATCGTGGCGCCGATGAGCAGGCAGATCACGCCGGCGATCTCGGTCACCGCCAGCAGCGGCAGGACGAGCGCGACCGGCCTCCGGGCACGGAACACGATCCTGCCGCGCCGAATGGTCAGCGACGCGGGAAGTTCGGCGGGGCCGGGCACCTCGGTCATCGGATCGATCGTAGTCGTGCCTGCCATCCTTCCCGGATGCTCCTCGACATCGGATCCGTGCTCGGCGGCATCGGCCTGGCGGTCGTCGCTTTCGTGGTCGTGATCCTCGTCTGCGTCGTCATCCTCCGTCTGCTCGCGGCGATCCTCCCGTCCTACGAGGACCGCGAGGCCCAGGTCGCGCCGGACGACCCGATTGCCGAGGAGATAGCGGCTCCGATCGGCGAGACGCGGGTGCCCGACGGGGACGAGGAACCCCGGGCCTAACCCACCCCGGTTGCGCTCGGCGGCCCGGGTCGTTTACCATTCATAAGCAATCCTTTATGAAAGGTTCCTTTATGAGTTCTGACACACCGGCGCGGCCGCCACGCCGCGCACTTCCGGGGAGCATCGCCAAGGGAGCGAGTGACCTCTCGGTCCATTTCGAGGGGCTGGCCAACCCCACGAGGCTGCTCATCGTCGAGCGGCTCGCGACCACCGCCGAGATGCGTGTCTCCGAGCTCGCCGATTTCTGCCAGGTGAGCCAGCCGCGCATGAGCTGGCATCTGCGCATCCTCCGCAAGGCCGAGGTGATCCGGACCCGGCGCGAAGGTCGAGAGGTGTTCTGCCGCCTCGACCGCGATGCCATCGCCTCTCATTTCAAGAGCTTCGCTCGGCTGATCTCCTCCGCAGGGGTGCCCGCCGAGATCACATCAACAACACCGGTACACGAGGGCGTGTCGTGAGCAAGAAAGTCAAAGTCGCGATCATCGGCGTGGGCAACTGCGCCTCGTCGTTCGTCCAGGGGCTCGAGTTTTACAAGCACGCGGATCCGGACGACACCGTCCCGGGTCTCATGCATGTGGACCTCGGCGGCTACCACATCTCGGACATCGAGATCTCGGCGGCCTTCGACATCGACAGGGAAAAGGTCGGAAAGGACGTCTCCGAAGCGATCTTCAGTGGGCTCAACAACACCGTGAAATTCAGCGACGTCCCGAAGCTGAACATTCCGGTTCTGCGCGGCATGACCCACGACGGGCTCGGCAAGTACCTGTCCGAAGTGATCACCAAGGCTCCCGGATCCACGGTCGACATCGCCCAGGTGCTCAAGGACACCGGCACCGACGTGGTGGTCAACTACCTGCCGGTCGGCAGCGAGGCTGCAACCCGTTGGTACACCGAGCAGATCCTCGAGGCGCCGTGCGCGATGGTGAACTGCATGCCCGTGTTCATCGCCCGCGAGGACTACTGGCAGGCGCGTTTCCGCAAGGCAGGCGTACCCATCATCGGCGACGACATCAAGTCGCAGGTCGGCGCCACGATCGTCCATCGCGTGCTCACCCACCTGTTTCGTGAGCGCGGCGTCGAGCTCGAGAACACCTACCAGCTCAACTTCGGCGGCAACACCGACTTCCTCAACATGCTCGAGCGCGAGCGTTTGATGAGCAAGAAGATCAGCAAGACCAACAGCGTGCAGTCGCAGCTGGCGACGCCGATGGAGAAGGATCACATCCACATCGGACCGTCGGACTACGTGCCCTGGCTCAACGACCGCAAGTGGGCGTTCATCCGCCTCGAAGGCAAGTCCTTCGGCGACGTGCCGCTCAGTGTCGAGTTGAAGCTCGAGGTGCACGATTCGCCAAACAGTGCGGGCATCGTCATTGACGCGGTGCGCTGCTGCAAGCTCGGGCTCGATCGCGGCCTCAGCGGCACGCTCGAGGGTCCGGCGTCGTACTTCATGAAGTCGCCGCCACGCCAGGTCTCCGACGACGACGCCCACCGGGCGACCGAGGAGTTCATCGCCGGCGTCGAGACGGGGGGAGGGCGGCGCAACGGCCGCGTTGCCGCCGTGCTGCCCGAAGCTGCGGAGGCGGAACCCGCCACACCCGCGACGAATTAACCGCCGGGCGATCGGGAGCCAACGGCGTTGACGCAGGCCGGCGACATGACGGTGGAGCCGCGCGCCCGCCAGCGGGTTGCGCGCGACCCGATGCTGCCGTACTACGCCTACCGCGGTGCCGAGGCCCTGGTCGGTGCGCTCCCGCAATCGGTGTCGTACTGGCTTGGGGACCGCGCCGCCGACGCGCTGCTGGCCACAGTGCCGAGCCGCTTCGACGGCCTGCGCGACAACCTCCGCCATATCGTTCCCGCCATCGGCGACCGGCACCTCAAGCACCTGATTCGCCGCAACGTCCGCAATCTCACCCACTGCTGGGTGGACGTGATGGAGATGTCGTCGCGACGAACCGACCTGCCGTCGCGGATCGACATGAAAGACCTGTACCACTTCGAGAATGCCATCGCGCGCGGCAATGGCGTCGTGGTCGCGTCGATGCACTTCGGGTCGTGGGAGGTCGGTCTCGCGGGCTGGAACAAGATGGGCGGCAAGATGGCGCTGCTCGCCGAGGTGCTCCGTCCCAAACAGCTCTTCGACCGGGTCGTCGGAGCACGGAGGGCCCAGGGGGTCCAGATCATCCCGATCGACACCCAGGCAATGCGCGAAGGCGATCCCCAGGTCGCCCGCCGGCTCGGCGCCGCGTCGATGCGCGAGGTCTTCAAGGTGCTCCGCTCCGGCGGTGTCGTGGCGATGGCTCTCGACCGCGACCTCATCGGCAACGGCGAGCCGCTCGAGTTCTTCGGCCAGCCGGCGCCGATCCCCATTGGGACGGTCGAGATCGCCATTCGAGCCGGCGCCGCGATCGTCCCGATCGTGCTATTCCGCAACCGTTATCGGGTCACTGCCATGGTGCATCCCGAGATCCGCTATTCCCCGGATGCTCCAAGGGATGCCGAGGTGCGCAAGACTGCGCAGATGCTGCTGCGAATCTTCGAGGAGGCGATCCGCGAGCATCCCGAGCAATGGCACGTCCTCGACCGCATCTGGACGGCTCCCGCGACGCAATGAAGATCTGTCTCGTCTCCCCGTACGACTTCATGCACCCGGGGGGAGTGACCGAGCACGTCCGGCACCTCTCGGCAAAGCTGCGGGCGCGCGGCCACGACGTGACCGTGCTCGCGCCGTCGAGCCGCGTCGGAGACGACCACGGCATCCCCGGGTACGTACGGATCGGACGGAGCGTGCCAGTGCGAACCAATGGGTCGGTGGCCCGTATCGCGCTGTCGTTCCACCTGGTGCGGCGCGTGCGGGCCTTGCTCGACGAGAATCACTTCGACGTCGTGCACTATCACGAGCCGCTCGTGCCCTCGTTGCCGATAACCGTGCTGCGCTTCCACAGCGGCGCGAACGTCGGCACATTCCACGCGATGGCGCGACGCAACCTCGGCTACTACTACGGCCGGCCGTTTCTCAAGCGCTATTTCAACCGCCTCCACGTCCACGTTGCCGTGAGCGCGCCCGCGCGCGATTTCATCGCGCGGTACTTCGAGGGTGAGTATCGGGTCGTTCCCAACGGCATCGACTGCGCCCGGTTCAATCCCAGGCATCCCCAGCTCGATGAGCTGCGCGCGCCCGGTAAGACGACGATCCTCTTCGTGGGGCGTCTCGAGTCGCGCAAGGGGCTGCCGACGCTGCTCGAGGCCTACGGCCAGCTGCGCCGCGTTCGCGATGACGCGCGGCTGGTCGTGGTCGGCGACGGTCCGATGCGCTGGGGGTATGAGAGTCAGGTCGCCGCGATGGGCATCCCCGACGTCGAGTTCGCGGGCAGGGTGTCCGCTGAACTGCTCCCGAGGTACTACGCGTCTGCGGACATCTTCTGCGCTCCGGCAACCGGCGGCGAGAGCTTCGGCATCGTGCTGCTCGAAGCAATGGCCAGCGGCGTTCCGGTGATCGCATCGTCGATCCCCGGCTTCAGCAGCGTCATCCTGCATGACGTGGACGGGGTGCTCGTCCCGCCGCGCCATGCCAAGGAGTGGGCGGCGGCGCTCGGCGCGCTGATCGATGACCCGGCACGACGTGTGGCGATGAGCGAGCGTGGGCTCGCCAAAGCGCAACTGTATGACTGGGAGCACGTGGTCGACGAGGTCCTCGACGTGTATCGCGTGGCGCGTGAACGCGCCGGCGCGAGCAC
Source organism: Candidatus Dormiibacterota bacterium (assembly GCA_963709585.1). Lineage (GTDB taxonomy): Bacteria > Chloroflexota > Dormibacteria > Aeolococcales > Aeolococcaceae > Palsa-851. The sequence continues at coordinate 161,505 of CAVPXI010000006.1, read as the reverse complement.
GGTGGCATCCGGTGTTCACGTCCAGGCTCCAGGACTGGGTTAGGAACGGCGCGCGTCGCGTCGTTCCTGCCCTTCATGCGCTGCACCTGACTCCGAACATCCTGACGATGCTCGGGCTGTGCATCTGCGCCGGCTCCGCGGTCCTGATCGCTCTGGGGTTTCTCCTGCCGGGCGGCGTGCTCCTGCTGATCGCCAGCGGATTCGACATCCTCGATGGTGCGCTCGCTCGCGTCAGCGGCCGCGAGCAGAGCTATGGAGCGTTTCTCGACTCGACCGTGGACCGCTACGCGGAGGCGATGACATCCATCGCGCTTCTCTATTACTTCGTCTTTCACGGTCATCACACGCTCGAGCCGATGCTCGTTGTCTTCGCGCTGACGGGATCGTTGCTCGTGTCCTACGTGCGCGCACGCGCCCAGTCCCTGGGATTCAACGGTGACGGCGGACTCCTGGCCCGCCCTGAGCGGGTCGTGATCACCGTCATCGGGCTGGTCATCTCGCCACTGCTCATCTGGGCGCTCTGGATCCTCGCCATCCTCACCAACGTCACCGCCGTGCAGCGGATCTGGGTCGTGTGGAAGCAGGCGCGCCGCAGCGCCGCCGAGACCCGCAGCGCGACGAGCGTGCCCACCGGATAGGAGCCTCACGGGAGCGCGAGGTCCAGGCGCGGATCCTCGGCGATCCCATCGCGCCGGATCTCGAAGTGCAGATGCGGTCCGGTCGCGTTGCCGGTCGATCCGACGGTTCCGATCACCTGGCCGGCGGCGACGACGTCGCCACTGGCGACCACCACCGTGTCCAGGTGACCGTAGAGGCTGCTCAGATCCGCCGCCGTGATCGATGACCACGTGGAGCCCGTATGCCGTTGGCGACACGATGACCGTGACGATGCCGGGGAGCGTTGCCATCACCGGAGTGCCGCGGGCCGCTGCCAGATCGATCCCCGAGTGCCAGTGCCCACCGGCACACGCGCGGTCGACGGGTTCGAACGCGAAGCTCGTGCATCCGAACCCCTGCGAGATCCATGCGTGGGTCAGCGGTTTGACGAACGCAACGCCTGCCGCCTCACTGCTCGCACCGCTCGCGAGAGCAGTGCCGCCGCCGAGGCCGACGGCGATCACCGCGGTGAGTGCCGCGAAAGCGCGAATCACAGCGCGGTCCGGTGGCGCACGACGTGATGTGCCGGCGCCAGCGCCCTGTGCATCGACCGTTGCACATGCCGCATCGCTGTGTGCGCCTTGGTTTCGACGTGGGTTGCCGCATGCAGCGTTCCCGGTACCTTGAGAACGATCCAGAGTATCGCCAGCGCGAACAGACTCTCGGCGATACCGCTCCCGGTACCGAAGCCGACCGACATCGCGACCCGCAGAATGATCAATTGGATGGACTGCATGAATACGGCAACCATGAACAGACGGAGCCACGTGGCGGCATAGCGGCGTGTGTCCGGCAGCGCCGAGCACAACGCCGCCAGCGGGGCGAGCACGACGAGGATGTCCAGCATCGCCGTGCGGATGACGTAGGAGAGCACGAGGATCACCACCGCGACGACAACGCCGAGCGCGAAGACCGCGTGGAACAGGTCCTGCGAGCCCTGGATGATCGACACTGTCGCCGCGCTCATCGACCCCGACCACGGAAGCGTGTCGATGGTCAAGGGGCCGCCAAGCGACTCGGCCACGCCGCCGATGGCATTGTTCAGGTCGACAGCCATCTGGACGAAATAGATCGATCCATGCACCAGCACGATCGCCGCCATGACGCGCGGGATCACGAGATGGAGCGCGTAGCGCGCGCGAATCGAGTGCTCGAAGATGCTCCGCAGCGAGGCATAGAGCACGACGGCGCCGACGAGCACGTCCGCGACCAGCGCGATCGAGCCGTTCAGATGGGCGATCACCGGGTTGGCCGTCAATGCGCGGGTGCCTCCGCCCGTCGGGTCGACGGTCGTGAACAGATAGCGACCGAGCTCAGAGTTGAGGTCGGCACGCGCGGTCGCGATGAAGTGCGACAGCACGCCGGTCAGCAGTTGGAGGATCGAGCCGAGGGGATCACGGATCCCCTGCACGATTCCAGGGAGCGACTGCATCCCGCTCAGTGAATCGTGGCTGGGACGCTGGCGATAAGCGCGTGGGTCAGCGTGCCTGCCACTTCGACGCCGATCGTTCCGAAGACGATGCGGCCGATCCATTTCTTCGCCTGGGCGACACTGGCGGGGTCGACGGCCACGATCTTGTACATGAACGCGATCAGGAACGCCAGCGCGCCGACGCTCGCGAGCAGGCCCTGCGCGATGAGGATCCAGTTATCGATCAGTGCCTTGAGTTGAACCACGATGGGCGACCTCCGATAGACGTCGTTCGGTGATCGGTCGCCCCTCCGGCCGTTCCGGGTGAGTACCCGGACAGCGAGCAGACTATACGGATTTGTGTATGTCTGTCAAGTGTCGTCCGACGTTCACATCAAGAGCCGCATCACCGGCCGGGTGGGATACGTGCGAGCGACCTCGACGAAACCCGCGGCGACGAACATCGCCACGGTTCCGGTGTAGATGGCGGATCCTGCCACTCGTGCGGCCTTGAGGGCGGCGACATCGACTGGATGTCCCTCGACCGCAGTCGCACCGTGGTCGCGGGCGAATTCGACTGCGGCTCGCAGGAGGGCCAATCCGACCCCGGATCGACGGTGCCGGCCGTCGACCACGATGCACGTCACCCACCAAACTCCGGCGTCATCCTCATTGAGCACTCTTGCGAGAGCCCTGTTGCCGCGTACCCCTGGAAACGCAGAGCGGAGTCCTACTCTGGTCCATCCGACTGGATGATCACCGACATAGGCGATGAGCCCCGGCGGTGCCGCAGCATGGGTGATCTCCTGGTACAACGCGTCGCGATTGTGCGGTGCCGCTCCTGCGGCTGAGGAGTTCTGACGTTCCGGGTTGAGGAAGCGCTGACACCAGCACCATGAAGGATCTTCGCCACGCCGACCGAAGACCGTGACGAGGTCGCTCCACCGATCCGCGGTCGCCGGCCGCACGGCTATGGCCACGACGCCGAGCATACGGCCCGCCCTCTCGCTGCGTCGTCAAACTATAGACTCGCAGCCGTCGGCTCTCCTGGAGGCTCATGAAGCTCGCTGCCTTCGCTCGCCAGCCGTTGCTGTTCGGTCCGTCTCCGGTGCATCCGCTGGAACGACTCACCAGGTCGCTGGGCGGCGCCGAGGTGTGGGCAAAGCGCGAGGATTGCAACAGCGGACTGGCGTTCGGAGGCAACAAGACCAGAAAACTCGAGTACCTGGTCGCCGATGCCATCGCCCAGGGCTGCGACACGCTGGTCTCCATCGGCGGTGTTCAGTCCAACCACACTCGTCAGGTTGCCGCGGTGGCCGCACATTCCGGTTTGCGCTGCGTCCTCGTCCAGGAGAGCTGGGTCGACTGGCACGATTCGGTCTATGACAAGGTTGGCAATATCCTGCTGAGTCGCATCCTCAGCGCGGACATCAGAATGGTGAAGGAGGGGTTCGGCATCGGTTTCAAAGCGAGCTGGGAGCAGGCGCTTGCCGAGGTCGAAGCAGCAGGCGGTAAGCCGTACCCGATACCAGCCGGCGCGTCCGATCATCCACTTGGGGGTCTGGGATTCGCCCGATGGGCGCAGGAAGTGGAGGATCAGGAGCGAGAGCTTGGCGTCTTCTTCGACACCGTCATCGTGTGCTCGGTCACGGGAAGCACGCAGGCGGGAATGATCGCCGGTTTCGCGGCCCAGGCGCGACCGCGACGGGTGATCGGCATCGACGCGTCCGCGAAGCCCGAGGAAACTCTCGACCAGATCACCCGGATTGCTCGACAGACTGCCGAGCTGATAGAGATCGGCCGTAACCTGCGCAGCGACGAAATCGTGCTTGACGCTCGCTATCACGCCGGGACGTACGGGCTCGCGGACCAGCGGACTGTCGATGCAATCCGGCTTGGCGCGCGGCTGGAAGGGATGATCACCGACCCCGTGTACGAGGGCAAGTCACTGGCGGGCATGATCGACATGATCTCGCGCAATGAGATCGACCCCAGGTCGAAGGTGCTCTACGCCCATCTCGGTGGCCAGCCGGCGCTCAACGGGTACAGCTCGCTGTTCTCCTGATTCGGGAGTGCGCCGGAACCTACCGGGGCCGGGCGCGTAGCGAGCAGTGATGGAGACCGTGGCGCGCAGCATCGCCTGGATCGCGACAGCATTTGGGTTCGGCGCGCTCATTGCCGGTTGCTACCCGATGCCCACGTACACTCCTGCCACGGTCCCGAGCGGCGCTGTCGCGGTGCCGATCAAGTTGCTCAGCGAGCGCGGGATCTTCGGGGTTCCGCCGCCATACGTCATCGCCGCCACCTCGATCTCGAGCCTCGAGTCGCTCGCAGCAGAACTTGTTCTAATCTCAGGATCAGCTGACAACACTGACAAGGAGACGGCCGTGGCCAGTGAGAAGACCCGCGGAGCCCCGAAGCGCAACGCCAAGAAGCCCAAGGCTGCCGCAATCGCCAAGGCGGCGAAGAAGGCCGCCGCTCAGACCGCCGCGCAGTCGCCGGCCGAGCGCTGACCGCCCTAGGGGTCGGCGCCTCCGCTAACCGGCCTCGGTCGCCATCGAGCGCTTACGGAGCTTGTTGCGCTCGTCCGCGTTGAGCACGCGCTTGCGCATGCGGATGCCCACGGGCGTGACCTCGACGAGCTCGTCGTCGATGATGAAGTCGAGGCACTCCTCGAGCGACATCTTGCGTGGTGGTACCAGGCGGATGGTCATGTCCTCGGTGGACGACCGGATGTTGGTCTTCTGCTTCTGCTTGGTCACGTTGAGGTGGATGTCCCCAGGCCGGCGGTTGAGCCCGACGATCATGCCCTCGTAGACCGGCGTGCCCGGCGCGATCAGCGGCTGCCCTCGCTCCTGGAGGGTCACCAGCCCGTAGGCGACAGCCGTTCCCGGTTGGCTCGCGGTGAGCACGCCGCCGCGCGTCGTCGTGGGCAGCGCCCAGGTGCGCTCCCAGCCGAGCAGCCGTGTCGCCATCACGCCGGTGCCGCGTGTCAGTGTGAGGATCTGGCTGCGCAAACCGATGAGCGCGCGAGTTGGCGCGTGGTAGGTCAGGCGCACACCGCCCCCGGCGTCGGTTCGCATCGCGGTCATCTTTGCCCCGCGACTGCCGAGTGCATCGGTGATGGCGCCGACCACGTCCGCCGAGCAGTCGATGACGCAATCCTCGACGGGTTCCACGCGCTCGCCGTCGACCTCCTTGGTGATCACCGCCGGTCGCGACACCTCGAACTCATACCCCTCGCGGCGCATCGTCTCGATGAGGATCGCGAGATGCAACTCGCCGCGTCCGCTCACGTCGAAGATGTCGGCGGTCGGCCCGTCCTCGACCCGCAACGCGACGTTGGTCAGCAACTCCCGTTCCAGGCGCGCGCGCAGCTGTCGTGACGTGCTGCTCACGGTTGCCTCGCGCCCGGCGAGCGGTGACTGGTTGACCGAGAACTGCATCCGCAGCGTCGGCTCGCCGATCTCGAGGCGCGGCAAAGCCTCGGGATGTTCGGCGTCGGCGATGGTGTCGCCGATGGCAACCGCCGCGAGTCCAGAGAGGTAGACGATCTCGCCGGCGGACGCCAACTCCACCGACAGGCGCTGGAGCGCCTCGACGGTGAGCACCGTCGCGATCCGTTCGATCCGCCCCGCACCCGACGCCGTGCAGGAGACGACGCTCTGTCCGGGATGCACGGTGCCTCGCTGAATCCGCCCGAGCGCGAGCCGGCCGCTCCAGTTGTCGTGGTCGAGGTTGCTCACCAGCATCTGCAGGGGGCCGTCGGGGTCCGCGAGGGGCGGCGGCACGTGCTCGAGGATGGCGTCGAGGAGGGGCTCGAGCGTGACGCCCGCGTGCGTGAGGTCGGCGGTCGCGGTGCCCTCGCGAGCGTCGGTGTAGAGGATCGGCGCGTCCAGCTGCCACGACTCCTTGGCAAGCTCGAGCAGCAGGTCGTGCGTGGCCTCGACCGTCTCGGCCGGCTGGGCGTTGGTGCGGTCGATCTTGTTGACCACGATGATCGGCTGCAGGCCGAGAGCGAGCGCCTGGCGAAGCACGACCCGCGTCTGCGGCATCGGGCCCTCGGCGGCGTCGACCAGCAACAGGCACCCGTCCGCCATCCCAAGGACTTCGCTCGACCTCGCCCCCGAAGTCGGCGTGGCCCGGGGTGTCGATGATGTTGAGCTTGACCCCGTTGTAGCGAACCGAAGTGGTCTTGGCGAGGATCGTGATTCCCTTCTCCCTCTCGAGATCGTTCGAATCCATGATCAACTCGCCGACCTGTTCGTGGGCGGCGAAGACTCGCGATTGCTTGAGCAGGGCGTCGACAAGCGTCGTCTTGCCGTGGTCGACGTGCGCGATGATCGCGACGTTGCGGATGTCTGGCCGGCGCTTTTCGCCTGGCACGAGAGGAGGTGGCACCCCTCGATTCTGACCGCCCGACGTTCATCGTCCGCCCGTGACCCAATGCAAGAACTGCTGAATGTGAGCCGCGAGGGCGCGTTCGAGGTCCTGCAGCACCGAGTATTCGCCGCCGGCCGTCGCCGCCGTGTTCGCGTTCAACTGCTTGAACAGCCCCGAGAGCGGCGTGGACAGACCTCCAAGTGGTCCGGCGTTCGCGGCGGGCGAGGCGCTCGCCATCGGAAGTGCCGGGCCCGCCCCCGGCGTCGCGGTGGCGACGGCCGGTGGTGCCCAACTCACATAGCGGCCGGGCGTCGGAGTTCTGCGCTCCGGCATGGACGGCGAAGGCCACGACGCCGACCGCCGCGGCCACGCCGACCAGCGCGCGGAACCGGTGAACACCAAGCATGGGCTACCTCCAAAGGTTCGCTCTGACAGTCGCCCCACCGGCCGCACCGGGTGGATCCCGGCTTCTCGAGAGTATACGGATTTGGGCAACGATATAGTTGACACACCATTCCTAGGGTTCGGTAGCGCACCGACAGCCACTCCCTCCCCCGGTACCGTCCTCACACTGTGGCGGTTCGTAGCCCTAAGCGCCTAGCGATGACCTGTGCGGGGTGCGGAAGCAAGCGGATCATCCCGCTGAACTTTGACCAAGCCGAGTTGATCCCGCCCGAGGAACGCCCTGCTCACAAGTGCGTCGGGTGCGGCGCGCGGATCTTTAAGCCGAAAGCTTCGATATAGGTCATGGCGATCCTCCCAGCGTTTCACACGGGCATCGACAACCCTCGCTACGGGAAGGACGCCACCGCGGTCTACCACGACCGGAGCGAGTGCCAGCGAGCGCAGAAGATCCTTGAGGATCACCGGGAGACGCTAGGCCAGGGTGGGCGACGACGATGCTCTGAGTGCCGACGATATGGGTCGGTCTAGCCCGCACGGCAAGCCTCGACTGTCTATGCTGATCGGGAGGGCCGGGCGAGCCACTCAAACCCTCTTGGCGATCGGGCCGTACATTCCCCGAACGTCCGCCGGGGCGTTGCCCGGCCCCCAGCGTTCAGCCTGACGCACCCGTGTGAGGGCACCGCACGCGTCGAGTCCCATATTCACCGTAGGGTTCCAAAGCCCTTATGGGGGAGGGTGACTCGGGCCATATCGCGCTATATGGGGGGTAGTGATAGAACGCCTGTTCCCTGTATCCCCTACAGCCCCCCTTGCGCTGAACACAGGGAGGAGTTCAGAATGTGTAGCGCCCCCGCCAGAGGATCTGGACCCAGCTTTCGAAGGTCGGGGTTTCCGGTTCGAACTCCGGACGGGGGCGCTCGTCCATTCTAGCCAAGGAGTTAGGAAATGGCCACCTCGGAGCATATGACCATCGCGCTCGCTGAGTTGAGAGCTGAGCTGAACACGCTGCATGAGCGGGCGGCGAAGATCCAGAACCTGATAATCGGCTTGGAGGACTACGCGGGACCGCCTGCCCCGTACGCGAACCCAACAACCAACGGGGCGCGTCCGTCCATCCGCGAGGGCGCGGTTACTGTTCTTCGCGAGAGCGGCAATCGTGGATGGCTGCTCAGCGACCTTGCCAATGAGATGTTCAAGAGAGGATGGCTCGGGGGCAACAGGGAGGGCAAGGCGTCAAAGGAGACCTTGCGTCAAGCGCTCCATGACCTTCAGAAGCAGAGCGTTCTAGTAGCAGAACGCCAGGGCGACGGTCAGTGGGCGCCGAGCATCTGGAAGCTCTCGAACAAGATGCTATCCAAGCCCGCAGACCTGAGTTAGCAAAGGAGCGATGTGATGCCTGTGGAAGAACCGAACCGCGTATGAGTTAGCTGGCTCGCAGACCGCTGGAGCGCGGGGCGGTCGATGCGGCGAATCTGTCCAGATACGAGGAAGGCCCCGGGGGTTTGGTTTGCGCCTAGCCCCCCGGGTCCCTCCAAACGAGGCCGAAGCCTAGTCGGGCTTGACCTTATCACCGCCCTTGCGCGGCGGTCTACGTTTGCGTGTCGCTTCCTTCGCGTCGATTTCGCTCTTGGTCACGCGGAGGAGCCGTGTCACGAAACTCCTGAACTGCCCTTCGTCGGGCGGCGATGGAGGCGGCCTCGATTTGGCGGCGCTCACGCGATGGCTCCTTCTTCGAGCTTCCCGGTGAGTTGCTTGTAGGTGATGCGACGGCCAGTCGTGCGAGCAGCGGTAAGGGAGAACCGACCAGCGTCGGTCATCTTGCGCGTGTTGAACCGAAGGACCGTTTCGTCGAGGTAGCGGTCAAGGTGGAAAGGCTCGACGGAATGGTGGGTGCCGTAGATCACGCGCTTGAACAAGCTCCAAAAGTTCTCGATGCCATTGGTATGGACACGCCCACGGACGTACTCCTCGGAGTGGTCGATAACCTCATGGATGTAATCGGCTTCGAGCCCGTGACGGTAAGAAGCGAACGCGTCGGTGTACAGGATGGAGCCGAGGGCCACGTTGCTACGGATCTCCTTTTGAAGACGGGCGCTAGTGCGCGAGGGGACCATCTTCGCCCGCACGTCGCCGCCGCGCTCCAAGAGGCCCATGACAGCCACCTTCCCGACCTGCTTGCCCCAGGTGCCACGGCGAAGGTAGGAGTGCTTGTTCTGGTCGTGGCCACCCATGATGGTCTCGTCCACCTCGACCTCACCCGACAACGGCGCGTCGAAGGATTCCGTCTCCATGGCGAGCCGGATGCGGTGGCTCATGAACCACGCGGACTTCTGGGTGATGCCGAGATCGCGGGCGAGCTGGTGCGAGCTGCGGCCCTTCTTGCCGGCTGAATAGAGCCAGATCGCAGGCAGCCACTTGGAGAGGGGGATTGGGGAGTCCTCGAAGATCGTCCCCTTCTTGACGCTGAACTGCTTACGGCAGTCCTTGCAGCGCCACAGCGCCCGCGTGGCGATGTGCCCGACCTTCTCCGAGCCGCAGAAGACGCACGACACGGCGACCGGCCAGCGCAGCCCTGCGAGGAACTCGCGGCACACAGCCTCGTCCTCGAAGTACCTGACAGCCGCCAGGAGGGTGGTGGGGAACCGCTCCGAACTCATAAGGTGAGTGTACTACCTAATGAGCAGTGTGTCAAGTACCTAGTATTCTGCTACTGGCTCCAGCCGTCGAGGGCGTGGGGAGAGGCCGGGAAACCCACCTTGTTCGCTGATCCGACGACGCTCAGATAGATATCCGCAGGATTGCGGAGAACCTCGGCACCAATACGGTAGCCCGATCCCGGAACCGGGTCGATCCCGGTCGGCGTGACCAGCATCACGATGGCCTTGTCTCTGGGGCAACGGTAGACGGTCACTTCGCGCTCCTCAGCGACCGTCGCCTCCGCCAGTGTCAGAGCCACCCCGCATTGGGGGCAAGTCGTCTGGATGCTCGCATCCGTCACCCCCTGGAGGTTGGATAGGTGACGCAGGACCTGATACGCGAGGATCACTTCCGAACGCTACTTCAAAGGCTGCGGCAATGGCCGCGCCGTCGTCGGCCATACCGTCGCCGATGGCTCCGAACGCCCGAATGTCAATGGTGCGACCTTCAAGATCAGCCATTCTGGGCTGCCCTCGCGCGGTGCGTCAAGTATATCATTGCCCGGATTTGTGTAGGTCGCCGCGTCGCCGGACCACCGCGTCGTGCCGCCGGCTGCGGCGTCGGCGCCCGTTCTCCCAACACCCGGCGCCTATATTCATCGCGTGAACACGGCCAGGACGGTCCTCCTTTACGCCGTTGGTGGCGTCGTCGGCATCCTGCTCGGCCTGGCGACGGCGCAGGTCACCGACAACTGCACCGGGTCGTGCACCGGCGGCCGACCCACGTTCGCGGTCTGGCAGAGCGGCTTGATCGGCTTGGCATGCGCGGTCGTGGTCCTTATCGCCTGTGCGCTGCTCGACGAGGAGTTCATCCCGGTTACCCGGCAGTGGCTCCGAGCCGCTTGGCGCCGGCGGTCCGGAGACGGGCACAAGCCGCAGGCGAGCTGAGCATGCCGGCTCTCCCGCCCGCGGCTCGAACTCATCCGGCCACCGGGCCGGTCCTGCACGCCCCTTAAACTCGCGGCGAATGAGGAGAGTCGCCCGCAAGCTCGCAATGATCCAGACGGCGGCACTGGTGCTGCTCGCGCTCAGCCTGAGCTCGTGCGGGTATCCGACCGCCCCCGAATGCGGAATGCCGAACCCCGCGCATACCGCGGCGATCTCGGCCGACCCCGCCGTCGCGTGCTTCGAGGCGGCCGCCAGGCACTGCAGGAGCATGGAGCTGGACGTCCTCGGCAACGGTTTCTCGAACTCGGTCGACGAGCACTTCATCATCACGCCCAACGACCACTGCCGGATCGACGACTACGTCGTCTACGACTACAACAGCGTGCAGACCACCGCGCTCGACTGGCAGTGCACCAGCTTCGCCCAGTTACCGGACTGGGGGCTCGTGCTCACCGGCTGCACACCGCCGGTGGGGTGCTACTCCACCCTCGGAGCTCCCCTGATCGACCCGCCCGCGGTGGCGCCGTCGATGCCTCCGAACGCCACGCCAACTCCGGTGCCTCCGCCGCTCGCCAGCCCCGCTCCCCCTGGTTCACCGGCGGTCAACGGCCAGCCGCACTGCTGAAGAGCGAAGGTGAGACGATTCAAGGGTGGCTGACCCTGTTTCGCTGACCCTCCCGGCGATGGGTGAGTCGGTTTCGGAAGGGATCGTGTCCCGCTGGCTCAAGGCTGTGGGGGACAGCGTCGACGAGGGTGAGCCGGTTGTCGAGGTGACCACCGACAAGGTCGACATCGAAGTGCCAGCGCCCGCAACCGGACGGCTCACCGAGATCATCGCAGCCGAGGGCGAGACGGTCGCCGTCGGCGCAACGCTCGCGGTCATCGCGCCGGGCCCCGCGGCGGTTCCCGCAACCGCGCCAGCGCCCGCGCCACCACCCGAGCCCGCAGTGGTGGAGACCGAAGCCGTGGCGCCCGAGCCCGCAGCGGCTGGGACCGAGGCTGTGGCGCCCGCCCCCAGCGTCCCGGAACCCGCCCCCGCGCAGGCTCCACCCACGCCGCCGGCTGTCCCCGTAGCCTCGAGACCGACCATCACCTCGGACAGCTCGGATGTCGATGCCGCGCCGCTCGCGCGGCGCGAGGCCGCGAAAAACGGCGTCGATCTGCACGCGGTCCCCGGATCGGGCCCGGGCGGGATCGTGACCAAGGGGGATGTGCTCGTCGCCCGGACGGGCGGACCGCGACACGACACCAGCGTGCGCGTTGTCGACGGCGAGCACGCCGAGCCGATCAGGGGTCCGGCCGCGGCGCTGGTCGACTACATGGAGCGCAGCCGCGACATCCCGACGGCGACGTCGTTCCGCACAGTCGGTGTCGACGTCCTCGACAGCCGCCGGCGCCAGCTGAACAGTGCCCTCGCCGCCGGTGGCAACTCGGGCAAGGTGTCATTCACCCACCTGATCGGATACGCGATCGCGCAGGCGGCCGAGGCGAGCCCGGCGATGACGACCCATTTCGCACGTACCGACGACGGCAAACCCGCACGCGTGGCCGGAGCAGCGCACCTCGGCCTGGCCGTGGACAGCGTCCGCAAGGACGGGTCGCGCTCGCTGGTCGTCCCGGTCATCCGGAATGCCTCGGAACTCGGGTTCAAGGAGTTCCGCGACGAGTACGAGCGATTGATCGAACGCGCTCGCACCAACGCGCTCTCCGCGGACGAGCTCCAGGGCGCGACCCTGACGCTCACCAACCCCGGTGGCATCGGCACCGTGGCCTCGGTGCCGCGGCTCATGCCCGGTCAGGGGACGATCGTCGCCGTCGGTGCCATCGGCTATCCCGCGGAGTGGCGCGGCGTTCCCGAGAACAGCATTCGCGAGCTCGGCGTCGGCAAGGTGATGACCGTGACCAGCACCTATGACCACCGAGTCATCCAGGGGGCGGAGTCCGGCGAGTTCCTGGGTCGCATCGAATCCCTGCTCGACGGCGCCGGCGATTTCTACGATCGTGTTTTCGCCAGTCTTGGCCTGATCATGCCGGCTCTCGAGGTGGCGCCGCTCCGCACCACCGCGCCACCCTCGCCACCGCTCGCATCGCCTGCATCGATTGCCGCAGGAGCACCCGATCGCGTCCTGCTCGCGGCGATGCAGGCGGCGACGTCGCTGGTCAAGGCGCACCGGACTCACGGTCATCTCGGCGCCCACCTCGACCCGCTCGGCTCGCCGCCGATCGGCGATCCTGCGATGGACCCGTCGACGTACGGCCTGACCGAGGAGTTGATGGAGCAGATCCCCGCCGACCTGCTCCGCGTCTATGTCCCGGGTCGCAACCTGGCCGAGGTGCTCCCGAATCTCCGGCGCACGTACTGCAGCACCATCGCCTTCGAGATCGAGCACATCTCGAGCCATGAACAGCGCGTGTGGCTGCGTGAGCACATCGAGTCCGGCAAATACCGGCCGGCGCTCACGGTCGAGGACCGCCTCCGCCTCCTCGAGCGCCTCACCAAGGTCGAAACCATGGAGCGATACCAGCGCGCGGCGTTCCTCGGGCAGAAAACGTTCTCACTCGAAGGAACTCGACGCGCTCGTGCCGATGCTCGAAACCCTCATGACCCGGGTCGCGGATGACGGTATCGGCGAGGTGGTCATGGGCATGCCCCATCGCGGCCGCCTCGCGGTGGTCGCGCATGTCGCCAATCACTCGTACGAGTCGATCCTCAACGCATTCGAGCTCGCCTCGGCGCGGCGGGCCATCGCACGTTTCGACTCGACCGGCGACGTGAAGTACCACGTCGGCGCGACCGGGACATACCACACCGAAACCGGCAAGGTGATCCTGGTGCGCCTGCTGCCGAATCCGAGCCACCTCGAAGCCATCGACCCGGTCGTTGAAGGTTGGTGCCGGGCGGCGCAAACTCAGCGTCGCGCGACGACATTGCATCTCGATCCGATGGCGGCGCTCCCGGTGCTGATTCACGGCGACGCCGCCTTTGCCGGGCAGGGAATCGTGCAGGAGGTGCTCAACCTGCAATCGCTCCCGGGATACACAACCGGTGGCACCGTGCATTTCATCGCCGACAACCAGGTGGGCTTCACCACCAACCCGCTCGAGGGGCGGTCGACGCGCTACGCGTCCGACCTGGCCAAGGGCTTCGACATCCCGATCGTGCACGTCAACGCCGACGATGTCGAAGCGTGCCTGGCGGCGATCACCTTCGCCTACGACTACCGGCGGGCGTATCGCCGCGACGTCATGGTGCACCTGATCGGCTACCGGCGGTTCGGCCACAACGAGGCCGACGAACCCGCGTACACGCAGCCGCTCATGTACCTGAAGATCCGTCAGCACCCCACCGTCCGCGAGCTGTTCGCCGCGCAACTGGTGGCCGACGGTCTGATCCGACCCGAAGACGCCGAAGCGCAGGCCAAAGCGATCTATGGACGGATCGCGGACGCGCACAAGCGGGTGAAGGAACACCTCGCCGCCGAGCTCGACGACCTCACCCACGAGCAGGTGATCGAAGAGCCCGACGACCCGATGATGCGCACGGCTGTGTCGGGCCGTCAGCTCGCCGCGCTCAACGAACAGCTGCTCACCTTCCCCAAGCACTTCACACCCAACGCCAAGCTGATCCGCCAGATGGAGCGGCGCAAGTCGGCGATCCTCGAGGGCGCGATCGACTGGGGGACCGCCGAGGCGCTCGCGTTCGCGTCGCTCATCACCCAGGGTCATCCGATCCGCCTCACCGGCCAGGACACGGTTCGCGGCACCTTCAGCCATCGCCACCTTGCGTTTCACGACGAGATCAACGGCGAGGTATTCATCCCCATGCAGCACCTCACCGATGCGCAGGCGACCTTCGAGGTGCTGAACAGCCCGCTCAGCGAGGTGGGGTGCCTGGGGTTCGAGTACGGGTACAGCGCCGCCGACCCGGAGACGCTGGTCATCTGGGAGGCGCAGTACGGCGACTTCTTCAACAACGCGGAAATGATCGTCGACCAGTTCGTCTCATCGGCCCGCGCCAAGTGGGGTCAGCACTCACGGTTGACGATGCTCCTGCCCCACGGCTATGAGGGCAGCGGTCCGGAGCACTCGAGCGCGCGCATCGAGCGCTTCCTGCAACTCTGCGCGAACGACAACATGCGTTTGGCGAACTGCACGACGCCCGCGCAGTATTTCCACCTGTTGCGCAGCCAGGGACTGCTCAACGACCCCCGGCCGCTGGTCATCTTCACGCCGAAGAGCCTGCTGCGTCTGAAGGAATCGACCTCCAAGCTCTCCGACCTGAGCACCGGCAGGTTCCTGGCGGTGATTGACGATCCCACCGGGGACGAACGTCGCGAGGAGGTGCGCTCGCTGCTGCTCTGCTCGGGCCGGATCTACTACGAGCTGATCCTGTCGCCGCGACGCGCGGACGCCACCGACGTGGCCATCGCACGCGTTGAGCAACTCTACCCGCTACCGGTCGACGCAATCCTCGAGCTGGTGGCCTCGTATCCGAAGCTCGAGCGTCTGTACTGGGTTCAGGAGGAGCCGCAGAACATGGGGGCGTGGGGGAGCCTCGAGCGCGCGCTCGGTCTTGCACGACCCTCGCACATCCAGTGGGACTACATCGGCAGGTCGCGCCGCGCCAGTCCCTCCGAGGGATACGCGGGCTCTCATCAACTCGAGCAGGAACGCATCGTCACCGACGCGTTCGCCACGTCACGGCGCGCCGGCACCGGGTCACTTGCCGCCGCGCCTGCGGCCACCCAGACCACGGCATGACCCAGCGCGTCGTGGTGCTCGGCGGTGGACCCGCCGGCGATGTCGCCGCGCTTCGCGCCGCGCAACTGGGTGCGGAGGTGACTCTCATCGAACGCGCCGAGTTGGGCGGAACCTGCCTGAACTGGGGGTGCATTCCCACCAAGTCGTTGCTCGCGGGAGCCGACTTGCTGCGCAAGATCCGCGACGCCGCCTCGTTCGGCATTCGCGTCCCCGAACCCGAGGTGGATTTCCCGCGGATGATGGAACGCAAGGAAGAGGTCGTGCTCACCATGCGCAAGGGCGTCGAGGCTGCCTGCAAGCGGCGTGGCGTGAAAGTGGTTCGCGCCCAGGGCGTGGTCGATGGCGACGCGGTGGTCACCGGCGAGGAGCGCCACGAGTTCGATCACCTCATCGTCTGCGTCGGCACCGAGCCATCGGGGCTGCCCGGCATCGACATGGAGCATCCCCGCGTGGTCACGTCCAACGGGATTCTCCGGCTGGAGCGTATCCCCGACCACATGCTCGTGATCGGCGGGGGAGTCGTCGGCTGCGAATTCGCGAGCCTGTTCGCTGCGCTCGGATCGCGGATCACGGTGGTCGAGGTGCTCCCCCAGGTCCTTGCCGGTGTCGACGCGCGCATCGTCCAGCAGTGGCGCCGCATCGTCGAAAAGCAGGGGATCACATTCCTTCCCGGGCGTCGCGTCGAATCAGTCGACTACGCCACGGACGCCGTCAAAGCCCACCTCGACGACGGCACCGCGATCGACGCCGATCTGCTGCTCGTCTCGGTCGGCCGTCGCTCGCAAACCCGCGGGATCGGCCTCGAGGATGCGGGAGTCGGCATCAACGATCGCGACCACATCGAGGTGGACGCATTCTTGCGCACCGCGAACCCGAAGATCTGGGGAGCCGGGGACTGTATCGGTGGCCTGCAACTGGCGCACCTCGGCAGCGCAGAAGGCGGCCGCGCCGTCGAGAATGCCCTCGGTCACTTCGTGATGCCCATGGACCGAACCGTGGTGCCGTCCTGCATCTACACGCATCCAGAAATTGCCATGGTTGGCCTGAACCCAGAGGCAGCGAACGCCGCCGGTATCGAGCTCAAGCTCGGCCAAGCCCGCTACCTCGGCAACGGCAAAGCGCTCGGCGAAGGCGAGCCTGACGGGCTCGCCCAGCTCTACGCGGACACAGCCACCGACCGGCTGGTGGGCGCCACAATCATGGGAGTCCACGCGGTGGAGATCATCCACGAGGTGGGTGTCGCGATCAGTGACGGTTTGTCGATGGACGATCTCGGCTCGATCATTCACGCGCACCCCACGGTGAGCGAGTTGATGATGGACGCCGCCGAGCAGGGCGAAGGCGTAGCTCCGTACCTGAGCTGAGCAAGGCCTCGGAGCGGGAGGGGTCACCCGCGAAACAGCGAATTTGGCAGCGCCCGAGAGAGCGCGACAATATGCTTGCGCGAAGGAGGGCGCTGACAAGCTGAGCAGTGGCGCGGGTGACCCCTCCCGCTCCGCCACGCACGGCGGTCCTAGGAGGTCGCTGTTTTGCGGAGACGCTCGTCGCGGCGCCTGCGCCTGCGCATGCGCATCGCGACGATGACCACGCGCCCTTCGAACCACGCTGCGGCGCCCGCCGCCACCGCCCCGGCGAGCAGGAGCGCGCCGAGCCAGCGTGGGGTCAGGACAACGATAGTCACACCGGCGACGACCAGAACGACGGTTGCCGCCAGGAACGTCGCAGCCAGCAGCGCTCGCCACGTCAACAGGATCGAGGCCCGGAGCGCCATGACCGCGGCCTGCGCGTCGATGCGCGCTTTCGGCGTGGCGCCGGGGACTGCCTGACCGCCCGCAAAGGCCCTTCTCCGGCTGGTGGCTATCCGCCAGAAAAACAGGCTCGCCGCGAGCCGGGCGAGGAGCCGGATGACGATGGCCCACGGCATGTACCCATGCTACAGTCGCCGAGCGTTTCAACCGTGGGGAGCAGCGAGATGATTCGTGCATATGTGCTGGTGACCGCCACCGCCGGCAAGGCACAACACGTGGCCGACGCCCTGCGAGGCAGCGACGGTGTCGTCCTGGTGGACGCGATCACCGGCGAATACGACGTCATCGCCCAGGTCGAGGCAGCGGACGTCCCCGGTATCGGACGTCTCATCCTCGATCGGATCCAGTCCGCGGACGGCGTGGTCAAGACGATCACGTGCCTCGCGGTCTGATCCCGACGTCGCGGCAGCCGACCGGAGCCCGGGGCTGGGTGGACTAGCCGGCCTTTACGGGACGGCGCTCGCCCGCCTTCGCGGCAGCGCGCGCCTGCGTCGATCGTTGCTCTTCTGGACACTGCTCGGGCTCGTGCTCACCGAAGCCCTGAGCAGCGATGTCGCGCTGGTGCACGGCCACGGCACGCTCGCGCTCGCGGTCGTCGCCACCGCCGTGTGGTGGCTCGCGGTCACGATCGGCGTCGTCGGCGGCGCCGCGCTGCTTCGAACACCGGACGGGAACCCGGTGGATCGCTACGGCATCCCCAACGGTCTGACCGCACTGCGCGGGTATGCGTGTGTCCCCGTTCTCTTGATCGGAACCCTATCGCTGCCGGGGCGCCTCGGTCTCGCGCTCTGGGGCGGGATCGGCGGTTCGGTCGGCCTTCTGGACGCGGTCGACGGCTTCATCGCCCGCCGATACGGTCCGGTCACCGTTCTCGGGAAAGCGATGGACCCGTTCGGTGACGCCTTGTACTTTGTGGTCGGAGCGATCGGGTCCCTGGCGCTCGGTATCGTCCCCCTCTGGTTGGCGGTGCTGATCGTCGTGCGCTACGCGGGACCGGCGATGTTGACCCCGTTGGTGCTCCTGACTGGCAGGCGTCCGGAGTTGGTGCACACGGTGTGGGGCAGGCGCAACACGGGACTCACCGGGATCGTGCTCTTCATTCTCTACTGGGTGCGACTCTTCGGCGGGCCCGTTGACATCGTCGCGCTGGTCATCGGGATCCCGACACTCGTGCCCACGGCGTTGGTGCATTTCGCGGCCCTCTTCCAGCGGGTCGCGGCGTCGCCGCGGGCACGGTGACCGGCAGGCTCAGGATCCCGAAGGGCGGAGCGTGTCGCGAACGTGGATCAGCCATCCGGCGGGCGTGAGACCGTTCGCGACCGGGACGAAATTGCAGTCGAATCCGTCGGCGAGGACGCGTGCCAGGCCGGCGTCGTCGAAACCCGCGTTGAGCAGGCGATCGATATCACCGGCCGCGGCAGCAACCGTGTCCGGCGACGCGTCGTCCGCAAACGCATGCAACGCGGCATCCGGAGTGGCGTGATCCTCGCGCCAATCCTGGTGGTAGTAGCCGGCGAGCAGCTGCGCGAGTGCGGGATAGTTGGTCGCGGCTTTGTCGATCGCGATGTCGATATCGATGATGCCGTTCATTGTCAGCGCTCCTTGTGTCTCTTGTCCCGATACGGGGAACGTGTCGGGTAGGCGGTCACCAGCGTGAACCCGCCGGGCAGTTCGTCGTTGCGGCGCAGGACCAGCCGGACCGCGGTCACCTGGGTGGGGACGACCACGCCCCGGCTCACCTCCGCGTAGGTCAGCACGTGACCGACCACCTCGCCCATGTCCTCGACGAAGCTGTAGGGGGCGCCGCGGTCTCTGCCGCCGAGCCAGGCGGCGATGTCCGAGCTGCGCCGTGTCACCGCGATATCGACGCACCGCTGCGCGGTGGCGCGACTCACGAATCGCCCGGCGGCCGCGACGCCCTCGCGAAGGATGCGGCGCATCTCGTCGCCGGGCCGGGTGTCGACGTGGCGGCGCAGGGTGTGCCCGCCCCGACCTTCGTAGACGCTGAGGTCCTCGACCGGGATCCGGCGAGGGCGTCGTAGCCCTGGAGCCGGCCGGTCAATGCCATCGAGCATGCGTGTGTCCTCCCGCGCCTCTGTCTGTGCGGCGAGGCATCGCCGCGATGCGCCGCAGTCTCTCCGGGCTCGGCGGACGCCGCGCAGACGGTGACCCGGCGCTCCGGGGCTCGAACGCATAATCACGGCGCCGTGCTCGCAATTCTCAAACCGACGCCTGCGCCCGGGTTCGTGGTTGGCGACGTCCCGATGCCGTCACCAACGGCCGGCGAGGTGCTGCTCCGCGTCGTCGCGGCATCGGTGTGCGGTACCGACGTGCACCTCTACGACTGGAACCCCTGGGCCGCGGCACGCGTGCATCCGCCGCGCGTGGTCGGTCACGAGGTCTGCGGCGAGGTCGTTGCCAGGGGTGACGGCGTTCACGGCCCGCCGCTCGGGACTCGCGTGGCGGTCGAGTCCCACATCGTGTGCGGTCACTGCGACGAGTGCCGTCGCGGCGACTTCCACGTGTGCGAGAACACCCGTATCATCGGCGTCGACGTCGACGGGGCGTTCGCAACCCATCTCGTGGTGCCTGAGGAAAACGTGTGGCCGGTCAGCGACGCGGTCGCCGCCGACGTCGCCGCCGCCATGGAGCCGTTCGGCAACGCGGTGCACGCCTGCTCGTACGGCGAGCTCCTCGGACGCACGGTCGTGGTGTTCGGCTGCGGGCCGATCGGCTGCGCGGCGATCGCCGTGGCGCGGGTCCAGGGCGCGGCGCGCATCGTCGGCGTCGACCGCAATGCGTATCGACTCGACCTCGCCGAGCGTATGGGCGCCGACGCGGTCGTCCGGGCGACCGATGACGCCTCTGATGACGCCGTGCGTCGCGCCGCCGGCGCCGGCATCGACTGCGTGCTGGAGATGAGCGGGTCACCGGTTGCGGTCGCGTCGGCGACCCGTCTCGTGCGACCCGGGGGCTGGATCAGCCTGCTCGGCATCGGCGACGGACTGGACGTCGTCGACCTCTCCAGCGATGTGGTTATGAAGGGTCTGAGCCTGTACGGCATCGCCGGCGGCGCATCCCCGCGACCTGGAAGCAGGTGACCGCATACGTCGAAGACGGCGTGATCGACGTGCGCACGCTGATCACCCACCACTTCGCGCTGCGCGACATCGATGGCGCGATCGAGCTGATGAAGTCAGGGCAATGCGGGAAGGTGACCCTCACGCCCGAGTAGCGACACTCGGGGTATCGTTGAACGCATGGTGACGAGCGCGGGCACATCGAAAGCCGTCCAGGCACTCGACGCATCCCTGAACGAGGATCTTGACGCGCTGCGGCGCGACGGACTGTTCCGTCCCCTGCGTGTCCTCGAATCGGCGCAGGGGCCGGAGGTGGATATCGCCGGCAAGGCGGTGATCAGCCTTTCCAGCAACAACTATCTCGGCTTGAACACGCATCCGCGACTGGTCGAGGCGGCGTCGCGCGCGGCGCTCGAATGGGGCGCGGGCACCGGGGCGGTGCGCACCATCGCGGGCACGCAGACGCTCCACCAGGAGTTGGAACGCCGGCTCGCGGCGTTCAAGCGCACCGAAGCGTCGCTCACCTTCCAGAGCGGCTATGCAGTGAACGTCGGTGTCATCGGTTCGATGCTCGAGCAGGGTGACTGCGTGGTCAGCGACAAGCTGAACCATGCGAGCATCATCGACGGCATCCGCTTGACCAAAGCGGATCGGATTCTCTACGAGCACGCCGACCCGGACGATGCCGAGCGCGCGCTCAGCGAGGCTCGAAACAAGGGGTACCGGCGCATCCTACTGGTGAGCGACGGTGTCTTCAGCATGGATGGGGACATAGCTCCGCTGCCCGACCTTGTCGAGCGCGCCGAGCAGTACGGGGCCGCGGTGATGGTCGACGATGCGCACGCGACCGGCGTGCTCGGCACCAACGGGCGGGGCACCACCGACCACTTCGGCCTGCACGGCAGGGTTGCGCTGAACATCGGCACCCTGAGCAAGGCGGTCGGTGTGGTCGGTGGCTATGTCGCCTCGACACAGATTGTTCGCGACCATCTCATCCACAAGTCGCGGCCGTTCCTGTTCTCGTCCTCGCATCCACCCGCCGTGGTCGCTGCGTGCATCGCGGCCGTCGACGTGCTCGAGCAGGAACCCCAGCTCATGGAGCAGCTCTGGAGCAATACCCGCCACTTCAAGAGCGGGCTCCGCGAGCTCGGCTTCGATATCGGCCAGAGTGAGACCCCGATCACGCCGGTGATGTGCGGCGAAGCCCCGGTGGCAATGGAGCTCTCCGACATGCTGCTCGAGCGCGGCGTTTTCGCCCAGGGCATCGGGTTTCCCACCGTCGCTCGAGGCAGGGCGCGGGTGCGGACGATCGTCTGCGCGACCCACACCCACGAACAGCTCGACCGGGCGCTGCTCGCCTTCGAGGAGGTTGGCACGCGCCTCGGACTGATCGGAGGGCGCCGTCAGGCGTAACCCGATGGCAGCAACACGCTTCTGCGAAATGCGTCCTTCGCAGGGAAGGCAGCGGTAGAGATGGCCCATCGCACCGCTGCGGAGCTCGAGGAGGAGCGGCTGGAGGTCCTGGCCGCGCAGCGCGACCGGGCGGCGTTCGCGCCGCTCTACGAGCGCTACGTCGACCAGATCCATGCCTACGTCTACACACTCACCCACAACATGGAGCAGGCCGACGACGTGACCGCCGCAACCTTCGCCAAGGCGATCGAGGAGCTTCCGCGCTTTCAGTGGCGCGGGGTTCCGTACTCGGCATGGCTCTACCGCGTTGCAGGCAACCTGGTCGCCAGGGAGCGCCGCCGGCCGGGCTGGATCGAGCTCGAACCGCGGATGCTTCCCGACGCCGGCGCCGACCCCGCTCTGCACGCCGAGGAAAACGACCGCGCCCACGAGGTGCGCGCCGCGGTCGCGGTCCTGCCCCACGACCAGCGTCAGGCGATCCTGCTGCGCTTCGGCGGCGACCTTCGAAACCGGGAGATCGCCGAGATCATGGGGAGGAGCGACGGCGCGGTCAAGCTGCTCACCTTCCGAGCGTTGACCGCGCTGCGGCGCAGCCTCGGCGCTCCGTTGCCTGCAGAACGGCTCTCGAGGTCGGGCTCATGAACATCGAGGATCGCCTCGATGCCGCGCTCGCGGGCAACATGGCTGCATTCGCCGCAGCTCCCGAGGTTCCCGGGCTGGTCGACACCGGCGACGAGGTCGGGGGGGCACTGGCGGGGTGGACGCTCGATCCGGGTAAGCGAGCCGACGTCTATTCGGCGGCGCTGGCGATCGTCGACGCTTCCGGTTTCGGCGTCCGCATCCGGGCGATCGGACTCGATCGCAGGGTCCAGGCAGTCGCCGGAGGTGTGGTGGTGACGCTTGCCGCGGCGACCGCGGTCAGCGTGGCGATCGCAAAGGGCCGGCGCCACCAGCCCGCCACGCTGAGCGGCTGATCCTCGCCATGGACTCCGAGCCGCAGGTGCCCGACGCCGAGCGGGAGCGCATCCGCCAGCGCGATCGCAAGCGGGAGCGACGCATGGTGGTCGACAACGCCGGCATCAAGCGCGTCCTCCCGGCGGTTGCGGAGAAACGGCGCAAGGCTGCGAAGCCGCCGCCTCAGGACGCGGTGAGCTGACCGCTCAAGACCTCGGTGTTCGAGGGGGTCGGGCTGCCTCCGACCGGCTCCACGGTCGCGGCGATGCTCTTGTATCCAGCCAGGCTCCCCGGGACGACCGCCGTCCAGACGCCGCCATGCGGGTTGGGGCTGAGAAACGCCACCCCTTTCGGTGAGCCGTGCGGCGGGATGAGCCAGACCTCGTAGACCTTGGTGCTGGGAAGCGGCTGGAGACCATCCACCGTCAGCACTGCCGGGGTCTCGCCGCCGCCGACGGCCAGGGCTCCGGTGGCCGTCGTTCCCGACACGGCGTAGGAGACGGAGATCGGGATCTGCGAACCCATCCTGCCGGATGCGCCCCAGATCCCGAATACGATGGCCGCGACCACCGCGGCTGCTCCGACCACGGTGAGGGCGCGGCTCGCAGGGATCGCGGCAACCACTCGCCGCCACCAGGGCACGCTCGGCGGAGCGCTCGCCTCAGCGTAGACCTGCGCCATCAGGCTGCGCCGCAGGCGCGCGGGTGGCGGTACCACCTCGAGCGCGCCCGGAAGCAACGACGCAACGTTGGCGTAGTCGGCGGCCGACTTCCTGCACGCCGAACAAGTGACGAGGTGGCGCTCCATCGCATCCCGCTCCGACGGATCGAGCGCACCGACGGCATCGAGCGCAAGGAGGTCAGCCACCTCGTCGTGGCTCATTGCGGCTGCCACGGTGTCTCCAGGCGATCGGCGAGGCTGGCGCGCAGCTTGTCGAGGGCGATCCGGACGCGCCCTTTGACTGTGCCGAGCGGCACCTCCATCGCGGCGGCGATCTCGGACTGAGAGTAGCCGCCGTAGTAAGCGAGCTCGATGGTCTGGCGCTGCTCGGCGGGAAGCTCGGCGAGCGCCTTGCGAACCTCCTCGCCGCTCAACTCGACGGCGACGGCAACCCAGGGGTCGGTGACCGCGGGCTCGACGGACTCCCCCTCGATCGGCGTATCCAGCCGCGTCCGGTGTCGATCGCCGCGCAAGCGGTCGATGGCCCGGTTGCGGACGATCGTGCAGATCCAGGAGCGAAGCGATCCCCGACCGGGCTGGAAGGTGGATCCGCGACGCCAGACCGCCAGGAACGACTCCTGGACGACGTCCTCGGCGGCGCCCCGGTCGCTGAGGATGCGCAGCGCGACCGTGTGAGCGAGGCCACCGTATCGGTCGTACAAGGCTTCGATCCCCTCGGGCGAATGGTCAGAGATCGAGCGGACAATGTCGTCGTCACTAAGGTGCACTCTCATGCTCCGACACACGCTCGGGGGTTGCGCGTCTGTTGGTACGCGCGCGCCCGGCTGCTCGGATCACGCGGGCACGCGCCGGCCCGGCGCGGGACCACGCGAGGTCCCCTAAGAGACTTTGACCCGGCCGCCGCGAACCCGAGCCGCGGTCGACTGGAGCAGCACCGGCTCGTCGGGCTGATGGACGACGATCGCCGCCGCCGACGGCCGGAGGCTGGTGGCCGCCGGACCTTCGAAGACCACCTTCACGGCGCCCGCGGCCGTGCCCGCCTGGGCGATCGCCAGCGCCGCCTGGTACTCGTCCAGCGGGAATCGATGGGTCACGACGCCGTCGACCGGAAAGCTCGCGTCGCTCAACCACTCACGAATCGTGCCGAAGGTGCGCTTCCCGTCCGGCTCGCGGCCGTACGACGCGGCCCCGCGCACGGTGAGCTCGCGTGCCCAGATGAGCGACCACTCGATCTCGTGGCGGCCGGAGCGACCGCAGAGCACCAGCGTGCCGTCGGCGCGGAGCAGGCGCACCGCGAGGTCGATGCTGAGTGCCGACGCCCGGCAGTCGAACACCACGTCGACCCCGCCGTCGAGCACCGGCAGGCCCCCGCCCGCCGGCCGCATGAGGCGCGCCTCCATGTGCTCGGCGGTCTTCTGGAGCATCTCGTCGGACGATCCGTGCCAGACGCGATTGGCGCCGATCGATCGGATCGCCATGAAGGCGGCGTTGGGGTCGCCGTTGAGGGGGGCGCTCTCCCGGTGACGCCTGCCCAGGCGCGGGCGGGCTGCGCTCCGCGCGTCATGGAGCACGATGATGTCGAGGTCGGGGTGGAGGCGCCGGAGGGTTGCGACGATGAGCCGGCTCAGCGCGCCCGTTCCGATGACGACCGCGGTGTCGCCGCGGCGGGTCCATCGCATGACCGCGTGGAGGGCTGTGGCCGCCGGTTCGGCGAGGACTCCTCGCTGATCGGAGATGCCGTCGGCCCGGACGAGCATGTCTTCGTGGACGAGGAAACCCTCGCTCCAGCCGCCGCCGGCCCTCTCGCTCGATCCGACCGACCGGCCGGAGCACAGCGCCCCACCGCGATCGGCGTTCTCGCACAGGTGCGTATCCCCGGATCGGCAGCGACGGCACTCCGCCAGCCCCTTGTGAGCGCAGCGCAAGGTCGGCTCCACCAGGACGCGGTCGCCCTCATGGGCCCAGCGGGTCGACGACGCGCGCTCCACGACGCCGACAACCTCGTGGCCGGGAATGAAGGTGCCGGAGTTGGCGTAGGCCGTGAGCACGTTGGGCATCGGGTCACGATGCACGAGGGCGAGATCGGTGCCGCAGATCCCTGCCAGCGCGGGGCGGATGAGCACCCAGCCGGGCCCGGGCGGAACCGGGGTCCGGACGTCGCGTACTTCGACGGGAATCGAGGAGTTCGCCTGCGTGTGGCGACGCCGGCCCCGACCCCGACGGCCGGAGCCGGGGTCGATCAGGGTCGGGTCGACAACTAGCGCCCGCATCGAGCGCGCCGCACAGTGAAATGGCCGCGAACTAGCGCGGCAGTGAGCTCTCTCATCGCCTCAGGTTGTGAGGATACCGTTTGATCACGCTTGTGGTACAGCATTGACAATGGTCCGATGACGGACCAGCCACCGCCTCCGAGCCCGCCACCCGCCGATCTCGGAGCGCAACCGCCGGGCTGGGGGTCACCGCCGCCGGGCTGGGGGTCGCCGCCACCCGGGTGGGGGTCGCCGCCGCCGGGCTGGGGGTCACCACCGCCGGGCTGGGGGTCACCGCCGGGCTGGGGATCGCCACAACCCGGTTGGAACCCGGGGTTCATGCCGTCGCAGGTCGGATCCGGACGTTTCCGGTCCATGTCGGTGGGCGAGTGGCTCGATGCCACCTTCACGATGTATCGCCGTAATTTCGCGCTGATCGCATCGATCAGTGCGGTGGTGCAGATCCCATACGCGCTGCTGACCTGGCTGCTCTTCGAACTCACCGGGGTCGCGACATTCGTGCGTTCGCCATTCGCCTCACTGGGCACGCAGACGATCACCCAGGCGCAGGCGCAGCAACTCATCAACTCGGCCCTGGGGGTGCTCGCTGTTTCGGTCGGTTTGTTGCTGGTCAGCCTGCTGATCGTCGTCCCGCTCGGCGAGGCGGCGACGACGCGCGCTGTCAGTGATCGCTACCTCGACCGCCCGAGCTCGCTGATGTCCGCGTATCGAGCGGCGATGGGCCGTCTCAGATCGCTGATCTGGATGATCCTCATCCTTATCGGCGCCTACGCCGGTTCCCTGGCGGTGGTCTTTGCGCTGGTCCTGTTGCTCAGCGCCCTTGGCGCCGGCGGGCTCGGCGTGCTACTCGCCGTGGTGGCGTTCATTGCGCTGATTCCGACACTGATCATGGTCTACGTGCGCACAGTCGTTGCCGTGCCCGCGATCGTTCTCGAGCGCCTCTCCGGCTGGCGCGGGCTACAGCGCAGCTGGCAATTGATCAGCGGCCGCTTCTGGCCGACGTTCGGACGGATGGCCCTGCTCGGGCTGATCGCCGCGATCATCTCCTCGGTGGTCGCCGCCATCTTCGAGATTCCCGGGGCGGTCATCGATCCGAACAACACCTTCGTCTTCGACCAGGTGGCGAGTGCGCTCGCAGCGGTGTTCGTCGGACCGATCACCTACATCGGGGTGACCCTCCTGTATTACGACATCCGCATCCGCAAGGAAGGATTCGATATCGAGATGCTCGCGCGGTCGCTGTGAGGCGCCTGCTCGCCGGGGTGGTCATCAGCGTCGCGTTGACGGCCGGTGCCGTGCCCGCGGCGGGCCGCGCGCTGGCTGCCGGATCATGCGTGACGCTCGAATACCTCACCTTGCTTGGACGTGCGGACGTCGCGCTGAGCGCGGTTCCCGCGCAGCCGGCGGCGGCACTGACTTCGGTCATCGAAGCCGAGAACCTCGCACCGTCGTCGAGCTTGGAGCTTGCTCCGATCATCGCCGGCCTCACCGCGTCGCCCCCCGATGTCGCCGCCGGCCGGCAGCGCATCGACCTCATCGTGACCACGCTCGCGTTGCCGGCCGGGTCCGCGTGCAACGTCGATTCCCGGGCGGCAGAGAACGCCCTCCACCAGGTGTACGCGTCGTCCGTTTTTGCCGATCTCGACCAGAACCAGCCACCGTCGATCCTCGAGCGCATCGGCGCCGCGATCAACTGGATCCTCTCGCATCTTTTCGGACTGCTCGGCAACGGTGGTTCGATCCTGCTCGGGCTGCTTGTACTCGGCGCCATCACCGCACTCGTCATCTACCGGCTGCGCGGCGTCGCCGGCGGGCGGCGGGCGCTCGGATCCGACGAGCCTGCGACCCGCGGCGACGATCCCGACCACGAGTGGCGGCTCGCACTGGCGGCCGCGCAGCGCGGTGATCATCGCGAGGCAGTGCGACGGGCGTTCCGTTCGGCGCTTCTCGATGTCGCCGACCGGCGAGCTCACCTCGATCGAGCCTGGACCACCCGGGAGCTGCTTGCGACGCTCTCGACCGACGCCGACCTGCTGGCCGTGGTCGCCCCCGCCGCGGCGTCTTTCGACAGGGCCTGGTACGGCCGCGCACCGGTCGGTCCCGACGACTGGGACATCGCCCGGGTCCGATGCGAGGCCGTACGGCGGGTGGCGCGTCGAGCCGGGGCCCCGAGCCGATGCGCCGGCCGCCGCTCTCGGCGATGCTCACCTTGATCGCGGCGCTCTGCATCCTCGCGGTCATCGCGATCAGCAGCGCCATCCCTCCCAACGACCAGCTCAACCCGTCATCGCGATCCGCCGGCACCCTGGGGACGCTCGCTCTGTACACGTGGTTCTCCAACCTCGGTCTCGATGTCGGCAGGATCAGCGGCACCTTCGACCTCACCGGAAGCGACGTCGTCTTCTGCTACGAGCCCACGGTCGCGCTCACCGATGCCGACGTCAAAGCGGTGATGACATTCCTGCGCTCCGGTGGCGACCTGGTGCTCGTGGTCACGCCCAGGAGCCTCGGGGCGGCGGCTCCGCTGCTCCGCACGCTCGAGGTGAACCCGTCCGCTTCGCTGGGGAGCGGCATCGCGACCCTCGCGCAACCGTTCGACAGCACCGATCGCGTCGCTTCGGTCCCGGTCGGGAGCGGCCTGACGTTCTCCAATCAGAGTCCGCTGGTCCCGATGCTGGTGGAGAAGAACGACGTGGTGGCCGGGATGGTGCGGGTCGGCGCCGGTGGTCGCGCCTACGTCCTCGGCGACACCGCGCCGCTGTCCAATGACGGCCTCCGCCACGGCGACTCCTCGTTCCTGGCGCTCAGCCTGCTGCAGCGCGCTCGCGGAGGCCGGATCCGATTTGACGAATACCACCACGGGGAAACATCCGCGAGCAGCGGAGCGGGGGCGATCTTCGACGGGCCGGTCGGGCTGGCGACCCTGCTGCTCGGCGTGTTGGGACTACTCGCCATCGCATTGAACGGTCGCCGCCTCGGCAAGCCGGCGGCAGATGGTGGCCAGGCGGTGCCGAGCGCAACCGCCTATGTGACCGCGATGGGGCAGCTGTTTGCGCGCAGCCGGCAACGTGGACCGATCGCGGCGCGCTACGCCGACGAGCTCAAACGGAGAATCGGCAGCGCGACCGGCGTTGACTCACATCTCGACGACGCCGGCTTCTGCGCCGCGATATCGGTGACCAACGCGCAATCAGCTCAGGCGCTGGCGGCGTTGCTTGCCCACGCTCGCTCACTCGCGTCGGGGCGACCCGAGGAGAGCCAGCTGCTCCGGCTCGCGCGCGATGTCGACGCCTGCGAGCGCCAGTGGACCGGCGCGGCGGTGAGATGACAGGCACAATGCCCACCGTGGCAAGCCAGAGCGACGCCGCCGCCTTGCGCGCGGTACTGCACGAGACCATGGGTCGCGCCGTGGTCGGCCAGCTCCAGGTCATCGACGGCCTGTACATCGCCGTCCTCTGTGGTGGGCACGTGCTCCTGGAGGGAGTCCCGGGCACCGCGAAGACGCTGATGGCGAGGACGCTCGCGGCGGCGCTCGACGCCCGCTTCACCCGAATCCAGTTCACCCCCGACCTGCTCCCGTCTGACATTGTCGGGACGAGCGTCTACCGCCAGGACTTCTGGGACGTTCGAGTTCCGTGAAGGGCCGATCTTCACCGACACCCTGCTTGCGGACGAGATCAACCGGGCGCCGGCGAAGACCCAGTCGGCGCTCCTCGAGGCGATGGAAGAGCGCCAGGTCACCTCCGATGGAGAGAGCCGCCCGCTCGGCGACCGCTTTCTGGTGGTTGCCACGCAGAACCCCGTGGAGTACGAGGGCACCTACCCACTCCCGGAGGCTCAGCTGGATCGATTCTTCTTCAAACTCGAGGTGAACGTTCCCGAGCCGGCAACCGAGATGGTGATGCTTCGCCGCGTCGACGGCGGATTCAATGCGCACGACCTCACCGCCGCGGGGGTGACCGCGATCATCGACGCCGCCGCGCTCGCGAAAGTTCGCGCGGAGGTGGCGGCGGTCCGCCTCTCCGACGAGGTGCTCGGCTACATCTCCGCGATCGTCACCGCAACGCGCACCAGCCCGGACCTCTCGCTCGGAGCCAGCCCTCGGGGATCGATCGCCCTGCTCCTCGCCGGCAAGGCGATGGCCGCCATTCAGGGACGCGACTACGTGGTCCCGGACGACGTTAAGGACGTCTGCATCCCGGCGCTTCGGCACCGGATGATTCGCCGTCCCGAGGCGGAGATCCAGGGCGTGTCCGAGGTCGCCGCCGTGCAGCGCGCAGTGGGCAGGGTCCCGGTTCCCAGGTGACCGCGCCGCGATGACCTGGCGCGGGGCCGGTCTGCTGCTGGTGCCGGTCGCCGTTATCGCAACCGGGGCGGCGGTGGCGGGACTGTTCTTCGCGGGGCTCGTGCTTCTCGTCGCGTGTGTCGGCACGATCGTTGTCGACTCACGGCGCGCGCCGGGCAGGTCGATGTTGCGCGTCGAGCGCGTGTCCAACGACCTCCTCTCGGTGGGCGTCGCCAACCGCGTGACGCTCCGGATCAGCGCGCGCTCCGCGGGTGCGACCGCGATCGTCCACGAGCAGGTCACGCCGGGGCTGCATGCCTCGCGAACGCGATGGAACGTGCAGCTTCCCGCTGAAGTCGAATACACGGTCACCCCGGTGGCGCGCGGCGACGTCGTCCTCGGGCCCGCCACCGTGCGCATCCGTGGTCCATGGCAGCTCGGCTGGCGACAGACGACCGTCGATATGACGCGCCCGGTGCGCGTCGATCCGAATCTTGCAGCCATCGACGTGTACGAGGCCCTGGCGCGCCGCGGTCAGCTGGCCGAGCTCGGGTTGCGCACCATGCGCCTGCGCACCGAGGGCAGCGAGTTCGAGCGGGTGCGCGATGCCTTCCCCGACGACCCGTTGCGCGCCATCAACTGGCGCGCCACCGCGCGGACGGGGCGCTTGATGGCGACCGAGCTCATCCCCGAGAGAGCCCAACCGCTGGTGATCTGCCTGGATCACGGTCGCCTGATGGGGATCGGTGCCGGCGAGCTCACCAAGCTGGACCACGCCATCAACGCGGCGCTGCTGCTCGTGCACGTCGCGCTCCGCAGCGGCGATCGCGCCGGGATGCTCGCTTTTTCCGACACGGTCACCGACACGTTGCCACCGCGCGCCGGGACGGCTCAGCTGCGACGATTTCTCGATGCCACGCGCCCGATACAGCCGGGGGAGACCGAGGCCGATTACGACGACGCGCTCGGCTTTTTCAGCAGGTGGCAGACGCGCCGATCGCTGGCGGTGATCTTCACCGACGTGCTCGATCCCGACCAGGGGAAAGCGCTCATCCGGCAATGCGTCCGCCTGCGCCGCCGGCATCTCCTTTTGGTGGTCACGGTGCGCGACCCGGCGCTCGATGACGCGGCGAACGCGGCACCGCGAACCGGTGACGAGGCGTACGCGCGAGCGGTCGCCGGCGGGCTCATCGCTGATCGCGACGACACGTTGCGCTTGCTGCGCAGCTCGGGTGTCGAGACCATCGACGCCGATGCGCGCACGCTGTCACCGCGGCTCGTGAACCGTTACCTCGACCTCAAGCGGCGAGCGCGGCTGTAAGGCTTGGCGCTCGCCGGAAGCCTAGCGGCTCGTGCCGGCGAAGTCTCTCCGTGTCGCCGGGTCGATCAGCAACGCGTAGAGGACGATCACCTGGAGCGCGAGGTACACGACGAGGATGAGGGCACCGATGCTCGTCCTTGCGTTGGCGAAATCGGCGAGCGCGATGATGATGCTGATGACGTCGAGCACGATGATGATCCATCGCGCCACGTTTGACGGCCGGCCCACAACGATGCCCAGGATCAGATCCACTATGCCGACGATCAGTGGCACGATCGCGATCGCGAAGAACAGCGCTCCGGCGGCATTCACGAACGAATTGCCGAACTGGGTCTGGTAGTTACTGTATCCGGGGATGTTGTGCAGCGCGGCGTGCCCTGCAGCGAGGATGTAGACGCCGATCGCGACCGACGCCGCTGCGAGCAGGATGATCAGGATGGCCTTGAGGATGATGATGATCTGCGCGATCGTCAACCAGAAGGTTCGTTTGTGCACCTTGACCACGACGGGCTGCGGCATCGGTTGCGAGACGTACTGCTGGGGCATCTGGCCCGCGTACGCACCGCCAGGGGAGTAGGGGCCCTGGGGCGGCCCGGCGGGCTGTGGACCTCCGGGCGGAGGGACGCCCGGCGGTTGCGGGGGTAGGCTCCCTGGTGGCTGGGGCGGCAGTGCTGCCACGATCGCTCTCCTCCTCGAATGGCGGCCGTCTCGGACGGCAAGTCGGTTGCCGGATTCTAGACTTTGCGGACCACGAATGTGCTGGCGATCTTGTCGTGCCAGCCTTGCTTGCGGGCGTCGAACGCGACCCATATGAAGCCGATGTCCAGTGCGAATCCGCTGATCACGTAGCCGACAAAACGCCCGATCGCGCGCCCGATGCCGATGTTCCTGCCGGTCGCCGCGTCGACGACGTGCAGACCAAGCATCCGCTGGCCGAGGGTCGCGCCAAACTGCGACCACAGGATGACGAAGTAGGCGAGCTCGACGACGAGGGCGATCAGCTCCCAGTAGCCGGCCGAGCTGAGGAATGAACCGCAGATGGTTGCCGGCAGCGCCGCGGCGGCAGCGTTGTTGACGCAGGTGGCGTAGGCACTGAGTGCCGATCCCTCGATCACGATGAAGGCGATCACGAGCGGCACCAAGACGATGATGCTGTCGATGATCGAGGCCCCGACCCGGATCCAGAATCCGGCATAGGCGATCCCCGGCGCCGGACCTGTTTGCGGCCCGGTGTAGTACGTCGCGACCGGGTACGTCGGAGGGGGCGGGGGAAGATACGATTGGCCGCCGTCCCATTGACCGGGCGCCTGAGGCGGGGGAAGCGGCGGCCCTCCTGCGGTCATCGGTTCAGGACACTAGCAGGCTGACCGGGTTTGTGACCCTTTCAGCCGAAACGTCACCTCACCCGGTTTCGGGCATCGCTTCCACGGCGGCGATCACGGCGCGCGTGATCTGCGTTGGCGTCGATGCGCCGGAGGTCACGCCGACCCGGCGAACGCCCTGAAACCACGAGGGATCGAGGTCCGCCGCGGTGTCGACGAGGTACGCGGGACGGTGGCCTTTCTCACGAACCACCTGCACAAGGCGTTGACTGTTGCTGCTGCGTGCGCTGCCGACCACGACCACGCAATCGACATCGTCGGCGGCGAGCACCGCGGCCTCCTGCCGTTCCTGAGTTGCGCGGCAGATCTCGTTGTGGACTTCGATTGTTGGAAAGCGTTCCACGAGGCGCTCGATGATCGACTGCGTGTCCCACATGCTGAGCGTCGTCTGGCATGTGACCGCGAGCGGACGTTGGTCGGGCAGGTCGAGCGTTTCCACCTCGTCGATGCTCTCGATAAGGGTTGTGTGCTCCGGGGCGATGCCGAGCACGCCGGCGGGCTCGGGATGGCCGCGTTTGCCGATGTAGATGACGTGGTGGCCGCTCGCCACCAGCTCGCGGACGAGGTCGTGCGTTCGGGTGACGTCGCTGCAGGTGGCGTCGACGAGGTTGAGCCCTCGGGCGCGGGCCGCATCGACGACGGCCGGGGAGATCCCGTGGGCGGTGAAGATGACCGTCCCCTCGGTGACTTGTTCGAGCGCCTTCATGCGATCGGGTTCGGCCACCAGGGCGACGCCCGATTCCTCGAGCTCGCGGGTCACGTGCTCGTTGTGGACGAGGTAGCCGAGCATGGTGACCGGCTCGCTGCCCGCGCGAGCAGCGCCTTCGCGTTTGGCGATCCGTATCGCCTCCACCACCCCATGGCAGTAGCCACGCGGCGTGATCCGGACGACGTCCATAGACTCCAGTCTACGCGGGGGTTTCCGCTGGACGGTCGAACCTGAACGCTCGAGGCCGGCGCGGGGTCCGTCCCGCGAGCAGGAGCCAAGAGTAGAGGAGCACCCCCACCAGCCCTCCGGTCGCGAGCTTCATAGCGTCCGGGAGCGCGCTCGGCGAGACGAATGTTTCGAGGGTGCCGGCGATGATGAGCAGGCTGGCGGCCCCGAGGACGAGCAGCACTGCGCGCACCGCCACTCGCGCTAGCGCCTCCCCTCGACGGAGCTGCCCGGGGCGAAGGATCGCGGCGCCGAGCATGAGGCCGGTGCCACCGCTGATCACGATCACGCTGAGCTCGAGCACGCCGTGAGGGACGATCAGCGACCAGAACTGATAGTCGTAGCCGCCCAGGTGCACGGCGGCAGCGACGGTCCCGAGCATCCACCCGTTGGCGAGCAGCACGAGCACGGTAGGGATACCGAGCAACATGCCACCGGCGAAGCAGATGAGCGCCACGCGGATGTTGTTCTGGATGATGAATGCCGCCGCGAACGGCGCGTCCTGCACGCCCGTTCCGATCTGGCCGCGCGCCATCTCGTCAAAAAGTGAGGATGGCACCAGCGACGCGCGCAGGTCGGGACGCACGTACACCGCGACCCAGCCCGCGATGAAGCCGATCACCATGAGCGCCAGGCTCGCAAGGATGTATGGCCATGCGGCCCGAAACGATCGGGGCAGCGCGGTCGCGAAGAACGGCCCGATCGACCCCGCACGCCACGGCGAGCCCCGATATAGCAGCGGATGCGCTCTCGCGCAGAGCGTGTTGAGGTACTCGGTGATCGGCGCGTCCGGATGATCGCGGCGAGCGATCGCGAGGTCGCTCGAGGTCTGCCGGAGCAACAGCCCGAAGTTCTCGATGTCGCTCGCGGACTGCGTGCGCAGGCGTCCGCGTTTCGCGGTCTTGATCGCCGCTTCCAGGGCGGACCATCGCCCCTGGCGCTCCGCGATGAACGCGTCGAGGCTCATGGATGGCGCTGATCGAGTTGCAGGTAGATGCGCTCGATGAACAGCTCGGGCGGCCAGAGGCGCTCCGGCGCTGTCGACGGCAGTTCGAGTTTGTCGAGCAGGCGCTTCGCGATGTCGGCTGCCAGGTCTGCGCGCAGCTTCTGGCTCAGACCTTGGCGCGAGAGAAAGACGCGCAGCGCGTCGCGTTCGAAGCTCCCGATCCGGTCGAGCCCGTCGATGGGCGGCCCCGCGTCGGGGGTCCGAAGCATCACCGGCGGCGGAGTGACCGCCGCTGCCAGCGTGACCATCGCCCGGTCGCGAACCACGATCGTGCCGGCGCCGAGGTCGCCGAGGCGGCGGGTCTGCGGCTGAAAGAACATCACCACGACGCCGATCAGGAGCACGGCAACGTCGACGATACGGATGACGTTGCGGACCGCGAGAGCGCCAAAGCTTGCAGCCGAGCCGTCGATGCGAATGACGCGCAGACCCATGGCGCTCTTGCCCGGGGTCTTGCCACCGGTCACCGCTTCGGCCACGAAGAAGTAGCCGAAGTAGACGAACCCGGCAAAGAATCCCGCGCCGGCACCGGCGAACCCTGCACCCTGGGCACTGGTCACGAAAACGCCGGCGAGAGCCCCGTAGAGCAGGATCGCAACCAGCGCGAGTGGCAGCGCGATCAGGTTGTCCAGGATCTGGGCCACCAGCCGGGCTGCCCAGGCCGGCCACGCTGTACCCCAGCGTGACGTTGTCCGACGTCTTGACGCTGATCGTGTCGAGCTGGCTCGAATTCACCAATTCATCGTCGCACGCGCGCCGGCGCGCGCCACCATCATCGCGGGACGGTCACCAGCCCCGCTCAGTCGATGATCGCGACCGTCTGCCCTTCCTGCACGACCTCACCCTCAGCCACAAGGATCTGCGCGACCGTGCCCGAGACCGGGGTCGTGATCGGGATCTCCATCTTCATCGAACTCGAGGACCATGAGCGTGTCGTCCTCCTCGACGGCCTGCCCCACCGCGACCACGATCTTCCAGAGATTGCCGACCAGCTCGGCTTTCACCTCGGTCACGTTGGCCGAGGGTCAGGCAGCGACGCCAATGATCCGGCCGTCGATCCAGCCGGTCCACCCGTTGGAGCAGATCACCCGCGCCCACGCTCCTCGGACTTCAGCGACCTGGATGGGCAATCCGGGCGCGAGGTTGGCGACCACGGGTCCGGACGGATCCGGAGCGCCCCACGCGCGGAGTCCCTGCGGGGGAACGGAGTGACTCGGCGCCCATCCACCCATCGGGGCGGGCTGCTGCACCGGCTGCGCCTGCACCGGCTGCGCCTGATAGGCCTGCACCGGCTGCGGGGTGTGGCTCGGCTGGACCGGTTGTGCCTGCACCGGCGGTGGCGCGAAGCTGGGCGTGGGCAGCGGCTGTGGCATCGGACTCGGCTGCTGGAACGTCGATGCGGCAGGGATCGCGGTGGAGTCGGGCTCGGCGTCCGCATCGAGGGAGTCGGATGCGACGGTCGCGGCCTCCTCATCGACCTCGGATGCCGTGGCGACACCCCCGATCGCATCGAGGAGCGTGCTGGTCCGTGCCAGCTCGGCGACGGCCTGCACGAATGTGTGCTTGCTCAACCCGTCGAGGTAGACGTATGTCTGCGCGACGACCGCGGTGTCCGCCCCGGAGCGTTCGATCGCCGCGGTGACCGAGCCGGGACGCGAGGCGACAAGCTGGTTGGCTGCATCGACCTGGTCGCCGGTGAGCGTCACGCTCCGCCGGATGGTGACCCGATCGGCGCCGGCAGCCTTGAGCACGACGAGGTCGACCGGCGCGCTGCTCAGGGTGCCTGCCTTCAGTCCGAAGGAAAAGTCCGTGCCCGGCTCGAAGCGGTCGGAAGCCATCTCCAGGTCGTCGTCGGACGCGCACCAACCGGTGATGCTCTGCTTGACCTCATCAGGTGTCATTGGTGTTGATCTCCTCTCCGCGTCCTCGAAGGCTGCGGCGACTATACGGTGTTCACGATGCGTGAGCCGGGTGCGCCGCGGCCTCGCCCATCGCGAGCAAGCCGTCCAGCACATCGCCGATCTTATTGAGCGCGAGCGAAAGATGACCCTCATCGGGGAGGAGGTGCTCCTCAGCCCCCCGGACGTGCGCTGCCAGCCAGGCACCGTGCGCCATCGGCACCATCCGATCCTCGCCCCCCTGCCAGACCGCGACCGGGGTCTCGATGGACGCCAGATCGAATCCCCATGGGGCGGCGAACGCGAGGTCGTCGTCCCGCCACCCGGCGATCCCGGTCGAGACGGCACGTTGAAGG
Source organism: Candidatus Dormiibacterota bacterium (assembly GCA_963709585.1). Lineage (GTDB taxonomy): Bacteria > Chloroflexota > Dormibacteria > Aeolococcales > Aeolococcaceae > Palsa-851. Next base: position 124,916 of record CAVPXI010000006.1, on the reverse strand, counting down.
CTGGCGGCCATGTGCACGGCGTAATCACCGGTCAGCGCCGCCTTGTCGACGTCACTGACCAGCCCTCCGAAGGAAGCCGCCACTGCTGCGGCCTGCACACCCCGTAGGGACGAAGCTTCACGTTCCAGATAGGGCTCGAGCGCGTCTCTACCTTTCATGGTCAGGCCGAACTCTTCAAGGTTCTCGGGCCCCATGCCCGCGAGCCAGTCGAGCCCCTCGGCCGGCCACGGCGCCACCCCGGCGAGCGTCGCCGTAGCGAGAACTCGGTCGGAGAGGAGGGCCGCGCATGCCAGCGCGTGGGGACCACCACCCGACTGGCCGGCGCAGAAGAACGAACCGATCTTCAGCGCGTCGAGGATGGCCTGCACGTCGGTTGCCACATCGCCCACAGCCCGACCCGCCATGGCGGACGACCCGGCGTATCCGGGGCGAGAGAACGTCACGAAGCGCAGACTTCGCTTGGCGAGTTCCGCGACCAGCGGCGGGTAGGCAGCAGCCGCTGACGGCGTTCCGCTGTGAAAGAGGAAGCAACGCCCGTCCTTCGGTCCGTCGGAGACGACCTCGAGCTGCCGGCCGTCCGGCGCCTGGATCATCTGCCGATGGGGTTGGGAACTCATCGCATCATGGTACCGACCCGTTCCCGACCGTGACGACCGAGCGTTTCAGGGGTCGAGGTCGTATGCGGTCGGGTGCGACGGCTGATAGAGGCCGATCTCTCCGCCGCCGGGGATGCGTATGCGGGTCAGGCGTCCGAATCGTGCGGTGCTGATCGGCCCGGAGAACTCGGCGCCTTTTGCGGTGAGCTCGTCGACGGTGCGATCGATGTCATCGCACATCAGGAAGAGCTCGTGGTGCCCACCGGGGGAGCCCTCGCCCGACGGATGGATCCCGAGCTCGGCGGGAGGCAGTCTGAAGATGAGCCATCCGCCATGGATGTCCACGTTGGGCATCTCGAGCACGTCGCGGAAGAACGCCCTGGCCCGGTCGGGATCGTCGGCGTACAGGACGGCGTGGGTGGCGGTGATCATGGTGGCAAGTGTCGCAGCAGCGCGCACGGTCGGGGAATCCTCTTCCCATCGATGCCCCGAACGGACATACGAAAGCGCCGCGCTCGCACTGTGACGGGCTGATAACGCATCGGGCTTCCGCGATCTCAGCGGATAGGCTGCCAGAGGTGAGCGGATCTCTCCGGTCTGCCCGGTTGATCATCGCGATTGCCGCGGCTGTGCTGGTCGCATACGCGGTCATGTGGACCCAGGTCAGCAGCTTCGATGTGGGTCGGAGTGACTTCACCGCGTTCTACGTCGGCGGCACGCTGCTCCGCGAGGGGCACACCGGCGACCTCTACAGCCAGGCGGTGCAGCAGCCGTTGCACAGCGCGCTGATCGCCCCGGATCACGAGGGGGACCTTCCGTTCGTCAACACCCCGGTGGCAGCCGCGCTCGTGCTGCCTGCGACGGTGCTGTCCCTCGATGCGGCGTATCGCCTGTGGTCGGTGCTCGAGCTTGCGGTGCTGGTTCTCGCCGTGGTGCTGGCGGTCCGGAGCGTCGAGTGGCCGGCCGGCACGCCGCGCCTGTGGCAGGTGGCGGCAGGTGCCGCGGCGCTCGCCGGGTTGGGGACCTTGACGACGTTCGTACAGGCGCAGTGGACGCCGCTGCTCGCCCTCGGTCTGGTGGTTGCCTATCGGTCGTGGAAGTGCGGGCGTCTGGCGACCGGAGCTGCGGTGCTTGTGGTGTCGGCGGGGATAGCCAAACCGCATCTCGCCCTCGGACTCCTGGCGTTCCTGCTCGGCTGGCGAGAACGCAGGGTCATCGCCGGCGCCATCGCCGGTGCTGCGGGGCTCGCGGTGGCGTCGCTCGCCCTCGTCGGGCCGGCGGAACTCGCCGGGTTCGTCGGCGTCCTCGCCTCGTCGACGACCAGGTGGGAGCTCGCGACCATGGTGAGCTTCATCGGGGTGGTGGGCTCGGTGGCCGGCAATGGGTTGGTGGCGCACGTGATCGGGCTCGTCGCATCCCTGCTTGCGTGCGCAGCCGCGCTGTGGCTCGGGATGACCGTGCGCCGCGACCCGAGGCGTCTGGACGCGGCGCTGGTCGGCGCCGCCGTGCTCTCGCTGCTCGCATCACCACACGCCTACCCGGACGATCTCGTGATGCTGGCACCGGCCCTGGTGATCGGCGCTGCCGCGGCGGCACGGCGCGCGCGATCGGCGGTGTTGACGTTCACGTCGCCGGTCGCACTCGTCTTCGGAGCGTGGTTGCTGATCAACGTCGCCGCCGGCGCCGACCTCATCGACGGGGCGGCCTTCCCGCCGGGACAGCTGGCCGGGTGGGCATTGATGGTGGCGGCTGCGCTCGCTTGTATCGCGACCGCGCGAACCGGCCGGCTCGCGAACGCACCGAGGTTGCGCGTCGCCGGCCTGGGCGGCGCCCAAAGCCGTAGCTAGTCGGTAACGTCCCCGGCGGCGATCGATCGCCCGGGTTAGGTTCGTCGCGCAGATGCCCCTTCCAGGACTTCGAGCGCACAGTCCACGCCGGAGACCGCTACTCCTCGTCGCGCTCGCGAGCGTCACCGGATCCATCGCGATGGCCGTTGGCGCCGTTCGCTATGCCGTGATCTATCCCCAGACCTCGGACTTCGCGGGCGTCGCCGCGACCCACCAGGCCCAGGCCGCGGGGCTCGGGTGCATCTATTCGCGATCGGTGCAGCTCGCCGGTTCCCACCTGGTTCCGGGGCTGGTTGCGCCCTCGGCGTCGGCGGATCTCATCTGGCGCTTCAACGAGCCACCGGTGATGACCCTTCTCAACGCTCCGCTTGCGGGACTGCGTCTTTCGACTGCGGTGATCCTGTGGGAGGTCGTGCTGTCGGTGGCGCTCGCCGCCTGCGCGGTTCTGCTCTGGCGCGACCGAAACCGGCTGCCGCACTGGTTGATGGCGGCCGTGGTCGCCGCGCTTCTGCTCAACGAGATCGCGAACACCGAGTTCAGCCTGGCGCAGAACGACGCGCTGCTCCTGGTTGCCACGTTGTTGGCGCTCGACCTGCTCAGGAGGCATCGGGACCTCGCTGCAGGTGTGCTGCTTGGTCTTGCCGCGGTCAAGCCCCAGTTGATCTTCCTCGCCGTGATCGCCCTGGTCATCCATCACCGATGGCGGGTGGTGGCCGCGTGCACTGCGACTGTCGCCGCAATCGGCGCGATCAGCGTGCTCATGGTCGGACCTTCGTGCAGCCTGCAGTGGCTCGGCAGCGCAACCAGGCTCGAGGAATTTCAGATCGGCATCGGCCTGCCGGGAACGCTCGCGCGCTGGACCGGCAGCACAGCCGTGGCTGAGGTCGGTTTCCTGATACTCGCCGGCATCGCCGTCTTCCTGTTGATCCGGATTCGCCGGCGCGTCGAGACCCCACTGTTCGTGGCTGTGGCGATCGCGCTCGCCGTCGTGATCGGTCTCCACACCCTCGCCTACGATGTCCTTTTTCTGGCGCCGTTGGGCATGGTCGTGGCTCGCTCGCGCCCATGGTCGGTGGTCGCGGCCGGGTGGGCGTTCACGCTGGCTCAGCTCATCTACCCGCGCGGTCTCGCGCCCCTGCTGGCGACCGAGGTCGTCCCCCTCCTGGCGGTGACGCTCGCCATTGTCCTTATTGTTCGGAACGGAGCGCCTCCCGAGGAGACGCCTGAGCAGATCAGCGCAGCGAGTCACCAGCACCTCGTCGCAGCCACGTAGATGGGAAGACCGATGCAGTTCGAGCACGACGTCGTCGTTGTCGGGGGATGCGGGCACGTGGGTCTGCCCCTGGGTCTCGCCTTCGCCGACAGCGGGCTCGACGTGGTCCTGTTCGACACCAATGCCGCGGTCGTCGACGTCGTCAACGCTGGAACGATGCCATTTGCGGAGGCGGGGGCGCCGCCGGTGCTTACCCGTGTACTCGCCGCTGGACGGCTGCGCGCGACCACCGACGCGGCGGTGATCGACCGGAGCGAGCACATCGTCGTGGTGGTGGGTACGCCGGTCGATCGGTATCTGAGCCCGGATGTCGAGGCGGTCGCGCGAGTGATCACACCGCTCACCGACCACCTCGTCGACGGCCATCTCGTGGTGCTGCGCAGCACCGTGTATCCGGGCGTGACCGAGCGCGTGGCGCGGCTGATCGGAAGGCTGGGGCGCGACATCGATGTCAGCTTCTGTCCCGAGCGAATCGCGGAGGGCTACGCGCTCGTGGAGCTCCACACGCTCCCGCAGATCATCTCGGGCACGACTCCAAGGGCCGTCCAGCGCGCCGACGCGCTGTTCCGGCGGCTGACGCCGGAGATCGTCGAGCTCGAACCGGAGGAGGCCGAGCTCGCCAAGCTGTTCACCAACAGCTGGCGCTATCTCAAGTTCGCGGTCGCCAACCAGCTGTACATGATCGCTAACGACAACGGGCTCGACTACGAGCGGATTCGCAGCGCGGTGACCTTTCACTATCCACGCGCCGCCGATCTTCCCGGGGCCGGGCTCACCGCCGGTCCCTGTCTTCTCAAGGACACGATGCAGATCACCGCGTTCGCTGAGAACCGTTTCACCCTTGGTCACGCTGCGGTGATGGTCAACGAGGGAGTGCCGCTCTACGTCTTGGGAAAGCTCGAGCAGCGCTTCGACCTGACGACGTTGACCGTTGGTCTCCTGGGCATGGCATTCAAAGCCGAGTCGGACGACACCCGCTCCAGCCTGAGCTACAAGCTGAAGCGCATCCTCACCGGCAAGGCTGCGCGCGTGCTCTGCACCGACCCGTATGTCGTCGGCGATCCCGACATCGTGCCCTTCGACGCCGTGGTCGCGGAGTCCGATCTGCTGATCATCGCCGCCCCGCACCGGGAATACGCGGGCCTGCGCACCACGAAACCGGTGGTCGACATCACCAACCTCCTTGGCAACGGGGTCAGAGTGTGAAGCCACGCGTCAGCGTTGTGATACCCGCATACAACGAGGGCGCTGCCGTCGTCCCGTTTCTCGAACGCATCTTTGAGGCGATCACACTGCCGGCGGAGGTGCTCGTCGTCTACGACACACTCGAGGACACGACGGTTCCGTTTCTCGACACGTATGTGCAGCGAGAGCCACGCCTCAGGCCCGTGCTCAACACGCTCGGACGTGGGCCGGCGAACGCTCTGCGCTTCGGGATCGGACAGGCTACCGCCGACGTGGTGGTCGTGACCATGGCCGATGGCAGTGATGACCCGATGCAGATCGATCAACTCACCAGGCTCGTGGAGCGCGGCGTCGTCGTCGCCTGTGCGTCCCGATACATGCGCGGCGGTCAGCAGGTGGGTGGCCCCTGGGTGAAAGGCCACGTCTCGCGCCTGGCCGGCGTCTCGCTGAATCTCATCGCGCACGTGGGAACACACGATGCGACCAACTCCTTCAAGGCATATTCGCGAGCGTTCGTGGATCGTGTGGGCATCGACTCCGATGCCGGCTTCGAGCTTGGGATCGAGCTGGTGGCAAAAGCGCGGCGCCTCGGCCTGCCGGTGGCGGAGTTGCCGACCATCTGGCTCGACCGTGCCGACGGCACATCCAATTTCAAGGTCAAGGCGTGGATTCCCCGGTACCTGCATTGGTACCTCTATGCGCTCGGCCTCACTCGACGAGACCGCAGCGCATCCGGCCGCCGTCCCGGAGAAGGCGCGTGACCCGAGTCCTGGTCACCGGGTCTGCCGGCTTCATCGGCGGGTACGTGGTTGAGGAGTTGCTGACACAAGGCTATGAGGTGGTCGGTGTCGACAACGAGTTCGAAATACGGTCAGGTCGTCCGATCGTTCGACAGCCATCCGCGCTACCGGCTCATCCGCGGCGACGCGCGCGACGCGGCCCTGATGACCGACGCGCTCGCCGGCTGTGACCAGCTGATCGCAGGCGCGGCGATGATCGGCGGCATCTCGTATTTCCATACATACGCATACGATCTGCTGGCGACCAATGAACGGATCCTCGCCGCCACCTGCGACGCGGCCATCCGAGCGCATCGCGACGGGACGCTGAGCAAGGTGACCTACCTCAGCTCATCGATGGTGTTCGAGTCGGCCACGTCCTGGCCGTCGTCCGAGGGTCAGGAACTCGAGATCCCACCTCCGAGATCGTCCTACGGTTTTCAGAAGCTCGCGGTCGAGTACTTCGCCCGAGCCGCACGTAGCCAGCACGGCCTGCCGTACACAATCGTCCGGCCGTTCAACTGCGTTGGTGTCGGTGAGGGCCGCGCCCTCGGCGACGTGGAGATCCTCAGCGGCAACGTCAAGCTGGCGATGAGTTCACGTCGTGCCCGACCTCGTGCAAAAGGTCATCAAGGGGCAGGACCCATTGCATATCCTCGGGAACGGGACGCAGGTCAGGCACTACACATACGCGGGCGATCTCGCCAAAGGAATCGTCACCGCGATGGACAGCCCCGCGGCGCTCAACGACGACTTCAACCTCTCCACGGTCGAGTCGACGACCGTGCTCACCCTGGCGGAGAAGATCTGGCACAGGATCAAAGGCGACGGCGTGCCCTTCCGCTACGTCAGCGACCCGCCCTTCGAACACGACGTCCAGCGGAGGATCCCGTCGGTGGAGAAGGCGAGGCGGGTGCTCGGCTTCGAGGCAACGACCACGCTCGATCAGATGCTCGACAACGTCATTCCGTGGATCGAGCAAGCGGTCGCGTCGGGAGCGATCTAGCGAGTCCTCGGCCGGTGCGAGAAGTATCCGCGTGCGGGCAGACTCCACGGTCGTGGCGGATATCGTGATCACCCGGTTGGAGCCGTCGCCGACAACGCGCGCATCGTTGAGTGAGATCCTCATCGAGGTGGTCGCGAATGGCGGTTCGGTGAGCTTCATGCACCCGCTGGCCCCGGCGGCGGCTGACGCCTACTGGGACCATGCGCTGGGCGCCGCCGCCCGCGGCGAACGAGTCGTTCTCGGGGCCTGGGACGGCACTGTCCTGGTCGGGACGGCGACGCTCCTGCTCGACTTTCCGCCAAACCAGCCGCATCGCGCCGAGGTCGCCAAGCTGATGACCCGTCCGAGCCATCGAGGCCTGGGAATCGCAACATCGCTGATGCTGGCCCTCGAGACGGTCGCTGCCGAGCGGGAGCGTTCGCTGCTGGTGCTCGACACTGCGGTGGAGGGCGGCGCCGCGACGCTCTATGAGCGGCTGGGATTCACACTGACCGGCGAGATTCCCGATTATGCGTTCAAGCCCCACGGCGGATTGACCGGGACGCTGATCTACTGGAAGCGAATCGGATCGGTTGAGGCACCGGGCGTGTCGTGATCCGGAAGGTGACCACTCGACTCCCATTAGAGTTCTGAGTCATGAACGCCGCCATCATCGGCCTTGGATTGGGGTTCTTCGTCGCGCTCCAACTCGGTCCGATGTCGCTGTTTCTGATCAGGTCTACGCTGCGCAGCGGATGGAAAGTCGGTGCCGCAATCGGTGCGGGCATCGCCGCGGTTGACGGCCTCTACGCGGCCGCGGGCGCCGGCGGCGCCACGCCACTTCTCGCCATCCACCCCGTGCGTCTCGTGCTCGGCCTGGTTGGTGCGATCGTGCTCGTGTGGCTCGGTGCGCGGACGCTCTACAGCGCGCTACGCGTGCGCATCGGCGGGGAGACACCGTTCGAGGTGTCGAGTCCGAAGCGTGCTTTCATCACCGCGCTGGGCGGGACTGCATCCAACCCCTCAACCATCGTGTCCTGGGGCGCCATCTTTGCCGCGACGAGCGCTGCCGGACTGGTGCGAACGACGGGAGCTGCGGTGCTCCTGGTCGCCGGCGTTGCGATCGGCAGTCTGACGTGGGTCACCATGCTCGCAACCGGGGTTGCACGCGCGCGTCGATCGATGGGACGGCGGGCAATCCGCGTCACCGATGGCGTCGCCGGTACCGGCTTGATCGGATTCGGCGGCGCGCTCGCGTACACGACGTTGGTAGCCCCGGGAGTGAGTGGAATTCAAGCCAAATAGTGGCCGCTCTTCGGCTGGGCTCGCAGGAGATGGTGGCCACCTAGCAGCAGCCGCGTAGTTGGGGTAGCGCTACGGCGTGAGGACACGTCGTCAGGGTGGCGGATCCACGACGGCAATTCCGTCAGCGATGTGGATGCGCCAACCCTGCTCGTGCACCGCGCGGTGGTGCGGCCGGCAGAGGGAGACCAGATTGTCGACCTCGGTTGGACCGTCCGGCCAGTAAATGATGTGGTGTCCATCGGTCCACGCCGGCGGGCGGTCGCACCCCGGGAAGCGGCAGCCCTGGTCGCGGAGGTTCAGCGCGGTGCGGATGTGTGCGGGGATCGTGCGTGTGGCCCGGCCGACCGAGAGCGGCCTCACACTCGTACTCCCGGCCGTCCAGGCCAAACCATCAGCAGGCGGCGCAACCGTCACCAGCGTTCGCACCGCGTCACAGGCGATGCGGCGCGCGGTCTCCGGGTGGATCGGACCTACGCCGCTCAACTCGGCAGGCTGTGCATCGGCCCCAGAGCGCAGCGTCTCCGCACTCACCGTACCGTGAGATGCGGCCGCTGCCCGTGCACGTCGCGGTGGTCACCGCAGCGCAGCTGGGTGGCGGCAAGATCGACCAGCGCGTCGGCACGGCGCTGCGACCCCGTCCGCGTCTCTCCACGGCTCATACCGTGACTGAGCGCATCGATCGCGGTCTTCACCAGCGCACCGCCTTCGGCATCGAGCTCACCACGCAGGACGAACACGCCGCCATAGGTCTGGTCGCACTCGAACCAGCGGCGCTCGTGGGCGTGGTTGTCATCGGCGAGCACGCCATCGGGGTCGAGCCGCAGCCGGGTGGCCTGGGTGAGGGTGCGCATGGCACCGGGCTCGAGCGTCTCGGCCGCTCCCACCAGGATGCTCTCGAGCGGCGCCACCTGCTCCACGCCGACATCCTCGGCGAGGTGGGCGATCATGGTCACGTTGCTGAAGGAGGCGCGACCGGCACGGGCGCTGTCGAGGGTGGCCGGCAGCTCGCCCAGGGTCAGTGCCAGGTGCACGCGATACGCGGCCGCCTTCACCGTCATGCCGCAACGAGCTCGCAGCCAGGACACCGTGCTCACCCCGCCGTCGGCCAGCGCTCCGCCAGCGTGATGAAAGCGGTGCAAGCGACGGATGAACTCCGCTTCGAGTTGATCGATTGACCGCCGGATGTCGATCAGGTCCTCGGCCAGAGCGTGTGTCGAGACATCGTCGATGGAACTCGTCGACGAGTGCATCGACAGCGTCATGCACACGGTCTCGCGCATCCGGTATGGCGAACGCTTCCATGGCTACATTGTACCAAACACCTGTTCGCTACAGCACGGACAATTGTGGTTCCCTCTGGGGTTATAGCCATTTGCGGCAATAACACTTCGGGGCGTGGCGCCGATCGACATCCAGGCCGAGATCCTTCAGCTTCGCCACGACCTCTTCGCCACGACCTCGAGGACAGCGGCGATGACCCGGGTGCGCACCCCATCGCCCGCCACCCCAGCCCTGGGGACGCCTCCGTCCGGCCACCATGACGTGAGACGGGTGGCCTCGATGACCCGCGAGATCACGTTGGTAGCCCCGGCAGGAATCGAACCTGCGCACAAGGTTTAGGAAACCTCTGCTCTATCCACTGAGCTACGGGGCCGTAATCTTTATGCTATCTGGTCGCCGTCATCTTCAACTGCGAGAACGTCACGTGATATGGCTCACGAGATTCGCCCGGAGCGCGCCGATGCTGGCGGCCGCGCTGCTCGTGTCGTGCGGGTCATCGGCTACACCGACAGCTCACGCAACGAGCACCGTCACCGTATCGCCCACCTTCTCCGCAACGGCAACTCCAACACCGGCCCCGGCAACGTCCGCTGCAACCGCCGAACAGCTCAGCACGATCGCATCCATGGTCTATCCGGCCTGCACGCCTGCAAAGTGCATCGGTACCGCCATGTTCACGACCTGCGATGCCGGCTCGTCTGGACCCGACATCTTCGCGTCGTGCCCGCTGACCTCGAGACTGGTCGCGCAACTGAAGCATGATGTCAACGACGTGACGAGTGCGCCGGACCCGGTCGGAGGCGGCCAGGATCCTGCATGGACAACCGAATTGGTGACCGCGACGCCATCGGCGACTGGCGGTGTCGCCCACGTGACATTGGGATTCGGTCCAGGCACGATCATGGACAAGTACGACCTCGTGGTGATCCTCCAGGGCAGCCGGCTGCTGGTCGACGACATCTATTGCACGGGTACGGATCCGACCGGCGGCGACGTCTACGCCACGGGCTGGCTCAACCGCTCCGTCTGCAGCGCGTGAGCGCCATACTCATTGGCCTGATGGGAGCGACCATCCGCAACCGCTTCGATCTGCACGTCGACGACCACGCGCGGCAATGGCTCGATGAGCACCCTCAGGCTTCACGTTTGTTCATCGCCTACATGTCGTCACGAGCCTGCTGTTCCGGAGCTCGCGTTTGCGATGTGCGTATTCGCGTCGACACCACCGCGTCCCAACCGGACACCAGTGGTGCGTCCTGGGTCGCGCTCGGATTGCTGCGCGGTCGCGAGGTCTTGATCGATGCGCGTCTCATCGATCGCATGCCGGCACAGCTTCGGTTCATTCAGCGCGGCGTCGGTCCGTTCCGCCATCTGGATCTCGACCTGAGCGGCGAACAGTGGGCCGACGTGTTGTACCCGGTTCCGCGCTGACGGGAAAGGCGATGCCGAGGTTGCGAAACCGTCGGGAAGGGGAGATTCGAACTCCCGACCTCACGGTCCCGAACCGTGCACTCTAACCTGGCTGAGCTACTTCCCGGCGCCCGGCCCGGATGATACCACCCGCCTCAGCGGGCCCCTGACGGCCCCTCGCATGGCTCCGTCCGGACTCGCATACTGAGGCAATCGCGCGGTGCCGCCGCGCCAGGAGTCCAGGTATATGGGTCGCATCACCATCGACATGACCATCAATGCTCCGGTGGCCACGGTGTTCGCGTACGTCGACGACTATCGCAACACCACGAAGTACATGAAGGACCTGGTGAAGTGGCAGCCGACGGGCAAGGTCACCCACGGCAAAGGTGCGCAGTTTGCGGTCGGTATGAAAGCCGGACCGACGACGCTGACATCGGTGGTAGACATCACCACTTGGTCTGAGAACACGGCGATCGGCTGGCACTCCAACGAAGGCTTCAAGCAGATCGGCTTGTGGGCGTTCCTGCCCAAGGGCGAGAAGACCAAGGTGACCTTCGACATGGAGTACGAGTTCGGCGGTGGGATCGCCGGAAAGCTGCTCGGTCGCGCTGCCGAACCAATCGTGCGCGGCAACCTGCAGCGATCTGTCGAGACACTCAAGCTTCACACCGAGAAGCTGGGCCCTCGGCGATCGGTGGTGAAACCGGACCCAAAGGCCACCACGAAACCTGCCACAAAGACCGCGCCTACGGTTGCGAAAAGCAGCACAAAACCTGCAACAAAGCCCGCAGCACGAACAGCATCGAAGGCGAAGAACTCGCCACGAAGCGCTTAGAATGAACTCGTTCCCGGCAGAGCGAGCCGGACGAGGAGCGAGAACATGAGCAGCGATAAGACAGCGGCCAACGGACACGAGCCTCACACCGGCGGTGTGCGGGTCAAGCGGGGCCTGGCAGAGATGCTGAAGGGCGGCGTCATCATGGACGTCGTGACAGCCGAGCAGGCGAAGATCGCCGAGGACGCCGGCGCGGTCGCCGTCATGGCCCTCGAGCGCGTGCCGTCGGACATCCGCCGCGACGGCGGGGTCGCGCGCATGAGCGACGTCAGTCTCATCAAGGAAATCATTGCGGCGGTGACCATTCCGGTCATGGCTAAAGCCCGCATCGGCCACTTCGTCGAGGCACAGGTGCTCCAGGCTCTCGGTGTCGACTACATCGACGAGTCCGAGGTGCTCACACCGGCGGACGAGGAACACCACATCGACAAGTGGCAGTTCGATGTGCCGTTCGTGTGCGGGGCGCGTGACCTCGGCGAGGCGCTGCGGCGTATCGGCGAAGGCGCGGCGATGATCCGCACCAAGGGCGAGGCTGGGACCGGCAACGTGGTCGAGGCGGTCCGTCACATGCGCGCAGTGCAGGGCGGCATCCGGCGCATTGCGTCGATGCGGCCGGAGGAATTGATGGCCGAGGCCAAACATCTCGGCGCGCCCTTCGAGCTCATCCAGGAGATTCACAGGACGGGCAAGCTGCCGGTCGTCAACTTCTCTGCAGGTGGCATCGCGACACCGGCTGACGCGGCGCTGATGATGCAACTCGGCTGCGACGGCAACTTCGTGGGCAGCGGCATCTTCAAGAGCACCAATCCCGAGGCCTACGCGAAGGCGATCGTTGCCGCCACAACGTACTTCGACAAGCCCGAGGTCATTGCCGAAGTGAGCGCCGGCCTGGGCAAGGCGATGCCGGGGCTCGACGTCGCGTCGATGCCGGCCGGGGAGCTGCTCGCGACCCGCGGTTGGTGACGCTGCCGCCGGCTCGCGCCCGGCGTACACTAGAGGTGTGCGAATGACGCGAAGCCTGCCCCGCCAGGGACGGAGCCGTCGCGTCCGCTGAGAGGGAATTGACCATCCTTCGGGTAGGCGTCCTCGCCCTCCAGGGCGACGTCCGGGAACACCTGATGGCACTCCGCGGCTGCGGCGCCGAGGCGTCCACGGTGCGCACGCCGGCTGAGCTCGACGAGGTCGACGCGCTCGTCCTCCCCGGCGGCGAGTTCGACGACGATGAGCCGGCTGCTCCGCGTCTTCGACCTCGAAATGCCCCTCCGGGAGCGGCTCGCCGCGGGCATGCCCACGCTCTCGACGTGCGCCGGCCTGATCCTGATGAGCCGCGAGGTGCTTGACGGCCGCACCGACCAGATCGCACTCGGCATCCTCGACGTCAGCGTTCGCCGCAACGGCTACGGGCGCCAGCTTGAGTCATTCGAAGCCGATGTCCCGGTCTCGCTGCTCGGCGTGGCGCCATTTCGCGCCGTGTTCATCCGTGCGCCGCTGATCGAGCACACCGGCCCCGACGCCGAGGTTGTGGCCAGTTTCGGCAACAACCCAGTGGCCGTCGCCCAGGGGCCGCATCTCGGCCTGTGCTTCCATCCGGAGATGACCGACGATCCTCGCCTGCATCAGCTGTTCCTGGAGCGAGCGGCCGCCGCCCTCGAGGTCAACGCGGCATGATCATCCGCTCGGCATCGTTTCGCGACCTCGCGCGGATCGAGCAGTTGTACCGCGAGGCAACCGAGGACGAGCGCCACGGCGCGCAGATGACCCTCGACAGCCCCGTGCCCCAGGCGACGTTGCTCCAACTCTGGCAGGCGCTCACCAAGTCGCTGTCGTCGCTGGTGCCGATCACCGACGTCTCGGAGGAGATGCTCGTCGCCGAGGACACGAAGGAAGGTGTGGTCGGTTTCGTCCAGGTCCAGTCGCTGTCGGTTCGCCCACGCTCGTGGCAGATCCTCAACCTGTGCACATCGACGACGGCGCACGGTCATTTCGCCCGCGCCGAATTGCTCGACGGAGTGCGCAACCAAGGTCTCGAGCACGGCGTGCAGCGCGTCCACGTGCGCCTGCCCCTCGACCATCCGCTGCTTCCTGTGTTTCTCGAGCACGGCTTCACCCAGTTCGCCACCGAGCAGATCCTCTATCGCGACCAGGCCGCAGCCGAACCCGAACCCTGCGTGAAGTCGACGCTCATCCGCCCGGCGCGCCGAGATGACATCGGGGCCATCTACCTGCTCTATCTGCGCACGACGCCCTCCCACGTCGCCGATGTCGAGGGTCCTTCGCTCAAGACATGGCAGGCCGGATACGCGCAGGGCCTCATCGCCTCGCTGGGTCGCGACAACGTCCGTCACCTGGTGGTCGAGCGTCCGGGGATCGTCGCCTGGGCGGCGATCCGGCCGCCCACCGCCGCGCAGCCGGCGAGCCTCAGCATGATGTGCGAGGGGCACGATCCCGGGTTGCGTGACGCCATCATCGACGCGGTGCTCGCGGAGCTGCCGTCCGGACCGGCGTCCTGCGTGCTCCGTCACTACGACTTCGAGTTGATCCGCGCCCTGCAGGTACGCGGGTTTGCCGTCTACGGCACCCAATTGCTGCTCATCAGCGAGCTTGGCGAGAAGGTGCGCATCAACGCGCCCTCGCGGCGCAAGAAGCCTGTCCTGATCCACGCCGGCATCGCTCGCAGTGTGCCATCAGCGGCGCCTTCGGTTCCGCTCCGCGTCCTGTCAACGACCACAACGAGGAGACAGAGATCGTCGCCCAGATGATGCCCTACGGATCCTCATGGGAAGAGGAGCTCATCCTGCTCTTCGCAGCGCTCCCGCCCCGCATCGCTTCCGCCGCGCAACGGCTCTCGCAAGGACGGGGTGACCTCCTCGAGGTGGTGCTCGACCTCGGCCGCGAGCCCGAGGCGAGGTTCACCGACGGCGAGGCCATCCTCGATTCCGCCAATGTGGGCAACGCCGAGATCGACTATGTCACCGAGCACGTGGGTCTCTTTGGTGATGACAATCGGGCGGGGATCGAGCGCACGCTGCACCGGATCAGCGCGATCCGCAACCGCAAGGGCACGATCGTGGGGCTGACCTGCAGGGTTGGCCGCGCCGTCACCGGAACGATCGACATCATCAAGGACATGGTCATCAGCGGCCAGTCGATCCTGCTGCTCGGTCCTCCGGGTATCGGCAAGACGACCATGCTCCGCGAATGCGCACGCGTGCTCAGCGACGAATGTGGCAAGCGAGTGGTCATCGTCGACACGTCGAACGAGATCGCCGGCGACGGCGACATCCCTCACCCGGGCATCGGGCGCTCGCGCCGCATGCAGGTCCGGACACCGGCGCTCCAGCACGCGGTGATGATCGAGGCGGTGGAGAACCACATGCCACAGTGCATTGTCATCGACGAGATCGGCACCGAGCTGGAAGCCGTCGCGGCGCGGACGATCGCTGAGCGCGGCGTGCAGCTGGTCGGTACCGCGCATGGCTCCAACATCGACTCGCTGCTGGTCAATCCGACGCTCAACGATCTGCTCGGCGGGATTCAGACGGTGACCCTGTCGGACGAGGAGGCTCGGCGCCGCGGGACGCAGAAGTCGGTGCTCGAGCGCAAATCGCCACCCACCTTCGACGTGCTCATCGAGATCCAGGAGCGCGACCGCGTGGTCGTGCATGCACCGCTTGCGGAGACCGTGGACGAGGCGCTGCGGGGCAGGGTTCGCCCGCCGCAACTGCGGAACTCGCGACGAGTCGGGCGCGATCGTCAGTCGCGTCGACACCAGCGCAGCCGCGACCCGACCGTCGCCCTTCGAACCGGCGCCTTTCCCGGGCGGTGGACGCGGCGGAAGGCGGACTCGCGAGCGCCGGAGGCGCTTTGACGTCGATGAGTACATCGCCGGACAGCAGCGACGCGAGCGCGAGTGGGAACCACCGGCTCCGCCGGTGCGTCCGGGACCGCCGCTCTCGATCTTCCCATATGGGGTCTCACGCAGCTACCTCGAGCAGTCGTTGCGCGAGATGCGCCTCCCAGTCCGCATCCAGCACCACGTTGACGACGCCGACCTGGTACTCACCTTGAAGAATTATTACCGCCGCCACGATTCGCCGGTTCGCGCCGCCGAGTCGTCGGGCATCCCGATCCAGGTGCTGCGCAGCAACACGGTCGCGCAGATCAAGGGTGCGCTCGCGCGGGTGTACGGCGTCGATGCGCCCGGGGACACAACCGCCGACACGTCCGGTGACAACGAGCCGGCAATGCAGGATGTGCTCGAGGGTATCGAGCAGATGCAACGAACCGGTAACGACGTCGAGCTCACACCGCAGAACGCTTACGTGCGCAGGCTCCAGCATCAGCTCGTCGAACAGCACGCGCTCACGGCACGCAGCACGGGTGACGAACCCAACCGCAGACTCGTCATACTGCGACCCTCGGAATGAGCCGTTCGGGCGAGGGGCCCGACGGCGGGGGAGTGGTGATTGACATGAGCGTCTGGCGCGGCTTTTTCATCTCGTTCGAGGGGCTTGACGGTGCGGGGAAGAGCACCCAGGTCGCGTCGCTGGCGGGTGCGTTGCGCCAGCAAGGGCATGACGTCGTAACGGTGCAGCCGAACGAGACCCCGCTCGGTGAGATCCTGCATAGCTTCGTGCTCCAGCACCAGCGAGGACCTGCGCTCGAGGCGTGGGCCGAGGCGCTGCTCTTCACCGCGGAACGCGTGCAGTTGTTGCACGAGATGATCCTGCCGGCACTCCGGCGTGGCAGCGTGGTCATCGCCGATCGCTACGCCGACTCGACGATCGCATATCAGGGTGGCGGAAGAGGCATCCCACCCGGTGACCTGCTCCGGCTGCACGCAGCCGCGTGCGGCGACGTCTGGCCCGACCTCACCTTGTATCTCGCAATCCCTGCGGCGAATGCGGCACAGCGGCAGCGCGCCCAGCAGCTACCGCTCGACCGCTTCGAGGTCGCGCCCGAGACGTTTCACGCGGCCGTGGAGGCCGCCTTCGAGCAACTGGCGGCGCAGCATCCGCGAAGGTTCGTGCGCGTCGACGCCACCCGACCCGCGATCGCCGTCTCGCGTGATGTCGAGAAGGTCATCGTGCAGCGGCTCCCCGCGCCGGCCCCGGCATCGCCGCCGGCGAGGAGCACCGGTGGTTTTGAGTCGAGCCCCTATGGCAGCGCGCCGGTCGGCTGATCCGCCTTCACCCTGGTGGGGTTGGTAACGGTCGCGGAGAGCACGTAGGCGCGGTTACTCCGCCGCGGCGGCGAGCACCACCTCCGACGCCGGCACCACGCGCTCGACGCGGCTGCCGGCGAGGTGCACACGCACACCGGGAACCCCCGGCGCGCCTGGATCCCACCCGAGCGCATGCAACTCGCGCGCCTCGCCCCAGGTGCGTGCCATGCGTTGCTGGCGCCCATCGGTGAAGGTCATGGTCCCCGGCCGCGTCGCAAAGCCGAAGCCGACCTCGCCGCCGGTGCTGAGAAATGCCTGCACGCCGGTCAGCGGCGTTGCCCCGTCGAAAAGGTCGTCCCCGCTTGCCAGCGCCGCCGCCAGGCTCGGCATGCCGCCCGACTTTGCGGCCTCGCGGACGCCTGCCCTTTGCGCAACCTGCTGAGCACGCTCGCGCCGCCGGCGCTCGGTTGCCAGCTCGGTGGCGCGGGTGCGGATCTCGCGGAGATGCTGCTCGTACGGGGCCATCGCCGCGATGGTGGCGCGCTCGGTCGCCTGCAGGTCGGCCCCCAGAGCATCGAGGGCGTCGTCGCTCAACGCGCGAAGTGCGTCGGGCTCGACGCGGTCGCCGATCGGGGGAAGCTCCACCGCTACGCACTCTACTCGCAGCCTGAGCCGGCCTCGCGGCGCGCGACCGTCCATTTGCTGTACTACGCACACAACTGTCATCGCACGCGAGGGAGGCACAGCCCGTGGGTCAGGTTCTCCACGACGTCATCCGCGTCGAGCGCGAGGGCGCGGTCGTCACGCTCACCATCGACCACCCTCCGGCGAACGCGGTCAACGGGGATGTGGTCAACGGCCTGGTCGAGGGCCTCGCGAATGCCGAAGCCGATGAGTCCTGCCGCGCCCTGGTCATCACCGGGAGCGGACCCAAGTTCTTCTCCGCCGGTGCCGACATCACCGGCTTCGGCGCGGGCGCCGATGCGATCGGCAAGGCGACCGATCTCACCCTGCTCTTCGAGGCGTCGCGGCTCCCCGTCATCGCCGCGGTTAACGGCATCGCATTCGGCGGCGGCTGCGAGTTGACGCTTGCCTGCGACGTTCGTCTTGCAGCGCGTACCGCGCGCTTCGGTCAGCCGGAGATCAAGCTCGGGATCATCCCGGGCTGGGGCGGGACGCAGCGGCTCCCTCGGCTGATCGGCAGCGCGCGTGCCACCGAGTTGCTGCTCACCGGCGATCCGATCGATGCCGACCGGGCGCTGGCAATCGGATTGGTCGCAGAGGTCGTCGAACCCGACGAGCTTGCCGCGGCGGCGCGTCGCTGGGCCGAGCTTCTCGCCGCCAGGGCGCCCCTGGCGCTGGCTGCCACCAAGCGCGCGATGCGCGCCGGCGCGCAACTTCCCATCTCCGATGCGCTCAAGGAGGAGCGACGCGAGTTCGTGGCGCTCTTCGCCACCGAGGACGCTCAGGAGGGCATCGCGGCTTTCATGCAGAAACGTCCACCGGAGTGGAAAGGGCGTTGATGTCCGCGGCTGCGACCGCGATCCTCAGTCCGATCGCGTTGGTGCTGCTCGCCGGAGCGTCGCTGACCGCGAGCGGGCTGCGCTGGCGAAGGCTGCTCGGTGAGATGCGCCGATCGACTCGCCCCGAGCGCCGCCTCGACCACCCGGCGTCGCGAGTGCGCGCCTTCTTCGTGTACGTGGTGGCGCAGGGACGGTTGCTCAGGTGGCCATTCGCGGGTCTTCTGCACGCCTTCATCTTCTGGGGCTTCGTGGTGCTGCTCACCGCGATTGCACAGGGGATCGTCGAAGCGCTCTGGCAAGGGTTTCAGTTCAACCTGCTCCCTGGGAGCGGCGCGATCGCTTTCCTGCAGGACCTGTTCTTCTTCGTCGTGATCTGCGGCATCGCGATGGCACTGTTCAACCGGCTGGTGATCAATCCCACGCGATTTCGAGGCAGCCACCGTGGTGACGCCATCCTCATCCTCGTGTGGATCGCCGTGCTCCTCATCTGCATGGAGCTCAACTACGCCACGCGGATCGCCGAAGGCGCCCCCGAAGCGGTCGGTCAGTGGCGACCCATCGCGTCCGCACTCGCCGGCATTTTCCGGCCGCTCGGCTCGGGGAGCGAGGCGCTGATCGTCATTCACGGCATCTTGTTCTGGGCACACCTGACCCTGGTCTTCGGATTTCTCGTCTACCTCGGCTACAGCAAGCATCTCCACATCATCACTTCGGTGCCCAACGTCTTCTTCAAGAACGAACGACCGAAGGGAGCGTTTCGAACCGTCGATCTCGAGGCCGTGATGAATGCGGAGAACGAGGCGGACCAGCACTTCGGCGCCGGCGCGCTCGAGCACTTCTCATGGAAGGACACGCTCGACCTCTATACCTGCACGGAGTGCGGTCGGTGCCAGACCCACTGCCCGGCATACAACACGGGCAAGCCGCTGTCCCCGAAGACACTGATCACCGACCTCCGCGACCTCGCGTACGAGAACCTCGCGGGCGGCTACGCCGCCACCAGGCACGACGCCCACATCGCCCAGACGTCCGGCGATGGCGCGGCGATGTGGACGACCGGCGATCATCACCCCGGCGCCGAGCACGATCTGCCCGGGCATTTTCAACCCTCGTGGCTGTCACCCGAGGAGGTGGCCGCGGCGGTTCCGGCCGGGGGAACGCGACCGCTGATCGGCGGCACCATCCTCGAAGAGACGCTCTGGTCCTGCACCACATGCGGTGCGTGCATGGATCAGTGCCCGGTACTGATCGAGCATGTTCCCAAGATCATGGACATGCGCCGGCATCTCGTCCTCGACGAATCGCGCCTGCCGAAGCAGGCGGAATCGGCGCTGCGCAACATCGAGAACGTCGCCAACCCGTACGGCCTTTCCCACCAGTCGCGAGCGGATTGGGCGAAGGACCTCGGCGTGTCATTCATCGCCGACAAACCTGACGCCGAGTACCTGTACTGGGTCGGGTGCGCCGCATCCTTCGACGAGCGCGCCAGGACGATCGCGGCGGCGCTTTCGAAGATCCTTCAGGCCGCAGGTGTGGATTTCGCCATCCTCGGCACCGAGGAGAAGTGCACCGGCGATCCCGCGCGACGGATCGGGAACGAGTACCTCTTTCAGGAGCGCGCAAAGGAGAACGTCGAGGTGCTCAAGCGGCACAACGTGCGCAAGATCATCGCGTCGTGCCCGCATTGCTTCAACACATTCGCCAACGAGTACGGGGACTTCGGCGGCGAGTACGAGGTCGTCCATCACACCCAGCTGATCGATCGCCTGCTCAAGGAAGGGCGGATCACACTCGATCCGGCCAAAGCGCAGGACGAAACGATCACGTACCACGACTCCTGCTACCTGGGTCGCTGGAATGACATCTTCGCCCCTCCCCGGGAGATCCTCGAGCGCATTCCCGGCCTGAGAGTCGTCGAGATGGCCCGGAGCAAGAGCGAGGGGATGTGCTGCGGAGCCGGCGGCGGCAGGATGTGGATGGAGGAGGACCAGCCGCGGGTCAACCATCGCAGGGTCGACCAGGCGGTGGACACGCACGCCACCAAGGTCGCGACCGCGTGCCCCTTCTGCCTGGCCATGTTCGACGAAGGCATCTCGGCCAAGCAGATCGGCGGTTCGATTGCGGTCGACGACGTGGCCGTCTACGTCGCGCGCGCCCTCAAGGAGCCTGCGCAAGGCTGATAGACGCGATGGCCAACGCGGCGCGCCCCCCGCTCAGATCGGGCGCGGAAGTCGCTGGTTGTGCAGGGCTTGAAAGCGCGCACCGCAATCGGGGCACTTGTATCCGGGTTGTTCGTAGCCGGTCTGACGATCGCCGAAGGTCAGCGGAATGACCCGGGTGCCGTCGCAGCGCGCGCACGTGGCATCGACGGTCATCGGCGTGGTTCGGGACATATGCAGAGAATGGCAGGTTCACGCCGGTGGCGGAGAGTGAAGCAGGAAACGCACACTTAGCTGCCCGGCGGCGCCGGAGCCCACGTCCAAGGAGGCAGAGCAGTGGCAGACAGCGACGTCGTCGTCGAGGCCTACAGCCAGGAGTGGGCCGACGCGTTCAAGGCCGAGATCAACAAGTCGTCGATCTACAAGCAGGCGGCGGCGGGTTGGGAGGGCACGGTCGGACTGGTGGTGCTCGCCGAGCCGGACAAGAACTTCCCGGACGACCGCGGTGTGTTCCTCGATCTGTGGCACGGTGAGGCGCGCGACGTCCGCGTCGGGACGCGCGAGGACGCGCAACAGGCCAGGTTCGTGATCACCGGTGCGTATTCGCGCTGGAAGCAGGTGGCGCAAAAAGAGCTGGACGCCACCAAGGGGATCATGCTCGGCCGGCTGAAGCTGAAGGGCGACTTCCCGACGATCATCCGCTACACCAAGGCCTCGCAAGAGCTCACCAACTGCACCACCCGCGTGCCGGTCAGGTGGCCGGACGAAAGCTGAGCGGATGACGTCAACCGTGCCGGACGGTGGGGACCAGGGGCGTCTCCTCGTCGTGGGAGCCGGGACCATGGGAGCGCAGATCGCACAGCAGGCAGCGCTCCACGGCATCGAAGTCTCGCTCGTCGACGTGGACGCCAAGACTCTCCAGCGCGCGATGGCGTCGAACCGCCAGTGGCTCGACCGCCGTGTCGACAAGGGCAAGCTCGAACGCGCGGAGGCGAAGTCGGCCGCGCGCCGCGTGACGGCGACGACCGACCTCGCCTCGGCGGCGTCGGATTCGGCGTGGGCGATCGAGGCGGTCGTCGAGCTGCCATCGGTCAAGCGCGAGGTCTTCGCCGCGCTGGACGCGCACCTGCCGGCGCATGCGGGGATCGCCACCAACTCGAGCAACATCGTGGTCTCACGGCTCGCGGATGCGACGGCGCGTCCGGAGCTCTGCTGCAACATGCACTTCTTCCACCCCGTCCTGGTCATGGACCTGTGCGAGGTGGTGCGCGGCCCCGAAACCTCCGACGAGACCTGCGCCCGTGCGGTCGCCTGGTCGCGGCGGATGGGCCGGACGCCGATCGTGGTCGAGAAGGAGATCGACGGCTTCATCGTCAACCGCATCCTGGGCGCGGCGTCCCGGGAGGCCTTCTCACTGCTCAAGGGCGGGGTTGCGTCGGCGGAGGACATCGACACCGCAGTGCGCAAAGGGCTCAACTGGCCGATGGGCCCCTTCCAGCTCTCCGACTTCTCAGGTCTCGATACCGTGCTGACGATTCGCCGGGACCGCATGCAACGCGACCACGCCCCGGGCGACGTCGCGACCGTGGCGATCCTCGAGCGCATGGTCAATGCCGGCCGCCTCGGCCGCAAGAACGGTCGCGGCTTCTACGACTACGCCGTCGACCCCCCGGCGCCGCTTCCGCTGCCGGACTGAGCGAGAGCGACCCGCGCCGGATTCTCGACGCGAGGTCTCGACGGAGGGATCATCAGGGCGGCGATGCCGATCCCGAGCAGCCCCACGGGCACGAGCCGCCCCGGAGGCGCGGGCGCCGCGTTCCCGGTATCGACGAGGGTGAGCACGCCGAGCACGGCCCACGCCGCGATCAGCCGGATCGTCGCCAGACCCGGCCATGGCGCGCTCTCGGCGACGGCGGCTCGTGCCGCGCACCACGCGAAGGCCGGTGCGAGGATCACGAGGTCGTGGGGCAGGAGATGCGGGGACGCCACCAGCGACAGTGCCGCCGCACCCGCGAGCGAGGCTTCGAGCGCTCCGCGGTTGCCGCGCGATCGCGCCCCGAGCAGGCCGCAGCCGCCGAGCGCGATCAGTGACCCCGTGACCCCGATGGCCGCCGGGACCGTGCCCCCCCCGAGCCAGGACGCCACCAGCCCGGGAATGCCGAGCGTGCTCGCTCCCGGGGTGTTGCCGACGGCGAATCCCAATGCCGACACGAACCCGGCGAGGCCCCCCGGGCCGACCAGTGCCAGGGACACGGCGGCGACGGCTGCGCAGCCGGCCGCGGCCCCGCCGAGTGCTCGCCAGTCGCGGCGCGCGACCAGCCAGACGCCGAGCCCGATAGCAAGATGGGGCTTGGTGGCGGCGAAAGCGAGCGCCAAGCAGAAGCCGGCGGCAGCGGGCCGATCCTTGCGCCAGGCCGCGTATGAGGCCGCGAGGCCGAGGGCGGCGATGCCATCGATCTGACCAAGCAGCAGGAACGCGTAGGTCCCGCCGGCGGCGATCGCCATCAGCATCGTGGCCGCTCGAGGTGCGCGCCCGAGGCGCGACGGCCAGGGTCCGGCGCGGATCGCCACCCACACGGCGAGCGCGAGCAGCGCGAGCTCCATGACCGACCAGACCCTGAAGGCGGTTCCCGGGTCGAGGACGGTGAGAGGGAGGGCGAGCAGCGCTGTGGTCGGGGGCGTGATGAAGGGCAGGTCGATGACCGTGCCGGCAGGGAGCAGGGTCAGGTGTCGGGAATGCTCGGCCTGCTGGTCGTAGAGTCCGGCTCCATCACCACCGCGCACCAGGAGCGCCGCCACGTACGAGGCGGAGAAGTCGGTTCCGCGTTCGCGAACCGGGGTCACCTGGGCCCATGAGATCGCGTAATACGCGAGAAGGACGGTGCTGACGGCGGCCGCGACTGCGACCGCGCGACGGGTGCTCACGGCGTCTGGACGCTAGCATCGAGTTCCCCGACGCGAACGCGGCGTTGCCGTATTGCTTCCTATACTCGGCCGACGATGGCGAGCGCATTCACGAGGATCGACCACGTGGGAATCGCCGTCGCCGACCTCGACGTCGCGATCGCGACCTACGAGCGCCTGACCGGCTCCACCCCCGTGCACCGCCAGGTCGTCGCCTCCGACGGCATCGAGGCGGTCATGTTCGAGGTGGGGGAGTTGCGCATCGAGCTGCTCGGGAGCACCGGCCCGGAGTCGAAGATCGCGGGGTTCCTGGCCCGGCGGGGCAGCGGCCTCCATCACGTCGCCTACGGCGTCGACGACGTTCAGGCCAGCATCGACCACTTCGCCGAGCTCGGCCTCCAACTCCTCGACACCTGTCCACGACGGGGCGCCGCCGGCCGCCTGGTGGCGTTCCTCCATCCCTCGGCGGCAGGCGGGGTGCTCACCGAGCTGTGCCAGCCCGACCAGGAGAACCCCGGGTCGGACGCATGAGCGAGGACCCCGGCGCAGAGCCCGGCATCCGCGCCGAGACCGAGTTCGGGCATCCCGCTCGAACCGTTCTACGTGGACCAGCCGGACGGCTCGCCACCTCCCGGTGACTACCCGTACACCAGGGGCATCCGCGCGGACGGGTACCGGTCGCGGCTCTGGACGATGCGCCAGTACGCGGGTTTCGGAAGCGCCGAGCAGACCAACCAGCGGTTCCACTACCTGCTGCGCGCCGGACAGAGCGGGCTGTCGGTGGCGTTCGACCTGCCCACCCAGATGGGTTACGACAGCGACGATCCCGTGGCGCACGGTGAGGTCGGCAAGGTCGGTGTCGCGATCGACTCGCTCGAGGACATGGAGCTGCTCATGCGCGGCATCCCGCAGGACCGCGTCACCACGTCGATGACCATCAACGCGCCGGCCGCGGCGCTCCTGCTGCTCTACGAGCTGGCGGCCGAGCGCAAGGGGATCGCCGCCACGACGCTCGGGGGGACGATCCAGAACGACATCCTCAAGGAATACGCCGCGCGAGGGACGTACATCTTTCCCCCGCGACCTTCGATGCGGCTGGTCACCGACACGTTCGCGTACTGCGCGCAGCGTCTTCCGCGCTGGAACACGATCAGCATCAGCGGCTACCACATCCGCGAGGCGGGCGCGACCGCACCGCAGGAGATCGCCTTCACGCTCAGCAACGGCATCGCCTACGTGCAGGCGGCCATCGACGCGGGCCTTGAGGTCGAGGACTTCGCCCCCCGGCTGAGCTTCTTCTTCAATGTCAGCAACGACTTCTTCGAAGAGGTCGCCAAGTTCCGCGCCGCCCGCGCGCTCTGGGCGGAGGTGATGCGCGACCGCTTCGGCGCGACCGAAGCACGCAGCCTGCAGCTGCGATTCCACGCGCAGACAAGCGGCGCGACGCTCACGGCGCAACAGCCGCTCAACAACGTGGTGCGGGTCTCGCTGCAGGCGCTGGCGGCGGTGTGCGGTGGGGCGCAGTCGTTGCACACCAACAGCTACGACGAAGCGCTCGCCCTGCCGTCAGAGCAGGCGGCGGAGATCGCCCTGCGCACCCAGCAGGTGATCGGGCACGAGACCGGCGCCGCCAGCGTCACCGATCCGCTGGGCGGGGCACACCTCGTCGAAGCGCTGACCCACGACCTCATGGACGAATCGCGGGCGCTCATGAGCCGCGTCGACGACCAGGGCGGTGCCGTCGCGGCGATCGAGGCCGGTTTCTACCAGCAGCAGATCCAGGAGTTGGCGTATCGCCACCAGCGCCTTGTTGAAGCAGGCGAACGGGTCATCGTCGGCGTCAACCGGTTCACCGAGACGTCGCAACCCACCGTGCCGATCCTGCGCATCGACGCGACACTTGAAGCGGCGCAGATCGAGCGCCTCGAGAAGATGCGCGCGGCCCGTTCCGCGTCCGAGGTGAACCGTGCGCTCGCCGCCGTGCGCGCGGGTGCGCAGGGCACTGACAACTTGCTGCCGCTCATGCGCAGCGCGCTTGCGGCTCAGGCCACGGTCGGTGAAGTGTGCGGCGTGCTTCGCGAGATCTTCGGGGTCTACCGTCCGCCGGTCACGGTGTGAAGCGAGCGGCGATGCGGTCCCCTGGTAGCCTGACGGCGTGAGCAGGCAGGCGCCCAAGGGCGTTCCCCCCGTCGGTGCGAGCGATGCCGTCGCTCCGGCCGCCAACTCTGGACCGATCGACGCCGGAGCAGCCTCGACGAGCGGGTCGACGGGCGGCACCGGCAAGAAGATCAACATGCTCCGCAAACGCCGCTACGACGCGGTCCACCGTGGCGGCGCCGCGGAGCGATCCCAGCACGCGAAGGGCAAGCTCACCGCGCGCGAGCGCATCGACCGCCTGCTCGACGCGGGATCCTTCACCGAGCTCGACATGTTCGCCCTCCACCGCACCACCAACTTCGACATGGACGAGCGGAGGATCCGCGGCGACGGGGTGATCACCGGCTGGGGGTCGATCGGAGGCCGGCAGGTCTTCGTCTTCAGTCACGACGCGTCGGTCTTCGGTGGTTCGCTCGGCGAGGTGTTCGCGGAAAAGGTCACCAAGATCATGGATCTCGCGCTCCGCACCGGGTGCCCATGCGTCGGTATCAACGACTCCGGCGGAGCGCGCATCCAGGAGGGCGTGGTCTCGCTGGCGGGTTATGCCGAGATCTTCTATCGCAACGTCGAGGCAAGCGGTGTGGTCCCGCAGCTCTCGTTGATCGTCGGACCGTGCACCGGCGGCGCGGTGTACTCGCCGGCGATGACCGACTTCATCTTCATGGTGCGCAAGGTGGGGTACATGTTCATCACCGGCCCGGACGTCATCAAGGTCACCACCGGCGAGGAGGTGACCTTCGAGGAGCTCGGCGGCTCGGACGTGCACAACCAGCGAAGTGGCGTCGCGCATTTCATCGCCGACACCGAGGACGAGGCCTTCGGTCAGATGCGCGAGCTGCTCGCGTATCTGCCACCCAACAACCGCGAGCAGCCGCCCTACCAGCCGACCCTCGACGACCCGCACCGCGAGGATCGCGAGCTGCAGACCATCATCCCCGACAACCCGAATCAGCCCTACGACATGCGCAGCCTGGTCACGCGCATCGTCGACGACGGCCGGTTTCTCGAGGTGATGCAGTACCACGCCGAGAACATCATCTGCGGCTTCGCCAGGCTCGACGGCCACCCGGTCGGCGTGGTCGGCAACCAACCGCGAGTGCTCGCGGGCGCGCTCGACATCAACGCGTCCATCAAGGCGGCCCGCTTCGTGCGCTTGTGCGACTCGTTCAACGTCCCGCTGGTGACCTTCGTCGACGTGCCCGGCTTCCTCCCCGGCACCGACCAGGAATACGGCGGCATCATCCGCCACGGCGCCAAGCTCCTCTACGCCTACTGCGAGGCGACGGTTCCCAAGCTGACGGTGATCACCCGCAAGGCATACGGCGGTGCGTACGACGTGATGTGCTCCAAACATATCCGCGCCGACTACAACGTGGCGTGGCCCACCGCGGAGATTGCCGTCATGGGCCCGCAGGGCGCGGTCAGCGTCATCTTCAAGCGCGAGATATCCCAGGCAGCCGACCCGAAACAGCGCTCAGAACAGCTGATCGAGGAATACCGGGAGCAGTTTGCCAACCCGTACTACGCTGCCGAACGGGGCTACATCGACGACGTGATCGAGCCTCGACAGACGCGTGGCGCGCTCATCGCCGCGCTGCGCATGGCGCGAGACAAGCAGGTTCGGACCCCACAGCGAAAGCACGGCAACATCCCGCTCTAAACGGTCAGCGTGGATTGACGCGCCGCCCGCCGGTACGCGGCGCCGAGTCCTTGAGGCCGGCGGACAGCGGGACGTACGCCTTCGCGTACGCCTGGTCGGTGCGGCCCTGCGCATGGTGGATCGCCGGGACGGCCGCTCGCACCAGGAGGACCTGAAGTGCCGCCGCCACGGGGACGGCGAGGATCGCGCCGATCAAGCCCTCGATGGCGCCGCCCACGAGGAGCGCGAGCACAACCCCCAGCGCCGGCAGCGAGACCACGCGGTTCATGACCATGGGCACCACGGTGTTGGCGTCGACGAATTGGATCACCAGGAGGACGGCGAGCACCAGGATCGGATATTCGGGGCTGATGGTGAAGCCGAGCAGTACGGCGGGCACAACGCCGATGATTCCGCCGACCATCGGAATGGCCGCGGTGAGACCGGCAAAGATGCCGAGGATGACCGGGTCCGGGAGGCGTAGCAGCCAGCAGACGACTCCGACCACCAGCCCGAGCGCGAGGCTGTTGATCGCCACCGCCCGGAGAAACCCGCCCATGCGGAATCCCATCTCGCGAAAGATGTCGACGACCAGGTCGTGGTGGGCTTCGGGAAACAGGTCGACGGTGAATGCCTTGAGACGGTCGCTGCTCACCAGCCAGAGAAAGCCGACCACGAGCACGAGCACGAAGTCGACGATGATGCTGAAGATCGTGCTGCCGATCGCGAACAGGATGTTTCGCGTGGAGTTGATGACCGAGCCCACCTGCTGGGCGATGTTCACGTTGAAGTGGAACTGCCGTTCGACCCCGGTGAACCAGTTGAGGAAATCCTTTTGATAGGTTGGAAAGTTGGTGGCGAGCGACGACGCCTCGCTGACGATCGGCTGCACGAGCAGCAGCACCATGACCGCAATAAAGGCGAGGACCGCGACGTACACCGCCAGGATGCCGAGCGGCCGTGGGATTCGCCGGCGTTGCAGGTCCGCCACGAGCGGCCGTATGCCCTCCGCGAAGACGATGGCCACGAGCACGACCAGGACGATGCCGATGATGCTGGCGAGGAACGCCACCAGCGCCACGATCCCGAGCACGATCAGTGCCGCGGTCACCAGCGTGCGCACCGAAACGACGTTGCCGCCGTCGCGACGCGAGGTCTTCTGCGAATCGATGGCGACGCGGTCGGAAACCGCCCCGATGCGAGGTTCGGCGGCTCCGGCGCCGGACCTTGGTCTGGTGGGATCCCGACGACGCGTCTTGCCAACCGGGTCAGCCTACCAGCCTCCAGCGGCTGTGGAGACACGAGCTTTGCGTACCCTGTCGGCGTGAGCGACCTCGAGACTCGTCCCGTCGGTGGAGGCGTTCTGCAGGCGACGGTGGTGGGACTCGGTTGCAACAATTTCGGCCGCAGGATCGACGCGGAGGGTGCGACCCGCGTGGTGCACGCGGCGCTCGAGGAGGGAATCACCTTCTTCGACACCGCCGACATCTACGGCGGCGGACAGAGCGAGGAGATGCTCGGCGCAGCGCTGAAGGGCCGTCGCGAGGAGGCGGTGATCGCTTCCAAGTTCGGGCACTCGTCGGGTGGTGAGGGGCGCAGCGGCGGGTCGCGCCGCTGGATCCGGATCGCGGTCGAGGCAAGCCTGCGACGCCTCGACACCGAGTGGATCGATCTCTACCAGCTCCACACCCCGGATCCGGGGACACCGATCGAGGAGACGCTCGAGACTCTGACCGAGCTGGTCAGCGAGGGCAAGATCCGTTGCGCGGGGTCGTCGAACCTGCTGAGCTGGCAGATCGCGGATGCGGACTGGGTGGCGCGGAGCCGGGGCCTCACCAGGTTCGTCAGCGCCCAGAACGAGTACAGCCTCCTCGATCGGTCCGTCGAGGAGGCTGTCATCCCCGCATGCGCCCACTTCGACGTCGGGATGATTCCGTACACGCCGCTTGCCAACGGATTGCTCACCGGGAAGCATCGCCGCGGCCTGCCGCCGGTTCCGGGCACCCGTCTCGCCACCGCGCCGGGAGCCGGAGCGTCGCGATGGCTGACCGACAGCAACTTCGACATCGTCGAGGCACTGGAGGACTTCGCGCGCGAGCGCGATATGTCCTTGCTCGACGTCGCCATCGGCGGCCTCGCCGCCCAGCCACAGGTCGTCTCGGTGATCGCCGGCGCGACATCACCGGAACAGGTGCGCGCCAACGCTCGCGCCGGACGGTGGCGCCCGAGCGCGGCCGACCTGGAGGAGCTGGACCGCGTCGCTCCTCGTCGATGAGCCATCAGGCCCGCCGATGAAGCTCTTGGAGTACCAGGCGAAGCAGCGATTCGCAACGGCCGGGATCGCGGTCCCGTCGGGCCGGCTGGCGCGGACCCCTGAGGAGGCGGCGGCGGCCGCTCGCGAGCTCGGTCGCGTCGCAATCAAGGCACAGGTGCCGATCGGCGGACGAGGCAAGGCGGGTGGCATCGCCGTCGTCGATACCCCCGAGGAGGCGCAGCGCGAAGCCGCGCGGATTCTGGCCATGGACATTCGCGGCTACCCGGTGCGGAGCGTCTGGTGCGAGACCGGGCTCACCATCGACGCCGAGCTCTACCTCGGGATCACGCTCGACCGCGATCGCCGCCGCCTGGTGATCATCTTCTCGGCCGCGGGCGGGATGGAGATCGAGCAGGTCGCCGTGGATGCGCCCGAACGGATCGCCAAGCTGTGGCCCGATCCGTTCGCCGGGCCGCACCCGTATGAGATCCGCCAGCTGGCGTTTGCGGGGCTCGCGCACGCGCCCGAGCTTCGCGACCGGGTGCCCAAGCTGGTGAGCACACTCGTGATCCTGACCACTCGTCTCTACGAGGTCGCGACGTCGCTCGATGCGTTGACGTGCGAGATCAACCCGCTTGTGCTCACGCCGGACGGCATGCTCGTCGCCGCAGACGGCAAGCTCGAGATCGACGAGAACGCCGACTCGCGGCACAAGGACATCGCCGAAGAGCTCGCTCGCGACGAGACCGGCGAGGACGGTCGCAGTGGCGACGATCCATTCGAGGTCGAGGCGCGTAAGCGCGGGCTCACCTACGTGCACCTCGACGGGGACATCGGCTGCATCGGCAACGGCGCCGGCCTGACCATGAACACGCTCGACCTCGTCAAACAACACGGGGGCGAGCCCGCCGACTTCCTCGACATCGGCGGCGGCGCCAACGCCGAGCGGGTGCGCAACGCGCTCGAGATGGTGCTCCTCGACCCGAAGGTGCGCGGTGTCTTCATCAACATCTTCGGCGGCATCACTCGTGGCGACGAGGTCGCCCGCGGGATCATAGCCGCGCGGGACCAGCTGCACATCACCAAGCCGCTGGTGGTGCGCATGACCGGCACCATGGAAGAGGAGGGACGGCGGTTGCTCGAGGCGGCCGGCATCGTCCCGGCTACGACCGCGACCGGTGCGGCCGAGACCATCGTCGCGCTGACGCGGCGGGAGGGGAGCGCATGAACTGCGGTGGGGGCGCTGAGCGCGGCGGGGAGGGTGTGGGCTACGGCGGGCACGGGGTCGGAACGCCTTCGCCGTTCCGCCCCTCACTCTCGCCGGGGGGGGTAGCCCCGGCTGCGAGATGGCCCGCCTCCGCCCACACCCTCCCCACCGGGGGGCGCGTCGTGGGCTGCGGCGCTGCCACCTCTGTTCGTGCCGCTGACCTCCCCATCGGGGACCCGTCGTGAGCGTGCTTGTCGACGGATCCAGCCGCGTGCTCATCCAGGGCATTACCGGGCGCGAAGGCAGCTTCCACACGGGACAGATGCGCGCCTTTGGGACCAACATCGTCGCGGGTGTCTCTCCTGGCAAGGGCGGTACCGACCAGGATGGGGTGCCGATCTTCGACACGGTCGCCGATGCTGTCGCCGCAACCGGGGCGGATGTCTCGGGAATCTTCGTGCCGCCGGCATTCGCGGCGGACGCGATCATGGAGTTGGCGGCGGCGGGGATCGAGCTGACCGTCTGCATCACCGAGTTGATCCCGGTGCACGACATGATCCGCGCGCGCGATTTCGTGATTCGCAGCGGCCACCAATTGCTCGGAGCCAACTGCCCCGGAATCGTGACCCCTGATCAGTGCAAGGTCGGCATCATCCCCAACCACATCAACACGCCCGGCCCTGTGGGGATCGTCGGCCGCAGCGGGACGCTGACCTACGAGGTGATCCAGGGTCTCGGCGAGGCGGGGATGGGCCAGACCACTTCGGTCGGCATCGGCGGCGACCCAGTGATGGGCCTCAGCTTTCCGGACGTCCTCCAGCGTTTCGCCGACGACCCGGAGACACGCGCGGTCGTGCTCATCGGCGAGATCGGTGGTTCCGACGAGGAGACCGCCGCAGCATGGATTCGCGACACGGGTTTCGACAAGCCGGTGATCGCGTTCATCTCCGGACGCACCGCGCCGCCCGGCAAACGCATGGGCCACGCCGGCGCGATCATCAGCGGCACCACCGGCAGTGCACAGAACAAGCTCGACGCGCTCACGGCCGCCGGTGCGCAGATTGCCGACACCATCGAGGACGTCGTGCGCCTGACTGCGGCGAGGCTGGGCACCAACCCCCGCTGAGGGCGCGTGCCCCGCCCTGCCTGCAGCCCATCCCGCCGCGCTACCGTTAGGTTGGAGTGAACTTCGATCTCACTGACGAGCAACGTCACATTCGCGACGTGGTTCGCGACTTCGCCCAGGCGGAGATCGCGCCGGCGGCTGCCCATTACGACGAGACAGGGGAGTTTCCCTACGACCTCGTCGCCGGGATGGCCAGGCTCGGCCTGTTCGCGCTCCCGTTTCCCGAGGACATCGGCGGAGCCGGAGGCGATTTCATCTCGTATTGCCTCGCCATGGAGGAGATCGCTCGAGCCGACGCGAGTTGCGCGATCACGCTCGAGGCGGCGGTCTCGCTGGGGATCTCGCCGATCGTCCAGTTCGGCTCCCGAGAACAGCAGCAGCGCTGGCTCGCGCCGCTCATGGCCGGAGAGCGGCTGTGGGCGTTCGGGCTCACCGAGCCCGACGCCGGTTCGGACGCCGCCGCCACACAGACGCGCGCAGTCCGCGACGGCGATCAATGGGTCATCAACGGCCGCAAGGCGTTCATCACCAACGCGGGGACCGACATCAGCGCGGGGGTGACCATCACCGCCGTCACAGGCTCCCATAACGGCCACAAGCAGATCAGCACCGTCGCTGTCGAGCGGGGGACCGTCGGGTACTCGCAGGCTCCCAAGTACCGCAAGCTCGGATGGCACGCGTCCGATACGCGAGAGTTGATCTTCGAGGATTGCCGGGTTCCGCTCGACAACCTGGTTGGCACCCCCGGCCAGGGATTGACTCAATTCCTGCAGATACTCGAGAGCGGCCGCGTCGCCATCGCGGCGCTGTCGGTCGGCGTCGCCCAGGCCTGCCTTGATGCCTCGCTGGCGTACTCGGCGGCGCGACGCCAGTTCGGCGTGCCGATTGCGACCTTCCAGGGGACCCAGTTCAAGCTCGCCGACATGGGGACGCAGATCGAACTGGCTCGGATCATGACCTGGCGCGCGGCCGCAGCGATCGATGCGGGTCGCAGCCCCGTGCCGTATGCATCGATGGCGAAGCTGCACGCATCCGAAGTCGCCACTGCGTGCGCCAACCAGGCAGTCCAGATCCACGGAGGCATGGGCTTCATGGAGGAGTCACCGGTTGCCCGCCTCTATCGCGACGTCAAGATCAACGAGATCGGCGAGGGAACCAGCGAGGTGCAGCGCATCCTGATCGCGCGGCACCTGCTCCGCCCGTTCGAGGTTCTGGAGGGCGATCGTGGCGACTGATGCGGTGATCGTCGCGGCGGCGCGCACACCCTTCGGCAAGCTCGGCGGCGGGCTCGCATCGGTGCCGGCGGTCGACCTCGGCGCGCGGGTCATTCGAGAGGTCCTCGAGCGGACAGGCACCGATCCCAGTGCGGTGGATCAGCTGATCATGGGGATGGTGCTCGCCGCCGGACAGGGACAGGTGCCATCGCGCCAGGCGGGATTGCGCGCCGGGCTTCCGGCGAGCGTGTCGTCCTTCACCGTGAACAAGGTCTGTGCGAGCGCGCTGAAAGCGGTGAACCTCGGTGCGCTGCTCATCCGCTCCGGCGAGGCGGACGTGGTCGTGGCCGGCGGTATGGAGTCGATGTCGCGCTCTCCGTACCTGCTCGAGGACCAGCGCTTCGGCAGCCGCTTCGGGGATCGGATCGCCGTCGACAGCATGATGCGCGACGGACTCTGCTGTCCCGTGGACGGCGTGCTGATGGGCGTGCACGGGAGCGATGTCGCGTCGGAGCTCGGGGTCACGCGTGAGGAGCAGGATGCGTGGGCGCTTCGCTCGCAGATGCGTTACCAGGCGGCGCTCGCGGCAGGCTGGTTCGCCGACGAGATCGTCCCGGTGAGCGTGAACGGCTCCTCTGTCGGAGGTGATGAACAACCCCGCGCCGACACAACCATCGAGAAGCTCGTCGCGCTCCGAGGCGCTTTCGGCGACGGCACCACCGTCACCGCCGGCAACGCACCCGGGATGAATGACGGCGCCACCGCCGTCCTGCTCATGAGTGCGGAACGGGCCCGCGCCGAGGGGCTTGCGCCACTCGGAACCTGGCTCACCTACGGGGAATCGGCCGCGGAGCACCCGTACCTGGCAACGGTGCCCGCGCTCGCCGTCGAAGCCGCGCTTGCTAAGACTCGCGGGGCGGTCGATACGGGCAGGCTCGAGGTGGTGGAGATCAACGAGGCGTTTGCGGCGGTGGCGATCACGAGCACGCGGATGCTCGAGGTGGATCCGGACCGCGTCAACGTCAATGGCGGCGCGATCGCGGTCGGGCACCCGATCGGCGCCAGTGGCGCGCGGATTCTCATGACGCTGCTCTACGAACTCCGCCGGCGCGGCGGCGGATATGGAGCCGTCGGGATCTGCAGCGGCATCGCGCAGGGAGAGGCCACCCTCGTCCGTGTCGACTGACATCGACCACCCGGGGCTCGCTGCACGCATCGCCGGCTTTGTCAACGAGGCCATCACACCGATCGCGCCGGCGATGGCGCGCGGGAACGGTCCGTCCCCCAAGCGAATCGTCGAGGCGGCGGGCGAAGCCGGGCTTGCGGGCATCCTCACGCCCGAGGCCTTCGGCGGCGCCGGTGGGAACCACGCCGACTTCATCCTGCTCATCGAGGCGGTTGCGCGCGCTGACGCCAGCTGCGCGGTGATCCTCGACGTGCATCTGTCGGTCGGCACCGAGCCCCTGCTTGTTTTCGGCAACCATGACCAGAAGTCGCGGTATCTGCGCAGGCTCGCCTCCGGCGAATGGCTCGCGGCCTTCGCACTGACCGAGGCCGCCGGGGGGAGCGATGCGATCGCGATGCGGACCCGCGCCGTGCGCGACGGCGACACCTACGTTCTCGACGGAGCCAAGACCTTCATCACCGGTGCCGGCGACGCCGATCTCTACATCGTCATGGCACGCACCGGCGAGGGCACGCACGGTGTCAGCGCCTTTCTGGTCGAGTCCGCGTTGCCCGGGGTCACGGCCGGGACACCGCTCGCGAAGATGGGACTGCATGGTTCCTGGACGGCCGAGCTCGTGCTCGACACCGTGCGCGTCCCGGCCGCGAACCGCCTCGGCGATGAGGGAACCGGGTTCACCGTCGCGATGTCGGCACTGGACGGCGGCAGGGTCGGTATCTCGGCGCAGGCCGTGGGCATCGCCCAAGGAGCGCTCGATGCCGCCATCGAGTCATCGCGCCGCCGCCGCGACGCGGGAGTGGAGGTGGACGCCGAGGCATTGGCGGACATGGAGGTTCGCACCGTCGCCGCCCGCCAGCTGAACTCGATACGCGGCGGCGCTCGTGGATGCCGGCCGGAGCGTCACCCTCGACGCCGCCATCGCAAAGCTGTATTCGACCGACACGTGTGTTGCGGTGGCGCAGTCGGCGGTCGACATGTGCGCCCCGGAGTCGGGCGTCGACGACCATCCCGCCGCGGTGCGTTTCCGCGACGCCAAGGCGTGCCAGATCTACGAGGGGACGAACCAGATCCAGCGCGTGGTCATCGCCCGCCATCTCCTCAACGACTGATCCCGGTTGGCTTGGTAGCATCAGCAGCCGCATGGACATCCGCCTCAACGACGAGCAGACCATGATCCGCGACACGGTGCGGGATATCGCTCGCGACCGCATCGCGCCCCGTGCCGCGGAGATCGATCGTACCGGCGAATTCCCGTGGGACGTCGTCGATGTCTTCCGCAAGCACGATCTCTTCGCGCTGCCCTTCCCGCCCGAGTACGGCGGCCTTTCCGGAAGTGCGTTGACGCTCAACGTCGCCATCGAGGAGGTGGCCAAAGTCTGCGCGACGAGCGCACTGATCCTCGTCGTGCAGGGGCTCGGCGGGTATCCGCTGATGATCGCCGGGACGGATGAGCAGAAGGCACGGCTGCTCCCGGAGCTGGCGAGCGGGGCGAAGCTCGGCGCGTACGCGCTCAGCGAACCCGGGGCCGGCAGCGACCCGGCGGGGATGCAGACCCGCGCCGAGCGCCACGGCGATGAGTACGTCATCACCGGCAGCAAGATCTGGATCACCGCCGGTGGGATCGCCGACACCATCACCGTCTTTGCCAAGACCGATCCCGATGAGCGGGCGAAGGGGGTGAGCGCGTTCGTGCTCGAGGACGCGCAGCATCTCAAGGGCTTCGCGGCGAACACCATCCACGGCAAGCTCGGCATTCGCGGCAGCAACACCGCGGAGCTCCACTTCGACGAAGTGGTGACCCCCGCGGCGAACCTCCTCGGCGATGAGGGCGACGGCTTCAGGATCGCGATGCAGGTGCTCGACCGGTCCCGGCCTGGGGTGGCCGCACAAGCGCTCGGCATCGCTCAGGGCGCCCTCGATTACGCGGTCGGATATGCCAAGGAGCGCAAGCAGTTCGGCAAGGCGATCGCGGAGTTCCAGGGGATCCAGTTCATGGTCGCGGACATGGAGGCGCAGACCGCGGCCGCTCGGGCGATGGTCTACTGGGCGTCGCAGCTCATCGACGACAAGAGCCCGGAGGTGGGTCATTTCGCCGCGATCGCGAAGCTGCTCGCGGCGGACACCGCGATGAAGGTCACCACCGACGCGGTCCAGATCCTGGGCGGCTACGGGTATGTCAACGAGTACCCGGTCGAACGGATGATGCGCGACGCCAAGATCACCCAGATCTACGAGGGAACGAGCCAGATCCAGCGCGTCGTCATCGCTCGAGACCTGCTGCGCAACTGACCGTCGCCGCCGTCCGGCCGCGCCGGCATCACATCGTGAGGACGACCTTGCCCCGCGCCCGCCGCTGACCCAGGAGATTGAGAGCTGCCGGCGCCTCTTCGAGCGGATAGGTCGCGCCGACGATGGGCGCGACCGTGCCCGTCTCGATCATCGCGTTGAGAGCCCGCTGGGTCTCCGCGAAGAGCGAGGGCTGGACGGCGAGAAACGCACCCCACGCGGCGCCGACCACATCGATGTTGCGCAGCAGGACACGGTTCACCTGCAGGCTTGGAATCCGCCCGTCCGTGAATCCCACCACGATGAGCCGGCCCTGGGGTGCAAGGCAGCGAACGCTCTGGTCGAAGCGTTCCCCGCCGACCGGGTCCAGGATCGCGTCGACACCGAGGCCGTCGTTCTGCGCGCGCAGCGCGGCGACCCAGTCGCCCTCGGCGTCGAGCACCCGATGCGCACCGGCACGTTCGGCGATGTGCATCTTGTCGGGGCCCGCGGCGATGGCGATGACTTCCGCACCGAGGCCGCGAGCGACCTGGATCGCGGCGGTGCCGACCCCGCCCGCCGCCCCATGGATCGCAACCCGATCGCCCGGAAGGACGCGTCCCCGGCGCGCCAGGGCGAAGTGCGCGGTGTGGTAGTTCATGACGAATCCGGCGGCGGCTTCGACGGTCAGCCCGCTCGGAATGGCGACGGTCAACGCCGGTTCGGCCAGGGCGACGTCCGCGAAGCCACCCAGCATCGTGAAGGCCATGACGCTGTCGCCCGCGCTGAACCCCGACCCCGCGGGCGCGGAGCGGACACGACCGGCAACCTCGACCCCCGGCACGAACGGGAGTGGTGGCTTCATCTGATACTCGCCACGGGTGAGCAGGAGATCCGGGAAGCTCACGCCCGCGGCGGCGACGTCGATGACCACACGCGCTGCATCCTCCGGCTCGTCGACCTCGACCATACGGAGGCCGGATGGACCCTCGAGGCCCTGAACCTGCTGCGCCCGCACCCTCTCTCCTCCGTCCCGCTTGTGGCCGCTGATGATGCCATTGTCGGCGCCGCCTCAGCGGGGCGTGGGGTACCCTTGTGCCTCGCGGCGGGTAACCAGACGCTGCCAGCAACGTTCCCCTTAGGAGGAGCGCACCGTGGCGCGCCGGCCCCGCACCGTCCTCGCGGCGGCCGGTACACCCGTTCGGAAAGTCGAGAGCAACACCTCAACTATGGCAACAATCAGCAGCACATCGGTCCGCCGGCGCCGCCGGTCCCGGTACAACGCCGTGCCCAACTGGCTCACGCGAAAGCGCGCCGTGATTTCGACGATCGTGATGTTCTCCCTGCTGCTCGTCACCGGTGGCGTCTACGGTGTGCGTCTCTCGCTCGCACTCGCCAAGACCTTCCACACCAACCCGATCAGTGCGGTGATCGGCGCGCTCCAGGGCGGCGGCGGCTCGTCCGTCGAACAGCACGCCCAGCATTACCAGCGCATCAACCTCGTCCTTTATGGATATGGCGGCAATCAGCATTCCGGCGCCTTCCTCACCGATTCGATCATGGTCATCTCGATCCAGCCCCTTCAGGGCCGCCCGCCCCAGATCGCGGAGATCTCGATCCCGCGCGACTGGTATGTGACCATCCCTCTGAGCAACGGCAAGTCGACTGAGCAGCGGATCAACTTTGCGTATGCGGCGGGCATGCTCGGTGAGGGACCGCAGCCCGCGAGCGCGGTGGACGCGGGCGCTGCGGTCGCGGATCCGCTGATCGCGCATCTTCTCGGGATCGGCGTCAACTATTTCGTGGGCGTCGACTTCAACGCGTTCAAGCAAGCCGTCGACGCGGTGGGCGGCATCAATGTCGATGTCCCGGCGGCTTTCACGGACTATCAGTACCCCGCCGGCGAGTGCGACCTTGGCAACTGCGGGTACATGACCGTTCGCTTCAAGGCGGGCATGCAGCACATGAACGGAGCGACGGCGCTGATCTACGCTCGGTCGCGCCATGGGAACAATGGGCAGGGATCGGACTTCGCCCGAAGCCGCCGGCAGCAGCAGATCATCGTTGCGCTCAAATCGCAGATCGAGAGCGTCGGCGGGATCGGCAAGCTCCCGGATGTCCTCAACGCACTTGGCAACAATGTGCTTACCGATCTCAGCATCGGTGACGCCGAATCCCTCTACGGACTCGTGAATGGCGTGAACCCCGCGTCCATCGAGCACATCAGTATCGACGACACCAACTTCCTGTACGACTGCGGGTATCCGAACTCGCTGCGGCAGCTACTACCTCTTCGCGAACGATCAGAGCTTCAACTCGATCTCGCATTTCGTCCAGGACGTCCTTCCGACGCCCGCGGCGCTCGCTGACGGCGCGCAGGTCACCTTCGTCAATGCCAGCGGGCGCAAGAACGACGCAACCACTCGCTGGGCGTCGCTGATGCACATGGTTGGGTTCGCCACGGCAGCCGGCGGCAAAGCGCCCACGCAGGCCGCGACCCAGGTGATCGACAACAGCGGTGGAACGGACACCGCCGCCGCACAGTGGCTGGCCGCCTACTTCGGAGTCAGCGTCACCACCGAGCCCGCCCCCACCGCGGCGGCGACGACCCCGCCGGCAACGCCCGCGGCTGCCCCGGCCGGGGGCGTGACCGTCATACTCGGCAGCGCCGAAGAGCAGGCGTTCCTCGGCGATCCCGGGGTTGGTCACTAGCTCCGCAGAACATAGGGCGAAGAGTGGGACAGAGGATTGCCGTCCTGACCGGCGGCGGTGACGCACCAGGCCTCAACGCCGCGATCCGCGCGATCGGCAGACGCGCGCTCGCGGCCGGCGATTCACTGTTCGGAATCCGCAACGGGTGGGCGGGCCTGATCGGTGAGGGTGATGTGATGACGCTGGAGCGTTCCAAGCTCTCCGGCATCCTGCAACTCGGCGGCACCATGCTCGGCAGTTCGCGTGTGAATCCGATGAAGCTCGACCATGGATTGGACGAGGTCCTGCACAACATGGAGCGCCTCCGCCTCGACGCCCTGGTCGCCATCGGTGGCGACGACACGCTGAGCGTCGCCGCGCGCCTGGCCGAGGAGCGCGCGCGTGTGGTCGGTGTCCCCAAGACGATGGACAACGACCTCAGCATCACCGACTACTGCATCGGGTTTGACAGCGCGGTGAGCGTGGTCACCGAAGCGCTCGACCGTTTGCACACCACAGCGTCGTCGCACCACCGCGTGATGGTGTGTGAGGTCATGGGTCGTGATACCGGCTGGGTCGCGGTCATGGGCGGTCTCGCGGGCGGCGCCGACATGATCATCATCCCCGAGTTCGACGTCACCGTCGACGAGGTTGTCGCCCATCTCGAGGTGCGACGCAACGCGGGGAGCGACTTCAGCATCATCGTCGTCGCCGAGGGCGTCGAGATGGACGGGTTGCAGTCAAAAGACGATGCGGCGGGCTTACGGGATGCGTTCGGCCACGTCCAGCTCTCGCGTCGCGGGGTTGGCGAGAACCTCGCTCGAATCATCGAGGAGCGCACCGGGCACGAGACTCGGGCGACGGTGCTGGGACACGTGCAGCGCGGCGGTTCGCCGACCGCCTACGACCGAATCTGGGCGACGCGTGTCGGGGCGAAGGCATACGACCTCGTCGTCGAGGGATTGTTCGGCGAGATGCCCGTGGTGATTGGCGGGATGGTCGATGTCGCCAGCATCGCCGACGTCGTCGCGGAGCAGCGGCGGGTACCTCGCGAGCTGTACGAGCTCGCCCAGGTCTTCTACTAGTTCTCTTTGCCGGTTGCCGCGCGAGCTACCGGGCCATCACCGGGACGCTGCTCAGCGGCGACCAGCTCGGCGGCGAGCTTGCGTCGAAGTCGAGGTTTGTGGTCACCTGTAGTGGCGCCGACGGCGTGGCGCCCAACGCGCCCTTGATCCACCACAGCTCGAAGTGTCCCGTGGCATCGGCGGTGTTGTAGTAGACGAGCCCGCTGCCGTCCGGCGCCCACACCGGGGCCGCGCACAGGCAGTTGTTGACCAGGGTTTCCGGCAGCCCCATGGTCACCGCCGCCCCAGGCTTACCGGCGCTCAAGGTCGCGACCTCCAGGCGCGTGCTCTGCAGGCCGGTGCCGCCGATGCAGATCATCGCCACCTTGGTGCCGTCGGGTGATGGCGCCGGCTGCCCGCAATCCTGGGTGGGCGTCGTGAGCAGGATGGTCCGGCCACGCGGCTTGACCTGTATCGCGATCTGCGAGAACGCATTGCCACCGCCGATCGCGTACTTCGAGTAGATGACGTCGCCGTTGGCCATCGGCGTGGGATTCACGTCGCCACCGGTGAAGTTGTTGGAGTTGCTCAGCTGCGTGGCGGCGAGCTTCCCGTCGAGTGTCCCGGACCACACCGAGAAGTCGACGGCGTACGTCGCCGAGTCCTTGGGCTGGTCATAGCTGAAAAAGATGGTGTTGCCGTCGGCGCCCATGTGCGGAAAGAACATCCAGTGGTTGAGAAAGATCTGGTTGGTACGCGTCCATGCGTTGTTGCTGAGCCGGCGGATGATCAAGCCCTGGTTGTTCAGCAGGTAGAGGTTCGAGTACTCGGCGGCGCGAAGCACGGCGACGATATCCTGCGAATTGGGAACGTACGCGGGTTGCATCCACTGTCCAGATCCTGTCGACAGGTGGAGGTCGGTGAAGAATCCATCGCTGAGGCGGTAGACGTCGCCGTTCTGCGCCAGGTACAGCGTGCCCGGGAGCACCACCTTGGGCCGTTCTGCCGTGGGGCTGAACACCGTCGCCTCACTTGGGATCGGGTGTTTTCTCGACGCGATCAGCCGGTTCACGCCGACCCCGAATCCGGCCATGAGCGCGAGCAGCACGATGACGGTGAGCGCGCGTCTCATCGTTGGCCCTCAGACCGCGGGGAAGTACAGATGCGTCTCCGGGAGGATGAGATTCCAGTTCGGCAGCAGCACGTCCTGGTTGTCGAGCTTTCCCGTCGACGTGTACGGGGACGCGAGGATGACCTGGCGCACGTTCTGCAATTGCACGCTGCTCGCGATCGGCAGCAGCGACGCAATCTCACCGATGCTCATGTCGGTGGAGAAGTCGTTGGCCATGGCGGTCGCGATGTCAGGAAGGTCGGCGATCCCGAGCAGTTTCGCCTTGGCTCGCAGGGCGAGCAGCACCTGCTGCTGACGCTGGGAACGGCCGAAGTCGCTGCGCAGATCACCGTGACGGGATCGCACGTACATCAGCGCCTGCATGCCGTTCATGTGCTGGGGACCGGGCAGGACGGCGACCCGCTCATACGCATAGGGATTCTTTCCGCTCAGGTCGGCCGGATAGAAGTCGTCCATGACCGGATTGGTCGCAACCACGTCGATGCCCCCAACCTGGTTGATCAGGTTCACGAGGCCGAGCAACCCGATCCAGGCGTAGTGGTCGATGTGGATGTGAAAGTTCTCCTCGACCGTGGCAACCGCGGCGCTCGCACCCCCGTGCAAGTAGGCGGCATCGATCTTCGCGCTGCCACCGGTCGAAAGCGGTACCCACAGGTCGCGAGGGATCGATTCCATGACCACCTGCCTGGTGGTCGGATTGACCCTTGCCAGGATCATCGACTGGGTGAGAACGATGCCGCCGAACTTGGAGTCGTTGTCGGAGCCGAGCAGGAGGACCGTGAACGGCTTCCCCGGCGGCGCCACCGCCGGCGGTGCCGACGCCACTGCAGACGCTGACGCCGAGGCTGCAGCCGATGCTTGTGCCGATGCCTGAGGCGACTGCAAGCTCCGATCGATGGAGTGTCCCGTGTCCTGGAATGCGGTCACGATCGCCGGCATGAAGTACGCCACCGCGCCGATCGCTCCGGACAGCACGAAGCCGAGCGCAATCAGGAACCCGAGAAAGACCCGGCTGCGCCGACCGTGATGGCGGCGCAACGAGGCGCGTTGTCGTCTCACCTGAGGCTTTATAACGAACTCGCCTGACGTCAGGGTTACGGTTGCCGGGTTGACCTCGGGGCGCCGGTAGACTTCGAGCGATGTCCGAAGCACAGCTTGCCGAACGCCTGATGGCCGGCGACACGCGCGCGCTGGCACGCGCGATCCGCATGGTGGAGGATCGCGACCCGGGCATCGCCGATCTTCTCCGTCAGGTTCGAGAACGAGCCGGCCGGGCGCGCGTGATCGGGGTCACCGGCCCTCCAGGGAGCGGCAAGAGCACCCTCTGCGACCAGGTGATCGAGCGCTGGCGAGCCGGCGGACACCTGATCGGC
Source organism: Candidatus Dormiibacterota bacterium (assembly GCA_963709585.1). Classification (GTDB taxonomy): domain Bacteria; phylum Chloroflexota; class Dormibacteria; order Aeolococcales; family Aeolococcaceae; genus Palsa-851. Next base: position 82,359 of record CAVPXI010000006.1, on the reverse strand, counting down.
GTCATCGCGGTGGACCCCTCGAGCCCGTTCACCGGCGGCGCGATCCTGGGCGATCGGGTCCGCATGGTCCGGCACACGCTCGATCCCGGGGTCTTCATCCGGAGCATGGCCGCCCGCGGGCATCTCGGGGGCCTCGCCGCCGCTGCCCGGGAGGCGATCCGCCTGCTCGACGCCTCCGGCCGTGACCGGTGCCTGCTCGAGACGGTCGGCGTCGGCCAGTCCGAGCTCGAGGTGATGGAGACCGCCGACACCACGGTCGTGGTCACCACACCCGCGACTGGCGATGCCGTCCAGATCATCAAGGCGGGCATCCTCGAGATCGCCGACATCTTCGTGGTCAACAAGGCCGACCTTCCCGGCGCCTCCAAGGTCGTGCGTGATCTCAAGGAGCTCGTGCGCCACGGCGCGATCCGCGCCGGATGGTCGCCGCCGGTCCTCACCACGGTTGCGGAGACCGGGGAAGGCGTTGACGAACTGGTGGGGGCCATCGACCGTCACGGCGACACCATTGCGGAATCAGGAGAGCTCGAGCGCCGCCGGGTCGCACGTCTCCGCGCCGAGGTCGAGGCGATCGTGATCGAGCGGGCGGCCGAGCGCGCGCGAACCGCGCTGCATGAGGGGACAATGAGTCGAGAGCTCGAGGGCGATCTGAGCCAGGTGGACCCGTACGCCCTGGCCGAACGCATCCTCAACGGGCACCGCAAGGAAACAACTGACCAATGACCCAGACGATCGACCGGGCGGGAGCGCCGCCAGGTCCGCTCGAGGAGCCGCGTCCGCGGGAAGCGCCACCGATCCCCCCGGACACGCTCGGGGGGCTCCCGCTCGCCACCTCGTACGGGCCCGACGATTCCACGATCGACGTCGAGCGCGACCTCGGTGAGCCGGGGTCCTTTCCGTACACCCGCGGCGTGCACCGCACGATGTACCGCGACAAGGTCTGGACGATGCGCCAGTTCGCCGGCTTCGGGAGTGCGCGGGACACCAACCAGCGCTACCGATTCCTCCTCGACCAGGGCCAGATGGGTCTCTCGGTTGCCTTCGACATGCCGACGCTGATGGGCCACGACTCGGATGCGCCCGAGTCGCTCGGCGAGGTCGGACGCTGCGGCGTCGCGATCAACTCGGTGGAGGACATGCTCACCCTGTTCGGCGGGATCGATGTCGGTGCGGTCACGACCTCGATGACCATCAACTCCCCCGCGCCGATTCTCTTCGCCATGTACCTCGCCGCCGCGGACGAGCGGGGAATTCCCTACACCAAGCTCGGGGGCACCCTCCAGAACGACATCCTCAAGGAATACATCGCGCAGAAGGAGTTCATCTTCCCGATCCGGCCGTCGATGCGCCTGGTGACCGACGTCGTCGAGTTCTGCACGCGCAACGTCTCGAGCTGGAATCCGATCTCGATCAGCGGGTACCACATCCGCGAGGCCGGCAGCACCGCCGCGCAGGAGCTGGCCTTCACGCTAGCCGACGGTTTTGCGTACGTGGAGGCCGGGATCGAACGCGGGCTCGACGTCGACGAGTTCGCACCGCGGCTGTCGTTCTTCTTCAACGCCCATATTGACTTCTTCGAGGAGATCGCCAAATACCGCGCCGCCCGCCGCATCTGGGCGCGACACATGCGCGACCACTACGGTGCCAAAGACGAGCGCTCGCTCAAACTGCGATTCCACACCCAGACGGCTGGATGCTCGCTCACCGCGCAGCAGATCGAGAACAATGTGGCGAGAACCGCCTTCGAGGCGCTCGCGGCGGTGCTCGGCGGGACCAACTCGCTGCACACCAACTCGATGGACGAGGTGCTCGCGCTGCCCACGGAAAAAGCGGCGCAGATCGCGTTGCGCACCCAGCAGATCCTCGCCTACGAGACGGGCGTGCCCTCGGTCGTCGATCCACTCGCCGGCTCGTGGTTCATCGAGGATCTCACCAACCGGATGGAACAGGCCGCCGAGGAGTACTTCGCGGCGATCGCCGAACGAGGCGGCATGCTCGACGCTGTCGCCGAGGGGTTCCCGCAGCGCGAGATCGCCGACGCGGCGTTCCGGTACCAGAGCCAGCTCGAGACCGGAGAAAGAGTCATTGTTGGCGTCAACGTGTTCGAGCACAGTGTCGACTCGGCGCAGCCGCCCACACTCGTGATCGATCCCGATGTCGAGGTGTCCCAGGCGGCTCGCCTCAAGCAGCTGCGCGAGCGTCGCGACAACGGCAGCGTCGCCACCCGGCTCGACGCGCTCCAGGAGGTCGCCCGCGGCAGCGACAACCTGATGCCGGCGATCATCGACTGCGTGCGCGCCCGCGCCACCGAGGGCGAGATCGTCGAGGCGCTGCGGGCGGTCTTCGGCACCTACCGGGAGACGCCTGTCTTTTGACCTTTTCTTAACCCCTCCATAAAGGGGAGGTGGCTAGGCTCAGCCCGTATCGTGGGAGCCAAGCACATCCTGGTGGTCGAGGACGAGGAGGTCATCCGAGAGACCCTCCGCTTCAATCTCGTGCGCGAGGGATACCAGGTGAGCCAGGCGTCCAACGGCATCGAGGCGCTCGAGAAGGCCCGCGAGCTGCGCCCCGATCTCATCGTGCTCGACCTGATGCTGCCCGAGCTCGGTGGCCTGGAGGTGTGCCGCATCCTCCGCCAGGAGACCACGACGCCCGTCCTGGTATTGAGCGCGCGCGACAGCGAGCTGGACAAGATCGTCGGCCTGCGCGTCGGCGCCGACGACTACATGACCAAGCCTTTCTCGCTCGCCGAGCTCACCGCCCGAGTGATGGCGCTGCTCCGCCGTGCCCAGCCCGCCATCGAGGAACGAGGTGTGGTCGAGGTCGAGGAGTTCGGCGAGTTCCGGTTCGATCGCGGCGCCCGGTCGGTGCGGGTGGGCCAGGAAGGCCTGCGCCTCTCACCGAAGGAGTTCGATCTGCTCTCGTTCCTGCTCGCCAATCCTGGCAGGGTGCATTCGCGCGAGCAGCTGATCCGGCGCGTCTGGGGCCCCAAGTTCTTTGGCGAGCGCAAGACCGTCGACGTCCACGTGCGCTGGCTGCGCGAGAAATTCGAGCCCTTCGAGGCGCTGCCCTTCAGGATCACCACCGTCTACGGCGTCGGCTACCGGCTCGACCGCGTCCTCGAGCAACACGAGCCGGCCTCGCCCGACGTCGCGGTGCGCGGGAGCCGCTGACGGCCCGGGAGTTGGCCCTGCCTATACTTGCCGCTCCCAACCGAGTACGGACCAGGGAGAGGGTCGCCTTGGAATCTCCGCTCGCAGTCATCGACATCGGCTCCAACTCGGCCCGGATCGCGGTGCTGCGCCTTGACGCATCTGGCCAGCTCGACATCATTGCCGACGCGCGAACGTCGCTCCAGCTCGCGCGCCACATCGACGCGCGCGGCCGGCTCGAGGCGAGCGCGATCACCGAGGCGGTTGCCGCGGTGCGCGACTTCCAAGCGGTGGCTGCCGCGGCCGGCGCCGATCGCACCGTCGCGGTGGCGACCGCGGCGATCCGCACCGCGACCAACCGCGACAGCGTGCTCGCCAGGCTGGAGGCCGACACCGGGCTGGCGATCAAGGTCATCGATGGCGAGGAGGAGGCGCGATACGCGTTTCTGGGAGCCGTCCACGGCCTGCCGATCGACAGCGGCTACCTGGTGGATGTCGGTGGCGGGAGCTTCGAGCTCGCCTACTTCGAGCGCCGGCGGACCCTCCGCTGGTGGACCTTCGAGCTCGGCTCGCTGGTCGCGACCGACCAGTTCCTCGCCAGCGACCCGCCGCGACCCTCGGAGATGGCGGCGCTGCGCGACCACGTGAGTCAGACCCTGAGCGATGCCGGGGTTCCGGTCCTTCCCGAGGGCGGCGGCATGGTCGGCACCGGAGGCACGGTGCGGAACCTCGCCAAGATCCACATGCGATCGGTCGCCCATCCGATCGCCCGGGTCGACGGGTACGTCCTGCAGCGGCGCGAGGTCCGCGAGCTCACCACGCGGCTGACCACCCGGAACCGCTCGTCGCTGCGCACCGTGCCGGGACTCTCCACCGACCGGGCGGATTCGATCGCCGGCGGCGCGCTGGTGGTCATCGCCGCCATGGACGCACTGGGTGCCCGCAGCCTCATGGTCTCCGGGCATGGGCTGCGCGAAGGCATCGCACTGGCGGAGTTGAACCTGCCGCTGCCCGAGGTCTGGCAGGTCCGGCGCGCGTCGGTGACCGCGCTGGCATCGCGGTTCTCGACCTGGGACGAGCACAGGGCAGCCCGGCGCGTCGAGATGACCCGAGCCATCCTCGGCGTCGCCGATCCGACCATGCCCGCCGAGATGCGCGAGGTGCTCGATCACGCCACCACGCTGCTCGACGTCGGCCAGAGCATCAACTACTACGACCGCTGGAGCCACGCCGCGGGGGTGACCGCCTCGGCCGACCTCCAGGGCTTCACCCACCGCGAGGTGGCCCTGATCGCCACGACCCTCGCCCGCCTGGGCAAGGCACGGAGCAACCTCCCACGGTATGCGCGGCTCTGCACCCGAGATGACATCAAGCGCATCGACCGGCTCGCGGTCATCCTCGAACTCGCCGACGAGCTCGACCGCCGTGTCGACGGTGGAGGCCCCCCGACCTACCGCTACGACGACCGCCGCAACCGGGTCGTGGTCTCAACCGGCCTTCCTTACACCTGGGAGCCCGACGACCTGACCCGCCGCTTCCGCACCCGCCTGGGGCGAACCCTCAGCCTGCGCTCTGCAGAGACGGCGGCTGATCGAACGAGGGGGCCCGAGTCTCCAAACGGTCGATCGACTGGTAGAGGTCCTCGACGAGCGTGATCAGGATCGGAGGCGCATCGCAGGCGAACATGAGCGCCTCGATGGTTGCAACCTGGCGGCGCAGGCCGTCGACCGCGTCGATCTTGTCCAAGTTCGCCGATGCGACTCGCTGCACGACTGCGAGTATGCGGTGACCCCGAGGCGCAAAGCGATTGTGAAATGGCTATGGTGCGGGGCGGATGTGATGGTGGCCCGCAGGGGACATTAGAGTCCTTGGAGATGAGCGAGCCATTGCTGCACCCGCATCACCCCACGCTCGGGGAGGAGCTGACCCACCTGCGAAGCATCGTCGCGGAGATGGGCGAGCTTGTGGATACCGCCATCACCCAGGCGACCAGCGGCCTCGCCGAGCGGGACGTGAGCCTGTGCGCGCGCGTCATCGCGGAGGACGCGCTGGTCAACGACCGTCAGCGCGAGCTGCGCGAGATCTCCTTCTCGCTCATCGCTAACCAGAGCCCGCAGCCGCGCGAGCTTCGCGAGATCATCGGCTTGCTCAACATGTCCTCGGAGTTGGAGCGCATGGGCGACCACTGCGTGAGCATCGCCAAGCTCGCCCGCAACCTGGCTGATCTGCCGCCCCTGGAGACCTACGTCGATGTCCCCAAGATGGCCGCCTACTGCAGCGACCAGGTGCGCGGCATCCTCGCCGCCGTGGTTTCGCGCGACGTCCTCCAGGCGCGTCGCATCGCCGCCGGCGACGACCGGGTCGACCGCATCTACCACCGGCTGTTCGACGACCTGATCCAGATGATGACCGAGGACAACACCACGGTCTTCCGGGCGACCAATCTCGTGTTCATCGCCCACCATCTCGAGCGCATCGCCGATCGAGTCACCAACATCGCGGAGGACCTGGTCTTCCTCAACTCCGGCGCGATCGAGGAGCTCGGCTGATGGCGCTCTCCGAGCGTGAGCGGGCGCGCGACGAGGCACCGGGTCGAGTCCGGGATCGGGGACCCAACCATGCCGCCGACCTCGGCGGCCGGCATCGGTACATCAACCGGCACCTCAGCTGGCTCGACTTCGATACCCGCGTGCTCGAGCTCGCCGAGGACAGCGCGCGTGCGCTGCTCGAGCGGGCGAAGTTCCTCGCCATCTCGAGCAGCAATCTCGACGAGTTCTTTCAGGTCCGAGTCGGCGGACTGATCGAGCAGCGTCGAGCCGGTGTTGCCGCGCTGAGCCCCGACGGGATGACGGTGGACGAGCAGCTCTCCGAGATCCAGCGTCGCGCCATCGACCTCACAGCCCGGCAGATGCGCGCGTTCCGGGCCATCGTGGAACGTCTCGGTGAGGTCGGACTCCGCTTCTCGAACTACGGCTCGCTCGACCTTGGCGACCGCGAGAACGTCGACTCGGTCTTCGAGGAGCGGATCTTCCCAGTCCTCACGCCGCTCGCGGTGGACCCGGCGCATCCGTTCCCTTACATCAGCGACCTGTCCCTGAACCTGGCCGTCGTCGTGGGCGCGCCCCGAGGCAGCGAGCAGCGGATCGCACGCGTCAAGGTTCCCCCGCTCCTGCCTCGATTCGTGGTCATGCCGGACGGCGAACGCTTCGTCCCCGTGGAGCAGGTGATCGCCGCGCACCTCGATCGGTTGTTCCCCGGCATGCGAGTTATCGGTCAATTCCCGTTCCGGGTGACCCGCAACGCCGACCCGGCGCTCGAGGAGGAGGAGGCCGAGGACCTGCGCACCGCTGTCCAGGAGTACCTCCGCCGCCGGCGCCGCTCGCCTCAGGTCGTGCGCCTCGAGATCGACGACACCATGTCCGAGGAGGTCAAGCGGCTGCTGATGCGCGAGCTCGAGCTCTCCGGCGAGGACGTCTACACGGTCGCCGGGCCCCTCGATCTCAGCGGCCTGTGGGGCCTGTACGAGCTGAACCGGCCCGATCTCAAGGAGCGCCTTCCCGCCCCGGTGATCCCGCCGGCTCTCGCCAAGCCCCCGGGCGACGAGGGCGAGGTGGACATCTTCCGCGCGATCGACGCAGGAGACGTCCTGGTCCACCATCCGTACGAGTCCTTCGCGAGCAGCGTGGAGGCCTTCGTCGACCAGGCGGTGAGCGATCCCGACGTGCTCGCCATCAAGCAGACGCTGTACCGAACCTCGGGTCCGGACAGCCCGATCGTCCGCTCCCTCATCCGCGCCGCCGAGTCCGGCAAGCAGGTGGTCGCGCTCGTCGAGTTGACGGCCCGCTTCGACGAGGAGGCGAACATCACCTGGGCGGCCGAGCTCGAAAAGGCAGGCGTCCACGTCGTCTACGGCGTGGTCGGCCTCAAGACGCACGCCAAGGCCACGCTGGTCGTCCGACGCACCGGCACCGGGATCCGCCGCTACTGCCACATGGGCACCGGGAACTACAACCAACAGACCGCCCGCCTCTACGAGGACATCGGCCTGCTCTCGTCCGACCCGGAGCTCGGTGAGGACCTGACCGACCTGTTCAACTATCTGACCGGCTACAGCCGCCAGCGTCAGTACCGGCGCCTGCTCGTGGCCCCGGTCACGTTGCGCAGCGGGATCGTCGAGCTCATTCGCACCCAGACTCACGGCACCGGCCGGATCATCATCAAGTGCAACCACCTCATTGACCCCGAAGTCATCGAAGCGCTCTATGCGGCGTCGAGCGCCGGGGCGCGGATCGACCTCATCGTGCGCAGCTCCTGCGGGGTGCGTCCGGGGATCGCCGGGATGTCCGAGAACATCTGGGTGCGCTCGCTTGTCGGGCGCTACCTCGAGCACTCCCGGATCTACCACTTCGGCGACGACCGCTGGTACATCGGGTCGGCGGATCTGATGGGGCGCAACCTCGACGGGAGAATCGAGACGGTGGTGCCGGTGATCGACCCCCGCCTGCAGGCACGGCTCGCCGAGGTCGTGGAGGTGCTCCTCGCCGACGATGTGCTTGCTTCCGAGCTTCAGGCGGACGGGAGCTGGCACAAGGTCCCGACCGTATGCGGTCTCGATGCCCAGGAGGAGCTGCACCGGCTCGCGGTCGAGCGCGTCGCGAAGTGACCACTGCGGCGGGGGCCGAGTTGCGCACGGGCTCCGTCTCGAGGTGCCGATCACGTTCTCGCCGGAGCCCCTCGACGGCCTCGACGCCTCCGCTGCGGTCGTCGCCGAGCCGGTGCGAAGGCAGCGGACCACGCACTGGGACACCGCCGACCTCCGCCTGGCGCGCTGGGGCGTCTCGTTGGAGCACTCGGCGGACCCGGGCTGGGTCCTGCGGCTGCCCGCCACGAGCGAAGGGATGGCCGCGCCGGACGGGGCCGAGCTGCATTTCGAGGGCGCTGCGGAGCGTCCCCCGGAACGGGCGCTCCAGCTGGTTCGCGCCTATGCGCGCCGGGCGCCCGTCGAGCTCGTCGCCCGTCTGGTCACCGTGACCGGCGAGACCGTGCTGCTCGACGCCGAGGGGGCGGTGATCGCACGTCTCGTCGACGACACCGTCTCGGTGTACTCGGGTCCTCGGATCACCCAGCGGTTTCGCGAGATCGACCTGTTCAGCGACAACGGCCCGGTGCTCGACCTTATCGCCGCTCGGTACCAGGCTGCGGGCGCCCAGCCGGCGCGTCCCCGAGCCTCGGTCGCGCGAGCCCTCGGGCTCGTGGGCATACCCCCGCCGGAGATCGCCTCGGTCACCCTCGGCGGTGCGGCGACCGCCGGGGACGTGGTGCGGCGCGCCCTGAGCACGTCGGTCATCCGCCTCCTCCGTCACGATCCGGGTGTCCGGCTCGGAGTCGACGCCGAGGATGTCCACCAGGCGCGCGTCGCCACCCGCCGTCTGCGCAGCGATCTGCGCACGTTCCGGCCCCTCCTCGACGAGGCGTGGGCCGAAGCACTGCGTGACGATCTTCGCTGGGTCGGCGGCGAGCTCGGCAGGGTCCGCGACGCCGAGGTACTTCGCGATCGCCTGAAAGCGGCAGCCACGACGCTTCCGGCCTCGGACCGCCGATCGGCGCTGGCGATCGTCGCTCCGCTGGTCGGGCAGGTGCGCTCCGCTCGCCGCCATCTCCTCGTCGCGATCGACGCCGACCGGTACATCGAGGTGATCGACCACCTGGTCGCGGCCGCCCGGACCCCCGTCCTCACCGAGATGGCGTCGTCCCCGGCGCGCGAGGTGCTCCCCGGGCTGGTGCGCAAGCCCTGGCGATCGCTCAAGTCGGGCGCGATCGCCGCGGGTGGCGACGTGCCCGACGAGCAGCTCCACGACCTGCGCATCCGCGCGAAGCGGTGCCGCTACGCGGCCGAGGCTGCAGCGGCGGCGACGGGGAAGAACGCGGCGAAGTTCGCGCGGGAGGTCGCGGCCCTCCAGGAGGTGCTCGGCGAGCTCCACGATGCCGTGGTTGCCGAGGCCTGGCTGCGCGAACGGTCAGCCGCACCCCGGGTTCACGAGACGGCGCTCTTCGCCGCCGGGGAGCTTGTCGCGCTCCAGCGCGACGCCGCGGAGCAGGCTCGCCGCGGGTGGCCGGCGGTCTGGAAGCGCGTCGAGCAAGGGTGGTCCGGTGCCTGGCGATGAGCACACGAGCTTCCTCGTCCGCCACGCCAAGGCGGGGTCACGTGAGCGCTGGACTGCGCCGGATCGCGGCCGGCCGCTGACCGCGGCGGGACGGCTCCAGGCAGCCGCCCTGGTGCGCTTGCTCGGACCGGGCACGCGCGCTGTCACGTCGAGCTCATACGTCCGCTGCGTGGAGACCGTCGCGCCGCTCGCTGAGGCGCTCGGCATCCGCGTGCACGAGGACGATCGCCTTGCCGAGGGCGCCGACCCGGGATGGGCCCTGGCCGAGCTCGCGTCAACCCCCGGGTCGGTCCTCTGCACCCACGGTGACGTCATGGCGTCGATCGTGACCAGCCTGGCCGACGCCCACGTGCCGATGCGCGGCGGCATGCAGTGGGCCAAGGGGGGGACGTGGGCGTTCGACGTGTCCGGCGGACGGATCGCCCGCGGCCGCTACCTGCCGCCGCCGGTCTGAGACCCCCAGGCCACCCCGTCGCGGTCGCCGGCGACGCGGATGAGCACGCTCGCCCAGGTTCGGAAGGGGCGCCAGGCCTCCGCGAGTGTCGAGATCTGTTCACGATTAGCGGTGGTGGCCAGCCCGTAGAAGTGGCTGATGTAGGACGCGAGGCGCGGCTCGCCGAGCGTGAGGATGTCGGTCGCCCCGGTGGATCGCAGCAGGATCAACCCGGCGTACATCGGCCCGACCCCGGGGAGCTGTTGCAGCGCTGCCATCGCCTCCTCCGGCGCCATGGCGAGGAGCCGGGCCGGGTCGAGCAATCCTTCGAGGGCGGCGCGAGCGACCGAGTGGAGGCGGTCGATGCGCTGCGGCTCCAGGCTGGGAAAGGAATCGACCCCGAGCAGCGCAGCCGGTGTGGGGAAGGCCTCGAGGTCGCCACTCGCCAGCGTGAACACCCGGCCGTGGGCAGCCGAGAGCCGCTTTCGCACCGCGGTCGCCTGGGTCCGGTGCCTGCGCTGGCTAAGGATCGACCACGCGGCCGCTTCGTAGGGTGAATGGAACAGCACCGGACGCAGCCCGGGAAGCTCGGTCTGGAGCCGGCCGATCACGGGATCGCGGCCACCGACCTCGGCCCACGCCGACCCGGAGTGGTCCAGCGAGAGCACCCGGCGCACCTGGTCGACGACCTGACCGGGGTCCGCCTCACCGAAGACCCGGCAATGGACCACGCCCTGTGCATCCTGTGTGAGGGACGCGGCGGCATGATGCACGAGGTCGTCGGCGACGAATGCCAGCGACATCGAGTTTCCGTCCGGCCTGGGTCGCCCCGTGTTCGGACCGAACCCGAAGCTTGCCGCTGCCGACAGGGAGAATGCGCCGTCGGGCGTGATGGTCAGATCCTTCGACGAGGCGTCGGTCATCGCCGGCCCGCTACTGACGCAGACGGAGGATCAGGTTGATGACCAAGGTCAGCACCACGCTGACCACGACGCAGAACGCCACTGGGAAGAAGAACGAGAAGCTGCCGTTGCTCACCGAGATGCTCCCCGGCAGCTGGGTGACCCCGATGCGCGTCAGGAGCACGAGCACGCCACCGAGGACCAGGATCACCGCGCCGGCGATCAGGAGCAGCTTGCCCGCATCACCGAGTGCCATGACGACACTCTAAGGTAGAGTCCGCGAAACGCATCCACTTCAAGCAGGTCCGGAGAGGCCGGCAAGGGATCGCAGAGCCGCCGCGCGGCCGCCCTTGCCCGAACCCGCCCGGGCTGGAGGGCGAAGCGCCATGACGGCAACCACCGCGCCAAACCGGATGCTCGGCCACGTGATCACCGCCGAGCAGTTCGATCGCGAGCTGCTCGACGTCATCTTTCGGCGCGCCACCGCCCTGGCCGGGGTGCGTGACGACCGCCTCGCGCACCGGGTCATGGCCACACTCTTCTACGAGCCGAGCACGCGGACCCGGTTGAGCTTTGAATCGGCGATGCTCCGGCTCGGCGGCTCGGTGATCGGGACCGAGGCGGCGCACGCGTTCTCGAGCGCGATCAAGGGCGAGACGCTCGAGGACACGGTGCGCATGGTGTCGACGTACGCCGACCTGATCGTGCTGCGCCATGACCAGGCCGGCGCCGCGGCGCGAGCGGCGAGTGTCGCTTCGGTACCGGTCGTCAATGCGGGGGACGGGCCGGGCGAGCATCCGACCCAGGCCTTGCTCGACCTCTACACCATCGAGCGCGAGCTCGGACACGTCGAGGGGGTGCGCGTCGCCTTCTGCGGCGACCTTCGCTTCGGCAGGACCGCGCGTTCGCTCGCCCTGCTGCTCGCGCTCTACCCCGGGGTGCGCCTTGCCTTTGTCGCCCCGGCGGTGATCCAGGTGGGCGGCGACATCCTCGAGCGGCTCGAGGCTCGAGGGGTCGAGTGCCGGCTCGCCGAACAGCTCACCGACGTGCTCGACGACGTCGACGTCGTCTACCAAACGCGGGTGCAGAAGGAGCGCTTCACCGATCCCCTCGAGTACGAGCAGGCCCGGACTGCGATCCGCATCGACGGAGCGATCATGCGACAGCTGCCCGCGACCGCGATCGTGATGCATCCGTTGCCGCGGGTTGACGAGATCGCGCCGGAGGTGGATGCCGATCCGCGTGCAGCCTACTTCCGCCAGGCGGCAAACGGCGTCGCCATCAGGATGGCGCTGCTCGAGATGCTGCTCGCATGACGGAGCCGTGGTGACCGGCCTCGCGCACCCGCTCGACGACAGTCCGCAGCTGCTCGACGCCGCCGCGGTGCAGCGCATCACCGTGCGGTTCGCGCACGAGATCGCCGAGCGCCATCCGGCGCTGGACAGCGTGGTGCTCGTGGGCATCCCCACCCGCGGTGTCCCGCTGGCTCGCGCGGTGGCGCGCCAACTCGCGAACCTGGGTCACACGGCCCCACCCGTGGCCGCACTCGACCCGAGCGCGCATCGCGATGACCGCCCGCGCCCGGCGGCGCCGCATTCGGCCCTCGACGAGGTCGATGGCGGCTGCGCGCCGCGGATCGACGGCTCGGTGGTGATCGTGGTGGACGACGTGCTCTTCACCGGCCGGACGATTCGGGCGGCGCTCGACGCCCTGGTCGACTGCGGACGTCCCGCCGCCGTCGAGGTGCTCGCGCTGATCGACCGGGGCCATCGCGAGCTGCCGCTGCGCGCCACCTATGTCGGCAAGAACGTTCCGACTGCACTCGGTGATCGCGTCTTCGTGCGCCTGCGCGAGGTCGATGGTGTCGACGGCGCGTGGTTGCGCCGCAGCGTGCGTCCGTGAACGCGATCCTGCGCGGTGTGCGCGTCATCGATCCGCTTGGCCGCCTGGACGCCGCCGGGCAGGACGTCTGGCTCGACGGCGGCAAGATCCTTGCCATCTATCACCACATCGACGCGGCCGGGGTGCCGGTCATCGACCTGACCCCGGCTCCCGGCGCTGATCCGTGCGTGCTCTGCCCGGCGTTCATCGACGTGCACGCCCACCTCCGCGAGCCCGGCGACGACGATGCCGAGACGCTCGCGAGCGGCGCGCGGGCGGCGGCGGCGGGCGGATACGCCTATGTCGTGGCGATGGCCAACACATCACCGCCGATCGACACACCGGAGCGGGTCGCGGAAGCGCGACTCGCCGCGAACGCGCTGCCGGTGTCGATCCTGCAGATCGCCGCGCTCACGCGCGGGCTCGAGGGCGCCGAACTGGTCGACATCCGCAAGTGCGTCGAGGCGGGAGCGGTCGCGGTCGGCGACGACGGACGCAACGCTGTCTCCCCTCGTCAGCTCGCGATCGCGCTTGCCGAAACAGCGCATCTGTCTCGCGCCGTGTTCGTGCATCCCGAGGACGAGGAGATGATCGCGCAGGCCAACGCGACCCAGGGGGCGGTGACGCGCTGTCCCATCCGCCCCGCCGAATCCGAGACCCGCGCAGTGAATCTCGCGATTCGCGCGCTGTCACACGCGCGATCCGGACACCTGCACCTCCAGCACCTGTCCGCCGAAGGCTCGGTTGCATCGCTGCGGCGTGCGCGTCATCAGGGCTTGACTGTGAGCGCGGAGGTCACACCCCACCACCTGTCGATGTGGCTCCCGGTCGCGGAGGAGCCGGATCCCCAGGCGCTGCGCAAAGTCAACCCTCCGCTGCGATCGGAGCGCGATCGCAACGCGCTCGTGCGTGCGCTGCGCGAAGGGGTCATCGAGGCGGTCGCGACCGACCACGCGCCCCATCGTGCCGCCGAGAAGTCACTCGCGTACGACGAGGCGGCGCCGGGAATGATCGGACTCGAGACCGCCCTCGCGACCTGTATCACCATCGGTGGAATGGGAGGGGAGTGGCTGGCGACGCTCGTCGAGCGATTGACCGTCGGGCCCCATCGGATTCTCGGACCGGCGTCCGGTGTCCCCGAGCCGCGTCTGCGGATCGGCGAGTTGGCGACCTGCACGCTCTTCGACCCGAACACGGAGTGGACCGTCGGCGAGAAGCCATTGCAGTCGCGGTCGCGCAACACACCGCTCCTCGGCGCCACCCTCCGGGGCACGGTCCTGCTCACCATGGCCGGCGGACGGGTCATCCATCGGAACCTGGCGCGTGTGCCGATCACCTCCGAGCAGGTCACCCGTGCCTGACGTGCGCGGCCGCCTCGCGCTCGAATCCGGTGCGACCTACGAGGGGATTCTCTTCGGGGCGGCGCTCGAGCACGCGCACAACGGCGAGGTGGTCTTCAACACCTGCATGACCGGGTACCAGGAGGTGATCACCGATCCCTCCTACGCGGGTCAGGTGGTGGTGATGACCTACCCGCTCATCGGCAACTACGGCTGCCGCGACGACACCGCTGAATCCGATCGGGTTCAGTGCCGCGCGCTGGTGGTGCGGGAGCTCTCCGCGGACATCGGGCACGCGCGTGGCGAGCGCACCCTCGAGGCGGAGCTGCAGCGCAACGGGATCCCGGGCCTGCGCGGCGTCGACACACGCGCGCTGACGCGCCATCTCCGCGATCACGGCACCCTGCGTGGCGTGCTCGCCGCATGTTCGGAGATGTCGGCCGCCGAACAGGTGACCGCGGCTCGATCGGCGCCGTTCGTCAGCGACGAGGACCTGGTCGGAATGGTCTCGATCGACGAGCCCTGGCGCGCGTTCGCGGAGCCCCTCGACCCGACGCTGCATCGCGGCGTGATGCTCGCCGGCAGCGAGAACGCGTGGCGTGGTCTGCGCGTCGTCGTGCTCGACTACGGTGTCAAGCTGAACCAGATGCGCGCGCTGTGCAGCCGTGGCGCCGAGGTCATCCTCGTTCGTCAGGACGCGCGTCTCGAGGATGTGCTCCGTCACGATCCTGACGGGGTCGTCCTCTCCAACGGACCCGGTGATCCCTCGCGCCTTCCTCACGCGGTCCAGCTGTGTCGTGACCTCCTCGAGCGTCGCCTGCCACTGCTCGGCATCTGCCTCGGACATCAGATCCTGGGCCAGGCCGCGGGCGCATCCACATCACGCCTCGGTTTCGGTCACCACGGTGGAAACCACCCGGTGCGCGACACCGAACACGGCACCGTCTACGTCACGTCGCAGAACCACGAGTTCCAGGTCGATGCCGCATCTCTGCCCGAGGGCTCCGGGTGGTACGTCAGCGAGCGCAACCTTAACGACGGGTCGGTTGAAGGACTGCGACATCGTGAGCTGCCGGCGTTTTCGGTGCAGTACCACCCTGAAGGCGCGCCCGGACCCCAGGATCGGGCTGGTGTGTTTGACGAGTTCCTGCGGTTGTGCAGCGCGGGGCGAGCAGGGGGTGGGGACTCGCCTACTCAGACAGCGCTCCGCGGTTCGCCCTCGCGCAACGACTTAGCATCGCGCTCGGTCGAACCGCTACGCGAACTCGCCACGAGTCCCCACCCCCTGCTCGCCGAGGCAAACGGTGGTGTCAGCACCAGCGCGGATCCAGTGCCCGAGGCCGCTTCGGGCAGCAACGCAGGAACGGCGGATCTCTCGGCGGAAGGACTGGAGAAACCCAAGTGTGTGCTCGTTATTGGGTCGGGGCCGGTGATCATCGGGCAGGCGGCGGAGTTTGACTACGCGGGGACGCAGGCGTGCAGGGCGTTGCGCGAGGAGGGGATTCGCGTGGTGCTGGTCAACAGCAACCCGGCGACGATCATGACGGATGATTCGTCGGCGGACGCGGTGTATGTGGAACCGCTGACGGTCGAGGTGCTCGAGCGCGTCATCATCGCGGAGCGGCCGGATGGACTGCTGGCGACGCTTGGGGGGCAGACGGGCTTGAACCTTGCGGTCGCGCTCGACGATGCGGGGGTGCTCGAGCGCCACGGTGTGCGCGTGCTCGGCACCGGGCTGCGCGCGATCAGGACCGCTGAAGACCGCGAGCGATTCAAGGAGTTGCTCGCGTCGATCGGCGAGCCGGCGCCTGAGTCGGCGACCGTGGCGTCGCTCGCGGAGGCGCGAGCGCTGCGCGAGCGTATGGGGCTTCCGCTGGTGGTGCGTCCCGCGTTCACGCTCGGCGGCACTGGCGGCGGTCTCTGTGAGACCGAGGAGCGCTACGCCGAAACCGTGCTCACGGGCCTTGCGGCGTCACCGATCAGCCAGGTGCTCGTCGAGCGCTCGGTCGCCGGCTGGCGCGAGATCGAGTACGAGGTCATCCGCGACACCTCGGGGACGTGCATCACGGTCTGCAACATGGAGAACCTCGATCCCATGGGCGTGCACACCGGTGATTCGATGGTCGTCGCGCCGGCGCAGACACTCACCGATCGGGAGCACCAGCAACTGCGCAGCGCGGCGCTTCGCATCATCAACGCGCTTGACATCCAGGGTGGTTGCAACGTCCAGTTCGCGCTCGCACCCGACAGCCACGAGTACCACGTCATCGAGGTGAACCCGCGGGTGTCGCGCTCGTCGGCGCTCGCCTCCAAGGCAACCGGCTATCCGATCGCGCGCGTGGCGGCAAAGATCGCCGCCGGGCGGCGGCTCGACCAGATTCCCAACGCGGTGACGGGCAAGACCTGCGCGGCGTTCGAGCCGGCGCTCGACTACTGCGTCGTCAAGATTCCGCGCTGGCCCTTCGACAAATTCCCCGAGGCGGACCGACGGCTGGGGACGCAGATGAAGTCCACCGGCGAGGTGATGGCAATCGAGCGCTCCTTCGAGGCCGCGTTCAGCAAGGCGTTGCGGTCGCTCGAGCAACCACCGCCCGACCCCGCCGCGCTGCACGAACCGGTGCTCGTCGACGTCGCCAACGACCGGCGCGCGGCGGCATTGCTGGAGGCGATGCGCGGCGGGGCGACGCCCGAGGATCTCGCGCGGCGCAGCGGCATCTCGGCGTGGTTCCTGCGCCGTCTCGGCACCATCGTGGCCTGCGAGGAGCGGTTGCGCTGGAACGGGGTTGACGGCGACGCGCTCCACGCCGCCAAGCGCGCCGGACTGACCGACGCACGCATCGCCGCGCTCACCGGGTTGGCGCCGGAAGATATCCGCGCGCGCAGGGGAGACGCTGGATTGCGCCCGGTGTTCAAGTGCGTCGACACCTGCGCTGCGGAGTTCGAAGCGGCGACGCCCTATTACTACTCGACCTACGAGACCGAGGACGAGGGGCCCGCCGCAGTCGAACCCGCGCCGAACACCGTGGTCGTGCTCGGCAGCGGTCCGATCCGCATCGGCCAGGGCATCGAGTTCGACTACTGCAGCGTCCACGCGGCCATGGCGCTCCGCAGCCAGGGCGTGGACGCGGTGATGGTCAACAGCAACCCGGAGACGGTGAGCACTGACTTCGACTGCAGCACACGGCTGTACTTCGAACCGCTCGACGAGGAGGCGGTCACCGCGATCATTCACGAGGAGCAGGCGTCCGGGGTCGTGGTGCAATTCGGCGGCCAGACCGCGATCAACCTTGCCGAGCCGCTGGACCGTGCCGGCATCACCATCCTCGGCAGCAGCATCGCGAGCATCGACCTTGCCGAGGACCGTCGCGCGTTCGAAGGGTTGATGCGCTCGCTGTCCATCGCGCAACCGCAGGGCGCCGCGACGACCGATCTCGACGAGGCGCTTGCCATCGCTGACGGCATCGGCTTCCCGGTCCTGGTGCGGCCGTCGTACGTCCTGGGTGGACGGGCGATGGAGATCGTCCACAGTCGCAGCCAGCTGCAGCGGTATCTCGAGGCCGCGATGGCGGCGCTCCCCTCCGAGGGTGGGCACCGCCGCGGGGCAGTGCTCATCGATCGATACCTCTTCGGCACCGAGGTCGACGTCGACGCGATCAGCGACGGCGAGACAGTGGTGATTCCGGGGCTCATGGAGCATGTGGAACGCGCCGGTGTTCACAGCGGCGACTCGATGGCGGCGTACCCGGCGCGGATCCTCGGCGACGACGTCCGCACCCTGATCGTCGACGCGACCGTGCGCATCACGCGCGCGCTCGATGTCCGCGGCCTGTGCAACATTCAATTCGCGGTACACCGCGGGATCCCACACGTGCTCGAGGTCAATCCGCGCGCGTCGCGTACCGTGCCGTTCCTGAGCAAGGTGACCGGCGTTCCAATGGTCGAGCTGGCCACCCGGGTCATGCGCGGCGCCACGCTCGCGGAGCTCGGATGGACGACGGGCCTCGTTCCGGCGCGACCGCTGGTCGCCGTCAAGGCACCAGTCTTCTCGACGGTCAAGCTGATCGACGTCGACACCGCGCTCGGCCCGGAGATGAAGTCGACCGGTGAGGTCATGGGGATCGACACCGACCTCGGGGCCGCGCTCGAGAAGGCGTTCGTCGCCGCGCTCGGCGACGTTCCAACCACCGGCGGAGCACTCTGCAGCGTGGCCGATGTCGACAAGGCGGAGGCACTGCCGATCATCGCCCAGCTCAGCTCGCTCGGCTTCACGATCTACGCAACCGCGGGATCGGCCGCGGCGCTCGCGAGCGCGGGCATTTCCGCAGTGTCGGTGGGCAAGATCGGCCACGGCCGCCCCAACGTGATCGACGTGATCGAGGACGGACGTGTGTCGATCGTGATCAACACGGTCTCGAACTTCGGCACCGACGAGCTCGACTACCGAGCCGACGGGGGCGCGGCCGCCGAAGTGGGGCGTACCGTCAAGGATGGATACCGCATCCGGCTGGCGGCAGAGCAGCGCCGCATTCCGTGCTGTACGTCGCTCGACACCGCCGCTGCGCTGGTCGACGCCATCGGCCGCCATACCTCGGGGAAGAGCGTCCGGGTCGCGACCGTGCGCGAGTATCGCGATGGCGTGGTGCAGGCGGTGTCGTGACCGCGGATCTGCGCAGGGCCGCGCTCGAGACTGGCGAGGTGCTCGTGGTGGAACGGCTAGGGGGTGGACTCCTCGAGTTGGTCGCGCGGCTGCCGCATCTCGCGGCCGCGGCCACGCCGGGAACATTTGCGCAGCTGCGCTGCGGTCAGGGCGCCACGCCGCTGCTCAGACGCCCGTTCAGCATTGCGTGGACACAGGACGACACCTGCGGCTTCATCTTCGAAGCGGTCGGTGTGGGAACGCGGCTGCTCTCGGAGCTGCAGCCGGGCGATCCGCTCGACACCCTGGGGCCGCTCGGACACGGGTTCAGCGTGGTCGACGCCGGATCGGTGGTGTGCGTGTCCGGCGGCCTGGGCTGCGCTCCCTTCCCACTGCTCATCAACGAGCTGCGCCGCCGTGGCGTTGAAGACATTCTTGTCTTGAACGGGGCGCGTACCGCCACCCGCCTCTACCCTGCCGAGCGATTTGCGCGTCCCGCGGTCCCGGTCGTCGCCGAGGCGACCGATGACGGCACTCGCGGCCACCACGGCCCGGTCACGGACCTGCTCCGTCAGGCGTTGAGCTCGCACCCGTCGGCGCTGTATGCGTGCGGACCGAACGCAATGCTCGGCGCGGTGATGCGGGCACTGGTCGAGTCGGGAGCCGGGCTGCCGCCGACGCTGGAGGCATCGCTCGAGGCACCGATGGGCTGCGGGTTCGGCACCTGTCTCGGATGCGCGCTGCCGGTGCTTGGTGAGGATGGGGCCTCGATCTGGCGGCTCTGTTGCACCGACGGTCCGGTGATGCCCATGCGCGATGTCGATTGGGACGGGCTCGGCGCGCTCCCCGGGGCCGACGTCGCGTGAGCGAGAAGGGCATCGACCGCGTTGATCTCGGACGCGGCCTGACATTGCCGAACCAGGTCGGGTTGGCGAGCGGGACCGCCGGGTACGGGTTCGAGCTCGACCAGCTGATCGACATCAACCGCCTCGGCGCGCTGTACACGAAGGGCACGACCGTGCACGCGCGCGAGGGCAACCCACCGCCGCGTGTCGCCGAGACGGGCGGCGGGATGCTCAACAGCATCGGTCTTCAGAACCCCGGGGTCGAGGTCGTGGCCGCCGCGTACGCGCCGCGGTGGAGAGGATGGTCGATCCCGGTGATCGTCGACATCGCCGGTGGCTCCGTCGATGACTACGTGCACTGCACCGAAGTCCTCGAACCAGTCGCGGAGGTCGCCGGCATCGAGCTCAACATCTCGTGCCCCAACATCGCCCAGGGACTGGATTTCGGGCGCGATCCGGTGGCCGCCGCTCAACTCGTTGCCGCGGTGCGCGCGGTCACCGAGCGCTGCGTGATCGTGAAACTGAGCCCGAACGTCACCGACATTGCCGCAGTGGCTCGGGCGGTTGAGGATGCCGGCGCCGACGCGGTGTCGGCGGTGAACACGTACATCGGCAAGAAGATCCATCGCGCAACCGGGCGATCCGTCCTGCCGCTCGGCACCGGAGGACTCAGCGGTCCTGCCATCCAGCCGCTGGCGCTGGCCGCCGTCGCCGCGGTGTGCGATGCCGTTCGCATTCCGGTCATCGCCATCGGGGGCATTGTCGACGCGGCGTCGGCCCGGGATTTCCTCGTTGTCGGCGCCAGCGCGATTCAGGTTGGGACCGCGACGTTCGTCAACCCGGAGACCGCCCTGCAGGTGCTTGACGGTCTCCGGGTTTGACTGCTACTGACTGACGGCTCGCCTCAAACCGGTGAGCCAGCCTCCACCGGCATCGAACTCAGGTGGCCGTTGAGTGACATGACCTCCTCAGGTGGCTCCATGTCGATCGCCACCTCACCATGGAGCAGCAGGTCTCCAACCTCGAGCTCCCGGTCGGTCATGCGCAGCGGCACGATGAGGCCGACGAGCTTGATCACCACGAAGGTGGCCGCAGCGTCGTACACGATGATGAAACCGAGCGCGATCGCCTGAAGGAGCAACTGTTTGGCGTTGCCGTAGACCAGGCCGGTCACGGCGACCGACGCAGTGCCAGCGGTTCCCACGTACACGATCATGTTCGGCGACGCGAGCACACCGGTCATGAGCCCACCGAACGCTCCGGCAACCCCGTGCGTGTGGAAGACGCCAAGCGTGTCGTCGACCCTGCCGGTGAAGAGCTTCGTCTTGCCGAGCAGGTTCATCGAAAGCCACGGAAGGACTCCGGCGCCGATGCCGATGGCGAATGCCGCGTAAGCGTTGACGTAACCGGCTCCAGGGGTGATCGCGACCAGGCCCGCGATCATTCCGCTGATCATGCCGAGGATGGTCGGCTTCTTCAGGAAGAAGATGTCCATGATCATCCAGGTCAGCAGCGCGGTCGCGGTGCACAGGTGGGTGTTGAGCACCGCCGCCGACGCGTCCGCGTTGGCGAAGTACGGATCACCGCCGTTGAAGCCGCTCCAGCCGAGCCAGAGCAGTCCTCCTCCGGCAACGGCCAGCATGATGTTGCTCGGCGTGTTGTTCTGCCGATCCTTCAGCATCCGCGGACCGATCACGGCAGCGGCAACGAACGCGGACACCGCTGCGGCGACGTGGATGACGTAGCCACCGCTGTAGTCGACGGCGCCGAGGGAGCCGAGCCATCCACCGCCCCAGAGGCTGAAAGCTCCAACCGAGTACACCAGCGTGATCCAGAGCGGGACGAAGAGCGCCCACGCCTTGAAGCTGATGCGCCCGAGCAGCGCACCGCCCAGGATGATCACCGTGATGGTCGCGAACACGAACTGGAAATAGACGAGCGATGACATCGGGAACCGCAGGGCCGGGATCAGTCCGGTGAGCAGCGGGATGCTCGCCTGCTGTTCGAGGTCGCTCGCTCCGGCGACCGGGTGTGGGATCCCGACGAACGTCGTCGCCGCCCCGGCGACGTGCAGCGGCTGCCCGAAGCTCATGTCATACGCGAAGAACATCCAGATGACCAGGGTCATCGCGAACGCGTACACAACCATCAGCGCAGAGTTGACGGCGAATTTCCGCTTCATCAACCCTGCGTACAGGATCGCGAGGCCGGGGATGCTCATGATCCCGACCAGCGTCGCCGACGTGAGTTGCCACGCGGTGTCGCCGGAGTTCAGCCAGCTTGGATCCGGGTTCAGGGTCGACAGCATTGCGATACCTCACCTCTAACAACTCTGCTGATGTACATGCGCAGCGACACTTCGCCTTGCACGGAACTCTGTCAGAGGAGGGCGCGCCGTTCTTCAGCCTCGATGCACAGATCCCACGCCGTTGGCCTGTACGCCGCGCACGAATCACAGTGGTCAGCCAGCACAGGAGGCCCCATCGCGAGGCGACCCTCGCGTCAGACGGCGGTGCGGAGGTACTTGGGATATGGCGCGACCCGCTCGGGAGTCGCGACGTGGAGGGTCGGGACCGTCGCCGAGACCAGGAACTCCTCGGCTCCGACCGGTCTGCCGGTGAAATACCCCTGAGCGCGGTCGCAGCCGAGCAGGGACAGAAGCTCCAGCGTCGCCAGCGTCTCGATGCCCTCGGCGACGACGAGCAGACCGAGAGCGTGACCGAGCTCGATCGTGGCCCGCACCAATTTGACGTCCTGCTCGCGACCATGCGAACTCAGACCACCGATGAAGGTCCGGTCGAGCTTCAACTCGGTGATCGGCAGGCTGCCGAGGTAGGCGAGCGAGGTGAACCCCGATCCGAAGTCGTCGATCGACACGCCGAGACCGAGACCGCGGAGATCCTCGATGACGCCCTTGCAGGCGGCGAAGTCGCGAATGATCGTGGTCTCGGTGATCTCCAGGATCAGAGCGGAGGCGGGCACGCGGTGGCGACGGAGCGCCTCGCGGACGACGTCGATGAATCCCGGGTCGAGCAGGTTCGAGGATGAGACGTTCACGGACATGGCGAGGCGGCTGCCGGCGGCGCGCCAGATCGCACACTGGGCGACCGCCTGCTCGAGCACGAGGCGCGTGAGCGGTCCCATCAGGCCGGCTTCCTCGGCGAGTGGCAGGAATTCGAGTGGTGGCATCAGGCCGAGGCGCGGATGCTGCCAGCGCACGAGCGCCTCGGCGGCGACCGTCTCGCCGTTGCGCAGATCCACCTGGGGCTGATAGTGCAGCACGAGGCGCTTCCCCTCGACCGCGGCGCGCAGCTCCTCGACGAGCGCGAGACGGTTGCCGCCGTCGTCGATCGACGGCGTGTACACCTCGTACGACTGACAAGTCAGCTTGGCTCTATACATGGCAACGTCGGCGCAGCGCATCAGCCCGATGCTGTCGGTGGCGTCTGCAGGCGCGGCGGCGATGCCGATGCTCGCGCTGATATTGACGCTGACCCCGTTGAGCAGGAAGGGCTGCTCGAGAAGCCACGTGATGCGCCGCGCAAGTCCGGCCGCATATACCGGGTCGCTGTCGACGAGCACCGCCCCGAGCTCGTCGCCCCCGATTCGAACCAGAACGTCGGTAGCGCGAAGCGAGCTCCTCAGGCGCGGCCCGAGCTGTTTCAGCAACTCGTCCCCGGCGGAGTGTCCGAAGGAGTCGTTGATCTCCTTGAAATGGTCCAAATCGACGAACAGGAATGCCATGGTGCGAGGCGGGGTCGAGAGGTCGGCGAGGTCCTCGAAGAAGGCGTCGAGCATGATCGTGAGCTGGCGGCGGTTGCCCAGCCCCGTGAGCTCGTCGGTGATCGCCTGGCGATGGCGCTGCTCGGTCAAGGCGCGCAGGCCGTGGACCGACAAGGCGAGGCGCAACCCGACGACGAGCATGGTGATCGTGGCAAGACCCACGGCAACCTGGAACCCCTGCTGCTGCAGAGTGCCCTGGGTCCCCTGCTGCTGCACAGCGCCCGCAAACAGGATCACGAGCCCGGCTAGGGCGCCCGCTCCGGGGAGTGCGAAGCCAGGGAGCTTGCCGACCGCGACCAGCTGGCGAGGACCCGGTGGCACCCACACCGAGATGGACATCAGGGTGATCGCGATGGGCCAGGCGATGTCGTTGAACACGACCCCGACTTCTGACGACGACGGCGTAGTCCCCAACAGGTTGAACGTGTCCCCGATCCCGTTCACCGCACAGGCGGTGGCGAACAGCAGCCAGGGCAGACGTCGCCCCGGCAGGATCGCGGTGCCGCCGACGACGAGGGCGAGGAGGAGGACGTCACCGATCGGGTAGACGAGGTTCACCGCCACCCCGATCTGGGTGAGGTTCGCGGCGTGGGCGCTGAGGGATCTGAACACGGCAGGGAAGGCGAAGGCTGCGCAGACCGCGGCTGCGCCGAGGCCGGCGATCGCTCCATCCAGCCACGTGGCCGGGAGCAGCCGCCCGATCTCCTTGCGGAGCATGAGCACGATCGCCGCGTAGAAAAGTGGGTAGAAGCTCACGTAGAAAGCGTCGGCCAGCGACGGGTTTGCCACCGCCGCCGTGCCGCCCGCGGTTTCCCAGTTCAGCACCACATCGCCGAGCGCCCAGGCGGTGACCGCGCTCCCGAGCACGAGGGGCACCGCGCGGCCCGGGAGCCCGGCTGAACCCACGCGCCAGCAGCAGCCCGGCGAGGACCACCTCGTAAGCGGCCACGCCCCAGCCGTCGATCCACGGCCAGGTGTCGCCTGGCGGCCGCACCAGGACCGAGATGATGTAGGCGGTCAGCAGGGTGGCCATGCCGGCGTACACCACCCAGAGCGGCCGCGGGGTTCGCAAGGTCGCTCCGAGGCGTCTCGGGAGTGCGCGCCGGTTTGGCGGGGCTGCCGAACTCACCCGAGCAGCTTTGCCGATCTCGTGTTGAATTCCGGTTGCGAGTGTGGAACGACAATGACCTCAGGGCGCAAAAAAGAGGGGCAGAATGCCCAGCCAGATCAGTGCAAACCGCGGAGGCGAGCAATGCGGGGAATAGGTCGGATCGAGGTGGGCGTCGTCAGCACCGAGGCGGAGGTCCAGCGGCTGCTCCCGCTGATGCGCGGCTATTGCGACTTCTACCGCGTTCGGCCGTCCGATACCGCGCTCCTGTCCATGGCACGGGCGCTGGTCGCCGATCCGACCCGCGAGGGGGTCCAGTTGATCGCGACCGATGGCGACCACGATGTCGGCTTCGCGACCCTTTTCTGGAGCTGGGAGACAACGACCGCGGGTCGCGTCGGGGTGATGAACGACCTGTACGTGGTGACCGCATCGCGCGGACGTGGCCGGCTCCGCGCTGATCGAGGGATGCCTCGAGCGCTGCCGGGAGCATGGAGCGGTTCGAATGATCTGGCAGACCGCGGTCGACAATCTGGCCGCCCAGGCCGTCTACGACCACGTTGGCGCCACTCGGGAAACCTGGGTCGACTACTGGCTCGACACCGGCGTGTCCCGGGCAGGGGACATGGTGCGGGGGCAGTAGCTCCTGGCGCGAACCGCATCGGCGCCGCCCGCGGACGGCGATAGGCTGATCGCATGCCCAGGGTTATGCTCGTCCTGCCCACCGAGACATATCGTGCGACGGCGTTTCTCCAGGCAGCCGGCGAGCTCGGCCTGCAGGTCGTGGTCGCCTCCAACGAGGCACCGACGCTCGCGGCGCTGATGAAAGGACGCGTCCTCACCCTCGATCTTCGTCACCCCGCGGAGTTGGCGGAACGTGCTGCCGAGTTCGCCAGACAGTGGCCAGTTGACGCCGTCGTCGGCGTCGACGAGGGATCGGTGGTCATCGCGGCGACCATCGCCGAACGGCTTGGCACGATGCAGCGGAACACCGTGCCCGCGGTCCAGGCGACGCGAGACAAACGGCTGCTCCGCAGATGCTTGACGGAGAGCGGTCTGAGTCAACCACGGTATGCGGAAATCGATGTCAGTGCGGGCGGCGAAACGCTCAACTCCGCGATCAGCGTCGCGGGCCTCCCATGCGTCATCAAGCCCGTGGATCTCGCCGCGAGTCGCGGTGTGATCCGCGCCGACGACCGCGCCGCCGCAACAGTTGCGGTACAGCGAGTCGCGTCCTTGCTGCGCGAGATCTGCGACGACGGATCGGTGCCGCCGCTCATCGTCGAGAGCTACGTCGACGGGGTCGAGATCGCCGTCGAAGGCCTTGTGCGCGAAGGAGTTCTCGAGGTCATCGCCCTGTTCGACAAGCCGGATCCGCTCACGGGTCCGTTCTTCGAGGAGACGGTCTACGTCACGCCCTCGCGCCTCGATGACGCGACGCAACGCGCGGTGGTGAACGCGGTGCGCACTGCGGTGTCCGCGCTCGGATTGCGTCACGGGCCCGTCCACGCGGAGGTCCGCATGGCCGGGGATGTCGCGGTGGTCATCGAGGTGGCCGCACGGTCTATCGGTGGCCTGTGCTCGCAGGTCATCCGCGTTGCCGGATCAGATGCCCCGGGCCAGGTGCGCTCCCTCGAGAACGTCATCCTGCGCGACGCATGTCGGTTGCCGTTGGGCGCGATCCACATGGTCGACAGCGCTGCCGGCGTGTTCATGCTGCCCACACCGGCACCGGGGATCCTGCGCGGAGTCGGTGGCGTCGACCGAGCGGAGTCGGTCGAGGGCATCACCGGGGTTTCCATCTCGGTACCCTCCGGTGCGCCCGTGAGGCCGCTTCCAGAGGGGGACCGCTACCTCGGCTTCATCTTCGCTCGTGGCGAGACACCGGAGGCCGTTGAGGCGTCGTTGCGAAGGGCGCAGTCGCTGCTCGACGTCGAGGTGATCTCTGCCTGACGTTGCTCAGGGCAGCGTGATGTCCTTCCCTCGGACGAGGCCGCGCAGCATGCTGGCGAGTTCCTGGGGCGGCGTTTCCAGTAACACGTAACCCATTGCGCCGCTTTTCAGGGCGCGGGCTGTCCGTTCGGGGCCGGCCATGGCGCCGATCAGCACCACCAGCGTGCCGGGGTCGGCTTCGATAAGGCGGCGGGTTACCTCGATACCGCCCATCACCGGCGTGGAATAGCCGATGAGCACCAGGTCGGGATGTAACTCGGCGGCCACGTCCAGGGCCTGCTCACAGCTGGAGGCCAGGCCCACCAACTCGAGATCCGGCTCGTGACCGAGGCAGGCTGCCAGCCCTCTGAGCACGACGGGATGCCAGTGCACGAGCAAAAGCCGCGCCGTTGCGTTGGCCATGCCTTTCGTCACGACTCCCCTTCTCTGCAGCCAGCGTATCAGCAACGGAGAGGGCGTTTGTTGAGCGCTTGTGACAGGACGCATGCCGTGGGTGTGCGTCGTGCGGCGCTCGCCAGGTAGGGCGTCTTGACTCTCCCGTAGCTGGATCCTCCAGGGTGTCGGGTATGGACGTCTCAATCGGAGAGCTGTCGCGACTGACCGGGCTGCCAGTCAAGACGATTCGCTACTACTCGGATATCGGGCTCGTCCGGGAAGCAAGGCGAACTCCTGCGGGCTATCGTCGCTACGACGAGCAATCGCTGGGGCGCCTCGAGTTGATCCGGGCTCTTCGCGACCTCGGCATCGATCTCCAGACCATCGCGCGCGTTGCCGAACAGCAGTCGAGCCTCGAAGACGTCGCGCGTGCGCGTGCCGATGCCATCGATCTACATCTCCGTCAACTCGCACTCCGTCGGGCCGTGCTCCGCGCCATCGCTCGCGGAATATCCCGACCCGAGGAGGTACAACGAATGACAGCTTTCGCACGCGCGTCCGTCGACGAGTTCCGCCGGATCATGGAAGAGTTTCTCGGGGCCGTCTTCGCCGACCGGCCCGACGACCCGTTCCTGAGTCGGATGAGAACGACCCTGCCGGCCCTCTCGGAGCGGCCTTCAGACGCACAGATCGATGCCTGGATCGAGCTCGCAGGTCTTGTGCAAGATTCGGACTTTCGTGCGCGGGTGACGGAGATGGCCGCCGAAGGCGCACGTCTGCGCGCTGCTTCCGGTCTGAGCGACACCGATGGGGCCACCCAACGCGCAGGCCAAGCGGTCGTGGAGCGAGCAGGCTCAGCGGTCGCCGCCGGCGTTGATCCACGATCCGACGAAGCGGCGACGATAGTCGCCGATCTTGTCAGATTGTTTGCGGCAGCAGCGAATCGCAGCGACAATGCGAGCTATCGCGCCGAGTTGATGCAACAGTTGGTCATGTTCAGCGATCGCCGCGTCGAGCGTTACTGGCAGCTGGTCGGCATTATCAACGGCTGGTCAGAGACGCCGAGCCTCATTCCGGCGTACGAATGGTTGGTCGCGGCTCTGCGCGCACGTTAGTCGCCACCCTCATCACGGCGCCGCTGACTAAGCCGGTCGGTCAGGAAACGGGGCCGCGAGCCTCGGAAGGCCGATAGCGCAGGCCATCCAGGAGAAGGTCGAGCAGCCCGGCTTGGTCGCGCTGTTCGGGCGCGCCGGCGACCAGGGAGATCCCGCTGATCCCGAACATCACGTCGGCAGCGTCGATTTCGCCTCGCAGCCTCCCCTGTGCAGCGCCAGCTTTCAGCAGCGAGTCAATGGCCTCGAGCAGGCTTTCGCGACTCTGGGCGGATGGGTTGCCCCCGATGCGATCACGAACGCTGCCCCCTGGAGGAATCGAACCTCCCTCAACCGGTTAAAGCCGGCTGCTCTACCGATGAGCTAAGGGGGCCGGAGCCAGGATTGTATTGCCGCCCATGCGGCACGCCCTACCATCGATACTCGTGACCGCAGAGATTCCCGGCTTTCCCGAGCGATTCCCCGTCCGCGATGACGGGGTCAGGTCATTGCGCTACCACGCGGTCTCGCTGATCTGCAGGGTCTCGCTGCGCGGATTCTTCGGTCGCGGGCTCCAGCTCGATCCGATGTCGTCGTTTCCATCCGAAGGGCCACTTCTGGTGGTCTGCAATCACCTGAGCAACATCGATCCGTGGATCTTCGGCGGCTTTGGTCCGGGGGTTCTCTACTGCATGTCCAAGCGCGAGTTGTTCAACAACCCGATCGTGGCCTGGATCCTCGCGGGCTGTAATTGCTTCCCGATCGACCGCGGCACCGCCGACCGCCGTGCCCTGAAGACGGCGCTCGATGTGCTTGCGCGCCGTGGCCGGCTGCTCATGTTCCTCGAGGGCACGCGCTCGGCCGCCCCTGGGATGCGCCGGGCCGAAGCGGGGGTCGGGTTCCTCGCACGCCGGTCCGGCGCATCCATTCTTCCCGTGGGCGTCTGGGGGACTGAAGCCGCCCTTCCTCGGGGCCGCAGGTTTCCCCGGCGCGTCCCGATCCGGCTGAAGCTCGGCCCCGTCTTCCAGCTACCCGAGCGGGTGCCTGGGGAACGGCGCGACGATCAGGCGGTGGCCGATCTCATCGGATCGCGAATCGCCGAGCTCCTGCCACCTGCCTACCGCGGGGTCTACGCGTCCCTGGAGCCGGAGGCGGCGAACCGCGCGGGATAAGCCCGGGGCCGATCAGCGTCCTCGGCGACTTGCCTGGGGTTTGACGCGGGCTGACTTGGCCGTGGTGGCCGGGGATCGCTTGGCGGGGGCCGGTCGTTTGGCGGCGGACGACCGAGCGGGCTTGGCTGGAGCGGGCTTGGCGGCCGACCTCTTCGGCGCAGTCGCCTTGGCCTTCGCGGCTGGCTTTGCGACCGCTTTTGCGCCTGACTTCGGCGCCGGTTTGGCCGCTGCGGATCGGGCCGCCGTCTTGGCGGCTGTCTTGCTCTTGGCTACCGTCTTGCTGGCAGCGGGCTTCTTGGCCGCAGTGCGCTTGGCGGCACTGCTCTTCGGAGCAGCGGTGCGCTTCCCGGCACTGCGCTTGGCAGCGGCGCTCTTGCCGGCCTTGGTGCTCTTGCCGGTAACGGCGCTCCTCGCCGTCGTGGTGCTCTTGGCAGGGCTCGTTCCGCTCTTGGCGCTTTTGGCTGCCGGTTTGGGCTTGACGGCGCCCGGAGGCTTCACTCTGGCGGCGGACTTGGGTGTGGCCGCCGGTTTGGCCTTGACGGTGGGCTTCGGCTTGGCCGCCGGTGCCGGTTTGACGGCGGCAGCCTTCGCAGCCGGCTTCGGCTTGGACACCGGGGCCGCTTTCAGTGCGGGTCTGGATTGCACAGGTGCCGCGGAGGCCATGGTCCTCGCCTCACGGGAGGATGCCGTCGCGGACGGCTTGGCGGCGGGCTCGGGCCGCGGTGCCGGAGGCGCAACCACGACATGCGGCTCCGTCCGTCTGGCGGGGGGCGCGGCGGCCCTGGGCGGCGGAGGCGCGACCGCTGCTTCAGCCGGCTTCGGCGCCGGCTCAGCCGCGGAGGGCGCGACCGCACCGTTGGCGGCGGGCCGCGGACCTCGATCGCCGACGCGTACAGGCTCGACCATGAGCTGGGTCAGCTCGGCATGGCGGTCCGGTGTCTCGGCCGTCTCGAGACACGTGAAGGCGACGACCTCCTTGGTGTCCGAGTGCCTGTCGAAACGAACGATCGCCGTCTGGCTCAACACCGTCTCGACGATTCCCCTGGAGCCGACCGGGTAGTCCCCGATCGATGTCCCCGTGCGCGGGCGGGTGTTCGACGTGAGGATCACCCGCTCGCCGACGCCGAATGGGGGCGGGGGTTCCTCGCGCGCCCCGGGCGGTCGCCCGGGTGTCGGCGAAGGACGCGGTGGAGGTGCGACCACCACCGGCGCGGCTACCGCCACGACCTCCTCCTCGTCGTCGTCATCGTCATCGTCCTCGTCGACCGCGACGACAACCCCGATCTCGATCGCGATGTCGTCGGTGTCGTCGGTATCGTCCAGCTCGACTGCGTCACCCTCCGGCACCTCGGCGGCCGGGGTCTCGGGCTCCTGGTCGGCTTCGGCGGTGGGGTCGGTTGGTTCTTTGGGCATTCAGGCTCGTATGTGACGGATCGGTAGACTGCGTGCAGATGATCGCGCGATCCAGGGCGATCCCGCTGTCGCACCATACCCAGCAGCGGCTCCTTGAAATCCTCCCGGGCGCCCTCACGTGGTTCGCTCTGCTCGTCCCGGTGGTTGCCGCGTTCGCGATCAGGCTCAATGACCCGGGGATGCTCTGGATCCTCGGCGTCGGTGCCGTCCTCCTCGACGCCTACTGGCTGGTGCGGACCACGGTGACGGTGCGAGGTGTCCGCAAGACTCTGAAAGCGCTCGAGGCCACCGAGGCCGTCGACTGGTGGCAGCGATGCGAGGACCTCGAGGCGTCACTGCCCGAGGGAGCGCCGAAGCCGTCCGAGGTGGTGCAGTGCGCGCTTATTCCGACCTACACCGAGTTCGTACGACATCCTCCACGCGACCGTGGCCGCGCTCGCCGCGCAGAACTACCCGGCACATCTCCGCGTCTGCGCGATCATCACCCGCGAGACCGACACCGGCGGCATCGAGAACGTGGCCCGGCTGCGCGCTGAGTTCGAGAACTCGTTCCGGCTGTTCCTGCACATCAAGGACCCGTTGCTCCCCGGAATCGTCGTGGGGAAGTCGGCCGCCATGGCGTATGGCGGACCGGTGCTCAAGGGGGCATGCGACGACCTGGGTCTCGATCCGTCCCGAACCATGGTGACCGATCTCGACTCCGACTTCCGGTTGCATCCACAGTACTTCGCCTACATCACGCTGCAGTTCTGCGCGGCCGAGGATCGACTGGTCTCGATCTGGCAACCGGTTCCCGTGTTCCTCAACAACATCTGGCGAGTGCCCACCGCCGTGCGCGTGATGGCGACTGCCGCGACCCAGTGGCAGATGTTCCTGCACCAGAATCCGCATCGGCTGGTCATGTTCTCGTCGTACTCGATGTCGCTCGACCTGCTGGCCAGTGTCGGCTACTGGGACTCCGACGTGATCCCCGAGGATTCGCGGTTCTTCTGGAAGGCCTTCTTCCACACCGGCGGCAAGCTCAACACGAGACCCGCGTTCCTCCCTGTGTATGGCGACGCTCCACGCGCACGCACCTACACCGCAACCCACGCGTCGCAGTACAACCAGATCAAGCGGTGGGCATGGGGAGCAACCGACATCCCTTACGTCACCTCACGAATGCTGATGCACCCGGAGATCCCGTGGCGTCTGCGCGCACGCCGATATGCAAATCTCATCTTCAACCATCTGACCTGGGCAACGCTGCCGTTGCTCCTCTTCTTCGGGGGTGCGCTGCCGGCCTTCATCGACCTTGACTACAGTCTCTCGTCAACCTCGGCGTTGCTCGGCAGTCTCAGCGCGAGCATTCTCACGATTACGCTGCTCAACACCCTGCTCCTGGTGCAGGTCGACTATCGGATATCTCCAAAGCCCAGGGAGTGGCCGTGGTGGCGCAGGCGCTGGGCGGAGTTGCAGCTGTTCACGTACCCGGTCGTGGGACTCGCGCTCAGCGTGATCCCGGCACTCGAGGCGCAGACCCGGCTGATGTTCGGCGCGTATCTCGAATATCACGTCACCGAAAAGGCGTAGCGCTCGGCGCCTTCAGCGCTCGAGCACCGACCGATAGATCTCATAGGTCAACGCCGCGGCCCGCGGCCAGGTGAAATTCGCGACCCATGCAAGCCCGTCGGACCGCCGCCGCTCGCGCTCGGCAGGGTCGTCGAGCACGGCGTTGATCGCCGCCGCCATGGCGTTCGCATCGCCGTCGGGCACGATGCTCGCCGCGCCGCCGCTCACCTCCCGCAGCGACGAGTTGTCGAAGACCACCGCCGGCGTGCCGCAGGCCATCGCCTCGAGCGGCGGCAATCCGAACCCTTCGTATGCGGACGTGAAGACGAATACCTCAGCAGCGGTGTACAGGGCGACCAGATCGTCGTTGGTGACGTGGCCGATCACGCGACCGTGTTCGGCGAGCCCGGCGCGCGCCAGCGCGTCGGTCACCGCTCCAGTGAACGTCCCCTGATCGCCGGCGATGACGAGCGCAACATCGTGGTCGCGACGAACGCGACGGACCACGTCGGCGAGCACAGCGATGCGCTTGCGCGGGTCGAAGGTGCCGACCGCGAGGAGGAACGGCCGGTGCAGGCGGAATTTGTCGCGAAGGCGGTGCACCGCATCAGGGGAGGCGGGACGGAACGCGGGTGAGATTCCTTCCGGGATCACGGCGATCCGCCCCGGATCCGTTCTCGTGAAGCGGATGACGTCGCGACGGGTTGAGTCGGACACGGCGATCACCGCGTCGGCGCGGTGGAGGAGGCGCAGTCCGAGGATCCGTGCCCTGCGCACCCACGGGTAGTCGCGTGGCATCACGAACGGAATCAGGTCGTGGACCGTGACCACCACCGGGAGTTGCGTGCGCAACGGCTGTCCGAACTCGATCGCGTGGTACAGGTCGGCGTTCGTGCCGCGAAGCGCGTTCGCCACCAGGAGCGTATCGGCGATCGGCTGGAGCGTCGGGTGGACCACGGGGATGCGCCGCGCCACGGGCCGGAGGGCGATCGTGACCTCGGCCGGCAGCTCCTGGTGCGCGGAGAGCAGCAGGCTGACCTGAGGCGGCTGCGCCAGCTCGCCGAACCCCGCGAGCAGGCCGCGCTCGTAGCTCCCAATCCCGCGCACCGAGGACGCGCCCTGGAGCGGCCGCCCATCCATGGCCACCCTCATCGCGCAGGGCTCGCTGGGGAGGGCACGGTCACAGAGTTTGTCGGATAGACTGGCTCCGGTGACGATTCAAGAGCGGGACGTGATCGAACGGCTGCGCTCGCTGATCCGGGACGTGCCTGATTTCCCCCGCCCCGGCATCGTCTTCAAGGACATCACGCTGTTGCTCGGCGACCGCACTGCGTTCGCCGCCGCGGTGTCTGCCCTGGCCCAGCCGTATCGCGATCGGGGCGTGGAAATCGTCGCGGGTATCGAATCGCGTGGATTCATCCTCGGGGGCGCTGTGGCCGACCGCCTCGGCGCAGGGTTCGCGTTGGTCCGCAAGGAGGGACGGCTTCCCTCGACGCGGATCTCGCAGTCCTACACGCTCGAGTACGGGGAGGCGGTGGTCGAGATGCACGCCGACGCGATCCAGCCGGGCCAGCGCGTGCTGATCGTCGACGACCTGCTCGCCACCGGGGGCACCGCCGGCGCTGCCGCGGCGCTCGTGGACCGCCTCGGTGGAGATATCGTGGGATTCGCGTTCTTGATTGAGTTGAGCGCGCTCGGGGGATCGGCCGCGCTCGGCGGGCGCCCGTACACGGCGCTGTTGCGGACAAATGGAGATGGAGGAATCGCGTGACCAACATGTTGAAAGTGGCGGAGTCCGATGTCGCCGACCCGACCCTGGCCGGCGAAGGGCAGCGCCTCATCGATTGGGCGGCGCGCGAGATGCCGGTGCTGCGCATCATCCGCGAGCGATTCGCGCGTGAGCGGCCGCTCGAGGGTCTGCGTCTCGGCGCATGCCTGCACGTCACCAGCGAGACCGCAAACCTCGCCATCACCCTCAAGGCGGGCGGCGCCCAGGTCAGCCTCTGCGCCAGCAATCCCCTGTCCACACAGGATGCCGTGGCCGCGGCGCTCGCACGCCAGCATGGGATCCCGACGTTCGCCGTCAAAGGCGAGGACTCCGCGCGGTATTACGCTCACATCCAGTCGGTGCTCGACGCGCGGCCGCAGGTCACGATGGACGACGGCGCCGATCTCGTCGCGGAGCTGCACAAGGGTCGGCGCGAACTGCTCGAGGACGTGATCGCCGGCACCGAGGAAACGACCACCGGCGTGATCCGGCTGCGCGCCATGGCGCGCGACGGTGCGCTGCGCTTTCCGATCATCGCGGTCAACGAGGCGCTCACCAAGCACCTCTTCGACAACCGCTACGGCACCGGGCAGAGCACCATCGACGGGTTGATCAGGGCGACCAACGTCCTGCTCGCGGGCAAGACGTTTGTCGTCTGCGGCTACGGCTGGTGCGGTCGCGGTCTCGCCAGCCGTGCGACCGGGCTCGGCGCGCATGTCATCGTCACCGAGGTGGATCCGACGCGCGCGCTCGAGGCGGTGATGGACGGCTATCGCGTGATGCCGCTCGCGGAGGCGGCGCCGAACGCCGACATCGTGATCACCGTGACCGGTGACATCAACGTGATCGACCGTGGCGCCATCGAGCGCTTCAAGGACGGCGCGATCATCGCCAACAGCGGGCACTTCAACGACGAGATCAACCTCGCCGCGATCGACGACCTGTCGGTCGAGGTCACCGCGCCGCGCACGTTCGTGCAATCGCACCGGCTGCGTGACGGGCGCACCATCCACGTGCTCGCCGAGGGCCGCCTGCTCAATCTCGCCGCGGCCGAAGGTCACCCGGCGGCGGTGATGGACATGAGCTTCGCCAACCAGGCGCTGTGCGCGGAGCACATCGCCAAACACCACAAGGACCTGGCGCTCGCGGTCCACGACGTGCCGTTGGAGATCGACCGCGAGGTCGCGCGACTCAAGCTGCAGGCGATGGGGGTGAGCATCGACACGCTCACCGATGAGCAGCAGAAATATCTCGCGTCCTGGGAATCGGGAACCACATAGCCATGGCCGCAAACATCCCCTATCGGCCCGAGCTGACGGTTCTCGGCAACGGAGTCAGCCTGCTCAACGCGCCCTCGAGCAGCCGGAACTCCGGCGTGTTCCTCATCGTTCGCGCCGGCTCTCGCGACGAATCGGCCGAGACCTCCGGGCTCGCGCACTACCTCGAGCACATGTTCTTCAAGGGCACCGAGCGCCGCCCCACCACGAAGATCATCTCGCGCGAGATCGATCGTCTCGGCGCCAACACCAACGCGTACACCGATACCGAGGAAGTCGCGTACTTCGCCGAAGGCCCGGCGACCGCGATGCTCGAGCTTGCGGATGTCATCTGCGACATGCTCAGCCGGCCTCTCTTCGCAGCCGAGGAGGTCGAGCGCGAGCGCAACGTCGTGCTCCAGGAGCTGTCGATGCGGCTCGCCGACCCCGACGGCTGGATATGGGACCGTCTCGGAACCGTGGCCTTCGGCGGTGACCAGCCGATGTCCTGGTCCGCTGCCGGATTTCCCGCGGTGATCGAGAAGGCGACGCGCGAACAGCTCACCGAGTACCACCGTGCGTTCTATTCGCCGAAGTCGATGTGCCTCGTCATCGCGGGCGGCGCGACCATGAGCCAGGACCAGGCGCTCGAGCTGCTCGCGGACATCCCGCGGGGCAAGCCGCGTCGCCGCACCAAGGCCAAATGGGGCCTCGGGGATCGCTACACGGCCAACGTCCGCCCTGTGACCGCGCAGGAGGAGCCGCAGGTGCACATGGTGTTCGCCGTGCCCGGGATCCCGGCGACCGACCCGCGACGCACTCAGCTCTCGGTCATGACCCATGTGCTCGGCGGTGGCATGTCGTCGCGGTTGTTCCAGACGGTTCGAGAGCGCAACGGTCTCGTCTACAGCATCTACGCGCACCACGCCGGTTTCGACGACACCGGGCTGTTCGCGATCGCCACCGCGACCCGCCCGAAGGACGCGCGCAAAGCCACGAGGCTCGCGTTCAAGGAGTTCCGCAAGATCGCCTCGAAGCGCGTCGCCGCCGACGAGCTCGCCGCCGCGAAGTCGGCGATGATCGGCAGGCTGCTGCGCTCCACCGAGACATCAATCGCGAGCGCGCGGTTCTACGGGACTCGCTGGCGCGCCGAACTCCCGCTCGAGACCCCGGACGACCGTGCCGAGGCCATCATGAAGGTCACCGCGGCCGAGGTGCAGACGATCGCCGAGCAGATCGCCGATGGCATCGGGGAGGTGCGCATGGCGCTGGTCGGGCCCGCCGACCAGGGTGACGAACTGCTCTCGGCGATCGAGTTCGACGGCGTCCGGCTGACGCGGCGCCGCTGTCAGATCGCGATCAGCGCCCGCTCGAGACTGGCGGCAACCCGCTCTAGATCGTGGGCGCTCAACCCGGGGTGCACGGGGAGCGAGAGGCAGCGCAACGCCGAGTCGCGCGCGACCGGAGTGTCGTCCCGGTGCACGTTCGGATGGTTGCGGTAGGCGTCGTGGTCCCAGACCAGCGCGGGGTAGTACACGCCGGTATCGACGCCGTCTGACGACATCGCCGCCGCGACGCGGTCACGATCGATCCCCGGCTCCAGCAGCACCGTGTACTGGTGCCAGACATGGCCGCGACCGG
Source organism: Candidatus Dormiibacterota bacterium (assembly GCA_963709585.1). Lineage (GTDB taxonomy): Bacteria > Chloroflexota > Dormibacteria > Aeolococcales > Aeolococcaceae > Palsa-851. Next base: position 45,895 of record CAVPXI010000006.1, on the reverse strand, counting down.
AGGGCACGAACGGAGTCGTGACTGCCGGATTGGTCTCGAGCAGCGACGTCAGCACCGCGGCATTGTGCCGTCGCGCTCTGACGATCTCGTCGAGGTGCTCCATCTGGGGAATGGCGATCGCCGCGGCCACGTCGGTCATCCGCCAGTTCTGGCCGATCATGGCGTAATCATACCGGGAGCGCATCCCCTGGTTGCGCAGCACCCTGAGTCGCTCGGCGAGCATCGAATCGTCGGTGGTGACGCAGCCGCCCTCGCCGCTGGTGACGTTCTTGGTGGCATAGAACGAGAAGCAGCCCAGGCCGAAACCGCCGGTGCGACGGCCGTCGATGTCGGCGGCGTGCGCTTGAGCGGCGTCCTCGACCACCGACAGCCGGTGCGAGGCGGCGAGCGACATGAGCGGGCGCATGTCGGCGGGGAGCCCATAGAGATGCACTGGCATGATCGCCGCCGTCGCCGGCCCGATCAACGCGGCGACCGACGCCGGATCGATCGTGAAGTCCTCGCGGATGTCGGCGAAACGAACCGACGCCCCACTGCGCAGGATCGCGTTGATGGTTGCCGCGAAGGTGAACGGGGACGTGATCACCTCCTGGCCCGGACCGATCTCGAGCACGGCCAGCGCCGCGTCGAGCGCGACCGTCCCGTTGCTCACCGCGATCGCGTGCGCGGTGCCGGCCATCGCCGTGCAGAGCGCTTCAAATCGTTCGACCATCGGCCCCTGGGCGAGGTGGCCGCTGCGGAGCACCGAAAGGACCAGTTCCTCGACCTCCCGGCCCAGATGGGGTGCGGAGATCCGGATCCGAGGCTCAGCCGGGGCGTGGACGGCGGTCACGATGCCGCCACCTCGCCGGCATGCCGCTGCGGGCGCCGCTCCTCGGCGAGCCGCCGGCGCAGGGCCACGAGGCCCACCGCCATCGACACCGAATCGCGAAGTGGGGACACCGTGGAATGCCCGGACGCCGTGTAGACGACCGGGACCTCCACCGGCGTGACTCCCTCGTGCACGGCCCAGAGATTGATCTCGGCGCCGATCAGGTAATCGCCGGCGCGCAGGCGCGGCAACAATGCATGGGCGAGCGAGCGCTGGATGAGCACCGTGCCCTGGGTGTCGACGTCGAGCCCGATGATGCCGGAGCGCAGCAGGCCGAATCCCGCCGACATGGCGCGCCGGACCGCCGGCGCCTCGATCTGCGACTCGGGATGCGTCTTCGACCCCATCACGAGGGCCGGGCGCGGGCTGAGGCCGAGGTAGCCGTCGAGATCGGTGAAGCCGAAGGGCAGGTCGGCCGCGGTCAGGACCAGGGTGTCAGCGCGGGCCATGGCGATCCCCCGGCGCCACGCGAAGCCCATGCCCTTCGCCGAGGTGGTGACCCGAACGGCCACCTCGTCGCTGTCGACCGACGCCGCCACCGAGAGGCAGAGCGGGCCGGATCCGTCGGTCGACCCGTTCTCCACGAGGATGATCTCCGACCCGGGAAGGTGGCCAAGGCGCGCGACCAGCAGGCGAACGGTCCTTCGTACGTTGGCGATCTGGTTGTGGACCGGGATGACGTAGGTGACGGTCGGGTCGCTCACGAGCACTCCTCGATCGCAGCCGCGACCTCGTGAGCCGGAAGAATCGAGTTGCGTTCCGCACATGCGTCGGCGCGACCCGACACCAGATCGAGGAAGTGGGCGAACTGGAGCGCGAGCGGCTCGCCGGTATGGCGGACGAATGGGATGTCGATCACGGTCTCGGCTCGATACCCGGCGGCCTGGCCGACGCCGACCCCTTGGGCGTGGGCTCGATGCCGGTAGACGGTCAGGTCCTGGCGGAGGAGGTCGATGTCGTAGAGCGCAGTCGACGTGGCGACGAGTTGGGTACGCACCTTGCGCTGGCTCGCCCGGCTGGCAGAGAGGGTCGCGATCGCCCCACTCTGGAATTGGAGCAGGCAGTCGGCGACCTCCATGATCGACTCGCGACCCGCCGCGCTGGTGGCGCCGCAGACGCGAGACGGCCTCGCCCCGCCCATGTAGGTCAGCGCGAGGTCGATCTCGTGGATCAGCAGATCGAAGACGACGCTCAGGGTGCTTCGTGGCGTCTCCGGTGAGTGGCGGAGCCCTACGATGTGGACCGGATCCTCGTCGAGGAGGCTGCGCATGGTGGCAACGACCGGGTTGAAGCGCTCCACGAAGCCGCACATCAGGGGCACGCCCCGGCGCTCTGCGCACGCGACCAGCGCCCGGCTGGTCTCGAGGTCGGGCGTCACCGGCTTCTCGACGAGGATCGGCTTTCCGAGCTCGAGCAAGGCCCGCGCGGCGATCGCATGAAAGGCGGTCGGGGTCGCGATCACGGCGGCGTCGCATCCGGCGGCGGCGTCGAGATCCTCGGCAAAGGAGCAGCCGAGCCGTTCCGCGAGCGGTCGGACCCGCTCGGAATCGGTGTCGATGATCACCGTCAGGTCGGCGCCGTCGGACTCCGTGATGACGCGCGCGTGATTGGCGCCCATCGCCCCGGCTCCGACCAGCGCGATCCGGGCACGAGCACCCATGGGCGCAGTCTCAGCCGGGCGGGCCTCCCAAATCGGAAATTAGCAGGTCCGTTTCGATAGCGCCGCGCGCTCGCAACAGGGGGAGCAGCAGCACCGCCATGACCGCTGACGAAGCGAGCGCGCCGCAGAGCAGCCCCAGCTCGACCCGCAGGAACAGTGACGAGCCGACCGCGGTCACCACGAAGAACACGATCGCCCCGCACGTCCACCCCAGGGCCACCCGCCGGTAGCCGGAGAGGGAGATCAGGACGTAGCCGAAGATCTGGGTGAAGATGAACCCGATGCAGCTGGCCGACAGCAGCGCGAAGTCGAGGTTGCTCAATTCGAATCCGTGGCCGAAGAGGATCCGGGTCACGGTCGGACCCAGGATCGTGAAACCGGCGATGGCGACCGCGCCCAGACCAGCCATGAGGAGCAGCAGCCGGGTCAGCAGGGCCTGGAACTCACGGTGGCGTCCGCCGGTGGCAAGCGTGGAGAGCTTGGGGAGCAGCGCCGACTGGACCGCTTGGAACAGGAAGATCGGAACGTAGGCGACGATCCGGCTCAACTGGAACCTGCCCGCCGCGGTCTGCTCGGCCGGCGTCGCGAGCAGCTGCACGGCGACCGCGCCGACGCTGAGCAGCACCTGGGTGAACACCGAGGCGATCAGGAGGAAGCCGAGAGCGTGGGTGATCTCCCGCCACGGCGCGGGCGGGCCGGGACGGAGCAGTCCGCGCCGGCCGGCGGTCGCCAGGGCGATCGCCGCGAATGAGGCGACGATGAGCGAGATCCCGTAGGGACCGGCGGTCTTGACTCCCACGACCGCGAGGATCGCGGCGAACACGACCCGGAGTGCTCCTTCGCCGCCGAGCAGGAGCCCGTAGGCGCCGAAGCGAGCGTTGCCCGCCAGGGCACCCCGGGCGAGGAACTCGCAGAGATACGCGGCGAACCCGCCCACGAGCCCGGCGAGCAACGCCGGGTCTCCTTTGAAGACGTGCTGGTCGATCGGGCCGGCCGCCGCCAGCGTGGCGATGATCAACACCACCGCCAGGACACTGCCGAGCAATGCCGCGCGCATGAAGACCGGACGTCCGCCCTCGCCGCGCACCCGTCTGGCCGCGATCGCCCGGCCGGTCTCCTGCTCGAGCGGCAGGAAGAATCCCGGACCGCAGACGAAGAGCAGCGCCCAGAACACCGAAAGAGGAGCGAAGCGAGCGGTGCCGAGCGCCCGCGCCGCGACCACGAGGAAGCCGTACTGCATCAGGCCCGCGAGCCCAAGGCCGATCGCGACCGGGATGGTGCCGGCCGGTAGCGGCAGAGTGCGCAGCCGATTGAAGAGCTTCATGACCGAGCCGCGGGCGGGAGACGCCTCTACGGGTAGATGCCTCGCACTGCGGTCGCGTCGGCGACCCGCTTGACGGCGACCAGGTAGGCGCCGAGCCGGAGCGACACGTGATGCCGGTCAGCCTGGTCGCACATCTGTCCGAACGCCTTCTGGAGGATCTTCTTGAGGCGGACGTTGATCTCGTCCTCCTCCCAGAACAGCGATTGCAGGTCCTGGACCCACTCGAAGTACGAGACCGTGACGCCGCCGGAGTTGGCGAGGATGTCGGGCACGACCGTGATCCCGCGGCGTTCGAGGATGCTGTCGGCGTCCGGCGTCGTCGGCCCGTTGGCGGCCTCGACGATGAGCCGTGCCTGGATCCTGCCAGCGTTGCGAGCGGTGATCTGATTCTCCATCGCGGCCGGAACGAGGACGTCGACGTCCAGCTCCAGCAGTTCCGTGTTGGTCACGGGCGTCGTCCCGTGGAACCCCTGGATGCTGCGATTCTTCTGGCGGTAGGCTTGGAGTGCGTGGATGTCGATGCCATCCCTCGAGTAGATACCGCCGGTGACGTCGGAAACTGCGCAGACCGTGAAGCCCAACTCGTGCATGAGCTGGCACGCCCACGTACCGACGTTGCCGAAGCCCTGCACTGCAACGGTTGCCTGCGACGGCTCCAGCCCGAGCAGCTTGCACGCCTCGATCGCAATGATGTTCACGCCACGCCCGGTCGCGCTGGGACGGCCCTCGCTGCCGCCGATCTCCAGCGGCTTGCCGGTCACCGACGCGGGGACCGAATAGCCGGCCTGCATGGATATCGTGTCCATGATCCAGGCCATGATCTCGGGGGTCGTGTTGACGTCCGGCGCGGGGATGTCCGACTCGGGTCCGACAAGCACGCTGATCTCGGCGGCGAACCTCCTGGTGAGACGCTCAAGTTCGCGGTGGCTGAGCGTGCTCGGGTCGACCGCCACGCCCCCTTTGGCGCCGCCGTAGGGAAGGTTGGCGAGCGCGCATTTCCAGGTCATCCACATCGCGAGCGCCTTGACCTCGTCGATGTCGGTCGCCGGATGGAAACGGAGGCCGCCCTTGGCAGGCCCGCGAGTCACGTTGTGCTGGACCCGGTATCCCTCGAACATGCGGACGCTGCCGTCGTCCATCTTCACCGGGAAGCGCACCACGAGCTCGCGTCGAACCTCACGCAGAACAGCGCGCAACCCCGATGAGAGATTGAGGATCTCGGCGGCGTTGTCGAACTGGCGCTGTGCGTTCAGCCAGGGAGAGTCCACCACCGCCGGTGCGGCAACCGTGCTCACGGTGACGAGCCTAACAGGCTCGCCGGCGCTTGGACCCGGCAGTCGCCAGCGCCACCTCTATACTGCCGCGAATGTCCGACAGCGCCGAGGTCACACCCAAAGCAGCGAGCGAAGCCCTCGCCGATGGCGCCGTGCTCATCGACGTGCGCGAAAAGTCCGAGTACGACGACGTGCGCATTCCCGGCTCGGTGTTGATTCCCCTCGGGGATCTGCCCGCCCGTCTGACCGAGGTGCCCTCGGATCGCGACGTCTACGTGCACTGCCGGATGGGCGGGCGCAGCGCTCGCGCGGTCGACTACCTGCGTGCGTTCGGGCGGCCGAACTCGTACAACGTCACCGGCGGGCTCGACGCCTGGGAGGCCGCCGGCCTTCCGGTGGAGCACTGACCGCCGCCGCGAGCATCAGTGGACCGCGAAAGCCGTTGAGCCGACCAGCGCGCCCTTGTAGGTGATCGTGACCGCGTAATCGCCGGGCGCGAAGACGCCGCCCGGGGCGGTCAGCGGAATGACGGTATTCCCGGACTGACTGAGCACGTAGGCGTTCTCGATGATGGTCTGCGCCGGCTGTCCCACGGTCACCACCACCTGAACCGGCGCCTGCCCTGCGGCTCCCCCCGAGTTCACCTCGATGTCGACGACAGACGTCTTGGCGGGGAACGACACCTGGGTGACCGGTATGGCGCCGCTCGCCGCAGGTGCCGAGGCAACCGGACGGACGCCGGTCAGCGAGATCGGCCCGAGGGAGTGAGTCGGAGCCTGGACCGCCGTGCCGCTGGTCAGCAGGTGGACCGCGATCACCGCGAGCAGGACGATGAAGCTCGATCCGACGACCGCGATCGGGAGACGCGAACGGTGGTGTTCAGGGGGAGGCGGAGGTGCGATCGGTCCGAAAGAGGAGCGCGGCGCGTCGACGCCTTCGACGATCAGCGCCGGCACCGGCTCCATGGCCGCGGCCAGCGTCCACGCCCGCCCAACTGATTCGAGCGGCGGGGGCGGCGGTGCGGGCGCTGTCGCCCGTGTGGCCTGGGGAGCCAGCTGCGACGCGACGTCGACGACGTCGCCGATCGCGTTGGCGAGACGGCCGCGGAGCAGCGATCGCTGGTCAGGCATCGCGGCCCAACCTAGCAGGGCCAAATCGAATTGGAACCGGGTGTGCGAAACCGTCACCCGAGGGATATCCACTCGTTCGAGCCGGTGTTAGCATGCGCCGGGGTGAGGAGCGCATCGGACACGGCCGACGACGAATCGACGCCGGACGGCAGCGACGGAGCGGCCGTTCACGCGGGCACGGTGGCGAGCGACTACGCCGCCGACTACTACGGCCACTATGCGGTGGACGGCGTCGCCTACGAGCGAAACGACTTCTGGATCGACTTCTTCGGCAAGATCGCCGACCGCCTGATCGAGGACTTCCATCCGAAGACAGCGCTCGACGCCGGCTGCGCCATCGGGCTGCTCGTCGAAGCCCTGCGCGATCGAGGTGTCGAGGCTGATGGCGTCGACTTCAGCGAGTTTGCGGTCAACCACGCGCGCGAGGACATCCGGCAATTTCTCAGGGTCGGATCGATCACCGAGCCGTTTGCCCGGCACTACGACGTCATCACCTGCTTCGAGGTCGTCGAGCACATGCCGCCCCCGGACGCCGATCGGGCGATCGTCAATCTCTGTGCCTTCACCGACGAGGTGATCCTCACCTCGACCCCGATGCACTACCGCGATCCCACCCATACCAATATCCATCCACAGGAGTACTGGACCGAGCGCTTCGCGCGCCAGGGCTTCATCCGCGACGTCGACTACGACGGCGCCTACATCGCGCCGTGGGCCGCGCGCTACCGGCGCTCCAAAGACCCGATGCATCGGGTCGTCGCCGACTACGACCGCGCCTACTCGAGGATGCTCCACGAGCTCCAAGAGCGTAATGCGCTGGTCGTCGACCAGATGCGCGAGCTCGCGGGGTTGCAGGCACGCGTGGACGCGCTCGAACACGCGCTCGAAGTCCACGGCGGCCTGGAGCGAGCGCCGGTCGGTGCGAGTGGCGATACGGATGAGCGGCGCGGTCGCCAAGGCTGTCCCCCCGGGGACCTCGAGGCAGCGCTTCCTGCAGAGGGCACTCCGGACGGTCGATCGGCTCAGCAGGCGCAAGCCGTCGGCCTGACCGGCTTCCCCCTCGGCCCGGCGCCACCACAACCGTAGGATCGTTCGGTGCCCGATCCCACCTCGTTGCCGGCGCTTGCTCCGATCGCCACGGTGGTGGTGCTGCTGGAGGTTGCCGCGGGCACGACGGTCGCCGCCTACGCGGTGGATGTGGTCGGTAAGGTGGGGCGCGGATTCGTGGGCACCACCTCGCTCATCTGCGCCGGGGTCATGGCCCTCGACGTGCTCATCGAGGCGCTGCTCCCTTCCGGCACCGCCCTGCTCGGAGCAGCACTGCCGCCGGGCGCGCAGGCATCGCTGTTTCACTGGTCGATCGCGTTCACGATCGTCCTGCTGGCCTACGCATTCTTCTGCTCGGTGATGACCGACGTCGCGCGCCGGGTGGTGGGCGCGATCACCATCGGCTTCGGCGCGATGGCCATCGCCAAGGCCGCGGCCGCCTTCGGCCCCTCGCTCGGCGGGGTCGGCACCGCCGTCGTCGCGTTCGTCCCGGCGGCGCTGGTCTCGGGCAGCGCGCTTGCCGGGATGCTCCTCGGCCATTGGTACCTGGTCGCCCCCAATCTGTCATTCCGTCCGCTGCGCCGGGCGATCGACATCGTCTTCGCCGCCGTGGCCATCCAGGCTGCGGTGATCGTGCTGGTGCTGCTCACCGCGGGATCGACGGTCCGGGGCGAGCTGCTCTGGTCGGGCGACGCCGTGCCCTTCTGGCTGCTCGTGGTCGGGTCCGGGATCGTGTTCACCACCGGCGTGGCGCTGCTGACAAGGCACTTCGCGCGGATCCGCGCCAACCAACCGGCGACCGCGATGCTCTACGTGCTGATCATCAGCGTGGTCATGGGGGTCGTCCCCGCGCACCTGCTCTTCTTCGTCACCGGCGCGCCGATCTGAATCAGCGCGTGGTTACCCGGCCGTCTGGCGAACGGCACTCGTAGGCACGTCCTGCTCCACCTGCCAGCGCCCGTGCATCTCGAGCACGCCGACGTGCCCGCCCATGTTGTTGATGTGAAAGCTCGCCGCCGGAGCGATGTGATCGTATGAGTGCCCAGTGACATCCTCGAGCGCTACCTGGACGATGTACCCACCCGCCAGCAGCGGCAGCGAGTTGATCACGTAGCGGATCGAGATCACCTGTCCCGCCGAGTGAGTTGACACAGTGACGTGGTCCAGGAAGGTATTGGTTCCGGCGAGCAGCAGTCCGTCCGCGCGGCGAATCGCCATCCCGCAGACGACGTCACCGACGTCTCGGTGGACGAGCAGCTGCAGGTCGAGGGTCATCGGTGCACCCGTATCGAAGCGACGGGCATTCTGTCCGTTGCCATCGATGAGGCTCACCGAGGCGAACTCGACCGCTCGTGAGCCCCACTCGACTCGGATCACCGCGTCGGAGCTCCGCCCCGGTATCGCGCTCGGCCGCGACCGCGTGGTCGGCGACCATCCGGTGGTACGCGGACGTGACCTCGGCGGCGGGACCGTCGGCGATCATCTCCCCGTGATTGAGCAGGATCACCCGGTCGCAGTACTCCTCGAGGGAACCGAGATCGTGGCTCACCAGCACGATGGTCTTGCCTTCACGCTTGTACCGGCTGAAGGTGTCGAAGCACTTCTCCTGGAAGCTCGCGTCGCCGACCGCGAGCACCTCGTCCATGACCAGCAGGTCGGTCTGCGCGAGGATGGCGACGCTGAACGCGAGACGGACCTGCATGCCTGACGAGAAGTTCTTGAGCTTCTGCTCGGCGAAGTCCTCCAGCTCGGCGAACGCGAAGACCTCGTCGACCTTGTCACGCAGTTGCCCGCGGGTGAGGCCGAGCATCGCGCCACCCAGGAAGATGTTCTCGCGGGCGGTGAGCTCGGGGTTGAAACCGACGCCGAGCTCGAGAAACGCGGAGAACTCGCCGTTGACGCGCGCATACCCGGAGTCCGCTTTGTAGATCCGGCAAAGGATTTTGAGCAGGGTGCTCTTGCCACATCCGTTGGGGCCCGCGATCCCGAGGAACTGACCCTGAGGGATGTCAAAGGAGATGTCCCGAAGTGCGATCAGGTCCCGATACCGAGAGGAGCTCCGCCAGTGAGTGACTCGATACTTGAGCGTGCTGCTCCTGTCGAGCGGCAGGCGAAATCGCTTGCGGAGGTTGGAGACCTCAACGACCGGCTTCACAACGATTCCGCGAACCTAGGTGTGAGCTTGTGAAAGACGGTGAAACCGAGGATGAACACGCCGACGCTGAGCACGATGGGGATGATCACGAGTGGCCCGATCATGGACGCCATGGAAGGCACCTTCGCGGGCTGGATCAGCACGTGACGGAGGTCGGTGATGATCTGCGCGATTGGGTTCAGGCCGGCGATGTCAGCGAGCTTTTTCGAGTACTGCTGGATGGTCGCGAAGGGAAACACCACAGCCGAGCCGTAGAAAAGAACGAGAGTCAGGATCTCCCAGATGTGCCCGAGGTCTCTGAAGAACACGAACAGCGCCGACAGCAGCATCGAGAGGCCGAGGACCAGGACGATGAGCTCGAGGTAGTACAGCGGGGCGAGCAGGCTGATCCACGTGAGGTCGAGATGACCCAATGCGAAGGTGATGATCACGACCAGCGCTGTGTTGATTGCGAAGGTCAGCATCGCGCTCGTCGTCGATGCGGCCACGAGGATCCAGCGCGGGAAGTAAGCCTTCCGAATCAGGTCGCCGTTGCCCGCAACCGAGTTCATCGCCGTCGTCGTCGCCTCGGTGAAGAATGTCCAGGCCACGATCGCCACCAGGAGCTGTACGGGAAAATCCCACGCCTTCCTTCCGGCGCCGAGCAGGATGCTGAAAACGAGGTACATGATCCCGAAGAGCATCAGCGGCTTGATCAGAGACCACACGTAGCCCAGCGCGGATCCCGTGTATTTGAGTTTGAACGCGGTGATCGACAGCTCGCGAACCAGGTTGATGTTCCGCTGGAACACGCTTCGCGGACGCTGGATACTCTCGAGGATGGTGCTGTCGCGGGCGGCGACCGTCATGGGGGAGACACTCGTCGCAGAAACCCCCGCGGGTTGAAGGTGAGGTGATACTTCTGTTTCCCTTCATCCACGACGAATTGATCGTTGCTGTTGAGGAACGCTGACGCCGCCTCCATGGGCCCGGGACCGAAGTGAGGTCCGACCGGATGGTTGTTGATGTTGGTGTCCTCGACGATGAGGTACGAACCAACGCTGACAATGCCGGCGTACAGCGACAGCTCGCGCTCGACGTGCGCTGCATGATGGTCCGAATCCAGGATCACGAGGACATTCCCGTCGACCGGGAGCCGGGCGTGCACCTGCGCGATCACGTCCGGGTCGATCGACGAGCCCTTGATGTAGGTGATGCGTGGATGCACCGGTCTTCCGGGCTTCGCGTCGACGTCGATGGTGACGATCTCGCCACTTCCGAGAAGATCGCAGATCGACGCCAGGAAGTACGCACTGCCGCCGTGCGCCGTCCCGCATTCGACGATCAGCTGCGGACGCAATTCCTGCAGGATCTCCTGGTAGATCCAGAGGTCCAGGGGACATTTCCACGCCGGAACGCCCAACCAGCGTGTCTCGAGCCAGGTTCCGGGGTCGTTGTAGAACAGCCGGTGAAACTGGTCGACGATTGCATCGCGGACGGCGGGATTGGGTTGCCCGTCGGATTCCTGCGGGGAAAGCCTCTCGAAGCTTTCGGTCACCAGCGCCTCGAGGGCTGATCCCCCAGCGCCGTCATGGTGGGTCACGCCCGCCTGCAACACCGGCCGCAGGGCGGCGACCAGGTCTCGAGGCACCTCGTGCGGGGTCGTCTGCAGGCGCCGTCCCAGCCTGCGCAGGTACCAACCCGCCATCGCGTCGGCGGATGGTTGAGTGAGGGCAACGGCTGACTCCCTCGCCCTGGAGAGGACGCGGCGCGGGATTCCAGCTGGGACGGATGGACGGCTGTGGACGTCGCTCACGATGGGATCGTAGCCGTCCCGCTCGAGTTCGAGCACCTTGGGCGGCGGCGCATCGCGCGCACCCCGCCTACCATCTGCTGTCGATGCATCTCGAGATGGCTGCGCCAAGATCGCCGCGTTCCGCTCCATGACGGCGCCGCGCGATGAGATCGACAGGCTCGGCGAGGAGTTGCGGGCGGCGCGGCGCCACATCACCGAGCTGGAGGCGCAGCTCCAGGTGTTGCGGGCTGAGCTCGCCGATGCCACCGGCAGCGCATCCGCCCGGATTGCCGTGTCCGTCGTCCGCAAGGTGCGCCGGGTGGTGCCCCCGGAGTCTCGTCGCCAGCAGACCCTGCACAAGGCGGCGTCGAGGACGCTGACACTCGTCGACCGCGGTCCGTCGGCACTGGCCGGACTGATCCGCCGTGACCGCGACCTTCGCAGGGCGATCGGCGTGGCCGACACCGCCGCTGCTCGCCGCCGCCAGTACCGTCGTTGGCTCGCGCTGCACACCCCGAACGCCACGCAGCTCGCGACCATGCGCCGCGTTTCCGAAGCCGACGCTGACGCGCCGGTCATCAGCCTGATCATGCCGGTGCACAACCCCGAGCGCGGCTGGCTTGAAGCGGCGATCAGATCGGTGCTCGATCAGGTCTATCCGCACCTCGAACTCTGCATCGCCGATGACGCGTCAACAGCGCCTCACGTGCGCTCCGTGCTCGCCGCCGCGGCAGCGGATCCTCGCGTTCGGGTCGTGTATCGCGATCAGCAGGGTGGTATCGCGGCCGCGTCGAATTCGGCGATGGATCTGGCAGCCGGCGAATTCGTGGCATTCATCGACAACGACGATGTGCTGCGGCCGCATGCGCTGTACTCGATGGCGGCCTACGTGCGCAAGCATCCCGACGCGGACCTCGTCTATTCCGACGAGGACAAGCTGCTTCCCGACGAGAGCTTCGGCGCGCCGACCTTCAAGCCTGATTTCTCACCGGACCGCCTGCTCGCCGAGAACTACATCAATCACTTCACCATCGTGCGCCGGACCACCGCCAAGGCGGTCGGCGGCTTCCGCGAAGGCTTCGACGGCAGCCAGGATCACGACCTCATGCTTCGCGCCACTGAGGCGGCAGGGCATATCGGGCATGTTCCGGACGTGCTCTACGCGTGGCGAATGGTCCCGGGTTCGACGGCGGTGTCGGCAGGCTTCAAGCCGCTCGCCCAGGACGCAGGCCGGCGGGCCGTCGCGGATGCGCTGCAGCGACGAGGTCTCGAGGGGCGGGTCGATCTCGGGCCAAGTCCCGGTCTCTACATCCCGCGGTACGCGATCGCCGGCACGCCGTCGGTGGACGTGATCGTGGTCGCGCGGACAGATGACGAAGACGCCGCCGGCTGTGTCGCGAGCATCGAGCAACGCTCCACGTATGCGCACCGCCGGGTGATCCCCGTGGTCGGCGGCGACAACACAGCGGCGGCGATCAACAACGCTGTGCGGTCGATGAGCGGCGAGCACGTCGTGCTGCTCGACGCGTCGACGCGCGTGATCACCGGCGAGTGGCTCGAGACCATGCTCGAGTTGAGCCAGCGCACGGGTATCGGGGCGGTCGGCCTCCGCTTGCGCTACCCGGACGGCACGGTTGCCCACGAGGGCATGGTGTGCGGTCGACTAGGGCTTGCGAGGCCGGTCGATCAGCACCTGCACGTCGTCAAGGAGATGAGCGCGGTTTCGGGCGCGTGCTTGATGACCAGACGCGACGTGTTCGACCAGGCGGGTGGTCTTGACGAGCGGTTCTCGCGCGCGCTCTGGGACGTCGACTATTGTCTCCGCCTGCCTGCTCTCGGGCACCGCGTCCTCTGCACCCCGCTGGCGGAGATGACCTGGGGTGAGGCGGCCCGAGCCGGCGCGGACGCGACCGGTCAGGATGCACGGACGTTCGCCGATCGTTGGGGTGGCGTCGGCCAGATCGACGACCCGTATCTCAACAAGAACGTGCTGTGGCCGGCCCCGCTGAGCCTCCGTCTCGATTGACTGAGAAGTTCGGCGTTTTTATCAGTCATATCGGTGCATCCGGCGTACACTCACGCGTCGAAGGGGACAGAGACCCTGGGATGGAGGCGCTGCACGTGAAGGTTGGACGTCGGCTGGCTAGCTGGATTTTCTGCGCGAGCATCGTTGCGGCGCTCCCGGTGATCGGATCAACCGGCGTTGCTGCGAGTCCCGCCCCTTCAAACGCGCCCTCAGCCTCATCTTCACACGCCAAGCCCTTCCTTCCAGAGACGGCCCGGGCGCGTGCCTCGTCGAGGTCTCACATCATCAAGCGCGCAGCGAGCGCGCCCGCAACTCTGCACTCCACTGGGAAGGCCGGCGCTCTCGGCAGCAGCGGGTCGACCGCGGGCTCCGCCCCGTTGATCGCAGCAAGTGACAAGCTCAGCGGGTTCGGCGGAGCATCTCAGGTGCTCGGCGTCGCCTTTCACGGCAACGATCAGCTGGTGGCGCCGCCGGATACGGACGTTGCTGTGGGCCCCAGCGACATCGTCGAGACCGTGAACTCTTCAATCTACGTGTACAACCGCGCGGGGACGCTGATCTCAGGCGGCACCGCCGACCTCAACTCATTCCTGAGCGTCGACGGTGCGCACTTCGCCACCGATCCACGCATCATCTACGACGCGCGCTCACAGCGGTGGTGGCTCACGATCAGTGAAGCCCCCAACCCCTTTTCCTGCAGCAACTTTGCCTCACCTGTCTTGATCGCAGTGTCGGCATCATCGAATCCGCTCCCCTTCAGCAGCTGGCTCGTTTACAGTCTGCCGTTCGCCACACTCGGAACGCTCGTGGGAGATCAGCCCGGACTGGGTATTTCGAACAACCTGGTGACCGTCACCTGGGATGATTACGACTGCTCCGGTAACTTCCTCGGAAGCGACGTTGACATCCTGCAGAAGGTCGATTTCGAACTCAACATCGGAGGTCTCGCAGACGCCGACTTCCAGGATACGGCGTTCGCGCCGCAGCCGGTTCAGTCATTGGCATCGACAGCGACGCAGTACGTGGTCACGAACGAATCCGACTGTGCTCCCACGGTGTGTACAACACCGCAGATCGAGGTCGATGCGATCACCGGGAACCCGAGCAGCGCCAGTGTTGTGGTCACCCCGAATTTCCTGACCATGGCGCCCACTCTTGTGGACGGCACGTATTTCGGCACTCCTCCCGCGCAGCAGAGCGGCACGAGCACCACCCTCAACACCGACGACGATCGCTTTCTCAACGCAGTGTGGGGCAACGGAATGATCTGGACGGCAGACGGCACGGAGTGCACCACTGCTCCCGATACCACGCCGCGATCATGCCTGAACTACGTCGGAGTGCCCGCCGATACCAGCGGCAACGTCTCTGCAATCACCCAGATCAACAACGTCGGCGTGAGCATGAGTTCCCTGTTCTATCCTTCGGTGAGCCTTAACTCGTCTGGAAATGTGTTCACGGTGTTCGACGAGTCGTCGAGCTCTGCGTTCCCATCGATTGTGGATGCCACGATTGCAGCGGGCGGATCGACCCTGAGCGCCTTCCAGACACTGCACACAAGTTCGAGCTTCTACAACCCTCCGTCAGGCGTTTGCCAAACGATCAACTCGTCCAACGCATGCCGGTGGGGTGACTATTCCGGCGCGGCCCAGGACCCGACCAATCCGAAACACGTGTGGGTCGCCTCCGAGGCGGAGGATGGGGCCACCTCGAGCTTCTGCACACCCGCCACCCTGTGCTGGGGCAGCGACGTCTCACTGGTCACGCTTGCCCCGCCGGCGATCACGTCACTGAACGCCGCATACGGCCCGGGCGTCGGTGGACAGACGGTGACTGTTGACGGAACCGACTTCGGTGAGCACACGACGGCCACGTTCAACGGATCGCCGATCACCATCGGTAATCTAACTCCTACGTCGTTCACGCTGGTGCCTCCGCCGAGCGGTTCAACAGCGACGACGACCGTGCAGGTCCAGGCAACCGACCCCGCCGGGTCCAGCGTCGAGGACGCCGCCTCGCTGTACACGTACCTCGGGCTCTCCAACTACACGACGGTCCCGCCGTTCCGCATCCTCGATACGCGTACCGGAACCTGCGTCCAGTGTTCGACCAACCCGACCTTCGGGCCGGGGGTCACCGAGAAGCTCCAGCTGACCGGCGTGACCGGGCTGTCGGTCACCGACCCGATCCCCACCACAGCCACCGCGGTGGTGCTGAACGTGACCGAGGTCGCGGGTACGGCGAGCAGCCTGCTCACCGTGTATCCGTTCGGACCCGGCACGAGGCCGGTCGTCTCCAACCTGAACTTCCCGCCGGGCAAGGTCATATCCAACCTGGTCACCGTGACCCTGGGCACCGGGGGCGCCGTGAACATCTACAACGCTCTGGGCAGCGTGAATGTCCTGGCCGATGTCGAGGGATATTTCACGCCTCAGCTGCCGAGTGTCTTCCAGGGACTCTTCCACCCGATCACGCCGGTCCGGGTCTGCGACACGCGCAAATCCTGTGAAAGCAACGTCGCCGTCGGTCCAGGACAATCGATCGTGGTGACGGTCGCCACCACTGGCGGGATCCCCAGTGATGGGACAGCCGGCGCGGCGGTGGTGAACCTCACCGGCGTGGCGGGGAGCGCCTCGACCTATCTCAGCCTCTTCCCGACCAACTCGAGCGGTAACTGCCATCCGACTGGGACATCAACGATCAACCTCCTTCCCGGTGCCGTGGCGGCAAACCGGGTGATGGTTCAGCTCGGTCCGACGGCGACCAGCGGCGGGCTCGATGTTGCGCTCTGCGTGTTCAACGCAGTCGGTACGATCAATGTCATCGTCGACGCCAACGGCTGGTACGGGAGCGGGACAGCGACGGCGAGCCCGGTCGGATACCAGTACCAGGCACTCTCACCGATCCGGATCTGCGACACGCGCTTTGCCTCGACGTCCTGCGCCCCGGGTGCCATCGCTGCCGGCACCGCGCTCCAGCGACTGCTCACCGTCTCCGGGCATGCCGGCGTGCCCACCTTCGGCGGTGCCACCACGGTGGTCGCGATCATCGCCAACTTGACCGGAGTAGCCCCAACGGCGGCGACGTACCTGGCTCTCTACCCGGCGAACCTGTCGAGTCCGCCGGGGGTCTCTGACCTCAACCTCGGCGCCGGCGCGGTCGTGCCCAACCTGGCAGTCGTCACGGTCGACACCGTTGCGTCCGACGCGCACGACGGCGACGTATACCTGTACAACGGTGCCGGTAGCGCCAACGCGATCCTCGATTTGGAGGGCTGGTTCCAGTAGCTGTGGCATGGATGGCATTGCTCCCCGAGATGGAAGGGGTGCTGAACACCATGGCTTCGCGCCCTCCGGCCGAGCGGATCGGCCGGATCGACGGCGTCATGCTCAAGACCTTCAAGAAGTGGACCGACCAGCGTGGCTACTTCATCGAGCAGTTGAAACGGGGCGATCTCGATGACGATGGACGGCCGTTCCTCCCGGATCAGCAGTTCGCCCAGATGTCGAGGAGCCTCGCCTACGCCCGCGGCGGCAACCCGCCCGAGCTGATCAAGGCCTTCCACTGGCACAGGCGCCAGTGGGACTACTGGGACATCGTCCAGGGCGACGCTCGGGTCGTGCTCGTCGACCTGCGCCACGATTCGCCGACTGCCGGACGGATCCAGTCGGTGATGCTCGGTGAGAACGCGCCGCGGATGGTCGCCATCCCGCCACTGGTTGCGCACGGGTATCAGTGCGTCTCGCAGCGCGACGTGATCCTCAACTACTACGTCACCGAGCCGTACAGCAGCGCTGATCCCGACGAGGGTCGCATCGCCTGGAACGATCCACGCATCGGTTTCGACTGGACGATCGAGAACATCTGACGTGCGCCTGTTGGTGACTGGTGGAGCCGGCTTCATCGGCAGTGAATTCGTCCGCATGACACTTCGCGAGCATCCCGAGGACTCCGTGGTCGTCCTCGACAAGCTCACCTACGCGGGCAACGAGCGCAACCTCGACTCGGTCCGGGACGACAGGCGATTTCGCTTCGTCCGTGGGGACATCTGCGACCCGGTGACGGTACGCGGCCTTGCCGCCGATGTCGACGTCATCGTCAACTTCGCGGCGGAGTTGCACGTCGACCGTTCGCTCGAGGCACCGGGGCAGTTCATCCTCACCGATGTCTACGGCACGTTCGTGCTCATGGACGCCGCGCGCGAGTTCGGACACGAGCGCTTCGTCCAGGTGAGCACCGACGAGGTCTACGGCGAGGTCAACAGCGGGATGAGTGTCGAGGGCGACGCGCTGCAACCCCGGAGCCCGTACAGCGCGAGCAAGGCGGGCGCTGAGCTGCAGGTCCAGGCGTACCGCACGTCATACGGATTCCCGGCGATCGTCACCCGCGGCTCGAACACCTACGGTCCCTATCAGTACCCGGAGAAGATCATCCCGCTGTTCATCACCAACGCGATCGACGATCGTCCGTTGCCGATCTACGGTGATGGGCGTGCGGTTCGCGACTATCTCTACGTGGAGGACCACGCTCGCGGCATCGACTGCGCGCTTCGCCACGGAGTCGCGGGCATGGACTACAACATCGGCGCCGGCGGTGAGACCGACGGCATCACCGTCGCCGACACCGTGCTGCGTCTGCTCGGCAAGCCCGGATCGCTGAAGCAATTCGTTCGCGACCGTCTCGGCCACGACCGCCGCTATGCGCTCGAACTCGACCCGTCTTTCCGGGCTCGGCTGGCGTCCGACTCTCAGCTTCGAGACCGGCATCGAGCGGACTGTCGCCTGGTTTGTGGAACACGAGGAGTGGTGGCGACCGCTCAAGTCCGGCGAGTTCTGGGAGTTCTACCAGCGCAACTACAAGCCGCTGCGCGCCGGCTGAGCCTCGCGAGAAGCTCGGTGGCGATGCGGTATCATCAAAGGCCGAAAGAGGCCAAACGCGCCAACACCGCGTTGGTGCTGGCCCCAAGGGATGGATGCAGTTGCCAGACACTGCGCAGCAGAATCGCACGGGCCGCACCGGCCGGGGTTCGATCGAGTCGTTGCGAACCGTAGTCGTGATGCCCGCGTACAACGCGGCCAAGACGCTCGAGACAACCCTGGCGAGAATCCCACCCGGCGTTGTCGATACGATCATCCTGGTCGATGACGGGAGCCGCGACGGCACCGCGGCGCTGGCAGCGTCGCTCGATCTCGTGGTCATCTCGCATCCCCACAATGCGGGCTACGGGGCCAACCAGAAGACCTGCTACATCGAGGCACTCCGCGACGGCGCCGATGTGATCGTGATGCTCCACCCGGACGGTCAGTACGATCCCGCGATCCTCAACGACATGGTCGAGGTGATCCGCAGCGGACGCGCCGATGTCGTGCTCGGATCACGCTTTCTCAATCCCGGCGGGGCCCGCGCGGGTGGCATGCCGTGGTGGAAGCGCCTTGCCAACCGCTTCCTGACCGGCTATGAGAATCGCGTGCTGGGGCTGGGGCTCACCGAGTATCACACCGGCTACCGCGCGTACAGCCGCAAGTTCCTGACCACCGTGCCGTTCCTGCGCAACTCGAACGATTTCGTCTTCGACACGCAGATCCTCACCCAGGCCGCCTCGTTCAAGTTCAAGGTTGCGGAGGTTCCGGTCACCACCAAGTACTTCGAGGATGCGTCGTCGGTGAACTTCCGTGTCTCGCTCATCTACGGGCTGAAGACGGTGTGGACGGTGAATCGCTTCGTGCTCCACCGCCTCGGGCTCCGCTCGCGCCGCTACTCGCGCTGATCGGGAATGCGCACCGCATACACGGCGATGGTCGCGCTGCGCCGCGCAGCCGCAGCCAGCGGTGCGATGACGGCGGCGGCAATGCTCAGCGGGACGGCGAGGCCGACCGCGACACCCGCCAGCAGGCGACTGCTCTGCTGCCGCCGCAACCGAGCCTCGGGTCTGCGCAGCACGTCGTAGAGAAGGTTCGGGGGTAGTCCCAGGCGGTTCTCGGCCGTCTGCACGAAGCTGAAGAGGTCGTATTCGGGGACCAGGTGGGTGACCTTGACCGGACGGAACCCGGCCGAGCCGAGGATCGCCCGCAGCGTCGACGGCGTGAGGTGCACGAGGTGCCGTGGCACGTCGAGGTGGAACCAGCCGGCGCGTCCGATCCTCGCCTCCGGGGAGGCGAAGTTGGGGACGGCGATGAGCAGGACCCCTCCGGGACGCAGGATGCGAGCGATGCCGCGCACGGTCTCGCCCGGGACATGGAGATGCTCGGCGACGTGCCAGAGGATCACCGCGTCGTAGGTGACGCCGTCCGCCACCAGCTCGTCGACATCCACCGCGCTGACGTCAAGGTGGAACACGTCGCGCGCCTGGTGCGCTGCTGACGGGGATCGTTCGGTGCCGCGAACCCGCCAGCCCCGTGAGCGCATCTGATTGATCAACACCCCGGGGCCGCAGCCGATGTCCAGCACGCTTCCGGTGCCGCCGAGCAGCCGCTCGATGGTCCGGATGCGGCTGCGATGGACCATCGAGAGGACGCGGTCCATGCCGCCGCGGTACCGCCTGGTCGTGCTGTGGTACCCCTGCGGGTAGTACCTGTCGAGCTCCGCATCGGAGGGGGCCGGGGCGGTCTGCGCCAGGTGGCAGCGGCGGCAGCGGACGATCAGGAACGCGTCCCCGGTCGCAGGATCCCTGGCATCGAAGAGCGTCTCCGCCTGGGTGCTCGGATGTCCGCAGGCGGCGAGCGCCGTCATTGGGCGATGGCGATGTCGGCGGGCCGTTCGGATTGCGTCCCGGGCTCGACCAGCGCCAGCGCGAGCCCGGCGAGGATCAGCACTCCGCCGGCAACGGTGGCGAGCGACGGCACGAACGCGAGGATGAGGAAGGCGAGGAGCGCGGCGAGCGGCGGCTCTCCGAGGAACGAGACCGAGACGAGGAGCACTGGGACATGGCGAAGTGCCCAGTTGTACACGGTGTGTCCGCCGATGGTGCAGACCACCGCGAGACCGAAGCAGGCGAGCGCCACCCTCGGCGAGGGGAGATGCGCGACGCCGCCGGCCACCGCCGTCAGGGCGGCGATGACGCATACCACCGCGTACACGATCGCGGAGTATCCGGCGACACCGAGATCGGCGCGGACGCTGCGTCCGATGAGCAGGTACCCGGCGAGGCAGAGCCCGCCCGCGATGGCGAGCAGGTCACCACCGAACGCGCTGCTCTCGACCCGGAGGTCGCCGGCGCAGGTCACGAGCATGCCGATGATCGCGAGCCCGCCCCCGGTGAGCATCCGGCGGGAAACACGTTCTCCGAGCAGGCGTTTCCCGAGGGGTGTCACGAGGATCGGGTGGAGCGAGACGAGAAACACGCTGGCTGCGATCGACGTGTACTTGAGTGACGCGGTCCAGAGCAGGAAGTGCCCGGCCAGGAGCACGCCGCTCACCATCACCAAGCCGATCTGCGTCGATCCTCTCGGCAGCACGCGGCGCCGGACATCGCGAAGGATCCATGGAGCGAGCAGCACGGCGGCCATCCCCATCCGGAGCCAGACGATGGTCGCCGGGTCGTCCCCTGCCGCCTTGATGAGGATGGCCGAGAAGGAAACCGCGATCGTGGCTGCGACCAGCGCCCACCCCGGCGAGAGAGTGCGTGGGCGCGCGACCGCCCCGGTCACGAACGGCGCTCGCGATCCCGTGCCTTCTGCAGCGCCGAGTAGCCGCCGAGCACCTCGCGGATCGCACCGTCCTCGATCGCCCACGTCCGTGTGGCGACGGCGTCGATCAGCGCCCGGTCGTGGGTCACCAGCACCATCGCACCCGGGTACTTGATCAGCGCGCCCTCGAGCACCTCCTGGGCGGGAATGTCGAGGTGGTTGGTGGGCTCGTCGAGGAGCAGCAGGTTCGTCTCCTCGATCGCGAGCTTGCCCATCATGAGACGCGCCCGCTCGCCACCGCTCAGGTCGCCGACGAGCTTGAGGCTGTCGTCGCCGCTGAAGAGGAGCGAGCCGAGCAGGGTGCGGGCGCGCTCCTCGCCGACCGGGTGGGTCGCCAGGAGATCGGCGAGCACGCTGCGGTCGTCCTCACCCGCGGGCACGTCCGCAGCACCGTGCTCGACCGACTGACCGAGATCCTGACGGTACAGCCGGCGGACGCTCCGGGGGCCGAGCGTGAGGGTGCCCTCGAGCGGCGGGAGATCGCCGGCGAGGGTGTGCAGCAGCGTCGACTTGCCGCTGCCGTTCGGGCCGATAACAGCAATGCGCTCGCCGGGCACGATCGTCAGCGGCGGCAGCATCAGCAGCGGCGCATCCCTGCCGATGATGAGGCCGACGCCCTTGAGGGTCACCCGCGACGCCGGCGCGCTGCTGAAGCGCAGGCGCGGCTTTCTGTCGACGGTGGGAGGTGCGACCCGCTCGAGGCGGTTGAGCCGGGTCTGCCGGCCTCGCGCCTCGCGCGCACGCTGGCCGGCCTTGTACTTGCGGATGAATTCCTCCTGGTGGTCGATGTACGCCTTCTGCGTCGCGAACTCGCGCCGCCGCCGCTCGCGCCGCTCGACCCGGAGCTTGGTGTACTGCGTGTAGTTGCCCGGATATTCCTCGATCGTCCCGCCGGCGACCTCGATGACCTCGGTGCAGACGTTGTCGAGGAAGCGGCGGTCGTGGGAGACGAGCACGAAGGCTGTCGAGACGCCGCGCATGAAGTCCTCGAGCCACTCGATGGCGGCGAGGTCGAGGTGGTTGGTCGGCTCGTCGATGAGCAGGAGGTCGGCGTCCTGCACGAGGAGCTTGGCAAGCTCGAGACGACGCTTCTGTCCACCGCTCAGCTGCGATGGGTGACGTTGCTGCGTCTCGGTATCGAGGCCGAGTTCACCGAGCGCTTCTCGCGCGGTTGCCTCGAGCTCGTAGCCACCCTGATCGATGTAGCGGTGCTGGACATCCCCGTATCGCTGCAGCAGCTTCTCGGCGTCGGGCCGCGCGCTGTCGGCGAGGAGTGGCTCCAGGGTGGTCATCTCGTGGTGCATCGCGGCGAGGTCCTCGCGGGACGCCATCACCTCGTCGAGGATCGTCTCGGCGACCGGTTCGGGGGCGTCCTGGGGGAGATAGCCGATGCGCAGTCCGCGCTGCCATTCGACCTCACCCTGAGTTGGCTCGCGCGCACCGCTGATCAGGGTCAGCAGCGTCGTCTTCCCGGCGCCGTTGGCGCCGACGACGGCGATGCGCTGGCGTGTCTCGACGCGGAAGGTGACACCTTCGAGCACGCTCTCGGCACCGAAGGCGACTCCCACGTCGCGGAGGCTGACCAGGGACAAGCGGCTACTGCCCCGCCGCACCCTCGCGGGCGACGATGCGCCGCACGATGGCGACCGACGACGCGTACGTCGAGTCCATGCCGAAGTACGAAAGACCGCGCGCCCCGAGGGTGCGCGCCTGCGTGTACGGCGTGTCCGACGCGTAGTGGATGACGCCGAAATCGATGGGCAGCTTGGAGAAGCTGACCGGCTCGCCGGTCGGATATCGCACCGGCTGGGTCATCTCGTACACGGCGTTGCAGTATGGACCTGCCTCCATCTCGACAACGGTGAACGCCTCGCGGTAGTAGAAGTCGAGGTAGCCGCGATTCTGCAGGAAGGTTCCTTTCACGCTCACCGCGCGCTGGTTATCGAGGCCGCTGCCGAAGCGCAGGTATGGGGCGATGTCGGACACCGAGAACGCGTTGTCGAGCCAGTACGTGGATCGGCTGTGCTCGTCGTGGACGACACTGCTGATCATCACATCGCCGACGTCGGCATTGAGCGTCGCCGCCTTGCCGAGGACGTACACACCGCGAAGGTCGACCGTCTCCGCGACTTCGCGAAGAATGTTGTATGCGGCGAGCCCGAGCGGATAGTCGATGTTCACGATCACCGCACGGCTCGTGGCGAGGGCGGCCGGATCGACCGGCAGCACGCGTTCGTCGAAGTGCGCCGGGGTGAGCCGGTCGAGGGGGATGACCTGCGCGGCGACGTCGAGCGCCGTCCGGCTGGTGACGTTCAGCGAGCCTGCCTCGCGCTCCTCGCGGCGGAGCGCGGCTCGTCCGGAGTCAGGCAGGAGGCGGAGGCGCTCGCGCGCCGCGTAGTACAGGAAGTTGTTCCAGTGGCCCTGCGCGCTGCCGTCGCGGAACCGCCGGAGCTCGTCGCGCAACTCGCCTCCTCCGTCGCGATCGACCGCCGCCGCGAGCTCGTCGGCGTGGCGCGGCGCGACCCCGGTGACGAGGTTGGCGATCGCGTGCGAGTTGCTGCTCACGAAGTACACCGGCCGGTCGAGGAGTGACTCGGAGCGCATCAGCCCGGTCACCTGCTGCCACCACCGGCGGGTCACCCGCGCGTAGCCGACCTGGGTGCCGCCGAGCATGCGCACCCGGAGCGCCATGCCGTGCTCCGCGATCTGGGTGAGCCGCGTCCCGAATGCCATGCCCCAGATCTCGTACAGCTGCAGCCAGTCATCCTCGAGGCCGCCGCACGCAGCAGCGACCTCTCCCGGGGTGGCGTCGGCGAGGCGGTCGATGGCCGCGCCGCGCAGCGCGACCTGGAGCTTGTTCAACTCGATCTGGAGCGCGACCATGGTCGGGATCAGGTCGTCGACGTCCGACGCGCTGGCGATGAGCACCGCGAGGGTGCCGTCGCCGTCGTCGTACCAGCGTCGCCGCCGGCCCGGAGCGCTGACCTCCGTCCACTCGCTGAACGGCCGGAATCCCCGCTGGGCGAAAACCTCGGCCGACTGGCCCATGACCACGAGACGTGCTCGGAAGATGGCGTCGGGCAACCGCCTGATCGCGTAGAGGAGGGCACCGAGGTCGAGTTCGAGGGATCCCGCAAGCGGGTGCAGGCTCGATCCCATCGCCTTGTGCGAATGCTCGAAGACGCGCAGCTGGGTCTCGCCACTGCTGCGCAGGATGGTCGTGTAGGTCCGGTGGTAGACCTCGACGGCGTCGACCAGGGCGGTCTCCTCAGCCGCCGGCTCTCCCCCGGACAGGCCCGAGAAGGGGGCCTGCGGGGCAGGCCCGCGTCCCAGCTCATGCAGCGCCATCGGTCTCATTGTCGCCGCTCGCCGTACGGCGGGCACGTCGGGGTGGCTATCCTGCCCCGGCTGTGGGACGAATCGCGGTCACCGGATCGGTCGCCTTCGACACGATCATGGAGTTCGCCGGTCGCTTCGGCGACCACATCCTGCCCGAGAAGACCAACCAGCTCAACGTCGCGTTTCTCGTCGAGCGGCTCGAGAAGCGCCGGGGCGGAACTGCTACGAATATCTGCTTCTCGATGGCGCTGCTCGGCGAGCAGCCGCTGCTCTGCGCAGCCGTGGGCGGCGGTGATTTCGTCGATTACGCCGCAGCGCTGGAGTTCGAGGGTGTGGACACGTCCGCGGTGCTCACCTGCGACGAGGTCGGCACCGCAACCGCGTTCATCACGACCGACCGGGATGGCAACCAGATCACCGCGTTCTACCCGGGTGCGATGGCGCGCGCAGCGGGCGTCGACCTGAGCGTGCTCAGCGACATCTCCGAGGTGGTCGTCGGCGCCGATGATGCCGGGGCGATGGCCCTGCACGTCGAGCAGGCCGGAGCGCTCGGCGCCCGGCTGGTCTTCGTGCCGGCGCAGCAGATCCCCGCCATGCGCGATGAAGACCTACGCCGCGGCCTCGACCAGGCATGGCTTGTCGGGGGCAACGACTACGAGTTCGAGATGATCCGGGAGCGAACCGGTCTGTCCATCGGCTCGCTCAGCGCGGCGCGTATGGTCGCGGTGACCCGCGGGGCGGCCGGGAGCGAACTCCACAGCCCCGGAGGCATCGCGGTGATTCCTGTGGCACCCGTGAGTGAGGTGGTCGATCCGACCGGCGCGGGAGACGCCTATATCGCCGGCCTGGTCACCGGTTTCCGGGCCGGCGCGTCGCCTGAGGTGGCTGGGCGTATGGGGTCGCTCGCGGCGGCCTATGTCGTCGAGCAGCACGGACCGCAACGGCACCGTTTCGACGTGACGGGGTTCCGCGATCGCTACGCCGTCGCGTTCGGAGCCAACCTGAACCTGCCGTCCAAGACCGCGGCGTAGAGTGGACGGCATGGAAGACGCCGTCATCGTCAGCGCCGTGCGGACGCCGGTCGGCACCTTCGGGGGTGCCTTCACCGAGGTGCCCGCCACGAGGCTCGGGGCAATTGCCATTGAAGAGGCACTACGGCGCGCCGGTATCAACTCGGTGGACGAGGTGCTCATGGGCAACGTGCTCCAGGCCGGCCTCGGTCAGAACACCGCGCGTCAGTCGGCGATCGGTGCGGGGCTTGCCGAGAGCGTGCCGTCGACCACCATCAACAAGGTCTGCGGCAGCGGGCTCAAGACCGTCGCCCTCGCGGCTCAGGCCATCCGCGCCGGCGACGCCGATTGCCTGATCGCGGGCGGCATGGAGAACATGTCGCGCGCGCCGTATCTGATGGACAACGGCCGGTACGGCTACCGGCTCGGCCACGGGCAGCTGGTCGACGAGATGATCCGTGACGGCCTCTGGTGCGCGTTCGATGACTGCCACATGGGCAGCACGGCGGAGAACATCGCGCGCGAGTTCGAGGTCAGCCGCGAGGACCAGGATGCGTTTGCCGCGGGGTCGCAGCAGAAGGCTGAAGCAGCGATCAAGAGCGGTCGATTCAAGGACGAGATCGTGCCTGTGCCGGTGCAGCGCAAGAAGGAGACCGTGCTGATCGATACGGACGAACATCCCCGGCCCGGGATCACCGCGGAGACGCTCGCGGCGTTGCGTGCGGCCTTCGCCAAAGACGGCACCGTCACGGCGGGAAACGCGAGCGGCATCAACGACGGCGCCGCCGCGGTCGTGGTCATGAGCGCATCACGGGCGAGGGCCGAGAATCGCGTTCCCCTGGCTCGGATTCGCGGCTACTCCAGCGCCGGCGTCGCCCCGCGCATCATGGGCATGGGTCCAGTGCCGGCGGTCCGGTCGGCGCTCCAGAAGGCCGGCGTCGAGCTGCGCGACATCGACCTCTTCGAGCTGAACGAAGCATTCGCGTCTCAAGCAGTCGCTGTGGGTCGCGAGCTCGCGGTGCCCGAGGAGCGGCTGAATGTCAACGGGGGAGCAATTGCGATCGGCCATCCCATCGGCGCCAGTGGGACGCGCATCCTCGTGACCTTGCTCTACGAGATGCAGAAGCGTGACGCACACCTGGGTGTAGCCGCGCTGTGCATCGGTGGCGGCCAGGGCATCGCGATGGTGCTGGAACGCGCCTGATTCCGAAGGGTCGCGGTGTGCGTGACTTCATTCGTGCCGATCTTCGTGGCTCGCGGTTCGAGCGCGCTGAACTCAGCGGCGCGCGGTTCCGCGCGGTCGACCTGACCGACGCCGATTTCCGCGGGGTCGACCTGACCAGGGTGGTGATGCGTGGCGTAGATCTGCACGATGTCCATATCAACGGCGACATCGAGAACGTGATGATCAACGGCGTCGACATCGGGCCGCTGGTCGAGGCGGAGCTCAACAAGCGGTACCCCCTCCGTCCGAAGATGCGCCCCACAGACCCAGCCGGCTTTCGCGAGGCGTGGGACATCCTCGAGCGGCTCTGGGGCGAGACAGTCGAACACGCCCGCCGCCTGCCACCTGAACTGCTGCACGAGTCGGTCAACGGCGAGTGGTCGTTCATCGAGACCCTGCGCCATCTGGTCTTCGCCACCGACGCCTGGATCAGACGGGCAATCCTCGGCGATTCGTCGCCGTGGCATCCCCTCGATCTGCCCTGGGACGAGATGCCGGACACGCCTGGGGTGCCTCGCGACCGCGACGTACGACCCTCGCTGGACCTGGTACTCGAGCTGCGCCGCGACCGGATGTCCACCGTGCGTCAGGTGATCAATGGGTTGAGCGACGAATCGTTGGACGGCCAGACCGATGCGGTCGGAGGACCGGGCTGGCCGGAGCCCCGCAGCTACCCAGTCCGTCAGTGCCTGCTCGTGATTCTCAATGAAGAGTGGGTGCACCGGCTGTTCGCCGAGCGAGACCTGGACGCCGTGAAGGCGCGCCATTTGGCGGCGCCGCCGTCCACCAGACGCTAGCGGTCATGACCACGACCCGCCGAGCCGACATGTTCATCGATCTCAAAGACGACCCGCGTGAGAACGGACCAACGTTGGGCGACGAGCGCGCCACGCTGGCCGAAGTCCTGCGGTGTTGTCGCCTCACGTTGGAGATGAAATGCTCAGGGCTTGCTGCGGATGCTATGGCGCGGCGTTCCGTCGAGCCGTCGACGATGTCGCTCCTGGGGCTGGTGCGACACCTGGCCGAGATGGAGCGCGCGACGTTCCGGGCGATGATGGCGGGGCAGGAGGTGCCCCGGCTGTTCTGCTCCGACACTGACCGTGACGGTGATTTCGATGGTGCTGTTCCCGACCCCCATGTGGTTGCTGAGGCTTGGGATGCATGGCGCGCGGAGGTGGACTTCGCGGCGCGGTTTGTGGCCGAGGCACCCAGTCTCGATATCACTGGCGCCGATCCCTTGAATCAGCATGGAAGTGGTGGAGGGACGATGTCGCTGCGCGAGGCGTTGGTCGGAATGATCCACGAGTACGCTCGCCACATCGGTCACGCCGACCTGTTGCGTGAACGGATTGACGGACGCATAGGCCAGTAACGCGTTCAACCAACCCTCAACTTACCCGCGGATTGGGCAGGAGAGCCTCTAACCAGGCTCCACGCCGCTGAAGAGGTCGGTCTCCGGCAACACCGCCGGCTTGCGCGAGATCACGAGCTGGAAGTACTCGTCGGCGAACTCCTTGAGCACGTCGTCGGGCATGGAGAGCTGCGGCCAGTCCTCGGAGATCTGACTGTGATGCGCCCGCAGCGCCTCGCGCTTGCGCCCGATCACGTCGACGCAGTCGATGGTCGTGGTCACGTCCTCATCGGGGGTGAGGAACGCCATCTCGTCGGGGTTCGCCTCGCCGAAGGGCGGATCGATCCCGGCCTGCTTCGCCATCTCGACGATGCGCTCGAACTGGGACCTCGGAAACGCGGTGTAGTAGAGCTTCTCGACGCGCCACGGGTCGCCGGCGTCCTTGTACATCGGCACCAGGCGAGCCGCCTCGACGGCGAGCAGAGTTGCGCGGTGGGTCTGGATGTGATCGGGGTGGCCGTAGCCACCGTTGCCGTCATAGGTGACCACAACGTGCGGACGGAAGCGGCGGATCTGGGCGACGATCTTCCCGGTCGCCTCGTTGATCGGCGCCATCCAGAAGGCGTCGGGCAGCTGGTTGGTCGGTGTATCGGCCATGCCGGAATCGCCGTAGCGAAGGAACTCGACCTCGTCAACGTTGAGGATCCGACAGGCCTCGCGCAACTCGGCTTCGCGAATCTCCGCCAGGCGCGGCCGCGTGGTCTCCTCGGGCATGTTCGGGTCGACGATGGTGGCGAGCTTGCCGTCGGTGCAGCACACGACACACGTCTTCACGCCGCGATCGGCGTACGTGGCGAGCGTGCCCCCCATGGTGATCGTCTCGTCATCTTCATGCGCGTGCACGGCCATGAGACGCAGTCCTGAATCTGCCATCACTCCTCGACGATTGTCACCGAGCGCATCACCTCGTCCTTGCGGACCGCCCCCACCACGTCCATGCCTTTCACGACCTGTCCGAACAGGTTGTAGGCCTTGGTGAGCTTATGGCGATCGTCGACCGTGCAGATGAAGAACTGTGAGCCGTTGGTGTTCGGGCCTGAGTTCGCCATGGCGACCGCGCCCGCTTCGTACTCACCCTGGACGGGCTCATCCTCGAAGCGGTATCCCGGACCGCCGCGACCGGTCCCTTCGGGACAGCCGGCCTGGATGACGAAGTCATCGACGACGCGATGGAACGTCAGGCCGTCGTAGAAGCCGTCGCGGGCGAGGAACACGAAGTTGTTGACCGACTTCGGCGCGCGCGCCGGGTCGAGCGCGATGACGATGTCGCCGCGATCGGTCGTGATGGTCGCCATGTAGCGCTTCGCGGGATCGATGACCTGCTCGGCGGCTGTGTACTTCTTGGGCATCGAGGCAGTCTACCCGGGGTGGCCGGATAGACTGCCGGACCGCCGATCGGATCAGAGCGCGGAACTCGATCCCGTGACCGCGGCGGGGGACGTCGTCGACGTGGGGGGCGTCGACACAGACGGCGTCTTCGCGAGCCCGCCGAAGCGAACCCGGATGTAGGTGCTGAGATTCAGGTCCATCGAGCTTGCTGATCCCTGCGGTAGCGGCGCTGCTCAGCGTCGTTGCCTGCGTCTGGGTGATCTTGCCGGCGGCGACGGCTTTGTTCAGGCGGGTGGTGATCCTGGCCATCACGGCACTCTCCACCGCCTGCGCCTTGGACCCGTCGATCTGCGCGAGCGTCTCGCCGTTGAGGAGATCCTTCAGGACGGTGGTGCGGCTGAGACCGGTCTCCTTGACCAACTCCCGGTAGAGGGCCAGGGCGATGCGCCTTGCTGCGACAGCCCGGGCCCCCGATTTGCCGGTTTTGGGGGTGCCCGGCACGGGCGTGGCCGCGAGCGTCCTCGCGTTGCCGCCGCTCACGCCGGCAGCGATGGCCGGGATGATCGACACGGTCGCGATCCCCGCGACCGCGACAACCGCGAACGCAGCCGCGCTGATTGCGAGCCGCTTGGTGAAGAGATTCCCGAACATCCCCATGCTCCTTTGGTTTCGACTTGCTTTATGGTGGGTGGCGTCCCCATTCTCACCGGCGGCCAGGCGCGTTCCCTGAGCCGGTCCTGAGACGTGAGGATCCCCCGATTCGCCTGCTACCACACGGAGGCATCACGTGAACGGTGCCGCTGCGCGGCCGGTGGTCGGGCTCTTCGGGGCGTTCGACACCGGCGAACTCGGCGAGGTCGCCCTGCGCCGTGTCCTCGAATCGGAACTGATCCGTCGACGTCCGGACATCGACATCGCCGCGCTCGCCCCGTTTGGCGCTGAGCGTCCCATCCCCGGCGATGAGGGCCGTCCCGCGCTCCCGCTACCGCGTGGTGCCGCCAACGGCTCCCTCGGTCTCGACGCGCTGATCATCGCCGGCGACGTGCTCGGCGATGACCAGCACTGGGCCCCGCGATATCCGGCGCCCGCTGACGAGATTGCGGATCGCGGCGTCGCCGCCCTGGCGCTCACCGGAACGCGGGGCGGCCGGGACGCCGCTGCCTTGGTTGCCTGGTTCGCCGTGGGCCCGGCTGGCGGTGAAGTCGCGCTGACCGGCCTGGCGGGCAAGGATGTCTGGGCCAGGGATCGCGCCACCCAGGAGCGGCTCGGCGGGACGGCCGTGCAGTCGGGTGACCCGGTGCTCCTGGCCGGGCGTGTGTTCTCGCCGGACGCGCTTCGGAGGCGCGCCGACCTCCTCCGGATGTGCGGGGCACTCCCCGTGGGGCGGAGGTTGGTGATCGAGGGAGTGCCGGAGCTTGCAGCCTCGCCCGGCGGCGAACGCCTGGTCGACGCAATCGCCTCGACACTGAGCACCGATCCCAAGCTCTCGGTGGTCGTGGTGAATCTCGACCCGACACGCGGTGGGACTCTCAGCGTCCCGGGCCTGATCGCCGAGCGCGTCCATCACCTGCCGGAGTGGGTGGGGCTCGACGACATCGCGGCCGCGATGTCCGGCTCGGTGGCGGTTGTCGCCATGTCGCCGGCGGGAGCGCACCTCGCGGCGTCGCTGGGGGTTCCGGTCTCGGCGATCGACCTGGGACTTCGTGAGCGGTTCGACCCTGCGATCCCCGTGATCCACGCGGACATCTCCGAGGCGATCCAGAGGCTCGTGGCCGGCAAGCACCCGGTTGCCATCGACGCAGCCGTCCAGACCCTCGACGGCGCGCTTGCCGAGCTCGCCGAGCGGCTGCCGCGCACCGCAGGCTCGGCACGAACGGCGCTCGAGCCGGACGCGGTCACTTCAGCGCTCGCCATCCTCCAGCGGCGCCTTGTCGACGAGCGCATCGCGCTTCAGGCAGAGCTCTCCCGGGTCCAGTCGGAGCTCGACCACCTGCGGGCGTCCCCGGAGCATCGCCTCGCGCGGCCGATCCGAGAGGGGTACCAGCGGTGGCAGCGGCGCCGAACGTGATCCGGTTTCCGGAGGTCGCCCGGCCCGACGTCACCGTGGTGATGCTCACCTACAACCGGTGGGATCTCACCAAAGAGGCGCTTCGCCTGCTCGCCGAGGTCACCGAGCCGCGCTACGAGCTGGTGATCGTCGACAACGCCTCCACGGACGGAACGCTCGATCAGCTCTCCCAGGTCAGTGGTGCGCGCACCCTTCGCAACCCGCGCAACCTCGGATTCGGCCCCGCCACCAACCAGGGTGCCGCGATGGCGCGGGGTCGATACCTGCTGCTGCTCAACAGTGATGCGTGGGTGCGACCCGGATGGCTCGAGCCGCTGGTCGATGTCGCCGACTCCGATCCGGGCGTGGCCGCGGTTGCCTCGAAGCTGCTGTACCCCGACGGCCGGCTGCAGGAGGCAGGTTCGATCGTCTGGCGTGACGCGAGGGTTCGTCAGTACGGCGACGGCGACCTCCCCAACCGGCCCGAGTACAACTTCCGCCGAACCGTCGACTACGCGTCGGCCGCATGCCTGCTCGTCCGCCGCTCGGCCTTCATCGCCGTCGGCGGCTTCGACCCCCGTTTCGCACCCGTCTACTTCGAGGATGTGGACCTCTGCCTGGCGCTGGCCGCGGGCCCTGGGCGCGTGGTCTATCAGCCTCGATCGGTCGTCGAGCACGTGCGCGGCGCGTCGAGCAACGGCGGCGTGCAGGGCACGCGCATCGAACGGAATCGACGCCGGCTCCGCGCCCGTTGGCGCGCGGTGCTGGACCGCCGCCCTCCCGAGAGCTGGCGTGTGGAGCCGAGCGCGATCGTCGGGGGTCGCGATGCGATCACCTGCGAACGAATCCTGGTGCTGAGCGGGCCGCGACCCGATGCCGCCGGAGCGCCGGAGCAGCGCCGTCTCCACTCGCTGATCACTGCCGCCGCGCGTCGGTGGCCTGAGGCACGCTGGACGGTCGCGTCGCTCGACGGCGAGCCGGTCACGCGACCGGATGACCTCGGCGACGCCGGGATCGAGGCGGTCACCGGTGCCGCTTCCTGGGAGGGGTGGCTGAGCGGGCGCCGCTACCACTACGGAATCGTTGCCCTCGCCGATTCGCGCTGGGGTGAAGGCGTGCTCGGGGACCTTCTTGACGCAACCCAGCCCCAGGCGGTGCAGGTTCCGGTGGGCCAGCAGGTCGATCTCGGAGCCGTCGCGAGCGCCCTGGGTCGCCCCGATCCGGGCATTCGCGCGTAGGTAGGTTAGAGTTTCGATCCCGAGGCGACTCACGGAGGCACGCATGAAGGTCGTCGTCTGCGTCAAGCAGATCCCCGACCCAAACACGACCGGCCAGCTCGATCCGACCACGCATTTGCTCAAGCGCGAGGGGGTCGAGGTCGTCCTCGACCCCGGCGATGAGTTCGGAGTCGAGGCGGGGCTCCAGCTCGCGGAAGCGCAGGGAGGCGAGGTGACCGTCGTCTCGATGGGCCCGGAACGCGGCATCGACGCGGTCCGCAAGGCCCTGGCCATGGGTGCGGCCAAGGGCATCCTGATCTCCGACGACGGGTTGCGTGGCTCTGATGCGCTCACGACCGCGCGAGTCCTCGCCGCGGCGATCCGCCGCGAGGGGTTCGACCTGGTGATCACCGCCACCGAATCGACCGACGGATATACCGGCGTCGTACCGCAGATGATCGCGGAGCTCCTCGACGTCCCCGCGGTCACCTTTGCGAAGTCGATCGAGGTTGACGGCACGACCCTGAAGGTGAAGCGCCAGACCGAGGCCGGATACGACCTCGTGGAG
The DNA here is from genome assembly GCA_963709585.1 of Candidatus Dormiibacterota bacterium. GTDB lineage: Bacteria > Chloroflexota > Dormibacteria > Aeolococcales > Aeolococcaceae > Palsa-851. Next base: position 12,803 of record CAVPXI010000006.1, on the reverse strand, counting down.
GCCGGGCTGCCCGCGGTCGTGAGCGTGACCGCCGGGGTCAACGAGCCCCGCTACCCCTCTCTCAAAGGAATCATGGGCGCCAAGTCGAAGCCGCTCGACCGCCTCACGTCCGGGGACCTCGGTCTCGACGGCGCCGGTGGCGCCACGGCGGGCCAGAGCATCAGCGGCGTCGAGCCCGCACCCCAGCGGGCGGCGGGGTCGATCGTCAAGGACGACGGCGAGGGCTACAAACGCATCGCCGACTTCCTCGCCGAGAAGAAGGTGATCTGACCGATGGCTCTGGGAAAAGTCTGGGTGTTCGCCGAGATCGCGGGCGGGAAACCGGCGCCGGTCGCTCTCGAGCTGCTGGCCAAGGCGCGATCGCTTGGCGGGACGGTTGAGGCCGTCGCCTTTGCGCCCGACGCCGCCGACGCTGCGACCGAGCTCGGCGCCCACGGCGCCACCACGCTCTTTGCGGGGACCGACCCGCTCTGGGGTGAGCTGCTCTTCGGCGGGCCGGCGGCCGACGCGCTTGCGGCCCTGATCGAGGAGCACAAACCCGATCTGGTGCTCTTCGCGATGACCTACAACTCCCGCGACGTCGCCGGCAGGCTGGCCGCGAAGCTCGGGGTGCCGGTGATCGCCAACGGCCTCGACGTGTCCGACGGCGACGGCATCTCGGTGCACTCGTCCGTCTTCGGAGCCACCCTCAACGTGGCGACGCGGTTCGAGAGCGGCGCCCCCGCGATCGCGATCATCCGGCCCAAGTCGTTCGTGGCCGACCCGAGCGGGGGCGCTGCCGCCACGGTCATCCCGGTCACCTCTCCGATCGGTGAGAAGCACAAGTCGGCACGTGTGACCGACCGGGTCGCCGACGTTGCGGCCGGCCCCAAGCTGGAGGAGGCGCCGATCGTCATCAGCGGCGGACGCGGCCTCGGTGATCCGAAGAACTTCGAGCTGCTCGACCAGCTTGCCTCGGTGCTCGGCAACGCCGCAGTCGGCGCGAGCAGAGCAGTCGTCGACGCCGGCTGGGTGCCCTACGCGATGCAGGTCGGACAGACGGGCAAAACTGTCAAACCCGCCGTTTACCTTGCGTTCGGCATCAGTGGGGCGATGCAGCACACAGTTGGCATGAAGGGCGCGAAAGCAATTGTTGCGGTCAACAGAGACGAGAACGCGCCAATCTTCAAACTCGCCGACCTGGGGGTGGTGGGCGATGCCCTGAAAGTACTCCCGGCACTCGTCGAGGAGTTGCAAAGGCGCCGGTCATGAGCGCTGCGCTGGATCGATTGCAATTGCCCGACAGTCCGCTGGCGCCGAAATTCGCGGGTATACTCGGTTCTGCGATGGACGACAAGGTCATTGTCGACCTTCTGGGCCAGGTCGGAAACCTCTTCACGTCGAGTTTGGAGCTGAAGGAGACGATCGACTTCATGCTCAAGGCCGCGGCCGACCTGGTCGACTGCGATGCTGCCACGGTCTTCCTGCTCGAGGAGGACGGCCGTGCCCTGTCCGCTATCGCGACATACCCATTCACCGACAACCTCGGCCAGGTCGCCCGCTTCGAGCTCGGCGAGGGCATCGTCGGGTGGGCCGCGCAGCGCCGGAAGCTTGTTTCTGTCGCTGATGCCACAAAGGACCGGCGCTTCAAGACCCTCGGACTCGCGTACGCACCGCGGTCGTGCCTCGTGATGCCGCTCGAGTCACCCCAGCGACTGGTCGGCGCCCTGACTCTCGCCCGGCGTGAGGTGCAGCCGTTCACCAGCATCGAGCAGGCGCTGATGCGCATCATCGCGAGCCAGGCTGCGATCAGCATCGACAACGCGAGGCTGTACACGGCGCAGCGCGCCCAGCTCGGCGAGATCGCCACGCAGAAGCGCGAGGTCGAAGTAGCGAATGCGCAGATCGCGGAGATCTCCCGGCTGAAGAGCGAATTCCTGGCCAACATGAGCCACGAGCTGCGCACGCCACTCAACGCCATCCTGGGATTCAGTGAAATCCTCAAGGACAACCTGGTGGATCTCACGCCGCAGCAGCGCCAGGAGTGCCTGCAGAACATTCACGCTTCGGGCAAGCACCTGCTCGAGCTGGTCAATGACGTGCTCGACCTGAGCAAGATCGAGGCCGGGCGCATGGAGCTCGCCTACGACCGCTTCGGCGTGCAGGATGCGATCAGAGAGGTCCACAACGTGATCCGCTCACTGAGTGAGCGGCGCGACATCGACCTCAGCATCGACGTGGTGCCCATCCACCTGGAGATCCGTGCGGACAAGAGCAAGTTCAAGCAGGTGCTCTACAACCTGCTGAGCAACGCCATCAAGTTCACCCCGCAGGGCGGCAAGGTCTGGGTATCGGCACGCGCCGACACCGAGGACCTGATCGTCGACGTCGGCGACACCGGGGTCGGCATCCCCGCCGAACATCACAAGCGCATCTTCGACGAGTTCTACCAGCTCGACCACGCCACCACCCGGCAGGTCGAGGGCACCGGCCTGGGGTTGTCGCTGACCCGCCGGCTCGTCGAGCTCCACGGCGGGAGCATCTCGCTCGAGAGCGACCCCGGTCGCGGCTCGGTGTTCACGTTCCGGCTACCTATGGCAGGAATTGAGGTGCTCAACGGTCATCGGCACAACCGCATCCTGCTCGTCGAGGACAACGCGAGCAATCGAGACCTGGCAAAGATGGTGCTCCTCGGCAGCGGGTTCGATGTCGACATCGCGGTCGACGGCGAGGAAGGGCTCCACAAAGTCCGATCCAAGGTCTACGATCTCGTGCTCATGGACGTGGAGTTGCCTGGCATGGACGGGCTGACTCTCACGCGCATGCTCAAGGCGGACCCCAAGACGGCAGGCGTGCCCGTGGTCGCGCTGACCGCGAACGCGATGAAGGGCAATGAACAGGAAGCACTCGCAGCCGGCTGCTCCGGCTATATCACCAAACCAATTGAGGTGGCCAACTTCGTGAAGCGCATCTCCACATTCATCGAGGTGCCGGTCTGATGAGCGGAGCCGGAAAGACCATTCTCATCGTCGAGGACGACCCGCCCAGCCGCGAGGTCGTGCGCCTGGCGACCAGTGCGCAGAACCACACGCTCATCGAAGCCGCAACCGGTGTCGAGGGGCTCAACCTCGCTCGCGAGCAGAACCCCGACCTGATCATTCTTGACGTCAATCTCCCCGGCATGAGCGGGCTCGACGTCTGCCGGCGCCTGCGCGCCGAGGGTGCACGGGTGCCGATCATCATGCTCACCGCAAAGAGCGACACCATCGACGTTGTGGTCGGCCTCGAGCTCGGTGCCGACGACTACGTGACCAAGCCGTTCGAGGTACGCGAGCTGATGGCGCGTATCGGAGCGCACCTGCGCCGCAGCGAGATCTCCGCGCAGGAGCAGCCCCGCGACCGCTTCGAGTTTCCCGGACTCACCATCGACCTCGGACGTCGCCAGGTATTCCGCGATGGTGAGGAAGTGATGCTCACCCTGACGGAGTTCAACCTGCTCGCGCTGCTTGCGTCACGCCCCGGTCAGGTGATGAGCCGCGGAGAATTGCTCCGTCGCGTTTGGGGCTACGAGGTCGAGATCGAGACACGCACCGTCGACGCGCATGTGTACCGCCTGAGGCGCAAGATCGAGCCGGACGCGGAGAAGCCGACCTACATCCACTCCGTGCCGGGTATCGGGTACCGCTTCTCCGGGTAATTGCTCCGCGTAGGCCCCACGCTGTGCCGACGGAGGGGAGATCGTCCGGGCCGCTGCTCAGACTTGCCCGCTCACTCGTTCGCGCAAATGAATTATCGCGCTCTCTCGCTCGCTCACAAATTCGCTGCGGCCCGGACGATCTCCCCTCCGTAGGGTGCGTTGTGCCGTAGCTCGCGGCGTCGGTGCTTCGCCCGTGGCGGCGGGGATAGTATCTGGCCGTGCGTCAGGTCGAGAGCAAGCTTCGGTGGAGCGACCACGAGGCTGTTCTTGCGCGCGCCCTCGAAGCCGGAGCGAGAGACGAAGGACTCCTGGTACAGCGCGATCAGTTCTACGGTGTCCCGAAGGGCCGGCTGAAGCTTCGGACGATTGCGGGCGTGCGCAGCGAGTTGATTGCCTACGATCGCGAGGACGCTGCTGCGCCCCGCGCATCCGATTACGGGCTGTATCCGACCGGAGCCGCGGCGCTGCTTGATGAGGTGCTCGGACGTGTGCTCGAGAGATCCGGGGTACTCGAGAAGACGCGTCATCTGCTCATCTTTCGCAACACGCGCATCCACCTCGACGATGTCGTCGGGCTCGGCCGCTTTGTCGAGCTGGAGACGGCGATTCAGGATCAGTCAGAGAGCGACGCAGTTGCCGAGCATGACGAGGTCATCACCGTGCTCGGCCTTGGTGACGCGGAGCGAATTGCGGTCGCGTACATCGACCTCACCAAGGCGAAAGCGACCTCCTAAGCAGGCAGGCCAGCCCGGCTACGGAGGTCAACACGTACCGTCCCTGATGAGCAACAAACCCTAGTCGCGCCACCGACGTTGCGCGTCACTCTCCGGCCAAGAAGCGTCGACCTACTGCCCCGTCGCGTTGCAGGGCGGCGCTGCGCAGGATTCAGCAAAGGGAAGACGGCACAGCACATGCAGGGCGAGAGGGGGACGATCGGCGATCAGCGAGTTCCGGGTCGCGAGAGAGGAGCGCGATAATTTTGTTGCGCGACCGAGCGAGCGAGCCCGGTGTCTGAGCAGAGCGTCGATCGTTCCCCTCTCGCCAAACCACAGAGCGCACCCAGAAATCAGTAGATGAATCCCAGAATCGAAGCGTCCGAGACAGAGATGGTGCGGTAGTCGACGCGCCCCCATCCTCCTCCATCGGCGCGGTAGTTCATCTCGGAAATGATGAACGTGCCGTCGAGGTTCACATGCTCGACATAGGCGACGTGGCCTACCCATCCGATGTTGAAGACGACGATCGCACCCTCCACCGGGACGCGTCCTTCGGGGCGCTTGCCACGCGCGGCATGCCACCAGGCGATAGCGTTGCCGCTCCAGTCAACCGCACGACGGGTTGCAACGTAATACGTGCACTGGCCGTACGGAAAGCCGTCGTGCAGCGGGTTCTGCGGGGGAACCGACGGAACCCCGTTTTGCGCGTCCACGAAGTACGAGGAGACGAGCGCACCTGCCGGCGCTCGAGAGAGCGGCACCAGGAGGTACGAGCCGCCGAGCATCGGCGCGTTGCTGCTCAGCGCGTTGTAGTCGAGGATCACCGCGGGGTCGAGGTGGAGACGAGCGGCGAAGGCGGTCGGGGTCTCGCCGGGAAGCACCTCGACCAGGGCGCCCGGTCCCGGAGGGATCAGCACCGTCGAGCCCGCCTTGGGAACGACGTAGGGCGTGAACTGATTGCCCCACTGGATCGTCGACGTGGCGACGTGGTACGCCGCCGATAGGGTCGCGAGGGTCTGGCCGGGCTGGACGACCACCGTCTTGACGGGCTCCACGGCAAGCGCCGTCACCGCGGTCGAGTTCTCCACCACCGCGTTGATCTGGATCGCTGCGAGATTTCGGAGCATGGGCGCCCCGGGAATCTGAGCCGGCCGGGCGACGAGCACGACGAGCACCGCCGCTGTGGCGATTACCCAGAGGTGTCGTACGAACCGATGAACGTGGGTCGCTATCGCTGCTCCCCTGGTTTGTACAGTGATTCGGACGATGCCCGGGGTGTTCGTGCCCTCTTCCCCGGAGGTCGCGGGCGACCGTACCAAAACCAGCTTGGCGCCGTCAAAGTGGGCGCCGTGAACGATCCCGCGCCCCCGGTGCTCGCAACGGTCCGGCGAGGCACGGTCGTCGAGGCTCGGGTCCGAGGGCACGTCGCGGTGGTTGACGCCTCCGGGAAGGTGTTCAGCTCGGCCGGGATGCCTCAGGCGGAGACGACGCTGCGAAGCTGCGTCAAGCCGCTCCAGGCGCTGCCCTTCCTTCGTTCCGCGGCTGACCGCCTGGAGGCGGACGATGCCGACATCGCCATTGCCTGCGCCTCGCACCAGGGCGAGGACGAACACGTCGCGACCGTCCGGCGTCTGCTTGCCAAAGCCCACGTACCGGAGGAGGCGCTGAGGTGTGGACCGCAACTCCCTTCAGACGAGGCAGCGGCCCGCCGTCTCCTCGCCTCGGGTGCGATGCCGCTGCCGATCCACAACAACTGCTCCGGAAAGCACGCCGCGATGCTGGCGACCTGCGCGGTTATGGGATGGCCGCTCGACGGCTACATGGATCCAGCGCATCCGTGTCAGCAGGCAGTCACCGGCGCCATGCAGGAGATGCTCGGCGTCGATCTCGACACTGCCCCGCGTGGCATCGACGGGTGCGGCCTCACCACGTACGGGATCCCGCTTGCGGCCATCGCCCGGGGCTTCGCCGCCGCCACAGCGGACCCGGCGTTCAGGCGCGCTCAGAACGCGATGGCAGCGTGTCCATTCCTCGTCGCCGGGACAGGACGATTCGACACCGCGCTCCTCGAGGTTGCCGGTGCCCGCCTCACGGCCAAGATCGGGGGCGCGGCCGTGTGGGCCGCTGTGGTGCGCCCGGATGGTCCCGGGATCGCCATCAAGCTCGAGGCTGGCGCAGGGGAGGCGATACCCGTTGTCGGCGTGGCCCTGCTCCAGCAACTCGAGGTGCTCGACGCCGATCTCCCCGACCCGCTGCGTCCTTTCGCGAGATTGATGCAGCGCAATTGGGCAGGACGCGAGGTCGGGGACATCCGTGCCGAACCTATCGACCTGCGACCTGAAGCGCCGCAGGGCTAGGCTGTAGACCGCGAAATGACCTCTTTTGACGAGGCTTAAGTCCGGGTGTATCGTTCGTTTCGGGAATAGTTGATACGGATGTCAATTTCTGTGCCGGCGCGTGCGTATCCGACGCTTGCCTCACCGACGAGAGCAGGGATCGGTGCCTGACCACAGCCACGTTGGCCGTCGTTACTCGGCACCCGGTCAGCGCATCGACCCCGACGCGGCACGCGCCATGGCTCGGGCCATCGCCGGAGCTGACGAGGTCCGAGAGCCGGACGCAGTCCCACCAACCTTCGCAGCGGTCTACTGCCTCGGGCCGACCCTTGCGCAACTCTTCGGCGATGCCGAGGTCGGGATCGATCTCGCCGGACTGATTCACGGTGATCAGTCGTTCGAGTGGCCCGCCGCGCTCCACCCCGGCGACGTGGTAGACGCCACCGCGGAGATCACCAGCGTCGACACCAGGCGAGGCATGACGTTCGTGCGCCTCGCCATGGAGGCAGTCCGCCCGGCGGACCAGGCGGTGGTCTGTCGCGCGACCTCGCTGATGATCGTCCGGGCACCCGCGTGACCGCGCCGGCTGCCTCCGAGGTGGCGATCGGCGACAGCGTCACACCCTTCTCGAGGACGGTGACTCAGGAGCAGATCAGCGCCTACGCCGACGCGTCCGGTGACCACAACCCGATCCACCTCGACCCCGATTTCGCGCGCTCGGTGGGTCTGCCCGGCACCATCGCGCACGGCATGCTCGAGATGGGTATCCTCGCCGACGCGATTGCCTCCTGGGCGGGCGGAAGCGCCAACCTCCTCAGCCTCTCCTGCCGGTTCAGCAAGCCGTTGCTCCCCGGCGACACCATCATCTGCACCGGAACCGTCGTCAGCGTCGACGATGCGGGGGTCGCCACCCTGGAAGTGGGGGCGTCCTCGGATCGCGGCGACCGCGTCTTGACCAATGGCCGGGCAACCGTCCGGCTCTCACGCTAAGGGACCTCGCATATGGGACTTGACTTCTCGCTCACCCGCGAACAGGAGGAGATCCGCGCGCTCGCGCATGAGTTCGCCGAGAAGGAGATGCGCCCGGTCGCCGAGCGCTACGACGAGAACGAGGAGACCCCGTGGGAGGTGATGCGAAAGGCGCACGCCCTCGGGCTGGATGCGACTGCGGGCTTCCCCGAGCAGTACGGGGGTGGCGGCATCGACCTGGTCACCAACCTCATCCGCGAAGAGGAGCTGGCCTGGGGCGACGCCGGAATCGCGGTAGCGATCGGCGCGAGCGGCTTGGCCGGCGCGGCGATCATCGCGATGGGCACCGAGGAGCAGAAGCAGAAGTACATCACCATGCTCACCGCCGCGGAATTGAAGATCGGCGCCATGGGACTCACCGAGCCGAACAGCGGCTCGGACTCGCTGGCGCTCGAGACCACGGCGACCAGGGTGGACGGCGGCTACGTCCTCAACGGCACCAAGCAGTTCTGCACCAACGGCGGGATCGCGGACGTCCAGGTCGCGTTCGCAACCACCGACAAGTCACTCGGGCCTGTCGGAGTCGCTGGCTTTGTCATCGAGAAAGGCACCCCCGGGATGCGCCAGGGCCGCAAGGAACGCAAGCTCGGTGTCCGTGCCTCGCACACCGCCCAGGTCATCTTCGAGGACTGTTTCATCCCCGATGATCAGCGCCTCGGCTACAACAAGAGTGGCGAGGAGACCGGCCCGGGACGGGTCGGCGCGATGATCATGCTCGAGGCCACCCGGCCGTCGGTCGCCGCCGGCGCGCTCGGCATTGCGCGGGCCGCCTTCGAGTTCGCTCGGGACTACTCGTTGCAGCGAGTGGCGTTCGGCAAGCCGATCGCCAGGCATGAGGCGATCGCCTTCAAGCTCGCCGACATGGCGACCGAGATCGACGCGGCACGGCTGCTCACCTGGCGTGCCGGGTGGATGGTGATGAACGGGGTCCCGCTCTCGCGCGGCGAAGGTTCTATGGCGAAGCTGTTTGCCGGTGACATGGCGATGCGGGTCACCGTCGACGCGGTGCAGATCCTCGGTGGCTACGGATATATCAAGGACTACCCGGTCGAGCGCTTCATGCGCGACGCGAAGATCTATCAGATCTGGGAGGGCACCGCGGAGATCCAGCGCCTGGTGATCAGCCGCTATGTGCTCGGCGAGCGCACCGCCTCGGCGCCGCGGCCGCGGGTCGTCCCGGAAACCGCGTCGGTGCCGGCCGCAGCGGCACGCTGACGCGTCCGATCGCCCAGCCCGGATCCTCGATCCCCCGCGTCGGGAGCGCGAGCCTGCGCTTCGGAGCGAGCGCTAAGCTCTCCAGTCGCCGCCTCACCAACCTCTCGAGGAGCGTTGCATGTTCGATCTGACCGGGAAGGTCGCTGTCGTCACCGGGGGATCGCGCGGCCTCGGCAGGGCGGACTGCCTCGCGCTTGCCCGCGCCGGCGCGGACGTGGTCGTCACCGACATCCTCATCGAGTCGGACCCGGAGCTCGAGCAGGCCGCGGAGGACGCACACTCGGCGCTGGCGCAGCTGTTCACCTCGCAGCACGTCGTGTACGCCGAGAAGACCAGAGACGAGATCCGTCAGATGGGGCGGCGGTCGGCGGCGATGAAGATGGATGTCACCAATCGCGACCAGATTCGCGAGGTGTTCGCCACCATCAAGAAGGACTTCGGATCGATCGACATCCTGGTCAACAACGCGGGGACGCTCGACCACATCGCGCAGATCGAGCATCAGAACGATGAGCTCTGGGATCGCGACCTGCGCGTGAACGTATCGGGTGCGTTCAACTGCACCAAGGCGGCATGGCCGTACATGCGCGAAGCGGGCTGGGGGCGGATCGTCTACATGGCGTCGGTGGCGGGTACGCTCGGTGGATTCGGTCAGGCTTCCTACGCGGCGACCAAGGCGGCGGTGATCGGGCTCGGCAAGTCGATGGCGCTCGAGGGCGCACGTTTCGGCATCACCGCGAACATCATCGCGCCCGGTGTCATCGGCACCGAGGCGTGGAAGATGGGTGACGCGAGGATGAACGATCGCATGGTCCTCCGCACCGCCATGCGCAGCGCCGGCGAGCCGGATGACATCGCGCACACCATCGTGTTCCTCGCTTCGCCGGAGGCGCGCTACATCACCGGCCAGGTCATCACTGTCGCAGGAGGCATCGACCTCTTCGTCTACTGACGCGCGTCAGCCCGTCGACATCGGCGTGACCTACTGGTCGCGCGAGGTCGGTCCCTACGTATGGCACGAGTACGAAGCCGCGCGCACGCAGGTGGAGTTGCGGGCGATCAAGTCCGCAGGTCATCGAACCGTGCGCACCCATCTGTTGTGGGACGCCTTCATGCCGACGCCTGCGCGTGTGGAACCGGAACGTCTGCGCAACCTCGAGCATTTCCTGAGCGTGGCGAGGGAGCTGTCGTTGCAGGTGGTTCCGGTGCTCTTCGTACAGACGCTCGGCCGCTGCGTGATGCTCCCGTCGTACGCGATCGACGTCACACGTCGCGGCGGGGTGCGCGCGGTCACCGACGCGGTAACCCAACCGGGCGGCCCACGCTATGTCTATACCGACCAGCTGATGCTCGAGGTGTGCGTTCGCTGGATCGACGAGCTGCTCGGTGCCTTCGCGGGACATCCGGCGATTTCGATGTGGGACCTTGGGCACGATCCCGCGGGCGGTGTGCGACCGCAGCGCATCGAGCACCTGCGCAGCTGGGTCGCACTCATCAGCGAGCGGATTCACGAGCGCGAACAGCGCTGCATGCTCTCGCTGAGTGCCGATGACCTGGTGAGCGCACGCGCGGTGCGTCCAGCCGTGGTCGCGACTCTCGTCGATGCCGTCGGTCTCGACCTCACCGCCGCGGCGCTCGCGCAGGTAGGTGGCGAGCATGACCCGGCGGCGGCGACGTTTCTCGCGCAACTCTGCGAATCGCTGAGCGGCTCTGCGCCGCTGATTGCGCACCTGCAATCGAGCCCGCCTGCGGACGCAGACGTTGACGATGACGCCGCACCAGAGGACGATGCGTCGACACGACGCTTCGTTGCGGGAGCTGTCGATGCGCTCATCGATTGCGGTTGCGCGGGGTTGATGGCCGCGATGTGGAGCAGCCCCGGGCCACGCGCGGTCGAGGTGCCGCCGTTCGACCGTCAGCGGCGCCTGCGCGACGCGGGCATTGTGGATGCGTCCGGAGCCGAAACCACGTTCGGCGGCGTCTGGCTCGAGAACGCGCGTCGCGAGCGCGAGCGCTCCGTCCCCAGCCCGTGGCCAGAGCACATCGACGTCGACGACTACTACGCGAATCTTCCCGAGAGCCTGCACGAACTCCGCGCCGCCTGGGAACGCGGCTCAAGTGAATACCCTGCTATGCTGCGTTGAGCACCGGAACGGCGAGAAATCGTCATCCTTCGGTGCTTCCATCGCGGTCTTTTGCGGGTTCCCGTTGCTGACAGGGGACGCTCCCATAGTGGTCGTGAACGCGGTGGGCGTCCGTGTCGGCGAGAGTCCTGGAGGACAAGCTGTGACCGCTGGAAGAATCAAGAAGATTATTCCCGACCGTGGATTTGGTTTCGTCCGCGCCGATGATGGCAACGAGGTGTTCTTTCACCGCACCGAGCTGACCACCGTCGACTTCGACGCCCTCCAGGAAGGCGAGCAGGTGACGTTCGACATCGTCGACTCGCCCAAGGGCCCGCGCGCGCGCAACCTGCAGAAGGTCTGATCGCAGCGGGGGAACCCGCTTCGCTGTCCTTAGGCGTCGCTGCGTAACGAGCGCAGCCGGGCGACTGCGGCGTCCACGCGTTCGGCTTCGCGCCCTCGAAGGCGGATGACGAGCTCTCGCTGCTCGACGTGCGGGTACGAACCGACGGTCACGTCGGGGAATTCCGCCTGGAGCACGAGCATCGGCTGCGACATCTCCAACTCCGGGACCGATCGGTAGTGGACCTCGCGCACCACCGGCGCCGTCCCGCCACCGAAGTACCCGGGGATGAGCTCTTCCTCCACGATGGTGACGAACTCGCGCGGAATCCCTGGCAGCACGAACAGCCAGCGGTCGTCACCGAGGTCGATCGCCAGCGGTGGTGCCATCCCTCGCCGGTTGGTGAGCACCGTCGCACCCACAGGAACCATGGCGCAGCGACGGTTTGCCTCCGACACCTCGGGCTTGTCGATCCAACCCGCCGCGTGCATGCGCCGCGCCAGGGCCTCGATATTCGCGTAGGCGATCGGGTTGAGCTCGAGCGGGCGGTCGAGCGCGTCGGCCACGGCCTGGAAGGTGCGGTCGTCGGGGGTCGGGCCGATGCCGCCGCAGACTGCGATCCTCGAGATCTCCGGGTCGTCGATCGCACGCCGGATCGCCGCGACGATCGCCTCGGGCTGGTCGCCGACCACCTCGATGTGAGAGACGGGGCGTCCCGACGCGAACGCGAGGCGCGCCAGCAGGCTCGAGTTGGTGTCCTGCGTGTGGCCGCTGAGGATCTCATCGCCGACCGTCACGATCGCGGTCAGGCCGGTGGCGTTCGGCACCAGCCCAGCATAGGCGTTGGTGTGCGGGATCACGGGCCGGGTACAATGCGGCGGCCCCGGGGTGGCGCGGATTAGAGCCGCCCGGGCACTCACTCACTTCCCTCAGGAGACCTGAGCGCATGCCGACCCTCGACCGCGCCATCCTGCTCCCGATCGGCGCAGCCGGGCTGCTCGCTCTCCTCTATGCGGTCTATCTGATCTTCTGGGTGATCCGCCAGCCGCAGGGCAACGACCGGATGCGGGAGATCGCCAAGGCAATCCAGGAAGGCGCCCAAGCGTACTTGAACCGGCAGTACACGATCATCGCCGGGATCGGGGCGGTCATCTTTCTCTTCCTGACCTTCACGCTGGGGTGGAAGACCGGTGTCCTCTTCCTGATCGGCGCGGTGCTGAGCGGCGCGGCCGGGTACGTCGGGATGAACATCTCGGTGCGCTCCAACCTGCGCACCGCTGAGGCGGCACGCGGCGGGATCAATCCCGCATTGCAGCTCGCGTTCAGGGGCGGCGCGGTCACCGGGTTCTTCGTGGTCGGGTTCGG
>CAVPXI010000005.1:0-200182 GCA_963709585.1 Candidatus Dormiibacterota bacterium | reverse complement strand
TGTTTTGTTATGGCTTGACTCCGTACGTATTGCTATCGGCTCACCGCCTGGGAGCACGATGCGCACCTGTATTTCAAACGCGCCCGCGCCACCGCGACGCTGATGGGCACTCCTCCTGGCAGCGCGAAGCGCTCGCTGCTGGCGTCGGGCTCGGCTCGAAGCCCCGGCACCGGCCTTTAAGGGGGAGCCTTATGAAGCTTGGATTCACGCCCGCCGAGGAGCAGTTTCGCAGCGAGGCTGCGGCCTGGCTCAACGCCCAGCTGCAAGGCCCGTTTCGCGACTTGCGCGGCGAGACCTGCATGAGCCGCCGGTCGAGCGGCGCATGGAATGGGAGCGTGCGCTGGGGGCGGCACGCCGGAGTTCATCGGCCGGCCGGAGCAGTTCGGGGGGCGCAACGCGAGGCTCGCCGAGCAGGTGATCTTCGCCGAGGAATACGCGCGCGAGCGGTCCCCGGGGCGCATCGGACACCTGGGCATCGAACTTGCCGGGCCGACCTATCTCACTTCGGGACTGGGGCGCAAAAGGCGCGGTTCCTGCCGCCGATCGCGCGCGGCGAGGAGCTCTGGTGCCAGGGCTACAGCGAACCCCGAGTGCGGGCTCGGATCTGGCCAACGTGCGCACGCGGCGCCGCGCTTGTGCCGGCGGCGACGGGCCGGGAGTGGGTGGTGAACGGCCAGAAGATCTGGACCTCGCTCGCGCAGTTCGCCGACTGGGCCTTCGTCGTGTGCCGGACCGAGGAGGGCTCGCGCGGCCACCGCGGCCTGTCGTACCTGCTCGTGCCCATGCGTCAGGCGGGGGTCACGGTGCGGCCTATCCGTCAGATGACCGGCGAGGCGGAGTTCAACGAGACCTTCTTCGCCGACGCGCGCACCGCCGAGGAGCACGTGGTGGGTGCCGGGGCGACGGCTGGCGCGTGGCCATGGGGACGCTCGCCTTCGAGCGCGGCGTCTCGACCCTCGGCCAGCAGATGAACTTCAGGAACGAGCTGAACGATCATCGAGGCCGCGCGCGGCAACGGGCTGTCCACGATGCGCTCATCCGTCAGCGCCTTGCGACGCGCACATCGGTCTGAAGCTGATGCGCTACAGCGCATTGCGCATGCTTCTCGATTGCCCAGGAGGGGCGCCTTTCCAACGAGGCCTAACTACAAGATCTTCTGGGCCAGCTGGCGCAAGAAGCTCGGTGAACTCGCCGCCGACGTGCTCGGACCCGCGGGCGAGATCGCTGCCGCGGCGCCCTACGAGTGGGGACCTCTGCCCACGGTGTTCCTGGGCTCACGCGCGGACACATCTACGGCGGCACCAACCAGATCCAGCGCAATCTCATCGCCGAGCGGGCGCTCGGACTGCGCGAGCCGCGCGGCGGCTAGTGACCCTCCACCGCCAGGACTCACTGCGCGCACCCGCGCCCGCAACCGCCTACCGGGAGCGAAACCTCCTCGCCGGAAAGACCGTACCTGGTGACTGCGGCCGCAGGCACCGGAGATCGGCTTCGACCACCGCGCGCCGCTGTATCGAGGAAGGGAGCGGGCGGGGTGTTCTTGAGCGATGCGCACGAGCGCCGCCTCGGCCGAGGCGGCCGCGCAGCTACTCGGCGCCGGGACGGGCGGAGACGGGCAGGCGCGGAGTGTGCGACGTGACCCGTGAGGAGCGACGTCGAGGCGCTGGTACGCGAGGACGCCATCGGAGTCGCTCGGCCATATCGATGTGGCTTGTGTAGACCGGCGGCTTGGCGGCTCGGCGGCTGGTCGACATGACCGACGAGCAATGGCACAAGGTGCTGGACGTCTCGCTCACCAGTGTATTCCGCATGACCCGGGCCATGCTGCCGCACATGTACCGCCGAGGCGCGGCGCAATCGTCAACAACGCCTCGTGCTGGGTTGGCGCGCCCAGGCGCTGCAAGCGCACTACGCCGCGGCCAAGGCCGGGGTCATGGCTTTCACCCGCTGTGCGGCGATGGAGGCGGCCGAGCACGGCGTGCGCATCGACGCGGTGGCGCCCGAGCATCGCCATGCCGCACGTTCCTAAATCAGCGTCACTTCGTGATGAGCTGCTAGTCGGCTCCAGCGCCGCGAGGCGTTCGGGCGCACCGCGAGACGTGGGAAGTCGCCGCCAATGTCATCGTGTTTCTCGAGCGATCTGGCGAGCTACATGACCGGCGAAGTGCTGTCTCGTGTCCAGCCAGCGCGCTTGAAATCCATGAGGACAGCCATGAGCGCCGCGTGTTTCGTTACTGGCCGAGGATGCTCAGCAGCGCGGTCGGCCGCTCGGTCGGACCAACGGCGTGGCTGGCGTCATCGACCAGGCGCGCATCGACAAGTTCGCGGACGCGACCGGCGACCATCAGTGGATCCACGTCGATCCCGAGCGCGCCGCCGAGCGGTCCCTTCGGTGGCACTATTGCGCACGGCTATCTCACGCTCGTCTCTGGTCAACCTGTTCCTGCCGCAACTCGGCTGCGCGCCGAGGGCATCCGCACGGCATCAATACGGCGTGATCGCGTGCGATTTCCGTCCGTGGTGCGCTCCGGGGCGCAGCTCCGCGCACGCGCCGAGATCCTCGCGGTGGAGGATGTGGGGAGTGCCGGCGGCGTCCAGGTCATGATCCGTGTGACCTGGAAGCGCAGGGTGTCGACGAAGCCTGTGTGTGTGGCCGATACGCTCAGCCGGTTTTATTTTTGAAGCGGCTGGGGAGCTGCATGCGCGTGAAGCCGTGATTGTCTCTTTCGCGCGGACCCCGATTGGCAAAGCCTTTCGCGGGGCCTTAACGATACGGAGGCCCGGTGCTTTCCGGGCACGCCGTGCGCGAGGCGGTGCGTCGGGCCGGGGTCGATGGGGCCCGAGATCGAGGACCTGGTGCTCGGCTGCGCCACGCAGCAGGGGGCGCAGGGCTACAACATCGCGCCGGCTGTCCGCGTCACGGGCGGTCTGCCGGACACGGTCCCGGAATGACCATCGACCGCAAGTGCGCGTCGGGCCTCATGGCGATCGCGACCGCAGCCAAGCAAGTGATCAGCGGACGGCATGGACGTGGTGGTCGCCGGCGGCGTCGAATCGATCAGCCTCACGCAGACCAAGCACATGAACACCTTCCGTGCCCAGTCCGACGCGGTGCTCGCGCGCCTCGCCCTACATGTATACCCCGATGATCGAGACCGCGGAGGTCGTGGCGGAGCGCTATGGCGTGAGCCGCGAGACGCAGGATGCATACTCGCTGCAGAGCCAGAAACGCACGGCAGCGGCGGGCGCTGCGGCCGATTCGCGGCGGAGATCGTGCCCTTGCCTTCGCGCAAGGCCATCGTCGACAAGGTGAGCGGCGAGACGCGCTACGAGGACGTCGTGCTCGACAGGGACGAGGGTCCGCGCGCGGACACGACGCTCGAGGGGCTCGCCAAGCTCGAGCCCGTCTGGTCCGGCGGCAAGCTCATCCCCAAGGGGCGATTCATCACGGCGGGCAACGCTTCGCAGCTCTCGGACGGGGCCGCGGCGTGCGTGATCATGGAGGCGGCGGAGGCATCGCGCCGCGGACTCGAGCCGCTCGGCGTCTATCGAGGTATGGCCGTGGCGGGCTGCGCCCCGGAGGAGATGGGTATCGGGCCCGTCTTTGCTGTACCCAAGCTGCTCAAGAACCAAGGCGTGCGTCCGCCGACATCGATCTGTGGGAGCTCAACGAGGCCTTCGCCGTCCAGACCGTCTATTGCCGCGACCGCCTGGGGCTGGACAACGACAAGCTCAACGTCGACGGCGGCGCAATCTCGGTGGGCCACCCGTACGGCATGAGCGGCGCCCGCCTCAGGGCAGGACACGCCCTCATCGAGGGACGGCGCCGCGGAGCGAAGCAGCGTCGTGGTCACCATGTGCGTCGCCGCGAGGCATGGGCGCCGCAGCCTTGTTCGAGGTGCGCTGAGAATGGCCTACGATGCAGAATGGCGCCTACGAGCTCGACCAGCCTCGATCTCCGAAATCATCGCCGCGCTGAAAAGCCGACGGGCGCGCCACCAACCAGCAGATCTCCCGCTCGCCTCAAGAATCACCACCGGCCGCGGTCAGAGCATGCGATCCGGCGGCATGGGGAGGCTCAACGCCATGCGCGTGGTCGCAGTCACGGACTTCGGAGGCGCTCGGCTACAAGGCTGCTCCTGGCGATCGGCGTCGAGGTGAAGGGCCGGGCCGCCGAGGACGTGGCGAAGGATCTCGCGAAGCTGCACGAAGTCTTCGCCGTGCATCTGGTCACGGGGGCCCGCGACATCGAGATCCTGGTCGCGCTTCAAGGTTCGACGAAGCTGGGGTTTCCTGCTGAGTGGACATCGCGAAGATCCGCGGTGTCCGCAGCCTCACACCGGCCATCGCGGTCGACGTGATCAAATACAACTTCGACCGGGCGCACCTCACATGACCCAAGCCGCAGCTCGACGACCTCGATCGCAAAATCATCGAGCTGCTGTCGCGCCGCGCGCGCGTGAGCAATCGCCAGATCGCCGTGCGCCTCGGCGTGACCGAGGGCACCATCCGCGGGCGCATCAAGCGGCTGGAGAAGGACAACTGTATTCGCCTGACCGCCGATGCCGCCGCAGACTGCGATCCTCGAGATCTCCGGGTCGTCGATCGCACGCCGGATCGCCGCGACGATCGCCTCGGGCTGGTCGCCGACCACCTCGATGTGAGAGACGGGGCGTCCCGACGCGAACGCGAGGCGCGCCAGCAGGCTCGAGTTGGTGTCCTGCGTGTGGCCGCTGAGGATCTCATCGCCGACCGTCACGATCGCGGTCAGGCCGGTGGCGTTCGGCACCAGCCCAGCATAGGCGTTGGTGTGCGGGATCACGGGCCGGGTACAATGCGGCGGCCCCGGGGTGGCGCGGATTAGAGCCGCCGGGCACTCACTCACTTCCCTCAGGAGACCTGAGCGCATGCCGACCCTCGACCGCGCCATCCTGCTCCCGATCGGCGCAGCCGGGCTGCTCGCTCTCCTCTATGCGGTCTATCTGATCTTCTGGGTGATCCGCCAGCCGCAGGGCAACGACCGGATGCGGGAGATCGCCAAGGCAATCCAGGAAGGCGCCCAAGCGTACTTGAACCGGCAGTACACGATCATCGCCGGGATCGGGGCGGTCATCTTTCTCTTCCTGACCTTCACGCTGGGGTGGAAGACCGGTGTCCTCTTCCTGATCGGCGCGGTGCTGAGCGGCGCGGCCGGGTACGTCGGGATGAACATCTCGGTGCGCTCCAACCTGCGCACCGCTGAGGCGGCACGCGGCGGGATCAATCCCGCATTGCAGCTCGCGTTCAGGGGCGGCGCGGTCACCGGGTTCTTCGTGGTCGGGTTCGGGCTCATCGGCGTCGCCCTCGCCTACGGTCTCTTCCAGGACTTCAATGCGCTGGTCGGGTTTGCCTTCGGTGCCTCGCTGATCTCGGTGTTCGCCCGCCTCGGCGGTGGCATCTACACCAAGGCAGCTGACGTCGGCGCCGACCTGGTCGGCAAGCTCAAGGCCGGCATCCCGGAGGACGACCCGCGCAACCCTGCGGTGATCGCCGACAACGTGGGCGACAACGTCGGCGACTGCGCCGGCATGGCGGCCGACCTGTTCGAAACCTACGCGGTCACGGCGGTCGCCACGATGCTGCTCGGCAGCCTGCTCTACAAGGTCGGCGGTCAGCCCGACCTTGTCTTCGTGTTCTACCCGCTGATGCTCGGCGCGATCAGCATCGTGGCTTCGATCATCGGCACGTTCTTCGTGCGCATGGGCAAGGGGACCTGGATCATGGGTGCCCTCTATCGCGGGCTCATCGTCTCGGCGGTGGTCGCGCTCGCCGGGTTCCTGCTCCTCACCGTGCTCCTGAACAACGGCGGTTACTTCTCCCACTTCGACCACCCGGTGTTCAACCTGTTCTGGTGCGCGGTGATCGGGATCGTCATCACCGTGCTCATCGTCGCCGTCACCGAGTTCTTCACCGGTGCGCAGTTCTGGCCGGTGCGCACCATCGCCAAGGCGTCGCAGACGGGGCACGCCACCAATATCATCGCCGGGCTGGCGATCGGCATGGAGGGAACCGCGATCCCGGTGCTGATCATCGCCGTCGGCATCCTTGCGTCAGCGGCGCTCGGTGGTCTCTACGGCATCGGTATCGCAGCGATGGCGCTGCTGAGCATGACCGGCATCGTGGTCGCGATCGACTCATACGGTCCGATCACCGACAACGCCGGCGGCATCGCCGAGATGGCCGACCTCCCCGAGTCGGTCCGCAAGGTCACCGATCCGCTCGATGCAGTGGGCAACACCACCAAGGCGGTCACCAAGGGCTACGCGATCGGTTCCGCGGGCCTCGCCGCGCTGGTGCTGTTCGCGAGCTACACGGACATCCTCAACAAAACCCTGCTCAGCGCGCACCTGCCTCCGATCAACTTCGACCTCACCGCGCCGCCGGTCATCGCTGGGCTCCTGCTCGGCGGGATCATGCCGTTTCTCTTCGGCTCCCTGGCCATGCTCGCCGTCGGACGAGCCGCCGGCGCGGTGGTCACCGAGGATGCGCCGGCAGTTCCGCGAGATCCCCGGCATCATGGAGGGGACCGCCAAGCCTGAATACGGCAAAACCGTGGCGCTGGTGACCGCCGCCGCGCAGCGCGAGATGATCATCCCGGGTCTGCTGCCGGTGATCTTTCCGCTCATCGTCGGCTTCGTGCTCGGTGCCCAGGCGCTCGGCGCGATGCTGCTCGGCACCATCGTTGTGGGCGTGTTCGTCGCCTTGCAGATGACCACCGGCGGCGGGGCGTGGGACAACGCCAAGAAGTACATCGAAGAGGGCAACTACGGCGGCAAGGGGTCGGACGCGCACGCGGCCGCGGTCACCGGCGACACCGTCGGCGATCCGTGCAAGGACACCGCCGGCCCCGCGATCAACCCGATGATCAAGGTGATGAATATCATCGCGATCCTCGCCATCCCGACGATCGCGCTGCACCACATCTTCTTCTAGATCCGCGCCACCCTGGTGACGCCGAAGATCAAGACGTCGGCATACTGTCTTTATGGCCCAAAGGGTTGCCCCGGTAGGCGGGGCCGGCGAGCACCGTCTGCCTCATGAACGTTCTCACCACCGCGATCTCCAGGGTGGCGCCGCGCGCGCCGCGGTGTTCGGCATCAGCGACGGCCTGCTCACCAATATCTCGCTGATCCTCGGTGTCGCCGGTGCGAATCCGCTTCCCTCCGTGGTCCTGCTCGCCGGACTGGCGGGCCTGGTCGCGGGGGCGTTCTCGATGGCTGCCGGCGAGTACGTGTCGATGGCGGCGCAGTCCGAGCTCCTGCAGCGCGAGCTGGAGATCGAACGCCGTGAGCTGGAGCGCCACCCCGAGGACGAGACCCGGGAGCTGGCAGCCACGTATCGGCTGCGCGGGGTCGAGGAGGCGGATGCACGCCGGATAGCCGAGGCGATCATGAAGAACCCCGAGGTTGCCCTCGAGGTCCACGCTCGCGAAGAGCTCGGGTTGCGGCCCGGCAAGACCGGGAACCCGTGGCAGGCAGCCCGGCTCCTCTTTCGTGATGTTCGCGATCGGGGCGGTCATCCCGCTGTTCCCCTGGTTCTTCGCCAGCGGAACCACCGCGGCCCTCCTGTCGATCGTGCTCGGCGCCATATCCGTGTTCGCCGTGGGCTGGACGGTTGCGATCTTCACCGGGCGTTCAAGGGTCCGCTCGGCGCTCCGCCAGCTGGCCTTCGCCACGGTCGCGGCTGGGGTAGCATTCGGAGTAGGGCACATTGTCGGTAATCTGGTGAATGTGAGAACGGGCTGACGCACTGCGCGTCGATCGGGGGAGCGGAAGGTGGGGTTGGAGTGAGTTTCATGCGCAGAGGGGCCGGAGTCATCGTGATCGCGTTGGCATGCGCGCTCGCGCTGCCGACCGTGTTCGCGCGACCGGCTGCCGCGTTCACCGCCGCGACGCTGGGCCCGCCCAGTACGGGGTCCGGCGGGCCCGGGACGTCGGTCGTGTACCAGTACACGTGGAACGCTACCGACTGCGGCGTATCGACCGATAGTCTGACCATCCAGCTGTTCTGGGACAGCCCGGATCCTTCGGAGATGATCGGTTCGGGGACAGCCGATTCGAACTGCTCCGGCTTCGTCACCGGGATCGTGCCCAACGACACGAACTCGGGGAGACAACCACTTCCCGTCCGCGGCGGTCTTCGACAACACCACCGGGAACCAGGTTGCGAACAGCGGAGCCAACGCAACATCACCCTTCGCCGTAACTCCTGCTCCTACTCCGACACCCACTCCGGTACCGACGCCGCGACCGACGCCCAGGCCGACCCCGCCGCCGACCCCTCGACCGACCCCGCCGCCGACGCAGCAGCCGTTCTTCACAACGGCGCCGGCGCCGACTGTGCCGGCCGCGAAACCGCCGAAGCCAACTCCCACGCCGCTCCCCACGCCTACCCCGTTCGTCATAGGTGGCGGGGGCGGTGGATCGGGTGGCGGTTCCCCGCAGGGAGGCGCCGGCTGTTCCGCCGGGTTCGGACGCAGTCCCACGCCGAGTGAGCTCGAAGCCGACACCGCCGCGCTGGCCGCCGCTGGGGCGGATCCGACCGCGGTGGAGATCCAGCTGCTCGCCTCAGCCGAGTACTACGGCGACGCCGGCAGCAACGACCTCGGTTTCGTCACCCGCCTCTACGACGACGTGCTCCGCCACGATCCGACGCCGGTCGAGGTTGCGACCGCGCTCCCCATCGTCACGGGAGGAGGCGATGCCGGCCGGCTCCAGCTCGTCCAGACCGTGGTGCTGAGCCCCGAGGCACGGGCGATTCGCGTCGACCAGGCGTTTCACGCACTCCTGAAGACCTACCCCAGCAACACCGACCTGGCGCTCTGGGTCAACCGGCTCTCGGGGCCTGGGACCACCGGCCTCTCCGGGAACGCCATGGTGGAAGAGATCGCTGGCTCCGCCGAGTACTACAAGCTGGTCGGGGGCACGGCTTCGAGTTTCATCAACCAGCTGAACCAGGATCTGCTCAACGGGCCACCGACGTCGGACCAGCTCACCGCCGACGCCACACTCATGGCGCAGATCCAGGCCGGCAGCGCGGCGGCGAGGCTCACCGCGGCTGTGAACGTGGTCTCCGGCCCGGCGTTCCGCGTCGACGAGGTGACATCGTTCTTCGCCAACTACATGCACCGGACCTGCCAGGAGCTTCGCGCGCAGGAATGCGTGAGCACCATCGCCACGCCGACTGCTGCTCAACTCTCTGCTGCGATAACCGAGTTGGCGAACGGGAAGACGGAGGAGTACATCATCGCCGGTGTGCTCAGCAGCTCCCAGTACTACCAGAACCACGGGAGCACCCAGACGGGTCTCATCGAAGGCGTCTACCAGGATCTGATCGGGCGCGCGCCGACCCAGGCTGAGCTGCAGGCGGCGCTGAACAAGTACACCAACGACGCGCCCGGCCATCTCAACTTCGCCCAGGACATGACCGGATCGGTCATCTACCAGGACCTCCTGGTGTCGCTGGACTACCAGCAACTGCTGCTCAGGGCCCCGTTCACGACCGAGAACGACGCCGGCCAGGGGATCCTCGGCGGCGCGATCAAGTCGCTGCAGACGCCGGACGAGTTGCTCATCGAGACGATTGTCGCCACCGCTGAGTTCTACGCCGATGAAGGCGGCACCGACTCCAGGTTCGTCGTCCACCTGATCCCCACGCTGCTCATGCGGGCCGGCAACGAGACCGAGGAAACCGCCTACCTCAACATCCAGCCTCATGGCGGGGGGTGGCAGGGGGCGGTGGCGCAGAAACTCGTCAACAGTCAGGAGTACCAGACCGATTTCGTGAATGGTGTCTATGCGAAGTTCCTCACGTACTCGGTCTGCGCGCTGGCCTCGCCGGGCCTCGCGGGAGACCCAAGCGGCGGTTTCCTGAAGAGCTTCCCGGGCGGCTGGTTCGGCCTTGGCGCGGTGATCGCTCTGCTGACCGCGGGGGCCGGAACTGCGGTGTACTTCGCGCTCGAACGGCGCCGGTTCGCCCGCCTCTACCCGGCTGAGGTTCCCCCCAGCGCGAACAGGTGACCTCCGTCCTCTACACTCGCGCGAGGGTGGACGAGTACCAGCTGGAGATCCAGTCGTTGCGCCGGACGCTCGCCCGACTTCGCGAAGAGGAGGCGGACTTGGCGCTGATCGAGGAGTACGAGACCGAGTACCGCAACCTCAGCTCTCTGTACAAGGCAGCGACCGACACGTTCGAAGCCGACCTGAGTGAGCCGCGGCTTCCGGACGCGCTCGCGTCACTCGGATTCGGCGACTGGACGCTCGGCAATGTGTACAGCTTCGTGTACGACGCATCCATGGAGCTGCCGGTCGACGATGGCCGCGAGCTCGCGAGGCGTATCGACGAAACCGACTATGCCGCCTCGTTGCTGGCGGTGCTCGACGCAGAGGACTGACGTCCTGGGATCTTCTTCCCGGGGTTGAGCACGTCGTGCGGATCGAGCGCCGCCTTGATCCGGCGCATCAAGTCGACGGTCCCCGGCCCGAGCTGCCGCTCGACATAGTCCAGCTTGGCGGCACCCACCCCATGTTCGCCGGAAAGCGATCCGCCCATGGTGAGCACGGTTTCGAAGAGCTCACCGGCCGCGGCGTCGGCGCGCGCCCGTTCCCCCTCGATGCGCGGGTCGATGAGGAACGTGGCGTGGACATTGCCGTCGCCCAGGTGGCCGAAGTTCACGACCGGGAGCTCGTGCTTGCTCCCCAGCTCCCGCGTGTGAGCCACCAGCTCGGCGACCCGATCGCGAGGGACGACCACGTCCTCGTTCACCTTGCCGATCTGCACCTTGGCGACCGCGGCGCTGACCGCCTTGCGAGCAGCCCACAGACGCTGGGCCTGACCCGGCTCGGTCGCGCGCTGGAGCTGTGAGGCGCCGGCGCGCGTGATCGCCGTGCACGCCGCCTCGGTGTCCGCGCCGACCGTCGCCGGGTCACCCTCCAGCTCGACGATGAGCAGCGCGGCTGCACCGGCGCCGACGTTGCCGCCGCCTGCCCTGCGCACCGCGTCGAGCGCGCCGGCATCGAGGAACTCGAGCGCGGCTGGGACAATGCCGGCCTCGCTGATCGCTGCAACCGCCGCGGCAGCACGCTCCATGCCGGTGAAGGTCGCAGCGAGCGTCGATCGGGTCTTCGGGGCGGGGATCAGCCTCAGGAGCACCTCGGTGATCACGCCGAGCGTGCCCTCGGAGCCGACCATCAGGGAGAGCAGCCCGGACGCCGATGTGTCACCGCCCTCGCCGATCCGGACGATCCGGCCGTCGGACAGGACGGCGGTAACCCCGGCGACGAAGTCGGCGGTGACGCCGTAGCGCACGGTGTGTGGACCTGCGGCGTTGCAGGCGACGTTGCCGCCGATGGTGCAGGTCGACGACGAGCCCGGATCCGGCGGGTAGTACAGGCCGGCTGCCGTGGCACGCGCGTGAACCCCTGCGGTGATGGCACCCGCCTGGGCGCGAAGGCGCAGGGCCTCGGATTCGACGCCGAGGATCCGATTGAGACGCGCGAGGCTGAGGATGACACCGCCGCGCGACGGCGACGCGCCAGCCGCGTAGCCGGTACCGGCTCCCCGGGGGACGATCGGAACACGGTGGACGGCGCAGACGCTGACGATCCCGGCGGCCTCCTCGGTGGAGGCCGGGAACACCACGGCATCCGGAAGGTGCCGCTCGCCCGAGGCACCCCAGGCGTCATAGGCGTACGCGGCGAGATCCGCGGGACGTGTGTAGACGTGTGAGGGAGCGACTTGACCCTCGAGATCGCGGATCACGCGGCGATCGAGCATGCCCGCCGCATTGTAGAGAGCGCATCAATTCCGGCGCACGTCATTGCATTTCACGCTGCTGGAGCGCTCGGGCCTCCTGAGCGTGAGCTTGGGGACCCCTGGGTATACTCGACGCGAGATGAGTGATCCTGGTGCGCTCGACGCACTCGAGCGCGCGCTTGCCACCGTCATCGATCCAGAGCTGCACAAGCCGATGCTGCAGCTCGGCATGTTGCGTGATCTCGCCGTCGACGGCGGCGTCGCATCGATTCGTGTCGTGCTCACGACGCCCGCCTGCCCGCTGAAGGATCGAATCCGAGAGGACATCGACGCCGCGGTGCTGGGCGTGGTTCCGGGGATCACACGCGTCGAGATCCGCTGGGACGCCGACGTGAGCACCACCCGGGGACTGCCGGGGCGACAGGAGATCGCCGGGGTGCGCAACGCGCTCGCCATCAGCGCGGGCAAGGGCGGTGTAGGCAAGACCACGGTGGCGGTGAATGTCGCGATCGCGCTGCGACTCGCTGGGGCGCGGGTCGGGTTGCTCGATGCGGACGTGTACGGACCGAATGTGCCGATCATGCTCGGGATTCGTGATCGTCCACACGCCGGTCCAGACGGAAAGATGCAGCCGCTGGAAGCGCATGGACTCAAAGTCGTGTCATTCGGCACCATCCTCGACCCCGGTCAGCCGGTGATCTGGCGCGGTCCGATGCTCGCCAAGGCGCTGCGCGAGTTCCTCTACGAAGTCTCGTGGGGTGAGCTCGACTATCTCGTCATCGATCTGCCGCCGGGCACGGGTGATGTGCAGTTGAGCCTCGCGCAGAGCATGCCCATGACCGGCGCGGTCATCTGCACGACGCCCCAGGACGTGTCACTCGCTGACGTGAGCCGTGGCATCGAGATGTTCCGCAAGCTCAATGTCCCGGTGCTCGGCGTGGTCGAGAACATGAGCGGCTTCATCTGCCCCCACTGCAACGAGCGCACCGACATCTTCGGATCCGGCGGTGGGCGCGACCTCGCCGCCCGCTACGAGCTGCCCTTTCTCGGAGCCATCCCGCTCGATCCGCGCATCCGTGGCGCGGACGGCGACGGCCGTCCGATCATGGCTGCCGCACCCTCGAGCCCGATCGGCGAGGTCTTCCGCGATGTCGCTTCGCACATCGCGGCCCAGGTGAGCCAGGAGAACTTCAGCGCCGCCGCCGGCCCGGTGATGCCGTCCGGCCCGCGTCTGCCCGTCGCCCCCTAGGGACGGTTATCAGCCGGCGATGACGGCTTCGACCGCGTCACGCACGGTGCGGAGCGCCGAGACGTCGTCGATGAAGACGCGGATCACCTGGTTGTGCTGTGGCAATCGCGCAACCAGCTCGGCGGCTCGAGCCGCTTCGATGGTGTCGTTCAGCGGATCGTAGATCCTGACCATGCCGTCGTCGGTCATCGGGTTCTGCGGAGCGATGCGCGCGATCGCGACGTCGACCTCGACGCGCGCACCGAGTGATTTGGACGCCAGTTGGGTGTTGAGCCGTTCCTGCAGCGTCGAGGTGTCGATCCCCATGTGGACGACACTCTCATAGGCGAGATGCCATGGAAGGTCGCGCGCGGCGATACGCGCCCATGCGTCCGCAAGGCGGCGCCGTTCGCTGCCAGGCGGTTCGCGCAGCCAGCGCTGCACGGCCACCAGCACCGACCAGTCATTGAGCAACTCGTACTCGTCGAGGTGCTCGAGCGGGTTGCCATGCAGGAGTTGCGCGATGGTATCGGCGAAGATCTCGCGCATCGACAGGTCGAACCGCCGGCCGGTTCGGTGGTGATAGACCTGCAGGTACATGTAGAGACGCGACGCGAGGAACATCTCGAGCGCGCCTGCCGCGTGCGCGTGGAGAACGATGCTGTCCCCGCTGACGAACGTGTAGTGGATGAGCCGTTGCACCTCCACGGCACCGAGGCTGATGCCGCACATGTACGCATCGCGCGGGACGTAGTCGAGGTTGTCGACGGTCGCTGGTCCGCAGAGGATCGGCTTCAGCGCATGCAGCCATCCCGGTGGCGAGTAGCCCTCGATGTCCGCGTCGGCCATCACCCACGCAACCCACATCGGGTCGATGTGCTCGCCGGCAGCGAACCGATCGCTCGGGCTCGCGCGCAACGATCCAATGATGTCGGCGAGCTGGTGGGTCACCAGGTGGCGGCCGACGACCTCGTGATCGAGGTGCCACTGCTCGAGCACCTCGTGGTCGAAGAAATGCCCGAACGGACCATGTCCGACATCGTGCAGGAGTTCCTGCGATTCGGAGTGTCTCCTCGACCAGTGCCGGCGACGGTGCGTCGGGGAAGGCATCCCGCAGCGAGGCGTCGACACGCCGAGCGAAGAGGCTCGCGAGGTGCATCGCCCCCAGCAGGTGGGTGAATCGCGAATGCTCGGCGCTGGGAAAGACCCACCACGCCGACTGCAACTGGTGGACGCGGCGGAGACGCTGCAGCCAGACCGTGTCGAGGAGCTGGCGCTCGCTCGCCTCGCCCGCCCGGTCCTTGGTGATCTCTATGTAGCCATAGAGCGGATCAGCGATGAGGTTGACCTGCCGGAATCGCTCCGCCGCGCCGAGGGAGCTACTCGTCGTCGTCCCCGTCGTCACCCTCTTCTTCGTCGTCGTCATCGGCGAGTGAAACGGGCTTCCATCTGCGTAGGTCGGTCATCGAGGATCTCCTGAACTGGGCGATCTGCCGGCTGTCCGGTGAGCCGATTTTATCGCCATCGCCGGTGCCGGACGCCCGGACAGTGGTCAGGCGACCGCCAAGCAGATGTGACGACTCGGTGATTACTGTCACAGCGGCGTGTCACTGCGGGAATTCACTCCTAGAATCGACGTGGTGCGCCGCACGTTCATCTCGTCGTCCATGCTGCTCGTCGCGCTCTCAGTTGCGTGGTTAGCGACACCCGTGTTTGCAGATGCTTCGGCGTCGCACGGTGCGCGCACAGCAACATCACAGACGTCGCAAAACTTGTCGCAGGGTCACAGCCATCTGGCCACGCTGAGCGCCGCCACGGTCACTCCAGGCACCGCGCCCTCTGCGCTGCAAAGTCAGGCCGGATTCAGCGAGCAGCAGGCGATCGGAGCCGCAGGATCCGGAAATGCGGCGGTAACCACGCCGGCCGACCCGAGCATCGCCGTCGGTCCCAACGATGTTGTCGAGGCAGTCAACAGCGCCCTCCAGATCACCACACGCACGGGCGCCGGTCCGGTTCGCATGAACATCAGCGCGATGATCAAGAACACGTCCGGGTGGAACGTTCGCTACCCGCGCGTGGTGTTCGACCCCACGTCGGGACTGTTCATCCTTACCGTGCTCCAGTTCAACCCGGTGCTCTCAGGGTGCGGCAGCCAGGTGGCCGTCATGGTGTCGCAGGCAAACCCGGCGTTCCCATGGACGAGCCGTGGCACGATCAACATCGATCCCGAGCTCGGGGGTGGACTGGAGCTTTCCAACGTCTCGCTGGGACTCAGCGCAAACCTGGTGGTCGAGTTCGAGTGACTACGAGAGTTGCACCACCGGTATCGCGGTCGCGAGTCAGACCACGATCATTCAACGTTCGGATCTGGTCACCGGAGCGCTCGGCGTCAACAGCTACAGCTTCCTGGCGGATGGGCCGATCGGCTTGCAGCCGGCGATGGCGTTGAGCGCCCAGTCAGTCGCGTACGAGGTTGCCAACAACGCGTCGTGCACCGCGGCAGCATCCGGAAGCATCGCGGTCTTTGCGATCACCGGAACGCCGGAAGGCCGGAACGTCGCGCAGATCTGCACCCCGAAGAGCGTTTCGGCAACGTCCGCGCCGCCGCCTGCTGTACAGAAAGGTACGACCGCGACGCTGACCACAGGAGACGATCGTTTCCTGAGCGCTGTCTGGCAAGGCAACGACCTGTGGGTCGCGGGCAATACCGTGTGCACACCGAGTGGAGACAGCATGCGCTCGTGCCTGAACGTCGTGTCGATACCGGCAACGTCCGCCGGGGCGGTGGGGGCGCCGGTACAGTTTCCCGCTGAGAGCGTCACCGGTGCGTACCTGTTTGACCCGGCCATCGCGCTCGACGTCTCCGGCGACGCGATCCTCACGTTCAACGAGTCATCGAGCGCGATGTTTGCATCGATGATGGTCGCGGGGATCACCGGCGGAACGTGGAGCAGCTTGATCAATCTCCGCCCGGGCGCGACCTTCTACCAACCCGGCGGATGCTCGAACTGTACCTGGGGTGACTATTCGGCGGCGGTCCAGGACTCCACACATCCATCCGACGTGTGGGTGCTGTCGGCCGAGTCGGAGGGCGACACCGGCACGGCGGGTTGCGCGAATGCGAACACGTGCTGGGACACGTTCATCGGTAGGTACACGTTTGCCGGGCCGGCGATCTCGTCGCTGTCGCCCGCCGCGGGACCCGCATCCGGCGGAGAGCTTGTGACCGTCACCGGCTCCGACTTCGCATCGGACAGCATCCTCATCTTCAACGGCGCCACGGTCGCGCCAACTACCGGCACGCTCGCCCCCGACTCCTTCACGTTCACGACACCACCGGGTCCGTCCGGCCTCGTCCAGGCGCAGGTCCACGACTCGCTCGGCACCAGCGCGACCGGCATCGGCTCGGGCTACATCTACGTGGGCCTGGCGAACTACTTTCCGCTCAACCCGTTCCGAATCCTCGACACGCGCCCATCGAACTGCGTCCAATGCTCGGCCGACCCGACGTTCGGGCCGGGCGCGACCAGGAAGGTGCAGTTGACCGGCGTCACCGGGCTCTCGATCGGTGCCGATCCGATCCCGACCGATGCCACCGCGGTGGTCCTCAACGTCACCGAGGTTGCGGGCACCGCGGGCAGTCTGCTGACCGTCTACCCCTTCGGTACCGGGATGCCACGGGCCTCCAACCTGAACTTCGCGCCCGGGAAGGTGATCGCTAACCTGGTCACCGTGACCCTCGGCCAGGGCGGAGCGGTGAACATTTACAACGCGCTGGGGACGGTCAACGTGCTCGCGGACGTGGAGGGGTACTTCGAGCCGAAGTCGTCGAGCGTCGTCGCGGGCGAGTTCCACCCGATCGCACCGGTGCGGGTATGTGACACCCGAAGCGGCTCGCTGACGCCACTGTGCAAGCAGCACGGGGCGATCGGGGCGGGTGGCGCGCTGCTCGTCAACGTGACCGGTACCGGTGCGGACGCGATCCCCGGAGACGGCACGGCAGCCGCCGCGGTGGTCAACCTCACCGGTGTCGCGGGTACCGCGCCGACCTACTTGAGCCTCTCGCCGACCAACTCGAACGGGCAGTGCCCGTACATCGGGAGCACAGCACCGAAGTTCTCGACGATCAACCTCTCCGCCGGGTTGGTCGCGGCGAACCGTGTCATGGTGGCGCTCGGCCCGTCCACGCCTGGGGGGCATGCCAACTCGCTCTGCGTGTACAACGCTGCTGGGACCATCAACGTGATCATCGACGCCGGCGGATGGTTCGGAAGCGTCTCGGCGGCGGCCGGCTCGCAGTATCAGGGGATCCAGCCGACCCGGATCTGCGACACACGGTCGGGAGGGCCGGGGTGTGCCGGCCCGGCACTGAGCGCGAAAGGTGTCCGCCTGATCGTCGCGGCCGGGCAGGGCGGGATTCCGTCGGGAACGACGGCGGTGGCGGTGATTGCGAATCTGACCGCGATCGCTCCGACCGCGGCGACCTTTCTCACGATGTACCCGTCGAATATCGGCCTGCCCCTGGCATCGGACATCAATGTGAGCGCTGGCGAGGTGCTCCCCAACCTGACGGTCGTGCAACTCGATCCGGTGTCAGGCGCTGATCGGGGTGACGTCAACCTGTACAACGCCGCGGGCAGCGTCAACGCGGTCGTCGACATCGAAGGTTGGTTCCAGTAAAGGGCTGACCGATGGTCGCCGCCCGTCATGGGTGGGCGAACTCGATCGTTGCGACGCCGTGACGGCAACGTCAGATGACGTCTGGCAGTCTGAGTCGGCATGCATACGTCCTTTCATCGACTGACGCTTGCCGTTCTGCTGGCGGGGTCCGCGAGTTCTTGCCCCACTCTTGAACGCCGGGGCTGCAGCACCGAGCCTGGCGGGCACGGCCACGCCCGTTGCGGCTGCGACGAGCGTGGGCGCCGTTGTCGCCCTGACCGCCGCCGCGGCGGCGACAACCATCAAGAAGACGCCGAGCGCGGCGCCGATCAACAGCGCGCCGCCGGCGGCGCCGACGGTCACGCGCGGCATGCTCGCGGCCGAGGTCGCCGGAACCGGCAACTACGGCCAGCCCTTGATCAGCGGCTGCGCCTGGGCGACCTGGGTGACCGCCTGCCAGAACCTGACGGCATACGGCAATGGGTCCGGCTTCGGCAATGTGGGCTGCGGGCCACCGAACGGTTGCCGCTTCGGCCCTGAGTTCCAGTGCGAGGAGCTCGCCGATCGCTACGCCTATTACGCGTGGGGAGAGCCGGCGAACTGGTACCCCTACGGCGCCGTCGGCGGGGCGAGCACCATGTGGCAGGCAGGCCCCGCGCTGCCGATCCCGCTCACGCAATACGCGAACGGCGGCGGCACTCCGCCGGTGCAGGGCGATCTGATGATCTTCGCCCCCGGCTGGCTCGGCAGTTACTGGGACGGTTCGGGACACGTTGCCATCGTTCGCGATGTTGGTCCGGGGTACGTCGACGTGGTCGAGCAGAACGCGACCTCGTCGGGCACCGATCGCTTCCCGCTGGGCGGGTCGCGGGTGACCGCCAACGGGTACACGCCGATCATCGGCTGGCTCCGCGAGACCGAGCAGGCTCCGGTCGAACTGACCGCGACCAGCGTTGCCGGCACCCCGCAGAGCGTCTCGGATCAGCCCGGGAATATCGACGTGATCTGGCGCGGCAGCGACGCGAAGCTCCACGACCTCGCGTATCGCAACGAGACCTGGCAGTCGCAGTCGGTAGCGGCGACCAGCCCGGCCGGTGTCGCGTCGGACCCTGCGGTGGTGTCGCCGGTCGCGGGTCAGGTCGATGCCTTCTGGGAGGACGCCTTGGGCAACCTCTGGCAGGTGCAGTCCCAGAGTGGGTTCTTCGGCTCGGAGACATGGAGCCCTCCGCAGGAGCTCCAGGTGGGCGCGCTCGCGATCGGTTCGGCTCCGACGGCCGTCAGTCAAGCAACCGGCGAGATGGAGGTCATCTGGAAGGCGCTCGACGGGCAGCTCTGGGTCAACACATTTGATGGCTTCTGGTCGGCCGCCACGCCACTCAACTCCGGCGCCGTCCTGGGCAATCCTGACGCGGTGGCCACCTCCAACGGCACCGTCGGCGTCGTGTGGCGCGACGCCGCGGGCAACCTCTGGAGCGACCTCGGCGCGTCCTTCGGCTGGCTCGGCGCCCACGCGATCGGAACCGGAGGGCTCGCGAGCGATCCCACCGTGGTGACCGCGGGGCCGGGATCCGTCGATGCAATCTGGCGGACAGAGACCGGATCGGTGTGGGCGGCGACGGTCACGCCCAACGGCGGCCCGGCTCAGGTGGAGGTCGACTCGGCGGTGAGCATGGGACGGCCCGCAGCTGCCGGAACGGCCGCGAGTGCGGTGACCGTGGTCATGCAGCGCGCCAACGGCACCCTCGCCGCCGCCATCTACGACCCGATCAACGGCTGGTTCGGCCCCGAACAGCTCAACCAGGTTGCGGCGAGCTCGCAGCTCTCGGCGGTGAGCTGGTATGGCAATGCCGTCGCAGCGTTCTGGCAGGGAAGTGGCGGCAGCCTCTGGTGGTCGCCCGCCTGCGACGGTTGCGCCGCGCACCCGCCGCCGGTGTTCAAGCCCGCCCGGTAGCCAGCCTCGAGAGCGACTGCGCCGACGGTCGCCCGCTGCCGGAGGCGATGATCCCCGGGTGACCACGCTGTCCGAGCTGGCAAAAGCCGGCGACGCGATCGCGCAGACTTCCTCGAAGTCGGAGAAGGTGCGACTGCTTGCGAAGTTGCTCGCCGAGACTGCAGAGGATGAGCTGGCCCAGGCGGCGCGGTACTTCGGTGGCAGCGTCTTTCCCGCGGGCGATCAGCGCACCCTGCAGGTGGGCGGTGCCGCGTTCTCGACGGTCCTCCGCGAGGTCAGCGGCGCCGACGACGCAGCGATCAGCGCGGCATGGCGGCGGCACTCGGACCCGGGCGATGTCACCGGCGACTTGCTCTCCCGCCTCCCGGGGCGCCAGACGATCCCGATGTCGATCCACGACCTCGACGCGGCGTTTGCCGAGATCGCCGGGGTGCGGGTGGCGCGCGAGCGTACTTCGCTGCTCGGCGCGCTTCTCGGGCGCGCCAGCCCGGATGAGGCGCGCTACATCGCCAAGCTGATCACAGGTGAGTTGCGCATCGGCTTGCGCGAAGGACTGGTCGAGGAGGCGATCGCGGTCGCCTTCGGAGCGCAGCTGGCGGCCGTGAGCCGCGCGGTGATGCTCACCGGCGACCTCGGTGAGACCGCACGCCTCGCGCGCGCGGGACGTCTTGACGACGCGGCTCCGCACTGGTTCGTGCCACTCCGATCCATGCTCGCCACACCGGTGGCCGACGCGGCCGAGGCAGTGGCGCGACTCGGCGAGGACGTCTGGGTTGAAGACAAATATGACGGAATCAGGTGCCAGCTGCACCGCCGCGGCGCAGATGTCGCGCTGTACAGCCGCGACCTGAAGAACATCTCGGCCCAGTTCCCGGAGATCACCGATGCAGTCGTGCGCCTGCACGCCGACGTGATGCTCGACGGTGAGATCCTCGCGTTTCACGACGGCCGGGTGATGCCGTTTCACGCGCTCCAGACCCGGCTCGGCCGGGTCTCGCCCGGCGCGGCGGTGATGGAAGCGGTGCCGGTCATCTACGTGGCCTGGGACGTGCTGATGGTGAATGACGAGGTGTTGATCGACCTGCCGCTTCGCGAGCGGCGCGCGCGCCTCGAGGCGCTGGCGGTGCCCCACCCGCTCGCGCTCGCCCACCTCGAGCGGGTCCACGGAGAGACCGAGATCGATCGACGGTTCGACGACGCCCGAGCGCGGTTGAACGAGGGACTGCTCCTCAAGCAACCCGAGTCGCCATACACACCCGGGCGCCGCGGGCTGAACTGGCTCAAGCTCAAACGCGCGCTCGACACCCTCGACGTCGTGGTCGTGGGCGCGGAGTGGGGTCACGGCAAACGGCGCGGCGTCCTCAGCGATGTGACCTTCGCGGTGCGAGTCGACGACAGCGACCAGCTGGCCACCATCGGCAAGGCGTACACCGGGCTCACCGACGCCGAGATCGCGGAGATGACCGCGCTGCTGCTCGATATCACCGTCGCCGACCACGGGCACTACCGGACCGTCGAGCCGCGCATCGTCCTCGAGATCGCCTTCGACGCGGTGCAGTCGTCGTCGCGGCACAAGTCCGGGTTCGCCTTGCGCTTTCCGCGGATTGCGCGATGGCGGCGTGACAAGGGCCCGTCCGATATCGACACGCTGTCGAGGGTGCGCGACCTTGCCATGGCGATCGAGCACGAGCGGGTGCAACTCGTCGACCAGACCGGCGCGTGATCAGCTTTGCGCGAGAAACGCTCCGAAGAGTTCCGAAGTGTCCATCGCCGGATCGCCCACCTGGGAGAAGGCGTCGAATCGGGCGCGCAGCGCCGCGTACTGCTGCACCAGCGCTCGGTCGTCGTATGCCTCCATGGGATCCCAGGGATGGAGGTAGCGCACCTCGCTGATCCCCGCCTGCAACATCTCCTTGAGGCAGCCGAAGCAGGGTTGGGTGGTGGTGGTCATCGACGCGCCGAGGGTTTGCTGACCGAATCGCGCCGCGGTGAGCAGTGCGTTCTGCTCGGCGTGCACGCAGATGCAGATGTCATACGCACCGCCGCGGAGTCCGTCGTCGTCGCGGCGTGAGCATCGGTGGCAACCCCCATCGGAGCAGTTCGGCATACCGAATGGAGTTCCGTTGTATCCCGTGCTCAGCACTCGTGCGTCGCGGGTGATGACGGCGCCGACCCTGCGTCCGAGGCAGTCGGCACGCGTGCGCGCTGCGAGGGCGATCAGCAGGAAGTATTGATCCTTGCTTGGCCGGTGCGGTGCCGGGGTGGTCAGGGCTTCCGTCCCAGAAAGGCCGCGAGCCGATCGATCGCGGGCGCATCGTCCGCGACCGGTTCAGGGACTCCGAACGGCATCCCTTCGCGAGGCCTGCCCGCCAGGCGTGTCTGCCACAGCGTCAGCGCGCCCTCGGCGAGATCCTCGGGAAGCCCGTCCGGTTGACCGATCGCACGAGCCAGGTCCCATCCGTGGATGAGCAGTTCGTTGATGCGCATGTGCACGACGGTCGAACCTGGCTGCACGCCCATCATCGGGGTCTCGACGGCGCCGTCGATGAAACCGGGGGTGAGGAAGGCATCGTGCATCCGCTCACCGGTGGCGCGGAAACCAGCCGCCGGATGATCGCCGAGGCGATCCACGGCGCGCTCTTCCGGCGTCACCGGCCCTGAGGGGCGTGTCCCGTCCGCCACGCCGGCGAAGACCACGTTGCCGTTGGCCACGTGGTTGAGCAATTGACGGACGTTCCAGTCAGTGCACGGGGTGGGTGCCGTCCACTGATCCGAGCGCACGGCGTCGACCAGGCGCTGGACGGCGGTGAACGCGCGGTCGCAATCGGCCACGACGGGAGGGATCTCGCTCATGGCTCCATATTGGCCGAGATCGGCACGTTCGTGCCGTCGGGCGTCCGCGGGCTACAGTTTGCGCCGGGGCGGGTAGCTCAGCCGGTTAGAGCAGGGGGCTCATAACCCCACGGTCCCAGGTTCGAATCCTGGCCCGCCCACCCCGTTTTGAATTCGAATCGCTGGTGATTCGCGTTTCAACTTGGTGACGCGTTTGGTGTTTGACCCAACGTTGACCCCAACGCAGACCCGAGCTCGCCGTCTCCGGCGGCCGCTCTCTCATTCCCCTCGAGCGTTTGTGATGCGACGAGCCCGCTGCGCTATATTGCTGCCACGTTGCAGCCAGTCCTATTCGTGCACGGAACCTGGCATGGCGCCTGGTGCTGGGAAGAGCGCTTCCTGCCCTGGTTCCGCGACCATGGCTACGACGCCCGCGCCCTCACGCTCCGCCGTCACGATCAGCGTCACGCGCCCGGCCTGCGGCTGACGCGGATCCGCGACTATGTCGCCGACGTGGCTGCCGCCGCGGCGGAGATGCCCAGGCCGCCGGTGGTGGTCGGCCACTCCATGGGCGGCTTCATAACGCAGAAGTACTTGGAGGAGCATCCGGCCCCGGCTGCGGTGCTGGTCGCCTCCATCCCCCCGACCGGCGCCCTGCAGGCGACACTGGCAATCGCCGCCCGCCATCCGCTACGCCTTCTCGCTGTCAACCTGACCTGGAGTTCCTACAGGCTCGTGAGCACGCCCGCGCGGGCGCGCGAGGTGCTCTTCGGACCCGGCCTCCCCGAGGAGGAGGTCGCCCGCTACCAGGCGATGATGACCGACGATGCCTACCTGGCCTACCTTGAAATGCTCTTCTTCGTGCGCCCGGACCGCGAGAAGGTGCGCCGCACACCCATCCTCGCTGTGGGAGCCGAGCTGGACTGGCTCATCCCTCGCAAGGACGTGGAGGCGACCGCGAAGGCTTACGGAGCGGAGGTGGAGCAATTCGCCGGGCAGTCGCACGACCTCATGCTGGAGCCGGCCTGGGAGCGGGTCGCCGAACGCATCGACCGCTTTCTCAAGGAGAAGGTCCCCGGGGCTTGAGCGGCGCGCGCCAGAAGCCCTGCAGGGCGGCAGTTTCTCGATCGTTCCCTGACAGCGGGGCAAAGCCATCTCCCGCTAAACAGCCGTGGCCGATATCGCCTGCTCTATACGCGCAGCCCGACCGGAAGCCCCCATCTCCTGAAACAAACTGAGAGCCTCTTTTAGCTCACCGATGCGGGCCTCCCTGTCGCCGTCGAGCTGGGCGAGTTCGGCCCGCTCGACGTGCACGAATGGCGACCAGACATGGGCGCCCACCTCTGCAATCAGGGCATCCGCGTGATCGAGGTCGGCCAGGATCGTGTCACGTGCATCCAGTCCGCTAAGCGCGCGCCGCGCCGCCGCGCGGCTGATCAGAGCACGACACTCGTGAACACGGGCGTTCTGCTTGCAGGCGACCTCGACTGCCTCCTGGGCGGTTTCGGCCGCGGCTGCCGCATCGCCCATCGCCCGGTGAACGTCCGCGAGAAAGGCCAGCAGAGTGGCCTCCTCCATGAGGCCGACGGAATGTCTTCGGGCTAACTGCAATCCATCGCCGAGGGCATCCTGAGCCTCCAGGTAGAGCTCGGCGTCGAGACAGATCGCTCCCAGGGCCCAGTGGGTGTAAACGGCTGAAATCGGGCTCGTTTCGTTCGCTGTCCGCGCCGTCTGGCGAGCTTCTGACACGCCCTCCTTACCCTCACCTCGTACGAAGCTCACCATGAGGTGAACGGATTTGCCAAACAACACCATCTCAGGCTCGCGGCTTTGCCGGCCGAATTCCAACGCCCGCTCGGCGTCGGCAGCCGCATCGACGAGGCGTCCCATACGCCACATCACCAAGGACCGAAAGAACCACCTGTATCTCACCATGCTGATGCCGAACAATCGGAGGCCGAAGTCGACATCGCCCTCGGAGGCTTTCACCGCAAGTTCGAACTCTGGCAGAGCTTCTGGCAGCGGACCTCTCGAGGCCAAGATGAAACCGACTACGACGCGAAGTCAGGGCGACTTCTTTCCGGGCGATCTGCGCACCGATGTCAATCCCAGCCCGAACGTCGGCCAGTGCCCTATCGAGCTGGCCTGCTCCCAACTCGGCAAAGCCCTTTGCGTAGTACGTCAGCGCAACCCTCAGTTGGTCCCCGCGGCGCTCCGCGAGGTCGCGCGCTTCGTCCCCGAGCCGATCCACTTCCCCCTGCTCGGCGCCGAGGCGGACGGCGATACGCATTAGCCGGAAACGGGCGGTCCAGCCGAGATCGAAGCTCTCGTCGGACTCTATTACTTTGGCGAGGAGCCCGATTATCGCGCTGAGATGACGCTTCTGCTCATGCACGTCCCGCCAGCCGTAGTGGATGGCGGCGCGGAGGTGCCAGCGAGCGGCCTCCAGCGGCTCGCCGGCAGCCTCCCAGTGCTGAGCCAAAAGCGCCGCGTGCTCATCCAGGCTTTCGGGCTCAAGCTCGGCGACTGCTTTGGCCACGGCCGCATGGATGCGTGCTCGGTTTTCCCTCAAGAGCGAGCCGTAGGCGACTTCTTGGGTGAGCGGGTGCCAGAATCGGTATTCGGCAACGGGGTATAGCGACTGCTGCTGCAGGAACTCAGCCGAGCACAGACTGTGGAGCGATGCGGACAGTTCCTCATTAGAGAGTTCGGTGACCAAGCCAAGCACGGGCTCTGTGAATATGCGGCCGATGACGGAGGCCTTCTGCAGCAGCGACTTTTCGCGCGCCTCTACGCGGTCGATCCGGGCTGACAGCAGAGCCTGCACCGTGGCCGGCACCGCAAGTTCAGAGAGCTCGGTTACCAGCCGGTAGCCACCACGGTCGCCCTCCAGCGTCCCCTGCTCGATCAGTGAGCGAACTGTCTCCTCGACGAAGAAGGGGTTGCCGCGGGTGCGATCGAGGATGAAATCGTGCAACCCACCCAAGGAACCATCAAGACCGAGCGCTTCCTGGAGCATCTGCTTCACCGCCTCGGGGCTGAGGGGCGCCAGCGGTATCTGCCGGTAGTAGGAGTGCCGAGTCCAGGAGGCACTGAAGCCAGGCCGGAAGTTGGTCAGCACCAGGGAGCGCGAGCCGGCCCACGATTCGATCAGCTGCTCCAAGAACTCGGAGCTCGCGGGGTCGAACCAGTGCAGGTCCTCCAACAGGAATACGGTCAGCCCCTCGCTCGCGCTCCGGCGCTCAATCACCCTGCGGATGAAATCGAAGAGCCGCCGCATGCGGGCCTCGCGCTGCAGTGCGGGGGGTGGTCGGTCCGGGTCGGCGACCTCCAGGAAGTCGAAGAAGAGCGGCAGTCCATCCAAGAGTGTCGCGTCCATGCTGAGCAGCTGGCCGGCGATCTTCTCGCGCGCCTTGCCAGGCGAGTTGTTGTCCAAGATGCCGAAATAGTCGCGAAGCAGCTCCAGAATGGGCAGGAAGGGGATCGCCATGCCGTGGGAGACGCCGTGGGCGCGGAAAACGGTTAGCCGTTTGGCACTGCATTGGGCGGCGAACTCGGCGCAGAGCCCGCTCTTGCCGACCCCGGGCTCCCCCGCCACCCCGATCACTTGGGCCTGCCCCTGGGAAGCCTGCACGAGGGCGTCCTCCAGGATGGCCGTCTCCCTGTCACGCCCGACGAACGTGGAGAAACCGCGCCCCTGCGACACCTGGATCGGCGTGCGCAGCGGACCGACTCCCAAAAGCTCGAAGACAGTGACCGCACGGTCGACGCCCTTTACGCTGAACTCGCCTAGGCTCTTCAGCTGGAGGAAGCCTTCGACCAGTCTGGCAGTATGCGAGGTCAAATATGGGTGGCCGGGCTCGGCCAGGCTCTCCATCCTCTTGGCCAGCCCGACCGCGTGGCCGACCGCGGTGTACTCCATGTGCGCGTCATTGCCAATCGTCGCCACCACGACCTCGCCGGAATTGATGCCGATGCGGACGTGGAAGCCGAGGCCCTCGGTGCGCTTCAGCTCCTCGGCATAGCGGCGGATCGCCTCCACCATCTGGAGTGCGCAATAGCAGGCGCGCCGGGCGTGGTCCTCGTGGGCGACCGGCGCCCCAAAGAAGGCCATCACGCCATCTCCGGTGAACTGATGGACGGTGCCCTCGAAGCGGTGGACGGCCTCGCTCAGGATCTTGGTGAAGCGGTCGATAATGGAGTGCCAGGCCTCGTCACCCAGATGCTCCTGCAGGTCCATCGATCCCACGACGTCGGCGAACAGCACCGTGATCTGCTTGTGCTCGCCCTCCAAGGACGCCCCTGAGGGGGGTGGCTCGGCGACCAGGTGCTCAGGCGTCTCGCGCCGGGCTGGTGTCAGCGGCGCGCCACACTGGCCGCAGAACTTCGCCGCCGCCACCACCTCCGCACCGCAACGTGGGCACGAGATGGGGAGGGCTGAGCCGCAGTTGTCGCAGAACTTCGCCGCGGAGGTCACGGCGTGGCCGCACTTGCGACAGCTCATGGCCTCTGGGCGGTGACGGTAGCGATTGCTGTCGACCGAAGCCCTGAGAGCCGGGAGATCGCATCAGACCGCGCCACGGTATCGCGACGGGCGCTTTGTGCGTACAGGGTCTCATCAGCAATAGTCCGAAGCAGCCCGCTTGCGGACGTCCCGCGGCGCCCGGCCTCCACACTACCGCCTCGATAAGATCGTCGGGCAATGGGGATCGTGACCTTCGCCACGGGTGCAGTATGGCCGGACGTTGCCGGCTGGTGAGGCGCAGCGCCCAAAGTACTGATGCAGTAGCAGGTCGACGCGAGCGGCTTGGGCGCGTAACGAAAGTGCGGTTCGAGTTCGGCCAGAAAGTTCAAATGGCGTCCTGCCTGCGCCGCAATGCTCCTGATCCGACTCGGCGCGCCAGCGTCACCAGGTAAGGGCGCAGCTAACCGCGGTGAACGCGGGTGCCAGGCTGGATTCAGCCGTAGCACGAGGCGGTCCAGTCCGCATCGCCGCCGGCATTGCCGATCGTATTCGGGATAGTCATACGCCCGTATCAGAGTCACTTGACAATCACGTGGGGACGGAAGGGTCTTAGCCCGGCCCCGGACACCCTCGGCCATCAGCCGTCGCCGTCCTCGATGCGCTGGCCGCGCTGCGTTGCTGATAAAGGCGGGTTATGGGGTCGCTGTCCTCCAAGTCGCGGCGCAGCTGAAGGATCCCGGCTTTGGCATCGGCTGGCCGCGTGCCGACGGTTAATGCCGGACATGGCTATAACCTATATCGGGACCACATTGCGCGTTGCTGTGGCGAACGGATGTTTGGTACAATGTGCCAATGGAAGCGTTCGCGCTACCGGATGCGCGAGAGCGTCTGGATGAGGCTGTCGATACGCTCGTCGACGAGTTCATCGACGATACCTCGACACACGCTCTGGCCGAGGATCTGATCGACATCCGGCGGTCGATCGATCGGCTCGAAGCCGAGTTCATCCGCCGTTTGCATCGCTTCCATTGCGCTCGCGGAGCACAGGCCGACGGCGGAGGGAGCACGGTGTCCTGGCTGCGACGCTGCGGCATGACAGCCAAGGCGGCCGCCTACCGTGTCCACCTGGCGCGGACGCTCGGCGATCTGCCGGCCACGCTCGACAGTGCCCGTGCCGGTCGCGCCTCCTTCAGCAACGTGACCATGATCGCCCACCTCGCCGAGGATGTCGGCGTCGAGCAGGTGGCGCCGCTCGAGACCATCCTAGTCGGAGCGGCCGAGACGCTCGGGCCTGGTGCCATGCGCACCCTCACCCAGGCGACTCGGCTGCGGATCGACCCCGATGGCGTCCTCGCCGATGACAACCGCGCCCACGAGCGTCGCTGGTTCGAGTGCGAGCAGACCTATGGGGGCGTGTTCGTCCTCCGTGGTGAGCTCGACGCTGAAGGCGGCGCCCTGGTGAAGACCGCGATCGATGCGCTCAGTCACGGGATGAGTTGTGGAGAAACGCGGTTGGCGTCGCAGCGCCGTGCCGACGCGTTGGTCGATCTTGCCGCCACGCAGCTGCGCTGTGGTGACCACCGCGACGTGCACGGGCAGCGGCCGCATCTCACGGTCACGGTCAGCGCCGAAACCCTGCGCTCTGGCGTCGATGCAGAGCCAGCCGCATTGAGCGGCGTGGGTCCGATCCATCCCGAGACCGCGCGCCGCCTCGCCTGCGACGCGGTGCGGACGGTGGTGACAGTTGCGCCGCGTGCTGCCGGTTCGTCGTGGACGGCAAGGAGCACGAGTGTGAAGCCGCTCTCGGTCGGCCGGGCCACGCGCACGATCCCGGCGCACATCCGCACCGCGCTGAACCTCCGCGACCAGGGCTGCCGTTTTCCGGGGTGCGACCGCCCGCCCGCGTGGACCGATGGCCACCACATCATCCACTGGCCGGACGGTCCCACCGAGCTCGATAACCTGGTCTCCTTGTGCCGGCCGCACCACCGCGCGGTGCATGAGCAGCGTTGGCGCATCCACATCGCAGACGGAATTGCCGTCGTGGAGCCGCCACCCTGAGGAAGGCACTCCGCGGTTCAGGCGAGATTTCAGGTCGTCACCCAAACTCGAGAACTACGGCTCAGCGTGCACTCCGGCTCCTCGCATGCTTGCCCCACGGCTGGGATTCGACATCGCTCGTCTCCATGCCACGCCTGTCCAACTCCGCCTTGGCTGCTGCGGCGCTCTCCACCATTAGGATCAGTCCCTTGATGGTGCCCGGTTGCATGGTTGAAGTGCCTTCGCCAATGTGTATGGAACAGCCGGAGCCCGGCGGTGTGAGTTGCACAAAGGGCAGCTCATCACTCATGCGCTGATCCATGTCAACGTTGAAACCCAGCCTCTTGTAAAAGTCTATCGCCCAGTCCGTGTCACTAACAGGCACGGGAACAACTTCAAGCGTCAAGTTCATGGCTGAGCCTTTTACGGTGTTCCAACGACTACTTCAAGCCGGCGCGTCAGTAGCGTACCGACGGCGGCGGCGGCGTCTTGAGTACCCGCGTTGACTCAGTCCGGGTACTCGTCCTTGCGCCACCCGCGGGGCTCGGCAGGTTGCGGCTTCGGCGTTCGGTCGAGCAGGAAGCCGAAGTACGGCGCGACGAACGGGTCGGGTGCCGTCACCGTGTAGGTGTGGTAGACAGTCCCGTTCTCGCGCGCGAAGGCGATCCAGCCGGGGCTCTCGCGCAGGCCGTCCTTGAGCTCAGCACCGATTTGGCGTGACCATTCCTGGAGAAAGTCCGGTGGGTTGTCGAGTATCTCCGTGATCTCGGGAGTTTGCTGTGCCTGTTGCTCGGTTATCGCAAGGCCGAAGTCGAAGGGAAACTCGGTGTCGTAGGTGGAGACGTAGGGGAACTGCCAGCCCATCCGGTGCTTGTAGGCGGTCAGCCGCTCGATCGGCGCCCGCGAGAAGCAGATCATTGTCACGTCGCGGTGGTTCAGGTGGACGAGCGAGCCGTCGAGCCCGTCCGCGAGGCTCGTGCAGCCTGGGCAGGCACCGACCGTGTAGTCAGGGCCGAACATGATGTTGTAGGCGAGGAGCTGCGAGCGGCCGTCGAAGAGTTGGGCAAGCGTCTTCTTGCCGTCGTCGCTGTCGAACACATACTCCTTCTCGACCGGAACCCACGGGAGATCGAGACGCTTCCGCTTGATCTCCTCGTTGCGCTCCGCCTGCTCGGCCTCGAGCTTGGCGAGCTCGTCCCGTGCTGCCTGCCATTCCTCGCGGGTTCCAATCTTGTGCTCGGGCATCTCGGCTCCTCCATTCGAGTTTCGCTCCCGGCGGGACAGTTGTACCGCCGACCGCTAGCTACCGTGGTCAATCAAGTAATAAGACTTCAAACGGCGCGGAAACTCATCGCGGGTGACGCCAGCTGGTTGTCACCCGTTCCGCACCTGCCACGCGCATCATCCTGCGAGTTATGGGAGGCGAGCCGGCCGGGCAGGCACCCAGAAGCAAATGGATGACGGTGGCGATCCTTGTGGCGCTGATCGCGGCCACCGCTGCTGCCGGGGTGGCCGTGGCCCTCTTGCAGCGCCCGCCCACCACGTCGCCGCCAGGACCGACGCCATCTTCGACGCCGTTCGTATTCCCGACAAGCGCTCCGACGCCCGTTCCACGCGGCCCGGTCCTTGGGTTCGGGTTCAGTGTCGCGGACGATCCGGCGACCCATCAGGTCGTCGTCTTCGGCGGGGTCGACAGCTACGACACCACGTGGCTCTGGAACGGCCTGCGATGGACATTGGCCAAGCCGCGTACCAGCCCCCCAGGTCGATTCGGCGCCGCGATCGCATATGACCCCGCGAGCCGCATGGTCATGCTGTTCGGAGGGAGACTCTGGACAGGGCATCGTCGAAGACGACACGTGGGGATGGGACGGGACCACCTGGCGCGAGCTCGATACCGGGCTGGACGGGCCACCACCGGGCGAGGGCGCGCAGATGGCGTGGGACGACAGCCGAGCCGAGATGGTTCTGGTTGCCCCTTCACCGGTGACTGGAGGTGGTGAGACCTGGACCTGGGCTTCGAGCCATTGGACGCGTGCCGGTGGCGGCGATCTGACGCTCGCGCCGTTCGGCGGTGCAATGTCGTACGACCCCATTTCGCGCTCGCTGCTTCTGGTCAACCCCGAACCGCCCGACGGTGCGCACACATCGACGCTGCGCTGGAGCGGGACAGCCTGGCGAACCGTCATCAGCGGCGGACCCGCCATCGCCGGCCTGGCGCTGGACCCTCAATCCGGCGGCCTGGTGCTGGTCGGCGCAAAAACCTACTCGAGTGCGTTCGCCGTGCAGTCCGAGGTCTGGCAGTGGACCGGCAGAGACTGGATACCGAAGTCCGGGCGCGGCCCCGCCGGACACGATCGCGGCGGAGATTGAAGATGTTGACCGTGATCAGATATTGATCTTCGGTTCGGCTGTGTCTCCGACGGAGGGGTCGCCGCAGCCGGTTCAGGTCTGGTACTGGGACGGCGTCGCTTGGGTACCGCTCGGCTAGAGAGAGCGGGGCACCTGAGCGCCCCGCTCTCGGAAGAGGATGAATCGCAGCGAGAATCAGGCTGCCGGTTCTCCCGTCGCAGGATTGAGAATCAACCGACTCGCGACTGGGTGAGAGAAGTTGAACATGCCGTCGATGCTGCCGGCGAGCGCATCGAATGACCCGCCACCGATGCGTGGCAGCGACCAGTTGTCCTCGATGAAGCTGAGGATCGAGGTCGTGTCGATGATCGCGTTGTCAACGGAGTTCTGGCGCGCGTACGGCGAGATCACGAGCAGCGGCAGGCGCTGTCCGTAGCCGCAGCGATCCTCGAACCCGCCGGCCGGGATCCCGTTGCCGCACTGGCCGGTGCCCGACAAAGCATCCTCGGCAGAGGTCGAGGGGTTGACGATCGGCGGCATCACATGGTCGTACCAGCCATCCGAGTTGTCGTAGGCGATGATGATCGCGGTC
This sequence comes from Candidatus Dormiibacterota bacterium, assembly GCA_963709585.1. Classification (GTDB taxonomy): domain Bacteria; phylum Chloroflexota; class Dormibacteria; order Aeolococcales; family Aeolococcaceae; genus Palsa-851. The sequence goes on along the minus strand of CAVPXI010000005.1, from coordinate 168,270 downwards.
GACTTCCAGAACCGCGACTGCTCGATCGCATTGATCGTGTTGACCAGGTAGGCCTGCTCGTCGATCGGATCCGAGTAGCCGGCGTGGCCGTCCTGATAACGGGCCGCCTTGACGAAGCTCACCGCCGGCAGGTTGCCGTCGGTCAGGCTCTGATAGAAGGAGCTGAGGTCGTACTGGTGGTTCGCCTGTCCGTTGTTACCGATCTCGGCCTCGTTGACCGGCGCGAGGTGCGCAGGATTGGCGGTGCTGGCGTAGTACTGGAATGGATCGTGGTGCGCGCTGTAGTCGGTGACCGCGGCACCGCCGACGTTGGTGTGACTCGCGCCGCACACGACCTTCCCGTTGCTCTGCCCGGTCGGAGCGAACCCGCCCTGGAACCATCCCCACGTGATCTGCCGTGCATTCAGCTCGTTGCCGATGTTGGTACCGGACATGGCGACGGTTGAGCCTGCCGAGCACTGGTCGTAGGTCGGGTCAGCGTCACCGTAGATGGTGCCGTTGTCGGTCACGCCGGCGAGCACGGCCGGTGTCGCACGGTGCGTTTGGCCCGAAACGAGACTGAGCACGCCGGGTGTGGACGGCCCGAAGGTCGTGTCGAAGTTGTTGTCGCTCATCGCGAAGTGTTGCGCATAGTTCCAGAGCGCGGTGACGGTGTTGCCGTCGTAGTAGTCCATAACCAGGCCGGGAGGTGCTGTGTCGGGCGGCGAGCAGCTCTCGACCTGCGTGTACACCGGGAACTTGTCCATCAAGCCGCCATCCAGCGCCTGCTGCTCCGGGGTGTAGTTGTGATTCTGGTCGCAGGTGAGGATGTTGGCCGAGCCGAGCCGCTGCGGGTTCACCCCGTTCGGATTCGCGGTCAGCAGCTCCGGGGTCAGCCCGTTCACGGCGGGCGTGCCCGCCTTCGCGGTGAAGGGCTGTCCGTCGGTGTTGGTCGCATTCGGGTAGGTCCCGAAGTAGTGGTCGAAGGACACGTTCTCCTGAAACAGGACGACGACGTGCTTGATCGGCGATGTCGTCGCGCTGTGGTTCACCGTCGATGCGAGGCTCACCCTCGGTGCGATGGTCAGCGATGCGCTGGCGATCGTGGCCGTCCCCGCCAACGCCAGCGTGATCAGTGGTCGTCTGGTCATGGCTCCTCCTCAACGAAACTCGGGCCTTCTCGGAGCCCAAGATGATCGAGGCGTGGTTAAGGCCGCTTTGTGCATCCGGTAACGGATTGCGATGTCCCGGCTAAGGAGCGCCGCGCCCGTTCGCGTGGCGGACGCGGCGCCTCAGAGCGTGCGCTTCTGCGGATGCACGGTCTCGCCGCGGGCGAGCATGGTGACGAACTGGTCGATGCGGCGGGCGCGGGTCGACGCCTGTTTGGCCCCGCCGATGCGGAAGAGGATCGAGTAGCGGTTCTGGCTGGTCAGGATGTCGAACATCGCCTGCGCGCGCGGTTGTGCGCGCAACGCCGCGGCAAGATCCCGCGGCACTGCGCTGAAAGCCGCGCCCCCGTACGCCGCGTCCCAGCGGCCGTCGGCCTGGGCGCGCTCGACCTCGGCCTCGCCGGCGGGGTGCATCCGACCCTCGGTTCGCAGCCGGCCGATGATCCCGACATTGCGCGCCGACCACCTGCTGCGCGATCGCCGAGGCGTGAAGCGCTGACGATACGTCGCGCTGTCACCGGGCGCTGCCTGGCCGTCGATCCAGCCGTGACAGAGCGCCTCCTCGAGCGCCTGCGCATATGTGAGGCTGGTGGGCTGGGCCACGCCCTTCTTGGCGAGCACGAGCCACACGCCGTCGCGGCTCGCGTGGTGCTCTCCGAGCCAGAGGCGCCACGCCGCCGCGTCCGCGACGATCAGCTCCGGGATGTCTGCTGCCATCGTCCACCAGCGTCGCAGATGAGCCCCGAGTGGCGCGATCGCGGACGCTACGATGGCCGCGCTCATGAACGCGTGCCGGTAGCCGATCCATGTCCTGCGACTGGCTGTTCGTCGACGGGTCCAGCCTCATCTTCCGCGCCTTTTACGGCGTCCCCAAGACGGTCACGTCTCCGGATGGAAGGCTGATCAACGCAGCACGTGGCTTCCTCGAAACCCTGACGCGGCTGCTCGGCACCAGGCAACCTCACCACCTCGCCGTCGCGAGCGACGCCGACTGGCGCCCGGACTGGCGTGTGGCCTTGATTCCCGGCTACAAGGCGCAACGGGTGGCGGAGCCGATACCTCCGGCGCTCATCCCGCAGATGCCGATCATCGACGCATTCCTGGAGGCGATCGGTGTCGACGCGCTCGGCGTGTCCGGGTACGAAGCGGAGGACGTGATCGCCACCTGGACGGCCAAGGCCGGCGGCACGGTCGAGATCGTCAGTGGGGATCGGGATCTGTTCGCGCTCGTCGAGGATCCACGGGTCACGGTGCTCTACCCGGAGAAGGGTGGGTGGGCCGTCGTCGACGAGACCGAGGTCACCCGGCGATACGGGATTCCGGGGCGGCGCTACGCGGATTTCGCGATGCTCCGCGGTGATCCGTCAGACGGATTGCCGGGGCTGAAGGGCGTGGGCGCGGTGGCCGCAGCGTCGATGATCCGCCAGCTCGGTGGCGTGCCCGCGATTCTCCAAGCGGGCAGGCTGAGTGAGCACGATCAGGACTACCTGACCCGCGCGATGAAGGTGGTCCCTCCGGTGGCCGACCTGCCCGCGGAGCTCCCGCGGGGGAGCAGGGAGCGCTACCCGGCAGACCCGCAGGCGCTCAACAGGCTGATGGCGGACTACGGGCTGCAGGCGGCGTCGAGCCGTCTCGTCGACGCGCTGAGCGAGCAGCTGCGCGAATCCTGACGTGACGCACCCGCGCACCGATCGAGTGCTGGTCGCCGGAATCGCCATCGCGTTGGTGAGTCCGCCGCTGCTGACCCTGGTGCTGGCGCACCTGCCAGCTCCGCAAGCTCGCGCATACGTCTTCCTCTACCTGGGGATCGTCGCCTCGCTCGGGCTCCTGGCCGGGCTCATCCCCGCAGTCGTCGCCGCAGCGATGTCATCGGTCCTGGCGGACTACTTCTTGTTTCCACCCTTCTACAGCCTCAGCCTCGCCAACCCGGGCGACCTCCTGTACCTGCTGATCTTCTTCGCGACCGCCGGGGCCGTTGGGGGCGTCGCAGCCCTTCGACGCCGAGCGATCGACGAAGCGCGATCACTCTCGCGAACGCTCGTGGCCGCGAACACCGAGATGGAACGGTTGTATCGAGAGCAGGCAGCCTCGGCGCGCACGGCCGTACGGCTCGCCCAGACGCAGCAGCAGGTCTCGGCGCTGCGCGACGCGGACCGCATCCGGCGTGAGCTCCTCCAGAACGTGAGCCACGAACTGCGCACACCGCTGGCGAGCATCCTCACCGGCGCCACCGTGCTGCTCGGCCGGTCCGACGTCAGTGACCCCGTTCGCGACGGCCTTGCCGGTATCGTTACGCAATCGCGCAGGCTCGACCGGCTGGTTGGCGACATGCTGGACCTGGCTCGCATCGAGGGTCACGCACTCGAGCTGCGTCTCGAGCCGACGGATGTCGGCGCGGCGGCTGAGGCGGCAGCCGCCCGGCTTCGACAGACGCGCCCTTCCCGAACCGTGCGCGTGGTGATCGAGCCGGGATCGCTGGAGGCGATCGCCGACTGGGAGCGGCTCGGACAGGTGCTCGACAACCTGCTCGTGAATGCCGATCGTTACGCGCCGCCAACATCGCCGATCGAGATTCACGTCGCCACGGGTGCGCGCGGAACTATCGTGACCCGCGTGATCGACCATGGCCCCGGTGTCCCGGTGAGCATGAAGGACCGCATCTTCGAGCGCTTCGTCCGTAACGAGGAGCCGGGTGCGGAGGGCACTGGTCTGGGTCTCGCGATTGTTCGGGGGATCATCGAGGCACACGCGGGACGCGTCTGGCTGGACGACCCGGACAGTGGTGGCGGGGCGGTCTTCGCGTTCACCCTCCCAGCCGCTCCGGCCGAGCCGGCCGAAACTGAGCGCGCCGCAGGCCCCGCGACGGGCTCTTAGGCGGCCGTGTCCCGGTGGGGCGTGGGAAGGATGTGGACGTCCACGTCCGTGAGCAGTTCGATGAGCTTGCGGAGCGTCCCGCGGCGCCCGCGGCCGCGCGTGACCACGATCTCGGTGGCGAGAATCTTGCGCGCGTAGTGTGTGAGAGCGCTCGCCGGGTCCCGGTCGTACAGTGTCACGAAGCTACCGTCCGCCTGATGGGTGAGGGCGGCGTAGGTGCCGAGGAGTTGCATCTCCTGCTCCGAACGCTTGCGGTCACGGACCGTGACCGCAGTCATCTTGCCGTCCAGTCGAGCCGCAAGGGCCGCCGTGCTGGCGATGACGTCCTCCATTCCGGGACGGGGCGGGACGCACAACATGACCCGCGGCTTCACCTCCCACGGCGTCTCGATTCCGCGGTCGCGCATGTACGCAACGAGGCGCCGATCGGTGTGCTCCGCGAGGATCCGGAACGCCATCTCTCGGAGCGACGCCAGGACCTCGGGCCGGAAGGCGCGAGCACGAGCCTGAGCGGCCTCGCTCGCCGGAACGATCTCACCGCGGCGGAGGCGTTCGTCCAGGAGGGAAGGCGTGATGTCGACGATCTCGAGCTCGGTCACATCGTCGAGGAAGGCGTCATCGACGACGTGCTCTGGACGGGCCCCGAGCATTGCGCCCATGCCTTCAACCGTGCTGCGGAGATCGGTGAGGTGCAGGGTTGCGATCAGCATCATCCCGGCACGCAGCAAACGGGGTACGGCGTCGGTGATCGGGCGACCCTGCGTATCCACGCCCGCAAGGTCGTCGAGGCACGCCACCTCGGGGTTGCGCCGAAGCAGCGCCTCGACGTCGACGATCCCGTCACGCGCTGGCGAACTCCGTCCCCCGAGCATCTCCAAGTCGCCGAGCGCGATTTCGCAGCGGCTACGTCCGTCCGTCTTCACAGCGGCGACGACGACATCGGTGCCGCGCTGGTGGCGCCGGTTCGCCTCGTCGAGCATCGCCACCGTCGTGCCGCAGCCGCGGGCGTATCCGAGGTAGACCCGTAGTCCGGAGCGGCTCGCGCTCGCGTGGAGCGCTCGGAGCAGCATCTCCGAGTTCGGGTCGCTGGTCGCTGGCGGCAAGGGGTACGTCGCGGGTCACCTCGGCAGGACGCGCAACGACATGCACGCTCACATCCGGGAGCTCGGCGATGAGGTGGTCGACCAGCCCCCGATGCAGGCGGCCGCGCACTCCAGGGTGCGCCGCCTCACCGACCACGAGGTGCTGCACCACCAGCTCCTGCGCGACCGCGATGACCGTGTCGGCAACTTTGCCCTCGCGCTCGATGAATCCGCACTGCAGTAGCTCGGCGAGCTCCTTCGACTTGGCTCTGCCCCGATCGGTTTCGTCGTCGTGCCGGCCCAGCACCACGAGCACGGTGCAGAATCCGCCGAATCGTCTCGCCAAACGGCTCGCCCGGCGGATCAGCGGCCCGCTGCTCTGACGGCCGCTGACGGCGACGAGAACCGATTGTGGAGCAGGCCGGACGGCGCCGCGGGCGCGACCGACGGTCTGCGCCACCAGGCGAAGCGCGATCTCGCGCAGCGCAGCGAGGTTTCCAGGCCGGAAGAAGTTGGCGAGCGCGGTGTCGATCTTCTCGGGGGCGTAGATGTTGCCGTGGCGCATCCGCTTGCGCAGCGCCTCCGGGGAGATGTCGATGAACTGGATCTCGTCAGCATCGTCCAGAACGCGATCGGGTAGGGTCTCGCGGACCGGGATGCCGGTGATGCGCTCAGCGAGGTCCTTGACCGACTCGAGGTGCTGCACGTTGACCGTCGTGACCACGTCGATTCCCGCCATGAGGATCTCCTCGACGTCCTCGTAACGCTTGGCGTGGCGGACGCCTGGGACGTTGGTGTGAGCAAGCTCGTCGACGAGAACGACCTGCGGACGTCGCGCCAGGATCGCGTCCAGGTCCATCTCCTCCATGAGCTTGCCGTGATACTCGGCCTGAAGGCGGGGAATGACCTCGAGGCTGCCGATCGCCTGCTCGGTGAGCTTGCGGCCATGTGTCTCGACGAAGCCGATGACGACGTCCTCTCCCTGGGAGCGCCGGTCGTGCGCCTCGCGGAGCATCGCGAAGGTCTTGCCACTCCCGGGCGTGGCGCCGAGGAAGACCCGTAGATGGCCACGAGAAGTCGTCGTCGGGGCGGCCACCGTGCCGGTCGCGAGCGTGTCGGTCATAAGGATAATGATGCGCGCGCTCGCAGCCTGCTAAACGCGTCAGCCGGTGAGGCTGGCCTGCTGGGCGTCGAGCGCGAGGTTGAGCTGAAGCACGTTGACGACCGGCTCGCCGAACACCCAGAGAATGCGGCCCTGGACTTGAGATTCGACCAGTGCATGGACCTTGGATCGATTGAACCCGCGAGCGCTCGCAACCATGTTCACCTGGGCGAGAGCCGCTGCCTCGCTGATGTCCGGATCGAACCCCGTGAAGTCCGACGTGACCAGGTCAATGGGCACCGGGGTGGAAACGCCCGCTGCTTCGTAGGCGGCGACTGCGGCGCTGATCGTCTCCTTGAGCACCGGGTTGGACGGGCCCAGGTTGCTGCCCGCAGAGTTCGCTGCGTTGCACGGCTGGAGGGTACCGGTGCTCGCGTTGGTCGTGTACGAGACACGTCCCTGGAAGTACATCTTGTTGATCGTGATCTTCAGGCTCCCGTCCTTGGCAACGGTCTCCTGCGGGCAGCTCTGGCCGATCAGCGTCGATCCGACGACCTTGCCGTTGACGGTCACGAGGCTGCCGTTGGCGTTGCTGTTGAAGGCGACCTGCGAGATACCGGTGATGACGAACGTGTAGACAAGCGCGAGCGCCGCAATGAAGACGGTGAGCCGGAGGCCGATCAGGAGTTGCTTGGAGAGGTTGCCCATGGTGTTTGTTGCCTAGACCAGGTGAATCGCGGTGATGATCACGTCGATGATCTTGATGCCGATGAAGGGCGCGATGATGCCGCCAAGGCCGTAGATGAGCAGGTTGCGACGGAGCAATGCTGCGGCGCCGACAGCGCGGAAACGCACGCCGCGGAGCGCGAGCGGGACGAGCGCGATGATGATCAGCGCGTTGAAGATGACGGCGCTGAGGATCGCGCTGTGCGCCGAGTGCAGGCCCATGACGTTGAGCACGGAGAGCGGCTTGAGCGCCGAGTACGCCGTGAACATGGCCGGGATGATCGCGAAGTACTTGGCGACGTCGTTGGCGATGCTGAAGGTCGTCAGAGCGCCTCGCGTGATCAGCATCTGTTTGCCGGTCTCCACGATCTCGATGAGCTTGGTCGGGTCGCTGTCGAGATCGACGAGGTTGCCCGCCTCCTTGGCGGCCTGGGTGCCACTGTTCATGGCCACGCCGACGTCAGCCTGGGCGAGCGCGGGCGCATCGTTGGTCCCGTCACCAGTCATCGCAACGAGCTTGCCGCCGGCCTGCTCCTGACGGATCAGGTCGAGCTTGTTCTCGGGCGTTGCCTGAGCCAGGAAGTCGTCAACTCCGGCCTCTGCCGCGATGGCCGCGGCCGTGAGCGGATTGTCCCCGGTGATCATCACGGTGCGCAGCCCCATCCTGCGCAGCTCCGCGAAGCGTTCCGCGATACCCGGCTTGACGATGTCCTTGAGGTGGATGGTGCCGAAGACGACGTGGTTCTCCGCCACGAGCAGCGGTGTCCCGCCACTGCGGGCGATGACCTCGACCTGCTCGTTGACCTGGTTCGGGACCGTATTCTCGCCCGACCACGCGGCGACGGAGTCACCGGCTCCCTTGCGGATGCTGTCACTGCCGCGGTCCACGCCGCTCATGCGGGTTTCTGCAGTGAATGGCACGAAGGTCCATTCGCCACCCTCGGTTCCCTCAGGGGCGCCGAACCGGCGCGCCAGGGCCACGATCGACCGTCCCTCGGGGGTTTCGTCCGCGCGGCTCGCCAGGTCGGCTGCGCGCACCAGCCTCTCCATCGTGATGCCGGGGGCGGGGAGAAACTCGGTCGCCTGCCGGTTGCCGAGCGTGATGGTGCCCGTCTTGTCGAGCAGCAGGGTGTCGACATCACCGGCGGCCTCGACGGCGCGTCCCGACATGGCGAGGACGTTCTTCTGGAGGAGGCGATCGATCCCTGCGATCCCGATGGCGCTGAGCAGGCCGCCGATGGTGGTGGGGATCAGGCAGACCAGCAGGGCGATCAGCACGGGGACCGAGATGGAGGCGCCGGAGAAGATCGCATAGGGCTGCAGGGTCACAACCGCGATGAGAAAGATGAGAGTCAGGCTGGCAAGCAGGATGTTGAGCGCGATCTCGTTGGGTGTCTTCTGGCGGGAGGCGCTCTCGACCAGCGAGATCATCCGGTCGAGAAAGGTCTCGCCAGGGTTCTGCGTGATCTCGATGACGATGCGGTCGCTCAGGACCCGCGTGCCTCCGGTGACAGCGCTGCGGTCGCCGCCGGCCTCGCGAATGACCGGCGCGGATTCACCGGTGATCGCCGACTTGTCGACGCTCGCGATGCCTTCCACGATGGTGCCGTCGCTCGGAATCACGTCGCCGGCTTCGCAGACGACGATGTCGCCCTTGCGAAGGTCGATGGCCGCCACGGCCGCCTCCTTGCCGCCGACACCGCCCTGCAACTTGCGGGCGATGGTCTCGGTCCGCGTCCGGCGCAGCGCCTGCGCCTGAGCCTTGCCACGTCCCTCCGCGATCGCCTCGGCGAAGTTGGCGAACAGCACGGTGAACCAGAGCCAGAGCGCGATCTGGCCAACGAAGCTGGTGTCGCTGCTGCTGCTGATGACGCCGGCGACGAATCCATACGTCGTCATCACAGCACCGATCTCCACGATGAACATGACCGGGTTGCGAACCATGAGACGGGGGTCGAGCTTCACGAAGCTTTGGCCGATCGCCGGGATCAACAGCTCCGGGTCCGTCACGCTGGTGCGCCGGCGCTTGGTGTGATGTGTGGTTGCGATTGCCATTTCAGAATGCCGCTATGAGCTTGAAGTGCTCGAGAATCGGTCCGAGCGAGACTGCCGGGAAGAACGTCAGCGCGGCAACGATGATGATCGTGCCGATCAGCAGCGCGACGAACAGCGATCCGTCGGTGGGAAACGTTCCGGCGCTTGCGGGGACGATTTTCTTCTTCACGAGGTTGCCGGCCATCGCCATCACAGGGATCAGGAAGAGATAGCGGCCCGCCCACATCGCGCCGGCGAGCATCAGGTTGTAGAAGTTGGTGTTGCCGGAGAGACCCGCGAAGGCGCTTCCGTTATTGCCGGTCGCCGACGCGAACGCGTACAGAATCTCCGACAACATGTGCGGCGTGCCCTGGGTCGCGATCGGACCCGCCTGACCTGCGGTCGTCAGGACAGCGATCGCTGAGAAGCCGAGTATCGACGCCGGCAGGACCAGGATCGCGATCGCAGCGTACTTGACGTCTCGCGCCTCGATCTTCTTGCCCAGGTACTCCGGGGTTCTCCCCACCATGAGCCCCGCGATGAACACGGCGACGATTGCGAAGACGACCATCCCATAGAGGCCCGAACCGACATCGCCCGGGGTGATCTCACCAAGTTTGATGAACACCAGCGACACCAACCCTCCGATCGGCGTCATGCTGTCCTGTGAGGCATCGACAGAGCCAGTGCTCGTTCCGGTGGTCGAAGAGTTGTACAGCGCCGACTGGATCGGACCGAATCGAGCCGACTTGCCTTCCATGTTGCCACCGGCAAGCGTGGCGGTCGAGACCTGGCTCGCGCCTGTGCTGACGAGCGCCGGGTTGCCCTGCTGCTCCTGCCACGCCATGACCCCGAAGCCGCCGATGAGGATGATTCCCATTACGGCCCCGAGCGCGATTCCCTGCCTTACATGACCGACCCATTTCCCGAACGTGATGGCCAGCCCAAATGGGATCAGCAGGCAGATGAAGATCTCGAGCGAATTCGTGAATCCGTTGGGGTTCTCAAACGGATGCGCCGCGTTCGCGTTGAAGAAGCCCCCGCCATTGGTGCCGAGATCTTTGATCGCTTCCATGGATGCGACCGGGCCTTGCGCGATCGTTTGTACACCGTTGGTGAGGGTGTGCACCACCGAGTAGTTGTTGAAGTTCTGGATCGACCCGTTGGCCACGAGCACAAGCGCGAGCACCACGCTGATCGGCAGCAGAATGTAGAGGATCCCGCGCACGATATCCACCCAGAAGTTGCCGAGTGTGCTCATGGTTCGACGTGCGATCGCTCGGATGACCACGATCGCCACCGCCATACCCACCGCAGCGCTGAGAAACTGATGGATCACGAGCGCCACGATCTGGGAGAAGTAGCTCATCGTGGTCTCGCCCGAGTAGTTCTGCCAGTTTGTGTTCGTCGCGAAGCTCATCGCCGTGTTGAACGCGAGCGGGCCCGGTACGCCGGGCAGATTCTCGGGGTTGAGTGGCAGATGATCCTGAAAGCGGAGCACAACGTAGGTGAATACGATGCTCACGACTGTTGCGGCAAGCAAAGAGACGAGGTACGGGAGCCAGCCCTGCTCGTGCTGCTCGTCTACGCCGATGATCTTGTAGGTGGCGCGCTCGACCGGGCGGATGACGCGGCTGAGCCAGACCCGCTCCCCCTTGTACACCTTGACCATATACCCGCCGATGAACCATGCACCGACGCCGACGGCGGCGTAGGTGATCACCGCCGCGATGATGTCGAGAGCAATCATCAGAAACGTTCCGGCGCGACGAGCGCGATAACCAGGTAGATCGCTGCCAGCAATGCGATGACGGCGGAGACGATGTAGCCGGTGAGGGCGGACGCCACGTCAGATCCTCCGCATACCGTCCGTGAACAGATATGCCGCGACGATCATCCCGATGAAGCACAGAAGGACGAGCAGATCGAGTGGCATGGGATACAAGTATTCAATCGGTTGCGTCAACGCAGCGTCAACAACCCGTCAATGAATTCGTTGAACCAACTCAGCGATGCGCGAGGGCCACAGATGAAGCACCGGCTCCCAGCGCCGCTCCGGCCTGGTCGGCCAGGGTGACAGCGGCCAGAAGTTGATCGCGCCGCACCTTGGTGCCGGCCTCGGCAACCAGCACGTAACGGCCGAGGCGTCGCACATCGTGCTCGACCTCGATTGTGATCTCCTTGCCGGGGAGTCCGAGCGTGTCAACGCCCCACCAGATCCGCCCCCAGCTCACGTTGCCGTTCCGGTCGATGGTTGGACCTGGTCGCTCCGGTAGCGACGTGTCGAACCAGCACTCGCGCAAACCGAGCAGGCTGCGCAGCTCGTCGGCGACGGCTACGACAACCTCGTCCGGTCCGGCGCCGGCAGCCATCAGCTCCGCGATTGCCTGGACGTGCGCAAGGTCCTCGCGCTGCTGCACGGCGAGTCTTCGGTGTGAGCGATTTCGCGCCGAGAGCTGGCTGACGATGAGGCCACCGACGAGCAGGAGAGCTGTCGTCTCGATGTCCTGCGGATGCGAGATCACCAGTGATCCATACGGCTGGGTGAAGCCGATGTCGTAGCAGAGGGCCGCTGACACAGCAGCGATAAGTCCTGAGAGACGCGTCCCGGCGGCCGCAAGCAACGACACGAGGACGGCAAAGCCGAGCGCAACGGTGGCGGCGGGCGCCTGGCTGCGGAACGGGAGGAGTGCGAGTGCGAGTGCGACGGGCACAGCGACCGCAGCGACGAGCACCGCCGCCGACAGGATCGTGGCGGCAATCGCCCGGCGGGGACCGCTGCGGTTGGAGGGCGTCGCGCTCGGGCGCATCGTCACCACGAGGGGCTCGATGCCGCCTCTATACGGCCGTTCGACAACCGCACTTCAAGCTCCGCTGGACAGATTCGACGCCATCGCACGCCATGATCTCAATGACGCCGTCAACGGAGCATCAACGAGGTGGCCCGAATCGGTACCCCTGGCGTCCAACCGTCACCACGATCTCGGGGTGCGCCGGATCCTCCTCGAGCTTGACCCGGAGGCGCTGCGCGAATGTGCGGAGGTAGTTCAACTCGTCCGCGTGCTGCGGTCCCCAGACGTGCTGGAGCAGCGTGCGGTGGTCGATCGTGGCCCCTGCGTTGCGGGCCAGCTCTGCGAGCAGCCGCCACTCGGTTGGGGAAAGTCGCACCTCCAAGCCGCCGCGGGTTACCGAGCGCGCGCCGAGGTCGATGCGGACACTGCCCTGGACGACGATGCCCCCAGCGCTGTCTGGCGGTCTGACCCTGCGCAGCACAGCGCGTACCCGGGCGAGCAATTCGTCCGCCCCGAAGGGCTTGGCAAGGTAGTCGTCCGCTCCGAGGTCGAGGGCGCGAACTTTGTCGGTCTCCTCGCCTCGAGCGCTGATCACGATGACCGCGGGGCGCTGGTGACTGTCCATCTGTTCGAGGATCTGCCAGCCGTCGACGAAGGGAAGGCCGATATCGAGCAGGACGATGTCGATCGTGCCGGCGTCGCGGAGCATCTGCGACGCAGTGATGCCGTGGGCGGCGAGGGATGTCTCATACCCGGCCGCGTTGAGGGCGCCGGCGAGGATCTCGCGCAGCGCCGTGTCGTCTTCGACGACGAGGATGTGCGCGTGGCGGTCGTCCGTCAACAGGAACCCGGTCCGGCGGCAGCCGCGCCCGCAACCACGGTGATGGTCTCCTTGAAGGTCGCCGGTGGATTGAACGCCTGATGGTTGGGCGATACGAGCTCCACCTCGACGGTGTGCCGCCCGGAGGAGAGTTCGACGGGGACGTGCCAGACATCCACGGTCGGCGCCTGGACGCCGTCGACGATGATCGCGAGGTAGTACTGGGCGGACGTGGCCGGAACCAGCCCGCCGGACGCCGGCACTCCGCACACCGTGAGCGTCAGCGGCGCGCCGACTTCGGCTCCGGGTGCGGGCGACACGATGCGCACAGCGTACGGTGCCGCCGCCAGCAGCGCGGGGCTGAGCACCCAGCTTGCGAGCAGGCCGCCGGCGCCACAGACGGCGGCCGCGCCTCCGGCGATCCGGAGCGCGCTCCGCCGCACCGCGAAGACCAGGAGGCCGCCACCGAAGATCAGCAGCGCCAGCGCCCATTGCAGCGGCAGCGGGAGGCTGCCGACGATGTGCGCGATCAACGCCGCTCTCGGTCAGCCCGGCGCGACGGTGAAGAAGATCGTCGGGGTGACATCCCGGGGTTCGAACGGGAAGTGGTCCTGGGCGACGAACTCCGCGTACATCGAGTACTCGAGGCCGGGCTTGACGGTGATCGGCTGCGACAGGGTGTAGCTCATGAGGATGAGCTGGTTGTTCAGGTAGAGGTGGACGTGACCCTTGGTGGGGGTGATGTCGCCGGTGGTCACCGTGGTCACCACCCCGCCGGTGACCGACACCTTGACGACCAGCGTGGTGCCACGGACGACCTCCCGATTTGTGGGGGCGAGCAGGGTGATCCTCACCGGCGTCGATGGACGGTGGCCGAGGCCGCCGACCGGGGTGGGGTATGGAGTGGGCGCCGGGCTGCCCGAGCCGGTCGGGCCTCCGTCGGCCGCAGCCGATCCGCAGGCGGTCATGCAGACGAGCAGCACGATCATGAGGACGCGGAGTGGACAGCGCATGATTTCAGTTCCCTGCCCGCTCAATTATGAGCACGGCAGGAAACCTCGAGCCCGGGCCTGAAGCGTACCGGCTCAGGCCGCTGCGACGTCAGCGCAGACGGTAGGTGGCCGGCCGCTCGTCCGTGACCGACACCTTCGGCGCGTTCCGCTCGAGGATGCGGCGGACCTGCTGGGGCGTGAAGCTGCCACCGAGACGCTTCCGGATGGCGGCGACGGCGAGGGGCCGCGTCGAGTCCTTGAGGACCGCCAGCACCTTGTCATCCGGGGTGCTGCGAGTTGCCGTGTGCTTGCCGTTTGAAGGGGCAGCGGACACCGCCGTCCTCGCCGGCTCGGGCGCACTCTCGGGCACGTGATTGCGATGCTCTGCCGGCGCAGGAGCGGGGGCCTCACTGCGTGCGGGGAGGTCGATCCGAGCGGGCCGCGTCGACCCTTCGCCGTGCAGGCGCGTCCACATCGCGGGAAGGTCGTCGAGGACCTGGCGGACGAACGCCGCTGATCCACTCACTTCGATCTCGCGCTCACCGTCGCGAAGCCGCAGCGAGTGGGCGATCGGCGCGGCTGGAACCTCGACCCGCGGCGCCGGTCGGTAGGGCGGGCGGGAATCGTTGTTGTTGAAATTGGGTCGAGGGCCCGAGAACTGCCGGGGGCCGGAGAACGAGGGACGGTCCGAAGATGGACGACCCTGATAGGGGCGGTCGTCAGGCATTGGTCTCCTGGTTGTCGGTGGGTTCGTCGTGGTTGTGACCGTGGCCTCGTCCGGCGCGCGACGTCGAACTCGGCGACCACCGGGGTACCGACGACGTCGGTTGCCGCGTCGGCCTCGGACTTCGATGCCTTGGTCAGATCGGTGATCTCGACATGAGGATCATCGTCGGGCAGGGTGATCTGCGGAAGATCGTCATCATCGGATGGCGGCGGGCCGAAGAGGCGCTCCTGGATCTTGGCGCGGAGCGGCGACTGGATGAGCGCGAACACTCCGCCGACCACGGCCGCTCCGATCAGGAGATTGCGCACGCGATGTGTCTTCTTCTTCGGGCGGACGGCGCTGCTCAGCTTGCCTGACACGTCTGCGATCCGTTCACGAGCGGCGTTGCTCGCCGCGACGACCTTCTCGTCTGAGGCGATCTGCCCGGCGGTATCCGCCAGGGTACCGGCCGCCGTCTGGAGGACCTGGCTCAATCCTTCCGCGCCGCGCTGCACAGTCGGAAGCGCCGCGCTCCCTGCACCGCGCGCCAGTGTCACCGCGTGATCGGCAAGATCACTGATCGTATCTGCCGCGCGACCGCGGTCAAGCAGGGCGGCTCTCGAACGTCGACTCCGCATGCTGCAACAACCTCCGTTCTCACCTGCGACGTATGGCGCCAAGCGATTGATATGGCACCAAAAGATTGATTCTACGTCGCCTGCACTGTTCAACGCTCCGTATACGCAGGGCCGGTGACAGGTCAGGCGGCGGAGGAAAGCGGGGGCGCGATGTCTCGAAGGTTGATCGGTGAGGCCTCGCGAGCAAGCGCCGTGTCCAGCGGTGCGTCGAGAAACCATCTGATGCGTGCGGCTGCCACAGGCCCGACGAGCCGGGCCAGCTCAGCCTCGGATGCGCCGTAGATTGCCCGCAGTGACGGAAAGAATCGGATCAACTTGACGAAGGCGGCCGGATCGAGCCCGTCGACCGTCGCGAGATGGGTGACGCGACGCCGAGCGAGCGATCCGGCCTCATCGGCGTCGAGCGGGAGTTGAAGCTCGATGGTGCGGATGGGCATGGGTCGAGTGTACCGAACGGATGTTCGACTTGTCAAATCGTCGTGATCGTGCGTACGCTTGTGCCAATGCCTCTGTACGAATACCGCTGCAACGACTGCTCGGCCGTGTTCGAGCTGCTCCGCCCGATGGCCGATCGTGAAGTCGCCGCCGTCTGTCCGAGCTGCGAGAGCCGGGCCAGCATGCCGCTCATCAGCCGGGTGGCGGTCCACGCCGGCTCCGGGTCGGACGATTCCCCCGGGGTGAGCGGCGGTGGCGGTTGCTGCGGCGGCAGCTGCGGCTGCGGCGCCAACTGACCGAGGGTCAGCCGGCTCCCACTCCGGGGGCTGAGACGGCGCACTGAGCAACGGCTCCCGTCAGGTCGAGCTCGGTCTGCATGACTGACGCGAGGAAGACGCGCCGGTGCGCTGGGTGTGGACCGTATTCTCGGATTGCCGCTCGGTGCTCGGGGGCGCCATACCCCTTGTTGCTCGCCCAGTTGTAGTGAGGCGCGTCGTCGTGCATGCGGGTCATCAGCGCGTCGCGATGGACCTTGGCGATGATCGACGCAGCCGAGACCGCCGGCACCTTGCGGTCGCCGGCGACCAGTGAGTGAAGCGGACGCGACACCGGGATGCGCAGGTTGCCGTCACAGCAGTACCCGTCGGCGTCGACGGCGTCGACCAGCCTCCGGAAGATCTCGACGTTCGCCCACCCGAGACCGCGCGCGTTGATGTCGTCCACGCTCACCTCGGCGACCGCCCAGGCCACCGCCCGCTCCCGAAGCACCGCTCCAACCAGCTCGCGCTGCTTTGCGGTCAGCAACTTGCTGTCGCGGAGCAACGGGTGACGGAAGCGCTGTGGCAGCACCACCGCGGCGGCAACCAGCGGGCCGGCATACGCGCCGCGACCGACCTCGTCCATGCCGCACAGGCGGAAAGCGCGCCAATCGCTGACCGCGAAGGTGGTTCGGATGTAGTCGGGAACGCGGAACCGCGGCATCGGCTTGGCGAGAGTGTAGCCCTCGGGTTTGCTACGGTGAAGGGGCAGCGCTCATCCCTGGGAGGCCATACCGCGTGAACGAGGTGCTCTGGACCGACGTCGCTCCTCGTGACGGCCTCCAGAACATCGCCGACACCCTGAGCACCGAAGCGAAGATCCGGCTGGTTCGCGGGCTGCTCGATGCAGGTGTGCCGCGTGTCGAGGCAACGTCGTTCGTTTCGCCGAGCTGGGTCCCGCAACTGGCGGATGCACCCGCGGTGATCGCCGGACTGCAGGGTGAGCTTGCGCGGCTGCGCGTGCTTATCCCCAACCTCCGCGGCCTCGAGCTTGCGCTCGCGCACGGGGTGCGAAATGTGCTCGTCACCATCGCCGCGACCAACTCGTTCAATCGGCGCAACGTCAATCGCAGTGTGAACGAGTCGCTCGACGAGATCTCGCACATCGTCGAGCTCGCCGGCGAGCGCGCCTGCATCGTCGACGTCGCCGTTTCGGTGAGTTTCGGCTGTCCATTCGAGGGAAGGGTCGCGCCGGCGCGGGTCGTCGAGTTGTGCGCGGATCTGGTTGCGCGCGGTGCCGCGGAGGTGGGTGTCGCCGACACGATCGGCGTGGCAACTCCTGTCGATGTCACCGCGATGTGCGCGCTCGCAGCCATGTCCGTGCCGATCGACCGGCTGTCGCTGCACGTGCACGACACGCGCGGGCTCGGCGTTGCCAACGTGATCGCCGCATTCGACTCCGGGGTTCGCCGTTTCGACGGTTCGGTTGGTGGTGTCGGTGGTTGCCCCTTCGCGCCGCGCTCGACCGGCAACGTCTGCACCGAGGACGCGCTGCAGGCGCTGCATGCACTCGGAGCCGTGACCGGCATCGACCTCGCCGCGATGTGCGCGGTGGCGGAGATGCTCGCGTCCGATCTCCGCCGCGACCTTCCGGGCAAGCTCTACCGCGCGGGAATCTGGAGTGGCGAGCCCCAGGAGACGGTCGCGGAGACGAGCGTTGGCTGAGGCTGTCCCCGAGCGGCTGGAACGAGCGCGAGCCGGTGGCCCGCAACGGCATCGAGACAAACTGGCGACCCAGAACAAGTTGATGCCCCGCGAACGGATCGCGCGTGTCTTCGACCTGGGTGCGGAGTTCATCGAGGATGGGCTCCTCGCGGGCACGGAGAATCCGGAACTGGCGGCTGAGGGGGTCGTCACCGGTATCGGCGTGATGCACGGCAGGGCGTGTGCGGTGATGGCCAACGACCCGACGGTCAAAGCCGGATCGTGGGGTCCGCGCACCGTCGAGAAGATCATCCGCATTCAGGAGACCGCAGAGCGACTGCAGATTCCACTCGTGTACCTCGTCGACTCAGCGGGGGCGCGCATCACCGAACAGGTGGCGATGTTCCCAGGGCGACGCCATGCGGGCCGCATCTTCCATATGCAGGTTCGACTTTCCGGTCAGGTCCCGCAGGTGTGCGTGCTCTTCGGGCCGAGCGCCGCGGGCGGCGCCTACATCCCGGCGTTCTGCGACATCGTGATCATGGTGGAGGGCAATGCCTCGATGTACCTTGGCTCGCCGCGCATGGCCGAAGTGGTCGTCGGCGAGAATGTGACGCTCGAGGAGATGGGCGGCGCGCGCATGCACTGCACGGTGAGCGGCTGCGGCGACGTGCTGGTCGCCGACGAGGACGCGGCCATCGTGGCGGCGCGGCGCTACCTCGAATATCTGCCGCAGTCCTGGCGGGATGCACCACCGGTCGCGCCATCCCTCGACGTTGCGCCGGGAAGCGAGGACATCAGCAACGTGATTCCTGCCGAGGCGTCGAAAGGCTACGACGTCATGGCGTTCATCGACGGGGTCATCGACGAGGGGTCATTCTTCGAGATCAAGCGCCTGTTTGCGCGTGAGATCGTCTGCGGCTTCGCCCGAATCGACGGTCGCTCGGTTGGAGTCCTCGCCTCTCAGCCTCGCTTCAAGGGCGGCGTGCTCTTCGTGGATTCCGCGGACAAGGCGACGCGCTTCATCACGTGCTGCGACGCGTTCAACGTCCCTCTCTTGTTTCTCGCCGATGTCCCCGGGTTCATGATCGGAACCGCCGTCGAGCGCCAGGGGATCATCCGGCATGGCGCCAAGATGATCGCCGCGCTTGCGCAGGCGCAGGTGCCGCGCGTCTCGGTGATCCTGCGCAAGGCGTACGGCGCCGGGCTGTACGCCATGAGCGGACCGGCGTTCGAACCCGACTGCACCCTCGCTCTGCCCAGCGCGCAGATCGCGGTGATGGGCCCGGAGGCAGCGATCAACGCCGTCTACTACAACAAGATCCAGGACACGCCGGAAGACGATCGGGCCGCCTTCGTCAAACGACTCGAGGACGAGTACCGCGATGACATCGACATCTTCCGGCTCGCGTCGGAACTCGTCGTCGACGCCGTGGTCCTTCCGGCCGAACTGCGCGCGGAGTTGGTCCGCCGCTTCGCCGCTTACCGGTCGAGAGATCGGGCGGACGTCTCGCGGCACCATCCTGTTCCGCCTGTCTGAGCAGGATGGCGGCACAGGGTCTCTACGGCTGGCTGCAGAGCATTGGCTACTTCGCCGTAGCGCTTTTCGTGGGTGTCGAGAGCCTGGGGGTCCCGCTCCCGGGGGAGACGATGCTGATCACCGCCGCGGTGTTCGCTGCCACGACGCATCAGTTGTCGATCGTCGGGATCATCGCGGCGGCGATCATCGGCGCCGTGGTCGGAGACAACATCGGCTTCGGCATCGGCTGGTATGGCGGCTATCCGCTCCTGCGCCGCTTCGGCAGGTACATCCGACTCGACGAGGCCAAGCTGAAGGTGGGGCGGTACATCTTCATGCGCCACGGCGCCAAGGTTGTCTTCTTCGGACGGTTCGTCTCCGTGCTGCGCACGTATGCAGCCTTTCTCGCCGGCACCAACCGGATGCACTGGACGCGTTTTCTCGTCGCCAATGCCCTGGGCGGAATCGTGTGGGCGACGCTTTACGGCGTGGGCGCGTATCTGGCAAGTGGGGTGATCGCGACGCTGAGCACGCCGGTCGCGCTCGGGCTCGGAGCTCTCGCCGTCGTGGTGATCGTGGCCGGCGCGGTCTTCGTGCGCATGAACATCAAGCGCCTCGAGGCGGTCGCCGAAGCTGCTCTACCCGGTCCCCTCGAGGGTTTCACGAAGTAGCGACTCCCGGCTGCCTCAGAAGGCGGGGTTGGCCACCGATCCGCCCGTCGATCCCGGTGAGCTCGGCGCCGGCGCGGAGATCAACTCGGCGCGCCAGACCAAGCGGTTGTAGTCCTGCCACCAGGGATCGCACGTGATCAGGGTGAGCTCGTGTCCGGAGGTGGGGCTGAGCTGCGTCACGCGGCTGGGGGCGAGATCCCAGCGGTTGGTGACCCTGTAGACGAAGGTCTGACAGGTGCGATTCTGTATCGAGATGGTGTCGCCGACCTTGAGCTCGTCGATGTGCTGGAAGTCCGGTTCCCGATGGAAGGCGACGATCACGTTCCCCTGCTGACCGGGACTGGGCGTTCCCGAGTAATGAACCATTGACCGCGAATCCAGGAGCGCCCAGGTGCCGTTGCCGGCGACCGCAGCGTAGTGGTATTGAGCGGGGGCCTCGAAGCTCACGAGCGCGAAGTCCGTCGGCGAGCTCGTCCCGCACGCGGGCGACGCTGAGGCCACCGGTGCGGGGGCGGGGGCGGCGGGATGCGCGGGGCTGACCTTCCAGTGCTTGAGCGCCGTCAAGTCAGCGGCTCCGCGCTGCAGGACGCCGATGATCGGGCCGGCGATCAACGCGCCACCCGCGAGGATGGATGCGACGCCAACCGCGAGCAGCACCATCCAGAGACGGATCCGCTTGCGCGCGTGCTTGAGCGACGGATGCGCCGTATCCGCGGTGAGATCAGAAGCCATCACTCACAGAATAGCCAGCATCCCGTGCTCACGCGGTCACGCCCGAGCCACGGGACATCGCCCCCCGATCGTGACTATCGGTTGCGCGGATTCCGAGGACGCTTACGCCCGTAGGCGACGCCCTCGGCGACGGGGTCGAAGGCCACCCCCGGCCCGGAGGCCGGGGTGATGCCTTCTCCGCCCTGGACGAACACCTTCTTTGAGCCGACGTCGATGATGTAGGCGAGCGAACTCCCCCCCGACTGGTCGGGGATCATCGACACCTCATGCACCGTGCCCGTGCGCCGGCTGCCGCCGTAGGGGAAACTGACCCTCGTCCCCACCGCGATGGGGCCGCTGTCACTCACCGAGGCGCGGCGCGGAAGCAGTCGCTGCAGTAAACGGGCTTGTCGCCGCGAGGCTGGAAGGGGACGCGCGCCACGCCGCCACACCCAGCACAGGGGACCTCGTACATCTGGCGAGGGCCGTTGCTGCGGTATCCACCACCGCCGCCACCACCACTACCGCCAAAGCCGCCGCCGCCACCACCACCGCCGCTCTGGCGACGTGCCGCTCTGCAGCTGGGGCAGCGAGAAGGGGGGTTTGTGAGGCCACGAGAGGCAAAAAAGTCCTGCTCGCCCTCAGTCCAAATGAAATCGACGCCGCAATCGCGGCAACGTAAAGTCTGGTCTACCGACACGCGCCTTGTTCCTCCGTCCGGCGCGTTGTGATACGGCGCCCGGGTTGGTGATAGTTACCGGGTAACAGTACACGGTCGAGAGGGTCCCCGCAAACGGACAAATCCGTGACAGCCCAGGCTTTCCATCGCGCTGTTACGATCGTGCGATCCCTGGACAGGAGCAGGCCGGAGTCGCACAGGGCGGCTCGGTGGCTGCCGGTGGGGAGGGAGGCAAGCTCCAATGCCCGCAGTGCGCCATCGCCTTTTCACCTCCGAGTCGGTCACCGAGGGACATCCCGACAAGGTCGCAGACCAGATCAGTGACGCGGTTCTGGACGCGGTGCTCAGCAAGGACCCGCTCGGCCGGGTTGCGTGCGAGACCGCGCTGAGCACCGGGACCGTCCTGGTATTCGGCGAGATCACCACCGAGGCCTACGTCGATATCGCCGGTCTGGTTCGCCAGACGATCAAGGAGATCGGCTATACCCGCGCGAAATACGGCATCGACTGGGAGACGTGCGGAGTGCTGGTCGGCATCGACGAGCAATCGCCCGACATCTCACAGGGTGTCAACCATGGTGGCGCCGGCGACCAGGGGATGATGTTCGGCTTCGCGTGTGACGAGACCCCGGAGCTGATGCCGGCGCCGATTCAGATGGCCCACCAGCTCGCCAGGCAGCTTGCGGTCCTGCGTCGCGACGGGACGCTGCGCTGGGCTCGGCCCGACGGCAAGACCCAGGTGACCATCGAATACGACGGCGACGGCCGCCCGCGGCGGGTCGACACGGTCCTGGTGAGCGTGCAGCACGGCGAGGAGGTGACCCAGGAGCAGATCTTCGAGGACGTCCAGCACCACGTGGTCGGAAAGGTCATCCCCGCTGAGTGGCTCGATACCAACACCAAGCGCTACGTGAACCCGACCGGACGCTTCGTTATCGGCGGCCCCCAGGCGGACGCGGGGCTCACCGGTCGCAAGATCATCGTCGACACCTATGGCGGATACGCACGCCACGGCGGAGGGGCGTTCAGCGGGAAGGATCCCTCGAAGGTCGATCGCAGCGCAGCCTACGGGGCGCGGTGGGCGGCCAAGAACGCCGTCGCGGCCGGGCTCGCGACCAAATGCGAGATCCAGGTCGCCTACGCGATCGGCGTTGCCAAGCCTGTCTCGGTACTCGTCGAGACCTTCGGGACGGAGAAGGTCCCGACCGACATGATCGCGTCACTCATTGATGAGTACATCGATCTTTCGCCCTTCGGGATCATGAGCGCCCTCGAACTGCGCCGTCCCATCTACCGCCAGGTCGCCGCCTACGGCCACTTCGGCCGGAGCGATCTCGACCTTCCATGGGAGCGCACCACCCTCGCCGAGCAATGGGCGGAGGATGCCGGCACCGAGCCACTCCTCGTTGCGGCCGCCACCGCCTAGTTTCGGCGGAGGCGAGGCAGCAGCGCGTGGGCTTGCACATCCTCGTGCTGGCAGGTGGCAGTGGGACTCGCCTGTGGCCGCTGAGTCGCAGGTCGACCCCGAAACACCTGCTGCCCCTCGCCCCGGGCGGCGAGACCTTGCTCCGATCGACCGTGGAGCGGGTCATCGGTCTCGGCGAGAGCGTTCGCGTGGTCACCGCGGCCAACCAGGCGGAGGGGTGCCGAACCGCCCTGGTCGGGCTCGGCCTTGCCGACGACATGATCATCGAGGAGCCGGAAGCTCGTGGGACGGGCCCGGCGCTTGCCCTCGCCGTCGGGCTGATCGAGCGCGAGGATCCGGGCGCGCTGATAGCGAGTGTCCACGCCGATCATCGCGTCAGCGATCGCGACGCCTACCGTGCCGCGGTGATTGCATCCGCCGGGTGGGCAGCCGCGACTGACGGTCTGGCCACGGTCGGGCTCGTCCCGGCGGCCCCGGTCACCGGATTCGGATACATCGAGGTAGCCTCCGCGAAAGACCCGGGGGCCTGGCGCCCCCCGGTGGGAACCCTGGCGGAGATCGCTGCGGCGGCGGGCGCGCTCCTGGCGTTCGAGTCCGCGGGATTCAAGGAGAAGCCCTCGGCGGAGGTTGCGCAGCGCTACGTCGCCGATGGGCGGCACCTCTGGAATCTCGGGCTCTTCTCGTGGACGGCGCGCCGCTTCCGGGCTGAGCTTGAGGCCGCGGACCCAGAGCTCGCGGCAACCATCGACAGGGTCGTCGACGCGCGCCTGGTCGGCGACGACGACCTGGCCACGCGCGTCTACGCGGCACTGCCACTGCGACCGGTCGAGCCCCTCGTCCTCGAGCGGACGCACCGGCTCACCGTCGTCCAGGCATCGTTCGGCTGGTCCGACCTGGGCTCGTGGCTCGACGTCGGCCAGTCCCGCGCGGCGGACGGCGACGTCGACAACGACGGCAACGTCGTCGAAGGGGACGTGATCACGACCTCGGCGCATCGGTGCACCGTCGTGTCGCGCTCCGGGCGGATCGTCGCGGTCGCCGGTGTCGACGGCCTCGTCGTGATCGACACGCCCGACGCCGTGCTGGTCGTCCCATCGGAGCGATCGCAGCTGGTCAAAGCGATCGTCGATCAGCTCGATGCCTCGGGGCGCGACGAACTCCTTTAGCCCTGCGAGAAGGGCGCACTGGTGCGCATAGAATGATGGCGATGAAGCCGAGCCCGATCAGGTTCGGGACCGACGGATGGCGAGCCGTGGTCGCGGATGACTTCACCTATGCGAACGTGCGCGCCGTTGCTCAGGGTGTCGCGGCATACCTTGGCAGCGAATCTCGCCCTGTGGTCGTGGGACATGACTCGCGGTATTGCGCGGAGCTCTTCGCCCGCGAGGTCGCTCGAGTCCTGGTCGCGAACGGGCTGCAGGTCATCCTGCTCGACCGGGTGACCCCGACGCCGGCGGTGTCGTGGGCCATCACCCAGCAGCACGCTGCGGGTGGCATCGTCGTGACCGCGAGCCATAACTCGGCGGAGTTCAACGGGATCAAGTACAAGCCGGACTTCGGGGGCTCGGCGCCTCCCGAGATCGTTGCCGAGATCGAGCGCCATACCGCGGAAGCCCTCGAGGCGGGCGTCACCGAGATGCCCTACGACGAAGCCGCTGCCACCGGCAGGTTGAAAACCCTGGATCCGCTCCCGGATTTCCTCCTGCAGCTGAGCAGGATGGTCGATCTCGACAGGCTGCGCGGACACGGCCTGCGCGTGCTCCACGAAGCCATGTACGGCGCCGGCATGGGCCTCATCGCTCGCGCGCTCGGCGGAGGATCCACCACCGTCCTGGAGTTGCACGGCGAGCGCAATCCGGGGTTCGGCGGCATGCATCCCGAGCCCATCGATCGCTACATGCCGGAGGCGATGGAGCGGATGCGGTCGGGTGGCTTCGATCTTGGAATCGCCAATGACGGTGACGCAGATCGCGTCGGCATCATCGACGAGACCGGCTGCTACATCAATCAACTCCAGGTGATGGCGCTGTTCGCGATGTACCTGCTCGAGAAGCGCGGGCTTCGCGGCGACATTGTTCGCTCGGTCACGACGTCGGGCATGCTGGACGCGCTGGGCAAGCGGTTCGGTGTGACCGTGCACGAGATGCCGGTCGGCTTCAAGTACATCGGCACCAAGATGATGGAGACGGACGCAATCCTCGGCGGCGAGGAATCTGGTGGCTACGCGTTCCGGGGTCACATCCCCGAGCGCGACGGGATCCTGTCCGGGCTGATGATGGCGGCGATGATCGTGGACTACGGTCAGCCGCTCTCCGCCATCCTCGCCCACCTCGAGGAGCTGGTCGGCCCGCACGCATACGACCGCCACGACATTCGCTTTCCGCGAGACGGCTACGAGGAACGGAAGGAGCAGATCTACGCGCGCATGCAACAGAACCAGCCCGACAACCTCGCCGGGAGCAAGGTGGTCCGAACCCGTACCGACGACGGGTACAAGTTCTACCTGGACGACGGTTCGTGGGTGCTGATGCGCATGAGCGGCACCGAGCCGTTGATGCGCGTGTACGCCGAGGCGGCGACCCAAGAGCGCGTCGAGCAGCTGATCTCGGCACTCGAGAATCAGAGTGGGGTCAATGCTCGCATCGCCGTGGGCGCATCGGAATGACCAAGGTCGCGGCCGCGCTCGGTCCGATCAGCGCCGAGGGGTCGGGGCGAGTCGACAAGCCCTGGGGCTACGAGGTGCGCTGGGCGGTCACCGAGCGGTACGCGGGGAAGCTGATCCACGTCGAGCGTGGTCACCGGCTGAGCCTCCAGTACCACGTCCAGAAGGAGGAGTCGATTCACGTCGTCGCGGGCGTGATGGACCTCCAACTCGAGAGCGACAACGGCGAGATCGAGACCCACCGCGTGACCGCGGGGATGAGCGCGCACATCCGCCCGGGTCGCAGGCATCGATTCATCGCGGTCGAGGACACCGATCTTTTCGAGGTGTCATCCCCGGAGATCGACGACGTCGTGCGCCTCGAGGACAGCTACGGACGGGCCGGCACCTCGGCTCCGTGAAGTCGGATCCTGCCGAGTTGTCCACCGTTTCCACAGGTCGACGTGGATAATCGAACAGGTTTTCGCCGTCGCGGTCACGGCTATCTCGCCGACCAGGCGAGGAGCGCCCTGGGCATCACCGGCGAGGTTCGGGTGCTCGCGGAGATCCCGCTCCCCATGGTGCACACGGCCTTCGGGCTCGCGATCGCCGCTGCCGAGGTGCTGCTGCGACCCGAGGCGGTCGGTCTGTATCGGAGTGCCGCGGCCGATACGGGCCTGGCCATCCTCACCGGCCTGATCCTGGTCGCCTACGACTTTCTGATCTATCCGTCCGAACTCGCGGCCTGGGCCGGTCGGAATCGCGCTGCCGATGGCGGCGGTCCTCTCCTTCGGGACCCTGCTTGCGATCGCGGTGCTGCCGCTGCCGATCCGGATCGGAGGCGGCGTCATCGCCGCAGTCGTCATCGGCGGCGTCCCACAGCTGGCGGGCCGGCGCGCGCTGGGCAAGGAGGGTTGGTTCATCCGCCTGGTCAGGGACGCCTCGGGCATTGCCGTTCTGGCGCCGGTCCTGCTCGGCGGGGTGTCACCCACCCTGCCGCTGCGTCTCCGCCTCGCCGCGGTGTTCGCCGTCGTGTTCCTGGTGAGCCTCGACGGGCTCCGAACCGAGCGCCTCTCGATTCCGTCGACGATTCTCTGTGCTCTCGTGGTTGCCGCCATCGTGATCGGAGGCGCCGCCATCGTCGGGGCGAACAATGCTCACACGGGGTTGCGGGCGGCGATCCTGCTGGTCCTCTGGTACGGCGCTCGCGGTGTCGCCGGCGCCCTGGGCACGCCGCGACGACACCGAGGGCTCGTTGTCGAATACGCGGTGTTCGTCATCGCCGCGATTGTCGGGGCGATCTGGAGCAACACCGCTCACTTCTGAGCGGCGCCCAGCGTGGGTCAGGAGAGGCGGAGGCTCTGCCCGGTCGCGACCCGTGGCGCCGTCGCGTCGGCGGAATGGAGGCGCTCCACCTGGGCGTGTGACTTCTCGACCTGGTCGGACAGGTCACGAACCGTGATCTTCATCGCCTCGAGAGCGCGCAACTTGTAGGTGTCGATCTGATCGAGGGCCGCGAAGACGTTGTCCCAGGCGCGCTGCAGCGAGCCCATGTCGAGCCCTGGGCTCGCTGCCTGAGTTCTCCACCGTGGCTGTCTGTTCGCGAAGCACCGAGGAGGTGCTCTCGATCATCGCGCTGGTCGTCTCGTTCACTGCCTTGACCTGCTCGCTGACCAGTTTCTGGTTGGTGAGGGCCTGCGCGACCATGACCGCGGTTCGAAGCGCGGCGACCGTGGTGGTGGTTGCGGTTCGAACCGCCCGAATGAGCTCGCGGTTGTTGACCTCGACGACACGGAGCGCCGCGTACCCCTGGACGGCGACAGCGAGCTGGGTGAGGATCTCCTGGCGGCGTCGACGGACGGGGTAGAGGATGTCCTCCTGGAGAACCCTGCCACGCTCCGGATCGCCGATGGCCACGTGGTTGATCTGCGCCTCGAGGCCGGTGTCGAGCTTCTCGGCCATGTACGTGTACTGGCGGAGGGTCTCCATCTGCGTCCAGAGCGCCTTCTGCTCCTGGCCGATCGCGGCATTGTCCTTCTCGAGCTCCGAGCCACCTTCGCGCAGCGCGCCGACGATGCCCTCGATGTGGCTCTGCGACCGCTGGTATTTCGCGAAGTACGCACGAACGCGGTCCCCGAACGGGACGACGCCGAGGAGCTTCCGGGGACCACCCTGGGTGAGATCGTGCTTTGCCGGGTTGAGCTCCTCGACGGATCGACGCAGATCGAGAAGGCTCTTGGCGATCGGCGCGTCGTTCTGGCCGAGCCCACGCATCGCTCGGGTCGGACGGTCGAGCAGGCGGTTGCTCATATCGGAGGTCGACCTGATCTCGCGGTCGGCGAGGGTGTCGATATCGTCGACGCGTCTGCGGTAGTCGTCGCCGTGGACGTCGATCGATCGGAGGCCTCCCACGAACGTGGCCACCAGGTCGTCGATCCGTTTGGCTGCTTCCGGGGCGATGGTCACCTCGCGCTCGGCCTCGGCGGGTGCCACCGTCGTGGCGGCGTCAGGCGCCGAGAGGGAGAGCTCGGGAAGGTCTGCGGTCACTGGGTCACGTGCTCCTCGCTGCCGTCCGTCCCGGCGGACGCCGGGTCGGTGATCGTGACAGGAATCTGCCGCTTGCGCCGCCCGTTGCGGTCGCCGTTCTCGTACCCGGTGCGGTTAGCGGCACCGTTGAGGTGCTGCGTGTCCGGCGCTGCAGACGCGGCCTTCGTGATCGCGGGGAGCAATGACTGCCGTGCCAGGCCGGTGAGCGCTCCCGCCTGCTGGATGATCTCGGCAAGCGCGCCGGTCACGCCCTGAGCGCCGTTGAGCACGGTGAATTGATCGACGTGCTCGAAGGGCGCGGCCGCCGCGGCAACGATCTCGGGCAGCTTCTCGGCGATCTGCTGGGCGATGACCGCCTCCTGGTTCTGGCTCAGCGCCGCGGCTCTCCGCTCGATCCCGGCGGCCTCGGCCTCCATGCGGGCGCGGACGGCGTCCGCCTCGGCGAGTCCCCTGGCCTTGATAGCGTCAGCCTCGGCCTGACCGGTGAGCCGGGTCGCCTCTGCCTGGGCGGTCGCCTGCATCTTGAGCGCGGCGGCCAACGCCTCCGCCTGGACCTTGGTCTGCGTGGCGACAGCCTCGGCGCGGAGGCGGGTCTCCTGCGCTTCAGCCTCGGCCTGACGGATGCGCACGTCGCGTCCCGCGGCCGCGAGCGTGGTCTGGCGGTACGCCTCGGCGTCGGCAGGACGGCGGACATCGACCTGGAGCTGCTGCTCCTTCTGCTCCGCCTGCAACTCGGCGACGCGCGTCTGTTCGGAGACCACCGCCTGGTGCGCCTTGGCCTCGGACAGCGGCCCCTGCTGACCAGCGAGCTGGGTGGCGGTGTCGACCTCCGCCTGGTAGCCGGCCTTCTTGATGTTGGTGTCGCGCTGAGACTCGGCCATCTGCGCCTGGGCGATCTGCTCCTGGCTGACCGCCGCCCGCTCGGCATTGGCACGCGCGATCCGAGCGTTCTGCTCCACCTCGGCCTGGTGTGGCGCTGCGAGGTTCTCGATGTAGTTCGAGGGACTCGTGATCGACTGAATCTGGAAGCTGTCGATGACCAGCCCGAAGGACTCCATCTCCTGCGAGCAGCGATCGCGCACCTGCTGGGCGAACTTGTCCTGGTCGCTGATCATGTCCTCGACGGTCATGGAGCCGGCGATCGCGCGCAGATGGCCGACGAACACGTTCTGCACCTTGGTCTCGAGCTCCTGCGCGGGCCGGTCGAGGAAGCGACGGGCCGCGTTGGCGATCGACCGGTAGTCGTCGCCGACCTTGTAGACGATCACGCCGCGCAGGTCGACGCGGATCTTCTGCTGCGACACGCACGGAACCCCGATCTCGCTCTCATGAGCTTCGAGGGAGAGGCGGCGCACCCTGGTGATGCCGGGAGCGACCAGGCATCCACGCCCGGTGACGATGCGGAATCCCATGCTCTCGCCCACACCGCCGGGACGCTCGCTGGTGCGGAAGCCCGAGATGATCAGCGCTTCGTCCGGCTCGGCGACGCGCCAGGCTGCGCGAAACAGCAGCACCAACACCAGCAGCCCGCCGATGATGATCCCCAAGATCACGTAGGCCAGCGTTGTCATCGTGGCAACCTCATGGTGTCTGTCGGCGCCACCTCAACGGTGCGACCGCCCAGGCTACCCACCACAAGGACCTGGGAATGCTTTGTGATCGTCGCTGCCTTGTCCGAGGCGCACGCAAGGAAGCGTTCGGTGCCCGCGCGGACCTCGATGAGCACCTCGCCGAGATGTCCCGGGGTAATGTCGGCAGTCACTCTCGCCAGCTTGCCGACCACGTCTATCGCCATCGTTCAAGCTCCTTACTGAAGGCCATGGTACCCGCGAGTTCGGGGCTCGAATCCTGGCGCGGCAGGCTCTCAGGAATGTGTTGGATCGGCGGGGCTCGGACTTTGCCGTTCGAGTTTGCGCCGTTCCGCATACAGGGCTGCGTCGGCCCTCGCGATCACCGAGTTCAGCGGTGTCCGCGTCGCCGACGGTGGTCATACCAACGCTCACGGAATGGCCGGTCGTCGCGGTGTACTGGAGGCGGATGTCAGCCAGCGTGCTCTCGGCGTCTGCGGGGTCCACGTCGACGAGGGCGCACAGGAACTCGTCGCCACCGTAGCGGATGACCAGGTCGTACGAGCGAACCCGTTTGCGGATCGCGGCGACGGCCTCGACGAGAACATGGTCTCCGGCCGCGTGACCCTCGGTGTCGTTCACGTGCTTGAGGCGGTCGACGTCGAGGAAGATGACCGCGATGCCCTTGCCGCCGACGCGGCGGGACCGGTCGATCTCGCGCTGCAGGGCGGCAAGTCCCGCACTCCGCCGGAGCGCGCCGGTGAGGTCGTCGGTGGCAGCGACCTCGGCGAGCTTGTGGGTGTACGCGGCCATAGCACGGAGACGGTCGAGCGCTGTTCGGAGCTGAGCGGCGTCGAGGTGTGCGAGCACCTCGGGCTCGAGCCCGAGCGCCGTGGCCAATACCTTGCGCGTGACCTCGACCGAAAGCCGCCGGCTGTTCCGAAGTTCCGGCTGCGCGGTCCATCCCACGAAATCGCGGGTTGGCGTCTCTTCGGGCGGAGGCGTCAACGAGTCGAGGCTGGTGCTCGGACCTCCGGAAGCCGGCGTCGTCTCGCCGATCGATGGCATCACTTCCCTCTGACGTCAACCAAGTCTGGTTGGTTTCCCTCCAGAGAGGATTACATACCGAGATAGGCTCTTTGGATATCGGGCGACGCAATGAGCTCCGACGATGGACCCGAGAGCACGACGTTCCCCGTTTCGAGCACATAACCGCGGCTTGCGGTCTTGAGTGCGAGCAGGGCGTTCTGCTCGATGAGCAGGATCGTTGTCCCGTTAGCGCTCACCTCACGGATCACCTCGAAGATGGCGTCGACCAGCACTGGGGCAAGACCGAGCGACGGCTCGTCGAGCAACAGGATCGAGGGCCGGCCCATCAGCGCCCTCCCGATGGCCACCATCTGCTGCTCGCCCCCGCTCAGGCTGCCGGACAGCTGGGTCGACCGTTCGCTGAGGCGGGGGAAGAGATTGAATACGCGATCCATGTCCTCGCGGATGCCTGGTCTGTCGCGCCTGCTGTAAGCGCCCATCTCGAGGTTCTCGCGAACTGTCATCCGCGAGAAGAGCCGGCGGCCCTCGGGAGCGTGCGCCACGCCGAGGCGTGCTATCTGCTCGGCGCCCAGCGTGTGGACCGGCGCGCCGCGGAGCCGCACCTCGCCCTTCGCAGGGCGCACCAGGCCGCTGATGGTGCGCAGAGTTGTTGTCTTCCCCGCGCCGTTGCTGCCGATGAGCGCCACGATCTCGCCCTGGCCCACGGTGAGGGACACACCGTGCAGCACCTGGACACGGCCGTAGAAAACGTCGAGATCGCGCAGCTCGAGGAGCGGTTCAGCCGAAGCCGGACCGACGTTCTCGTGCGCCGGCGGCGTTGCGGTCACTGTCATGAGACCTGCATCTCACTCGCTCCGCTTCCGAGGTACGCCTCGATGACGCGGGGATTCTCGCGCACCGCCTGCGGGGGACCCTCGGCGATCTTCTCGCCATGATCCAGGACCACGATCCGGTCGCTGATCCCCATGACCACGCGCATGTCGTGCTCGATGAGAAAGATCGTGAGGCCGCCTGCACGGAGCTCGCCGATCAGCTCCATCAACTCGCGTTTCTCGCGTTGATTGAGTCCCGCGGCGGGTTCGTCGAGGAGGAGGAGACTCGGGCCGCTGGCCAGTGCGCGCGCGATCTCGAGGCGGCGCTGCAGGCCGTAGGGAAGGTTGCGCGCGTAGGCATCGGCATAGCGCTCGATCCCCAGCCGGCGCAGCGTGGTGAGCGCCCGCTGTTCGACGTCGCGCTCTTCACGCCGTTCGCTGGGCGTTCGAAAGACCGCGTCCCAGACCTTGGCGTGCATGCGGGAATGCTCGCCCACCATCACGTTGTCGACCGCAGTCATGAAGGAGAAGAGGCGAATGTTCTGGAATGTCCGTGTGATGCCGAGCCGCGTGATGCGATGCGGGGGCATGCCGGCGATCTTCTTGCCCTTGAAACGAATGTTGCCGCTGCTCAGAGGGTAGAGTCCGGTGATGCAGTTGAATGCCGTCGTTTTCCCTGCGCCATTC
Source organism: Candidatus Dormiibacterota bacterium (assembly GCA_963709585.1). Lineage (GTDB taxonomy): Bacteria > Chloroflexota > Dormibacteria > Aeolococcales > Aeolococcaceae > Palsa-851. The sequence goes on along the minus strand of CAVPXI010000005.1, from coordinate 136,649 downwards.
GGTCCGATCATCGAGATGATCGCGCCCTCCTCCACCTCGAAGCTCACGTTCGAGACCGCGCTGAGGCCGCCGAAAACCTTGGTGATGCCGTCGATCTCCAGGAGCGCGCTCACGCCTTTCCCTGTAACGCAGCAAGCGATTCCGTCTCCGACTCCGACGGCGCGACCAGCTCCACCTTACGAGCGCGACTTGGCAGCAACCCGGCCGGTCGAAGCAGCATGATCCCGATGAGGACCAAGCCGTAGAACATGTACTGGTAGCGGCTAAAGTCAACGCCTGCAAGCTGCGTGGCGCCAGTCACACGAGAGAGCGTCGTGGTCCACTCCGTCATGTACGGCAGCACCCAGTTGATGAGAAAGGCGATGAGTATCGCACCCACCGCCACCCCGGCGATGTTGCCGATGCCGCCGAGCACCACCGTGCTCAGCACGGTGACCGATACCGCAAACTGGAAGTTTTCCGGCGCGACGATGCCGAGCATCGCACCGAAGAACGCGCCCGCGAAACCGCTGACGGATGCGCCGATCGCGAAGGCCAGCAGCTTCGTGCTCACCGTGTTGATACCCGTGGCCGCGGCAGCGATCTCGTCCTCACGGATCGCGACCCAGGCACGCCCGAGGCGTGACCGCTCCAGGTTACGCAGCGCCACCACGACGAGCGCCACCAGCACGAGGAGCATCCAGAAGTAGAACTTGGTGTTCGCGGGGATGGCGCCGAGCTGCGCGAGGTTGAAACTGCCGAAAGACGCCGGGTACGCCTGCAGTCCGTTCGGACCACCGGTGGCGCCGAAGACGTTGTTGGTCGCGAGGTCCGGGATGATCTCGCCGAACCCGAGCGTCACGATGGCGAGGTAGTCGCCGCGCAGGCGCAACGTCGGGGCGCCAAGGACTGCGCCGAAGAGCGATGCCACCGCCGCCCCGAGAAAGATGATCACCCAGAAGGGAAGGTGCAGCCCGTAGTGCGGTCCTGACAGGGCGGCCGTCGTGTAGGCGCCGATGGCAAAGAACGCGGCGTATCCGAGGTCCAGCAACCCTGCGAATCCGACCACCACGTTGAGGCCAAGAGCGAGCAGCACATAGATGGCGGCGAAACGCGCTCCCCAGCCCACGAAATCTGCGGACTGGTTGAAGATCATCGGGAACGCGGCGCCGACCGCGAAAGCGACCGCGGTGAAAGCGATTCCCCCGTGGTGGCTGATCCACCCGCGCAGACCGTACGCGAATGCGCACAGCGCAAAGCCCGTCAGCGTCATCCACACGGCGTTGTCCGTGACCGAGAAGGGCGAGAGGTTTCCAAAGAGCCGTTCCTCGTGGAGAACGCCGATCAGAATGGAGATGGCGGTAACGGCGGCAACGCCGCAGAGGGCGATGACGGCACGCAGCCTGGAATAGCGAAACGGAGTTCCGCGATGGGTCGCGATGCAGAAGATGTCGTAGAGCGCTCCGCCGAGGATGCTGAGCATTCCGAGGCCGACCACGTACAGAAGGATGGTGCCGATCCCGGTGAAGTTGAGCACCGCGTCCATCGGGCTGAAACCAATGCCGTTGCTCGTCAGTTCGACGTACCACGGCAGGAACCAGCCGCACACGATCAGGGCGATGCCCGATAGCGCGATGACCCAGAGCACGCCGGTCTCTTCGCGCTTGGCGTCAGCAGTGGCCCCCAGGATCTCCATGGCGACATCGTCGGGGGCTGCCACCGCGACGTCCTGGGGGACCGTGCTCTCGATCACCTCGTCAGGCACGGTCGGGCACCCGAACCCCGAGAAGGCCCGACGGCCGGAGAGTGAGAATCAGGATCAGGATCGCGAAGATGATGGCGTCGCTCCAGCCGCCGCCGTTGGGGAGCAACGAGGCGGAGAACACCTCGACGAGCCCGATGAGAAACCCACCGATGCCCGCGCCGACGATGTTGCCGATGCCCCCGAGGACTGCTGCGGTGAAAGCGACAATGCCGAACCGATAGCCCTGGCTCCACAGGATGGTGTGATAGTGGGTGGCATAGACGACACCACCGGCGGCCGCCAGCGCCGAGCCGATGAAGAACGTTGCAGCGATGGTTCGGTTGATGTTGATGCCGCAGATCAATGCAGCGTCGCGGTCCTGCGCGGAGGCGCGCATCGCCTTGCCGAGCCTGCTCGACTGGATGTAGCGCTGCACCCCGACCATCAAGAGGACCGCCGCCACGATGACGAAGATGTCGCCCCAGTCGAAGACGACGCCGCCGACGGTGAATGCGATGCCGCTGATCCAGGAGTCCATGCCGGTCGGATAGCTGCCGCCGAGGCCGCCCGGCGGGACGAAGAAGGCGAACATGATGCCCTCGAGCAGGAACGACATCCCGATCGCGGTGATGAGCGCGGCGAGGCGCGGGGAGTTGCGTAGCCGGCGATACGCGAGACGTTCGATCGCAACCCCGGTGAGGCCGGTGGCGATCATCGTGAGGGTGATGAGGATGGCGATCGCCGCGACGAGGCCGAGGATGCCGTGCTGCGTCGCCAGTCCGTCGATGGGGAGGTGGAGGTCATCCGACCAGGCCACGATGATGATGGCGTAGAAGGCACTGAGCGTGAAGACGTCGCCGTGGGCGAAGTTGATCAGCTCGATGATCCCGTAGACCATGGTGTACCCGACGGCGATGAGGGCATAGATGGCGCCGACCTGCAGCCCTGTAAGGATCTGATCCCCGGTCTCGGTGCCGCCGTTCTTCGCCACCGAGATGACCACCAGGGCGACGAGGATCGTGACCGCAATGGCGGGAAATGAGATGCCGCGCAGGGTCGGCCGCAGCGGGGCAGCCGAGCCGGGCTGAATGAGGACGGCCTCGCCGGCGTCGTCTGGAGGCGGGCTCATCCGCGATCCTCAGCGTCAAACGGAAACGGCGGGAGGCTGTGCCTCCCGCCGTTCTTGTTCACGTGGCTGTGTGTTCCGCTTCCTAGCCGGCGGCGGTGACGCTCAGCGCCTTGGTGGCTACCGCGGCGCCGTTTTGAATCTGGTACAGCGTCAACGCGACGTTGGTCGTGTCGCCGACGCTCGTGAAGGCCGTGTTTCCGATCACGCCCGCGTACTGGATGGAGGCCACGTCCGCCCGCACCGACGCACGGAACGTTTGCGGGTTGCCTGGGATGGTTCCACCGTTTGCGGATATGGCTTCCTTGATCGCCTTCAGGATGATGTTCATGGCGTCGTACGCATTGGCCGTGTACGCGTACACCTGTCCGCCGACGAGGCCGTTGGACGAGGTCGCGTACTTGGATGCCTTGTATTGAGTCAGGAACGTTGCCGCCGAGGAGATCTGGGTAAGGAACGGCGCGGCGACCGTGTAGTACACGCCATTAGCGGTCTTGCCCGCCTGGGTGAGGAACAGGTTGTCAGAAATGCCGTCGCCGCCGATGAAGTTAACGCTGCCCATCCCAACCGTGGGATCGGACATTTGCTGGCGAATGATGCCGCCGCCGTTGCTCGAGGTGCCGCCGAAGAAGATCAGGTCCGCGCCAAGGCTCTTCGCCTGCTGCAGGTAGCTGGTGAAGGACGTCGTCGTTCCAGGCAGGCTCTGATGGCCCACGACCGTGCCGCCGCCGGCAGTGAAGTCCTTGGTGAACTCGGTCGCCAGCCCCAGGCCATACAACTCCTGATCGTCGAAGACGTACGCCTTCGTGGCGTTGAGAGACTTCGCTTCTAGAGCAAGACCTGCGCCCTGCTCCGTGTCGGTGGTGCAGACCCGGAAGAACGTGATCTTGCCGGTTGGCCGCAACGAGAGCGTGTGAACAGTCGGGTCCGCGCCAACCTGGGTGATACCGGGGTTGGTGCAGGATGGGCTGATCATAACGAGGTCCGCCTGATTCGCGATCGGCGCCTCCGCCTCGCAGACAACCGAGTTGAAGGCTCCGACCACGCCAACAACTGCGGCGTTCGCAGCCAGTGCGCTCATGTTCGCCGCACCGAGGTTCGGGTCGTGCTTGCCCAGAGCGACCGACGCGTCGTCCTTGCTGATGAGGTTGACCGTGCAGCTTCCGCCCAGCAGATGGTTGGCGTTGGCCTGGTCGACGGCCAGCTGCGCCCCGTACTGCGTCGGCAGCCCGTCAGAGGCGTCGCCGCCGCTGGTGGGCAGCTCGGTGGCAACCGTCACCGAACCGGTGCAACCGGTGGTCGTGCCGCTGGTCGTGCTTGTCCCGCAGGCGGCTAATACGCCTAGTGCGGCGATTGAAGCGATCGACAAGACCCCTTTGGTGGGCTTGACCATGTGCTGGGTTCTCCTCTCTCTGCGAGGCAATGGCTGGTGAGGCTGTCTGTGTACACTCGGGCACGACTGGTTGTCAATCGCCCATTGGAACTAGCCTGCGGCAAGCAAGCGCAATCCACGGCAAATCCAAGGAGCCTCTCAACCTCGCTAGGATCATCTTTATGGTGTTCGCTGCTGTTGCGAGTGGATTGAGTGCAGCGTTTGCGGTGGTCGTTTTCCTCAGGTTCCTCCGCAGCCGGCGTCCCGCGTTCGCGGCCTGGACCCTCGGACTTCTCATCTTCGCCGGCGCGGCCGCGTTCCAGGCGGCCGGAGAGACGGGCGGTTGGTCGCCGGCGGTGTTCCGCGGCTTCTATCTCCTCGGCGGCGTGCTCGGAGTCATCTATCTGGCGCTCGGCACCATATTTCTCCTGGCACCTCGGCGCGTGGCGTGGGCCTGCGCCATCGTGCTCGGGGCGATCACCATCGTCCTGGCGGTCGACGCGGCGGTGATCCCGGTCGACGCCGCCAAGCTGACCACTGCCAAGGGGGTACTCGGCGACGCCATTCAGCAGGGCTCGCTGCTCTTCATTGGCGTGGTCTTCCTCAACATCCTCGGGACGCTGGTGCTGGTGGGTGGATCCGCTTGGTCTGCGTATCGATTCATTCGCGACCGGGCGGGCATCGACCGGGTCATCTGCAACGTCCTGCTCACCGCCGGGGCCTTGATCATCGCGGTCGGCTTCTCGGCGGCCAAGACCGTCGGCATCGCCAACCTCGACGTCCTCGGGGCGTATGAGGCCGCGGGGATCGCGATCATGTTCGGCGGCTTCCTCGCCCTCGGCAAGGTCGGGGTGCGGAGTGCCGCCGCATCGCCCTCCGGGCCCGCAACCGCCACCTCCGGGTCGTGAGCGGCATTCCGGCGGCCGCGGATGCGGCGACGTGGCGCGAGCGCGACGCCGAGCTGATCTCTCCCGCCTACCACCGCTACTCGGACCTGGTCGTCGAGACCGCCGAGGGCGCGCATCTGCACACGGTCGACGGTCGCGACGTGCTGGACTTCGGCTGCGGCATCGGTGTCAACAACCTCGGGCACCGCCATCCAGCCGTGGTGGCCGCGGTGCACGAGCAGGTCGATCGTCTCTGGCATACGTCTGTCACCGCCTTCCATCCGAAGATGATCGAGGCCGGTGCCGCGCTCGTCTCGATCACGCCGCCGTCGCTCGACCAGGTCTTCTTCACCAACTCGGGCGCCGAAGCGGTGGAGAGTGCGATGAAGCTGGCCCGGCGGGCAACCGGGCGCAGCGACTTCATCGCGTTCGTCGGCGGCTTCCACGGGCGAACGTACGGGGCGCTCTCGCTCACCGCGAGTAAGGCCACCTACCGCCGGGGCATGGGACCGCTGCTGCCCGGGGTCCACCACATCCGGTATCCGTATTGCTTTCGCTACTGCACGCACCCGAAGGACGACGTCTGCGAGCTGGTCGAGCGCGAGCTGCAGCTCCTCTTCGCCACCACCACCGCTCCCGAGACCGTGGCGGCGATCATCGTCGAGCCGGTCCAGGGCGAAGGCGGGTACGTCGTGCCGCCGGCATCGTTCATGCCCATGCTCCGTCGCGTGTGCGACGAGCACGGGATCCTGCTGGTTGCCGACGAGGTGCAGAGCGGCTTCGGTCGCACCGGGAAGATGTTCGCGGTCGATCACAGCGGAGTGGCGCCGGACATCATGTGCCTGGCCAAAGCGCTCGGCAACGGCATGCCCATCGCCGCAATGGTCGGGGGACATCGCGTGATGAGCGCATTCCACCAGGGCGAGCACGGCAGCACCTACGGCGGCAACGCGGTTGCCTGCGCGGCTGCGGTCGCGGTCATCGAGACGATGACGCGGGACCGGATCCCGGAGCGGGCGGACCGGCTCGGCCGCCGTGTCATGGAACGTGCGCGCGGGTGGCAGACCGCCATTCCCGCGCTTGCGGATGTGCGCGGCCTTGGCATGATGATCGGCCTCGAGTTCATGCAGGGGAACGCTCCCGCGACCGGCCTCGTGGACCGCATCGCAGCCAACGCGCTCGCCCGCGGCTTGCTTTTGCTCTCGTGTGGTATCGATGGGAACGTGATCAGGTTGGTCCCGCCGTTGACGATCCCGGAATCCGAGCTGGAGGCCGGCCTGGACATCCTCGAAGCCGCCATGCGGGCGGAGGCCGCGGCGTGACCGTCGTCGACGCGGCCCTCGAGGTCGGAAACCTGATCAGCGGCGCCTTCCGGCCGGCCGGCTCGGGCGCACCTTCGAATCCCGCAACCCGGCGAACAGCGCTGACGTCGTCGGCGTGTTTCCCCGCAGCGATGCCGCCGATGTGGACGCCGCGGTCGCCGCCGCCCGCGAGGCGTTCGACGCCTGGCGGCGGACGCCTTGGCCGTCCCGGGCCGCGATCATCCTGCGCGCCGCCGAGCTTCTCGAAGACCGCAAGGAAGCGCTCGCGCAGCTCATGACCCGGGAGATGGGCAAGGTGCTCACCGAGGCTCGGGGCGACGTTCAGGAAGCGATCGACATGGGGAAGTTCATCGCCGGCGAGGGTCGCCGCGCATTCGGCGAGACGGTGCCGAGCGAGCTGCGCGACAAGTGGGCGATGACCATGCGCCAGCCGTTCGGCGTCGTCGGCTGTATCACGCCGTGGAACTTCCCGATCGCCATCCCTTCCTGGAAGATCTTCCCGGCGATCATGGCCGGCAACGCCGTGGTGATCAAGCCCGCCGAGGACACGCCGCTCTGCGCGCTACGCTTCGTGGAAGCGCTCGAGGACGCGGGGCTCCCCGTAGGCGTGGTCAACGTCGTCTTCGGCTTCGGTGAGGAGGCGGGAGCGGCGCTGGTCGCGCACCCCGACGTCGCCGCCATCTACTTCACGGGAAGTGTCGACACCGGTCGGATCGTGTCCGAGACGTGCGGCAGGATGCTCAAGAAGTGCTCGCTCGAGCTGGGCGGCAAGAACGCGATCGTGGTGCTCGACGACGCCGATGTCGAGCTCGCGGTGGACGGAGCGCTCTGGGGAGCATTCGGCACCGCCGGACAGCGCTGCACCGCCTCATCGCGGTTGATCGTCGAACATGGCGCGCTCGATCGTTTCACGACGCGGCTCGTCGAGCGCGCCTCGCACCTCCGCCTCGGCGATGGACTCGATGAGAAGGTCGACGTCGGACCGGTGATCAACGAAACGCAGCTGCGGCGCATCCATTCGTACACGGAGATCGGCAAGGGCGAGGGCGCGTCGCTTCTCCTCGGTGGCGAGATCGCAACCGAAGGAGCGCTTGCCAAGGGATGGTTCTACCGTCCGACGGTATTCGGCGACGTCACGCCCGCGATGCGTATCGCCCAGGAGGAGATCTTCGGACCCACGACGGTGATCATCCCCGTCGGTTCGATGGAGGATGCGATCGCCGCGGCCAACTCAACCCAATACGGGCTCAGCCTCAGCGTGTACACCAACGACCTGCGCACCGCCTTTCACGCGATCAACGAGCTCCATTCGGGCATCGTCTACATCAACGCTCCAACCATCGGCGCGGAGATCCAACTTCCGTTCGGCGGAACTCGCAATACCGGCAACGGCCACCGCGAAGCGGGGGGCCACGTGCTCGACGAGTTCAGCGAATGGAAGTCCGTGTACATCGACTACAGCGGACGCCTCCAGCGCGCGCAGATCGACACTGAGTGAACGCTGCCGTGAACGGGCTCGAAGAACGTTTCACGACACACGATGGCAAGCGCCTGCGCTACCTGACCGGAGGGGCCGGACCGCCGCTGCTGCTGTGTCACGGGTTCATAGGATCGGCAGAGAATTTCAACGACTGGTTCGACATCCTCCTGCAGCGGCGCACGATCATCGCGCCGGACCTGCCCGGCTTCGGACGCTCGACGCCGTTGGATGGAGGGCACACCGCTCCCGCGCTGGCGCGGGCCGCCCTCGCCGCCGCCGGCGACGCCGGTGCGGACCACTTCGACGTCGCGGGGCTGTGCCTCGGCACCCCGGTCGCGCTTGCGGTCCAGCGCGCCCGTCCGCAGGCGACCGAGCGTCTCATCCTGCACACCCCGCTGGTGGCCCCGTGGCTGGTGCGGCGCTCGTTCCACATCCAGGTTGGTTTCATGCTGGCGCCGATCGTCTACCCGGGGATCGTGTGGCTCGCACACCAGCGGACCATGAGCGACATCTACAAACGGCTCATGGTGGAAGGCAAGGCCGTCGACCCCGTCGCCGCCAAGGTCAACTTCGACAACCAGGTGCTCGCGGATCCACGCGCCGCGCGCGAATGGCTGCACGACGCGTTGCAGCGAAACGACCTTGCCCAGGTTCGCGGTTCGGGACGTCCGACCCTGATCCTCGTCGCCGAACACGATCGCATCGTGAACGTTCGCCGCCTGGGATCGGCGGTCGCGGATGCGCCCGACGTGTCCTTCGACGTCATCCGGCGGGCGGGCCACGCGTGGAGCCCGGAGCTCTCGCGCCGCCAGCGGGTGCTGATCGCGGCATTCCTCGACGATCAGCCACTGCCGCGCGCCGAGAGCGCCGCTGTCGCCGCCGCCTGAACTGCGGACGTGGACGCCGGCGTCGATGTCGAGGCCGACCGCGCGATCATGGCGTTCATCCGAGAGTCGCGGAAGGCACACGAACTTCCGCGCGTCGGGCCGTTCGCGCTCCTGCTCACCGCCGCGACCACGCTGCGTTTCCTGAACTACGCGATCCCCGACGACGGCGCCGATCCTGATGACGTGGAGCTGGCAGCACTGGTCACGGCCTTTCGGACGGCTGCGCGCATGCCGCGCGTCGAGTTTCTGCCATCTGTGGCACCGGCGCTCGAATCGCGGCTGATGGCGCACGGATGGAGGCTCGAGGCACGCCTTCCGCTGATGACCTGCACGACGAGGACGCTCCGCGAAACGCGCGCGCCGGACGGCATCGTCATCGACACGCCGTCCGACGACGGAATGCTGCTCGAGATGGCCCGCTTGCAACACGAGATCTTCGACGACCCGGAGCCGGCCGATGACCGCACCGTCGCTCGGCTGCTCGGCTCGCTGAGCCGTGGCGGGCGCGCCCTGATCGCCCGCGACGCCGAGACGCGGCGGCTGGTCGGAGCGGCCCAGTCCGGTGCGCCCGCGGGCGGGGCCACCGAGGTTGTCGGCGTCGTGGTGGCGCCGTCGCATCGACGCCGCGGGCTTGCCGCGGCGATGGTGGCGGCGCTCTCGCGGCAGAGCCTCGACGCCGGTCTGACGGCGGTCTTCCTCGAGGCCGCCCAAGGCGCCGACGGCGCCTACCGAAACGCGGGATTCCGGCGGACGTCGACGAGCGTGCACCTATCGTTGGAGGGGTGACGCCGACGCCTGAGCCGGTCGCGACCCCGGAACGCCGCTGGCCTCCTCCGGCGCTGCGGGTCCGGCCGTTCCGCTGGTACTGGGCGGCGCAGTGGCCGACCCTGCTCGGGACGTGGATGCAGATCGTCGCTCTCGGCTATCTCGTCTACCAGCAGACCGGCAGCACCACCGCCGTGGCCGCGGTGGCCGCCGCGGACGGCATCCCATCGGTGATCCTCTCGCTGGCGGGGGGCGTTCTCGCCGACCGGCTGCCGCGGCGGCGGATCCTGCTGGTCACGCAATCGCTGCTCGGCCTGAGCGCCGGGTCGCTCGCGATTCTGGTGGCAACCCATCACGCGAGCTTCGCTGCAATCATCGTGGTGGCGATCGTGTTCGGCGCCACCGACGCCGCGGACCTGCCGACGCGCCAGGCGCTGGTCGCCGACCTGGTCGAACGCCACCTGGTTGTCAACGCGGTCGCCCTCGGCGCCGCGGCGATGAGCGCGACCCGGATCGTCGGACCGTCCGTGGCGGGGCTCCTGATCGGGCTCGCGGGTCCGGCCGTCTGCTTCGGATTCCTCGCGGTCGCCTATCTGGCACCGATCGTCGTGCTGGTGATGGTGATCCCGGACGTCGCCCCGCTGCCGAGACAGGCAGGCGTGACCGCCTGGGGCGAGCTCGTCGCCGGCCTACGGATTGCCGTCGCCGATCCGCTCATCCGTGGGGTTGTTATCGTCGCGTCCGTGCTCGCGTTCTTCGGCGTGTCCTACATGCCGTTCCTGCCGGTTCTGGCGAGAACGCAGCTGCACGTCGGTCCGGAGGCGCTGGGGATCATGTACAGCGTGGGAGGAATTGGTGGTCTCGTCGGTGGGCTGGCGATCGCCTCGATGGGACGCGGGGCGGGGCGCCTCCAGCTCATGCTCGTCGGTGGGGTGGTGTACGCCGCGAGCCTGTTCGTGGTCGCCCACAGCGCGCTGCTCGGCTTCACGCTGCCGGCTCTGGTCGGGATCAGCTTCGCGTTCGTGGCGGTGAGCACGTCGATGACGACCCTGCTGCAGACCGATACCGACCCCGCCCTGCGCGGCCGGCTGCTGGGCATCTACGCAACGATCTTCGCGGGACTGCAACCACTCGGCACGGTCGCGTACGGCGTGATGGCGCACTCGGTCGGGCTGTTCAACGCGGTCGGCGTCGGCGCGCTGCTGGTCGGCGCGACGACGGTGGCCGTCGTGGTCACGCCGTCGTTCAGGGCTCGGGTCAGCGGTCTCAGCCTGGGCCTGCCCGGCCGGCGGCAGCCCCCGATACACTGGCCTGAGGATGGTGCATCGACGGGGCGGGGCGGCGATCGTAGCTCTGTGCGCAGTGATCATCACGGCGTGCGCCTCGAACACACCGGCACCGGTCGCGCCGTCGCCGGTGATCGCGCGGGTCGGCTCGGATGCGATCACCCTCGCGGAGTTCAATGTTCGCTACCAGAGCGCGTGCACCAGTATCAAACAGGGCGGTGGAGACTGCTCGGGTGGCGCCGCGGTCACCCAGGTGCGGGCCGCGGTCCTGCGCAGCCTGATCACCGACACGGTGATTCGCGAGGAGGCAACCCGGCTCGGGCTGGCGGCGACCCAGAAGGAGGTTGCGGCTGAAGTCGCCACCGACGCGCAGCAGGCCGGGGGGACGAACGCGCTCGAGACCGAGCTCGCCGGCGCCGGCGGGTCGATCGCGCAGCTCGAGGACGAGATCAGCTCGAGCATCAACGAGCAGCGTGTCGAGGACGTCTTTGCACAGCAACGCGCTGCCCAGATCGAGCAGATCCTCGCCACCGGAGCGAGCTTCAGCGCCACCGCCAAGACCTACTCCGACGACTCCGGGACGACCGGGACGGCGGCCAAAGGCGGCGATCTCGGTGTCCTGACCGCCGCGCAGCTCAAGGCCTACGATCCCGCGTTCGCTGCCGCGGTCACATCGCTCGCCGTGGGCGCGTACACCACGACACCGGTCCACGACGCGGGCGGCTACGACATCGTGATGGTGTACTCGAAAACGGCGAAGGGCTGGGGGGTCCGCCACACCCTGATCTATGCCGGCAATCCGTACAACGTGACCGACCGGCCCGGCTGGTTCACCGAGGAGCTGTTCAACCAGGTCGGTCAGCTCTGCGCGACCAACCAGATCGAGGTCTCGCTGACCAACGCCGGCGGCAACCCGTGCGCCGCAGCACGTCCCAGTCCTTCGCCCGCGAGCCCGAGCCTCAGGGCCACGCCCACGGCGACACCGGCTGGGTGAGGTGCTTCCTCGCCGTTCCGCTCGCCGACCCCGGGCTCGGGGCGGCGCAGCGGGTGCAGGGCGAGCTCCGGGAGCGCGTTCCGGATGTTCGCTGGGTGCGCCCGGAGACGCTCCATCTGACCGTTCACTTCTTTGGATCGATCGAGGAGGAACGGGCCGCGGAGGCGCTCGAGCTCGTTGCGCCGGTCGCGCTCGGTACAGCACCGTTCGACGTTGAGCTCGACCGGCTGGGCGCGTTCCCATCCCGAAGGGCGCCGCGTGTTCTCTGGCTCGGCCCGACGCGCGATATGGCTCCGCTCACCGCGCTCGCGCTCGAATGTCGCATCGTGCTCGGCGCCGCCGGCTTCGACGTCGAGGAACGCCCGTACCACGCACACTGCACGCTCGGCCGGCCGCGCCTGCCCTGGAGTGACGGTGCACGTACAGCGTGGGCCGCGGCGGCTGCTGCGGATCGGACGGCGATCCGCTTCATCGCGTCGCGGCTGGTGCTGTACGAGTTGCGACCCGCGCCAGGAGGCGCGGTGTACAGCGAGCGCTCCTCGATGACCTTCAACTCACGCTGACCGGTGGGTCAGCGGTAGCGGGGGTCGGAGAGCTCGGTGTCGAGCTCGTAGTGCTCGATGGCGGCTGCCACGACATGACGCGGGAGGCGGTCCTGCTGCGCCAGCCCGTCGAGCACGGCCACGGAGATCGACGCTGCGTCGACCTCGAAGTGCCGGCGCAGCGCGACCCGTGTGTCGCTGCGTCCGTAGCCATCCGTGCCGAGCGGGATGAACGGGGCGCTGACGAAACGCCCGATCTGATCGGGGACCGCCTTCATGTAGTCGGTCACCGCGACGATCGGTCCGTCGTCGCCGCCCAACTGCTCCTCGACGTACGAGACGCGCGGCTCGGCGTCGGGATGCAACCGGTTCCAGCGCTCGACTTCGAGCGCGTCCTGGCGCAGCAGCTGGAAGCTCGGGGCGCTCCACACTTCGGCGGCGACGTCGTGCTGGTCGAGCAACATCGCCTGCGCCTCGACCGCCGCCTGGACGGCGCTGCCGCTGGCGAGAATCCGGGCGTGATGGGTGCGCGCGGCGCCCGCAGGTTTGTACAGGTAGAGACCGCGGAGAATGCCCTCCTCGCTGCCCTCGGGCATCGGCGGCATCGGGTAGTTCTCGTTGTACAGCGTGATGTAGTAGAAGATGTCCTCGCCGTCGACGTACATGCGGCGCATGCCGTCGCGAATGACGGTCGCAAGCTCGAATGCGAAGGCGGGGTCGTAGATGCGCACGTTCGGGATCGCACTGAAGAGCAGCGGCGAATGCCCATCCTCGTGTTGAAGGCCCTCGCCGTTGAGCGTGGTGCGACCCGCAGTGCCGCCGAGCATGAAGCCGCGACCACGTGAGTTGCCGAATGCCCAGATGAGGTCCCCGACCCGCTGGTATCCGAACATCGAGTAGTAGATGTAGAAGGGAATGACCGCCTGACCGTGGGTCGCGTACGCGGTGCCGGCCGCGGTGAAGCTGCCCATCGAGCCGGCTTCGGTGATGCCCTCTTCGAGGATCTGCCCGTCGACTGCCTCGCGGTACGAGAGCACCATCCCCGCGTCCACCGGCTCGTAGCTCTGCCCGAACGGCGCGTAGATCTTGACCTCGCTGAAGAGCGCGTCCATGCCGAAGGTGCGCGCCTCGTCGGGGATGATCGGGACGATGCGGTTGCCGATGCCCGGATCGCGGAGCAGGTTGCGCAGCAGTCCGGCGAACACCATGGTCGTTGACGCCGCACGGGTGCCGCTGCCGCTCAGGAACTCCGCGTACGGGGCGTCGCCGGGGAGGTCGAGCGGCTTGGAGCGCACGACCCTTCGCGGCAACATCCCGCCCAGCGCGCGCCGGCGCATCAACAGATACTCGACCTCGTCGGAATCCGCACCAGGATGGTAGTAGGGAGGCTTGGCCTCCGTGAGTTGCTTGTCGCTGATGGGCAGCTCGAGCAGATCGCGGAACGCGCGCAGCTCGGCTTCACCGATCTTCTTGATCTGGTGCGTGGAGTTGCGTCCTTCGAAGCCGACGCCGAGGGTCCATCCCTTGACGGTGTGCGCAAGGATCACCGTCGGTGCTCCGCGTTGCTCCAGCGCGAGCTTGTAGGCGGAGTACACCTTGCGATAGTCGTGGCCTCCGCGGCGGAGGTGGCGGAGATCGTCGTCTGACAGGTGCTCAACCATCCTGCGCAGGCGCGGATCCGGCCCGAAGAAGTGCTCGCGGATGTAAGCGCCACTTTCTGTCGTGTACTTCTGAAACTCGCCATCAGGAACGCGGTTCATCTGGTCGACGAGCACACCGGACACATCGCGCGCGAGCAGCTCGTCCCACTCCCGCGCCCAGATGACCTTGATGACGTTCCAGCCCGCACCGCGGAAGATTCCCTCGAGCTCCTGGATCACCTTGCCGTTGCCGCGCACCGGTCCGTCGAGACGCTGCAGATTGCAGTTGACGACGAAGGTGAGGTTGTCGAGCTGCTCGCGCGCAGCGAGCGACAGCGCGCCGAGCGTCTCCGGTTCGTCGCACTCGCCGTCGCCGAGGAAACACCAGACGCGGCTCTCGCTCGTGTCCACGATATGGCGGTTGTAGAGGTAGCGGTTGAACCGTGCCTGGTAGATCGCGTTGAGCGGCCCGAGGCCCATGGAAACCGTCGGGAACTCCCAGAAGTCGGGCATCAAGCGGGGATGCGGATACGAGCTGAGACCGTTGCCCCCCGTCTCCTGACGGAAGTTGTCCATCTGCGCCTCGGTGATCCGACCCTCGAGGTACGCGTGCGAGTACATCCCCGGTGCCGCATGTCCCTGGTAGTAGATCTGGTCGCCGGAGTTGCCATCATCCTTGCCGCGGAAGAAGTGGTTGAACCCCACCTCGTACAGCGAGGCGGCAGACGCGTACGTCGACAGATGACCGCCGATGCCATCGCTTCTCTTGTTTGCCCTGGTTACCATCGCGGCGGCATTCCAGCGGACGATGCGGCGGATGCGCCGCTCCATCTCCTCGTCGCCCGGGAACCACGGCTCCTCGTCCGGGGGAATGGTGTTGATGTACGGCGTCGAGACCAGCGACGGCACCGGCACCTGCAGCCGTCGGGCGCGTTCCAGCAGCTTGCCGATCACAAAACGGGCACGAACGGTACCTTCGGAGGCAACCAGCGTATCGAGGAACTCGAGCCACTCGCCGGTCTCCGCGGCATCCGCGTCGGGAAGCTGATGGAGGAAGGCGTCGAACGTCATTCGAAGCGAGGATATACACCCAGGGGCCGGAAACAGCCTCTGTCACCGTTTGCGGTCTTTGCACCAACCTGTGGTACTGTCTTGGCAAGTGCTCGCGCATCGGCGAGCCATGCCTCTTGGTGAACCCTCTCTCCGCCGGTAACCGGCGGGTCTCAAGAATCCGGCACACGACAGTCCAGCGAGGGGATTCTGGGATGACGGGAACGACCCGGGTCCCGAGGTAACACGGTGACAACGTTTGAATCCATCGGCGTGCGTCCGCGCACGTCCGCCGCTCTCAGCCGAGGCGGTTTCACAGAGCCGAACACAGTGCAGCAGGAGGCGATCCCGCCCCTGCTCGCAGGCCACGACTGCGTGATCGAGGCACCCACCGGCTCCGGCAAGACCCTGGCATTCGTGGTGCCATTGGTCGAGCGGCTCGCCGGGCACCAGAGTCACGGCGCAAGGGCGCTGATCGTGACTCCAACCCGCGAGCTGGCGACCCAGGTCAACGCGGTGATCCGCAAGGTCGACCCGGCGCTGCGCACGGTGATCTGCATCGGCGGGGTCGGCTACGGACCCCAGACCGGTGGGCTGCGCAACGCTCCGGACGTGATCGTCGGCTGTCCGGGACGGCTCCTCGACCTCGCGAGCACTGGGCTCGCACGACTCCGCGACATCGAATACCTCGTGCTCGACGAGGCCGACGAGATGCTCGACCAGGGCTTCGCGAAGGATGTCGAGAAGATCATCTCGATGTGTCCGAGCTTCAGCAGCAGCGCGCGCCGGCAGACTGTGCTCGCCTCGGCGACGATGCCCGACTGGGTGCAGCGGATGATCACCAAGCACCTGTACTGCACCGGCCCGGGTGCGCGTCGTCAACGAACAGGTTCCCGCAGTCGAGCACGGGGTCATGAGCGTCGTCAAGTCGCAGAAGATCGATGCGCTGTCACGGCTGCTGCGCCGCCAGCGCGCCACCGAGCTCAACCAGACGATCGTCTTTCATCGCACCAAGCACGGAGCCAAGAAGCTGGTTCGCGACCTGCTTCGCATGGGCCACACCGCGGGCGAGCTGCAGGGCAACCTGTCGCAGAACGCCCGTGATCGCGCCCTCGACTCGTTTCGCGCCAACCGTACCGAGGTGCTGGTCGCAACCAACGTCGCGGCCCGAGGCATCGACGTCGTGAACGTCGGCCTGGTCGTCAACTTCGAGCTGCCCGAGACCCCGCAGTGGCTCACCCATCGGATCGGCCGCACCGCGCGCAACGGCAACGAGGGCAAGGCGATCACGTTTCTCAGCGAGGAGGACGGCGAACAGTGGCGCAAGCTGCGCCGCCTCGGTGCTCCGGCGCTGCCGGAGATCGACGGCACGCTCCTGCTCACCACCGGGGAGTGGAAGCTGGGTGCGCCGCCGCGTGAGACTACGCCAGGGCCTGCTCCAGGTCGGCCAGCAAGTCGTCGACGTCCTCAATACCGACGGACAGGCGCAGCAGCCCGTCGCTGACGCCGACCCGCGTCCGCGTCTCCTCCGGTATCGACGCGTGGGTCATCATCGCCGGGCTTTCGGCGAGCGACTCCACAGCGCCCAGTGACTCGGCGAGCGTGAACACCCGCAACCGCTCGAGGAACGAACGCGCGGCGTCGCCCGACGAGACTTCGAAGGACACCACTCCCCCGTAGCGGCCGCCCATCTGACGCCGGGCGAGCGCATGACCCGGATTGCTCTCGAGCCCCGGGTAGTACACCTGGGTCACGGCATCCTGACCCTCGAGCCACCGGGCTATCGCCAGGGCGTTCTCACATTGACGGAGCACCCGGAGCTGTAACGTCTTCAACCCGCGGAGCAGCAACCAGCAATCGAATGGCGAGGGCACGGCGCCGACGGCATTCTGGTGGAAGCGCATTCGCTCCGCGAGCGCCTCACTGGAGGTGAGCACCGCGCCGCCGAGCACATCGCTGTGGCCCCCGAGAAATTTCGTCGAGCTGTGCACGACCAGGTCGGCGCCCAGCTCGAGGGGTAGCTGCAGCACCGGGCTCGCGAACGTGCTGTCGACCGCCATCAGCGCGCCGGCGCCATGGATGAGCTCGCTCACAGCGTCGATGTCCACGACCCGGAGCAGCGGATTGGTCGGGAACTCGAGCCAGACCAGGCGCGTCCGATCGGTCATCGCCGCGGCGACGGCATCCGGATCGGTTGGGTCGACCGCCGTGAAGGTCAGGCCGTAGCGCCGGAAGACCTTGTCGAAGAGCCGGAAGGTGCCGCCATAGACGTCCTCGGTGAAGACCACGTGGTCTCCAGGATCGAGAAGCAGCATCACGGTCGTGGTTGCGGCCAGGCCCGACGAGAAGGCGAGGCCGTGGGTCGCCCCTTCGAGCGACGCGAGGCACTCCTCGAGGTTGGCGCGGGTCGGATTGCCCGAGCGCGAATACTCGAATCCCGTGTGCCGGCCAGGCAACTCCTGCGCGAACGTGGTCGCCAGATGAATCGGGACCACCACCGCGCCGGTGGACGGATCGGGTCCTTGCCCGACGTGGAGGGCGCGCGTCGCCAGACCGTGCGGTTTGTGCTGCACGCCGATCAGCCGCGTCCGCGGCGGGCGACGAACTCGAGCAGGTCGCTCCTGGTGATCACCCCGACCGGGACGTCACCTTCGACGATCATCAGGGCGGGCTCGCCACCGAGCAATGCCTCGAAGGCCTCCTCGATCGGCGCGCCCGAGGCAACGCGCGCGAAGGGTGGGTCCATCGCCGTCGACACCGACGTGGTGACCACGGCCGGGTCGCGGTAGACGCGATCCAGCAGCGTTCGCTCCTGGATGCTGCCGACCACGCCGCCGCCCGCGCTGGTCCCGTTCTCGGTCACGAGCAGCTGGGAGATGCCGTACTGCTGCATGAGGTCGATCGCCTCGCCGACGGATTTGCCGGCGCCGACGCTGACCAGCTCCGGGACGCCGTCGGACTGCGAATCGATGACCTCGCGAACGCGCGCAGGCACGAGCCGCTGGAGATAGCCGTTCTGCCGCATCCACTCGTCTGAGAAGAACTTGCTCAGATAGTTGCGGCCGGTGTCGGGGAGAAGCACGACGATGACGTCGTCCGGCTTGGAATCGACAGCGACCTGTATCGCCGCGTGGAGCGCAAGGCCGGCCGACCCGCCGACGAGGATGCCTTCCTGGCGCGCAAGCTTCCGCGCCGCCACGAAGCACTCGCGATCGGTGACCTGGATGAACTCGTCGACGACGTCGCGGTCGAAGGTGCCGGGCCAGAAGTCCTCGCCGACGCCTTCGACCTTGTACGGGGCGATCTCGCCGCTGTAGATCGAGCCCTCGGGATCCGCGCCGATCACCCGAACCGCCGGGTTCTGCTCCTTGAGGTACTTGCCGACGCCGGTGATCGTGCCCCCGGTGCCGACGCCGGCTACGAACGTCGTGATGCGGCCGTCGGTCTGCCGCCAGATCTCGGGTCCGGTGGTTCGGTAGTGCGCCTCCGGGTTTCGCGGATTGAAGTACTGGTTCGGCTGGAATGCCCCGGGCACCTCGCGGGTGATCCGGTCCGCGACCGAGTAGTACGACTGCGCCGACTCCCGTTCGACGTTGGTGGGACAGATGACCACCTCGGCGCCGTACGCGCGCAGCAGGCTGATCTTCTCCGACGACATCTTGTCGGGCATGACGAAGATCATCTTGTAGCCCTTGATCGCCGCCGCCATCGCGAGTCCGTGGCCGGTGTTGCCCGAGGTGGGCTCGACGACGGTGCCACCCGGCCGGAGCAGTCCGCTCCGCTCCGCATCCTCGAGCATCGACAGGCCGATACGGTCCTTGACACTCCCGCCCGGGTTGAGCTGCTCGAGCTTGGCCAGGATGAGAGGGCGGAGCCCCTCGGTGACCTTGCTCAGCCGGACCAACGGGGTGTTGCCGACCAGGTCGAGGATGCTCTCGACGTACTCCACTTCCCGGTCATTCTAGTGCCCGATGATGGCCGTTCCGATGCGGTAATTCGTGTAAGCCGCGCTTTTGTGGCGGCATACTGAGAACGAATGGACCAGGCTGGAAGCCGCGAGGGCGCGGGCTCGCGGGCGTACGTTCCCGGCTACACACTGGATCGGGGGATCAGCGTCGACCCCGCCGGTGCGCTTGTCGACGCTCACGACTCAACGACCGGCTCGCGGGTGGTCATCCGCCTGCTCAGCCCGGCGCTGTCCGCCGACGCCGCGTACCGCCGTCAGGTCCGCCACGACATGGGGGTGCTCCGCGCGCTGCGCCACCAGCACCTGCTCTCCGTGATCGCGTTCGACGACAGGCACGCCGCGATCGTGTATGAGTGGGTGGACGGGATCACGCTGGGTACCTTGGACCGTCTGGCGGCAGCCGCTGCACTGGTCGTGTTCGACGACTCGCTCGCGGCGCTCGAGGCGCTGCACGTGGCCGGCATCATCCATCGCGACGTGACCCCGGGCTCGATCGTCCTCGACACCGGCGGCACCGGCATCCTCCGTGACGCGGGTGTGCCTGCGCCTCCGCTGCGTCGCGGCTGGCGCGCCGGAACCCCGAAGTACATGGCGCCGGAGCTGTGGGCGGGCAGACCGCACACCGTCGCGACCGACATCTATGCCGCCACCGGCGTCCTGGTCGGCTCCCTCACCGGACGCCCTCCGTACCTGGGCACCGACCTCACCGGGCTCGGAGTGCAGCACACGCAGGGCGCGCTGCCGAGCGAGGCGGTACCGCTGCTTGCGAGGGAGCTGGTCATCCGCGGGCTCGCAAAAGACCCGCGCGACCGGCCCGCGAGCGCGGGGCTGTTCCGCCGCGATGTCGAGACCGCGGGCGTGGCGTTCCTGGGAGCCGGGTGGCGGGAGCACGGCCGTGCGTGGCTCGCCGCCGCTGTCGCGGATCGCCTCGCCGACCCTGCCCCCGCCTCGCCGGCGGACGAGCTTGTCGATGACGACGACGACCTGCCCGTGCCGGGCCTCGCCATCGATACGGGCGCGGGCGAGCGGCGCCCAGGCGGCGTCGGATGGAAGGTCTGGTCGGTCGCCGCGGCGGCGGTGATCGCGCTGGTGGTGATGGTTATCTTCGCCGCGCGAGCACTCGGCGGCCCGGGGGTCCAGTTCTCGCCGACGCCGCCGCCGGGCTCGATCTTCACGCCGTCGGCCGGGCCGACCGACGCGGGCCTGCCGACCAGCATCGACACCGCGGGCGCTGCGCTTCCAACCTCGACACCGCAGCCGGCAGCCACGCCCACGCCAACCGCGGCCCCCAACACGATGCCGATCACGATCGCGCCGAACCCGGTCCAAACGCCGACGCCCACCGCCACGAGTTCCACACCGACCCCGACCCCGACCCCGAAGCCGACGAAGTCGCCGTGAGCGGGGCGGCTCTCAGCGCGACCTGGTGAGGTCGTAGACGTCGTCTGCGTAATCGCGCATCATCCGCGCCGCTGAGAATCGCGGTCCGTTGGTGCGCAGCGACGCGCGCACCCGCTCCACCCAGCCGCGCGGTACGCCGTGCTCATCACGCTGGTAGAAGAGCGGCACGACCTCGTGCTCGATGATGTCGAAGAGCGTCGCCGCGTCGCGCGAGTCCTGCATGCCATGGTCGAACAGGATGTCGCCGGGGATGGCCCACCCATTGGTTCCGTTGTACGCCTCGGCCCACCACCCGTCGAGCACGGAAAGGTTGAGCCCGCCGTTCAGCGCCGCTTTCATCCCGCTGGTGCCGCTCGCCTCGAGGGGCGGTCTGGGAACGTTGATCCACACGTCGCAGCCGGCGACCATTTGGTCGGCAGTCGCGAGGCTGTAGTTATCGAGGAACGAGACCCGGCTCATCGCGGCAGGCTCCCGCTCGAAGCTGAACAGTCGCTGGGCTGCATGCTTGCCCTCCTCGTCCTGAGGATGTGACTTGCCGGCGAACACCATCTGCGCCGGTCGATCCCTGTTCTCGAGCACGCTCGTGGCGCGCTGGGTGTCGAGGGTCAGCAGCTGGATGCGCTTGTATCCGGCAAGGCGGCGCGCGAACCCAAAGGTCAAGGCGTGCTCGTCGAACCCGTACTCGGCGGCCTCCACGTACCAGCGCGGCTCGTCGCGAGCGAGCCGGTTGGCGACGCTCTGCACCCGGACGTGCTGCACGAAGTCGGCTCGCAACGCGTTGCGCACCTCCCACAACTCCGCATCCGGGATGTCGTCCACGCCGCGCCAGGTGTCCGGATCGGCGGCGCGGGCCTCCCATCCCGCCCCGAGGTAGCGATCGAGCAGCTCGCGCATCCGCGGTGCCATCCAGGTCGGCACGTGCACGCCGTTGGTGACGTGCCCGATCGGGACCGTGTCGGCGGGTCGTTCGGGGAAGAGCGCCTGCCACATCTGACGAGCGACCTCGCCGTGGCGACGGCTCACGCCATTGCGCGAGCGGCTCATCTTGATACCGAGCGGGGTCATGACGAACTGCTCGTGGGGATTGTCGGGCCGGGTGCGGCCGAGGTGAAGAAAGCCCTCGAGGTCGAGCCCGGCCTGCTCCGGGTAGTCACCGAGGACCTCGACGATCTCGCTGACGTCGTATCCCTCGTTGCCGGCGCTCACCGGCGTATGAGTTGTGAAGACGGTGCGATCACGCGCGGCCGTGAAGGCCTCGTGCCGCGAGCGGCCAAGGGCCATCTCGCGGCGGGCCATCTCGAGCGGCGCGAGCGCGGCGTGCCCCTCGTTGAGGTGGACGACGCACGGCTCCAGCCCCATCGCATCGAGGACGCGCATCGAGCCGATCCCGAGGAGTGCGTACTGGGCGAGCCGGGTCGGCCGGTCGGCGACGTAGAGACGGCTGGTGATCCACTGATCGATGGGGGAGTTCTCGGGACGCTGCGCGTCGAGGAGGTAGAGCGGCGTGCGGCCGATATCGAGGCGCCACACCTGGACCACGACGTCGCGCCCGCGCAGCGGCACGGTCACGGTCAGCGGCTCGCCACCGTTATAGACAAGAGCGGCGGGAACTCGCTCGGGGTCGACCTGGAGCCAGTACTCGATCTGGTACCCCGACCGGTCCATGCGCTGCTGGAAATAGCCCTGACGGTAGAGGAGACCGACGCCGACCATCGGCAGCGCCATGTCGGAGGCCTGCTTGAGGATGTCCCCCGCGAGCACGCCCAGGCCGCCCGCATAGATCGGCAGCGACCGGTGCACGGCAAACTCGGCGCAGAGAAACGCCACCGGGTGGACCGGTGTGGCCTTCCCCTCCATGGACGGGCGCCCCAGCTCGCGGTCGAGCCCACGCATGAGCTCGGCAAGCCGGTGCAGCAGGGTGACATCAGCGGCGGCGCGCTCGAGGGTCGCGGACGACGTCTCGTCGAGCAGGCGAATCGGATTGTGGTTGCTTGCCTCCCAGCGCGCCGGATCGATCATCCGAAACACGTCGTCGCCGCCCGGCCACCACGACCAAGCGTAGTTGTAGGCGAGGCGAGCGACCGCCTCGAGTGGGGACGGCAGCCGAGCCGCGAGATCCGCTGCGGCGCGGTCGACGTCCTCGCTGCCGTCGGTAAGCGTGGCGGTTGCGAGCTCGGTCACGATGCGCCGCCGGCCTCGGTCAGGGCCTGCTGCAGCGCGGCCACGCCTGCCTTCGGCCCACCCTCGTGCTTGAACACCGCGGTGCCGGCGACGAGCACGTCGGCTCCGGCGTCGACACACGCCTTCGCGTTGCTCGCGTCGACACCACCGTCGACCTCGACCTCGGTGTCCAGGCCCTGACGTTCAAGCTCACGACGGATGTGCTCGACCTTGCGCAGCGTGCGCGGTATCAGTGACTGTCCGCCAAACCCGGGATCGATGGTCATGACCAGCGCGAGGTCGCATGAACTCGAGAGTGTCGTCGAGCATCTGCGCGGGCGTGCCTGGATTGATCGCCGCGCCAGAGCGGCAGTCGAGCGAGCGGATCGATGCCAGGGTGCGGTGCAGGTTCGGACATACCTCGTAGTGCACGGTGATCGCGTCGGCGCCTGCGGTCGCGAAGGTTCTCAGGTGCGCGTCGGGATTGACGATCATGAGATGCAGCTCCAGGGGCAGCGACGAAATCCGCCGGAGCACGCGCACCGTATCCGTGCCGAACGTGAAGTTGGGGACGAACACGCCGTCCATCACGTCGACGTGGATGCGCTCCGCGCCGCTCTCCTCCAGGTCGTGAGCAGCCTTCGCTATGTGTCCGAAGTCGGCGGCGAGCAAGCTCGGCGCGATCCGGATGGCGTCTCGGCAGGGCTTCCACGTCGATCGCGGCATCCCGCGGATTCTGGCAGACGCGGGTCAGCGGGCTGCCGGAATTCTCACAGCCGTCACCCTGCCGCAGCAGCGGCGTCGATGAACCAGGCGAGCGTCCCGTCGGTGGGACGGACGCGCGAGGCGGGCACCTCACCTCTGGCGGTCGCGGCAAGCGCCGCATGCTTCGCGGCGCCCGTGACCATGAACCCGACGGCTGCGGCGGCGTTGATCGCCGGGTAGGTCAGCGTGATCCGGTCGAACGGCGCGTAGTCGGCGAGGCCCCGCGTCGCCCAGCGGTCGGTGACCATCAGCGCCGGTGTGTCCGGAAACAGCGACGCTGTGTGGCCGTTCTCGCCCAGCCCGAGGAGGATCACGTCGAGCCGCGGTGCGCCTCCGTTTCCGGAAGGCAGTGAGCTCGCGAGCAGATCCGAGTACTCCGCCGCCGCGGCGTCGAGATCGGCACGCTCCGCGCGCATGCGGTGCACCCGTCCGGGGTCGATCGGCACGCGGCTCAGCAAGGTCGTCTCGGCAAAGTGGTAGTTGCTCGCCGGGTCATCCGGCGCGCCCGCACGCTCGTCAGCGAAATAGACGTTCCAACAGCTCCAGTCGATGCGGTCCCGCCAGTCCGGCCCGGCGAGCATCTGGTTGAGGAGACGCGGCGTGCTCCCGCCCGAAAGGGCGATCGAGAAGCCGCCGTGGTCGCCACAGGCGCGCAGCGCCTGCGCCGCGACCCAGCTCGCGACGGCGTCGGCGACCTCTGCAGCGGTCTCGCTGACGACACGCTGGCCGGTGAGATTGTCGAGAGCGCTCGTCGCCGCCACGTCAGGGAACGTGCCAGGCGCGTCCGTCGCGCGCCATGAACGCGTGCGCTTCGTCAGGGCCCCAGGTGCCTGCGGCGTAGTTCGGGCTGTGGATCCGATCGGGCGGATGTGCGCGCCATCCATCGAGGATCGCCGTGCAGAATCGCCACGCCTCCTCGACCTCGTCCTCGCGGGCGAAGAGAGTCGGGTCGCCGAGCATGCAGTCGAGGAGAAGGCGCTCGTACGCGTCGGGCGATTGCTGGCGGAACGCCGTGCCATACATGAAGTCCATGTTCACCGACTCGATGCGCAGTGCCTGGCCGGGGATCTTCGCGCCGAAGCGCAGCGTGATGCCCTCGTCGGGCTGGATACGCAGGATGAGCAGGTTGGGTTCGATGCCGTCGGCCGGCACCGCGCCCTCGGCGAGAGGGACGCTGCCGGCGAACGGCGAATGGGGCACGCGACGGAACTGGATGACGATCTCGGTTGCGCGCTTCGGCATCCGCTTGCCGGTGCGCAGGTAGAACGGTGTGCCCGCCCAGCGCCAGTTGTCGATGTCGACCTTGATCGCCACGAACGTCTCACGAAGGGAGTCGGGTGCGACGCCCTTCTCCTCGCGATATCCGGGGACAGGCTCCCCATCGATGAAGCCTGCCGAATACTGACCGCGCACCGAATGCGAGAGCGCGTCGTCGGGATGGATGGGCCGTACCGCGCGGAGCAGCTTCACCTTCTCGTCGCGAACCATCTCCGCGTGGAAGTTCGACGGCGCCTCCATGCCCATGATCGCGACCAGTTGCATGATGTGGTTCTGGACGATGTCGCGCAGCGCACCCGCCTCCTCGTAATACGCCCCTCGCCCCTCGACGCCGATCTCCTCTGCGACGGTGATCTGGACGTGGTCGATGTACTGCCGGTTCCACAGCGGTTCGAAGATCCCATTGGCAAAGCGGAACACGAGCAGGTTCTGCACGGTCTCCTTGCCGAGGTAGTGGTCGATGCGGTAGATCTGCTCTTCGATGAACGCCGTGTGCAGCCGCTCGTTGAGCGCGCGAGCAGTTGCCAGGTCACGCCCGAACGGCTTCTCGATGATCACGCGCACGAAGGTCCCGGGAGCCTGTGCGGTCAGCCCCGCGGCGCAGAGCCGCTCCGCGAGTGGCATCACCGCGTTCGGCGGTGTGCTGAAGTAGATGAGGCGATTCCCCGCGGTGCCGCGCTCGCGATCGGCGGCCTCGAGCGTCCGCTTGAGCAGCTCGAAACCATCCGCGGCGTCCATGTCGTACTTCACGTATCGCAGTCCGGCGGCAAACGACTCCCACACCTCTGCCTGCAGATGCATGCGCCCGTACTTCTCGACACCCTCGCGCATGTCGGCGCGGAATTCCTCATCGGTGAGGTCGCCACGTCCTGCGCCGATGACGGTGAAGCCCTCCGGCAGGCTGCGTTCCGCGACAAGCGCGTACAGAGCTGGAACCAGCTTGCGTTTGGTGAGGTCGCCGCTGGCGCCGAAGATGACGACGCAGAAGGGAACCGGGGTCCGGGGCTCCCGGCGTCGCTCGTGCAGCGGTCGCTCCGCGATCAGTGTGATGCTGCAGCCCCTGCCGCTGTCTCGGCTTTCACCGGATGCCCACCGAACTCGTTGCGGAGCGCCGCGATCACCTTGTTGCCAAAACCGTCGGGCAGGCGCGACTGATATCGCATGATCAGCGACAGCGCGAGCACGGGGGCCGGGACCGACAGCTGCATCGCTTCCTCGAGAGTCCAGCGTCCCTCGCCGGAGTCGTCGACCCAGCCGCGCAACTGGTCCAGCTGTGGATCCCGCTCGAATGCGCGCTCGGCGAGCTCGAGGAGCCAGGAGCGCACCACGCTCCCCTGGTTCCAGAGGTGCGTTATGGCGTGCAGGTCGAGCTCGCCGAAGTCCTGCTTCGCCTGGAGGATGGCGAAGCCCTCTGCGTACGCCTGGAGCATCCCGTACTCGATCCCGTTGTGCACCATCTTCACGAAATGTCCGGAGCCGGGCGGTCCAACGTGGAGGAAGCCGTCGGGCGGCGCCAGGGTCGTGAAGATCGGGCGCCAGTGATCGATCGTCGCCTGCTCGCCACCGGCCATGAGGCAGTATCCGACCTGCAGGCCCCAGATGCCGCCGCTGGTCCCGGCATCGATGAAGCTGATGCCGCGCTCGGCGCTCCTGGCCGCTCGCGCGATCAAGTCGTGATAGTTGCTGTTGCCGCCGTCGATGATCGTGTCGCCTTTCTCGAGCAGCGACTGCAGCGCCGCCACCGTGTCGTCAGTCACCTTGCCCGATGGAACCATGATCCAGACGCCGCGAGGCTTGTCGAGGGCGGCGATGAGCTCATCGATGCTCGCGGTCGTGGTCGCCCCGAAGGCTTCGACGCTTGCGCGCGCATCCGGATTGGGATCGAAAGCGACAACGGCGTGGTCACCGTCGCGACGGAGCCGGTGCACCATGTTGGCGCCCATCCTGCCAAGCCCGACAAAGCCGATCTGCATGGTGGTGAGTTCCCTCGATGTGACGGCCGCGCTCAGCGCGCCGCCGTGATTGCGCTGACTGCGTCGGTGAGGCTGGCGAGTCCCGCACCAAGGTCGCCGGCGATGTGGACGCGGATGACGCGCCGGCCGTGGGACCGCAGCGACTGCAGGTCGCCGGCGGCCTGGGCTCGCTTGAGGATCGAGAATGTGAACGGCTGACCGGGGATCGGCACATCGGTCCCGTCGTCGGCGGTGATCTGGATGTAGACCCCGGTGTTCGGTCCACCCTTGTGCAGCTGACCGGTGCTGTGCAGAAAGCGAGGGCCGAAGCCGAGCGTGGTCGCGAGACGGCGCGAAGTCGCGAATGGCCACACGCAGACCCTGGAGCGCCCGCTCACTGGCGTCGTCGGGTGTGACGTATGCCATCAGCGCGATGTAATCGCCTGGATTGGCGGTATCGAGGTGGGCGGCCAGTGCGCCTGACGCGCTGGATCCGGAGACATCGCCATACACGCGTAGGGCGCCGTCGGTGACGGCTGCGGCCTCGTCCGGCAGCGCGCCGGAGTCGTGATACTGCTGCAGGACCGCTTTGGTGTTGTCCTTCAACTCCTGCACATTCGGCTCGTCGAAAGGATCGATGGCGAGGTGCGCTCCCGCGACCGCGGTTGCGAACTCCCACCGGAAGAACTCGGCGGCGAGGTCGTACTTGTCGGCGAGGTCGAAGGAGATGACCGGATGCCCGGCGCCCTTCAACGCTTCAACGGAGCGATCGAATCCCGCGTCATCGCCGATGCGCAGGGCGACGAAGAGGCGGTCGCCGGCGTACACGTCCGGGTCTCCGATCGGCTCGTCGCCGATCGGGATGATGCCCTTGCCCTCCTTACCGGTGCTCTCGGCGATGAGCTGTTCCGCCCACAACGAGTAGGCCTCGATCTCTTTGGGCGCGAGGATGGTCACCTTGTCACGTCCCTGGTCGTGGAGCGCGCCCATCACGGTACCGAGGCTCAGGCCGCAGTTGAGGTCACCCGGCACGCCGGCTGCGCAGTTCCTGCGCATCATGGTGGCGCGCTCGAGGAGCAGCTCACAGTCGATCCCGATGATCGCTGCCGGGACGAGGCCGAACATGCTCAAGGCGGAGTAGCGGCCGCCGATGTCCGGCGGATTCTTGAAGAGGTGCAGGAATCCTCGGTCGCGCGCGATGGTCGCAAGCGGCGTGCCCGGATCGGTCACGGCGACGAAGTGCGAGCCGGGGTTGTCGGTGACGGCGGTGGTCACCTCCCAGAAGTGGGCAAGGTGGGAGAGCGTCTCCAGGGTCGTGCCCGATTTGCTGGAGACGATGTACCCGGTCGCTTCCGGGTCGATGGCCCCGGTCACCCTGGCGATGGCGAGTGGATCGGTGGTATCCAAAACGTGGAGTGTCGGCTGTCCGTCAGTGCTGCCGAAGGAGCTGCGCAGCACCTCGGGGCAGAGGCTCGAACCGCCCATGCCGAGCAGTACGCAGTCGTGCCACCCGGCGTCACGCACCTCGCCGGCCAGCGCCTTGAGCGCGGGGAGCCGTTCGCGCATGGCGCCGACGACGTCGAGCCAGCCGAGTCGGTTGTTGATCACGGTTGCGTGAGCGCTGTCCCCCGGTTTCCAGAGGTTGGGGTCGCGGTGCCAGATCCGCGTGGCGATCCCGCTCGCGGCGGGAGTATCGAGCGGGATCGCCGCCCCACCGGTGTCGATGTGCTGGCGGCGTGCGTACCCGGAGCCCATGGCGTCGATCTTTTCGGCGATGCCTCGGATCAACTCGTCGTACGAGTTCGCGAACTGCTTGACGCCGTCATCGAGCAGTTTCTGGGTCACCGCATCCATGTCGATCCCGGCTTCGGCGAGCTGATCCATCACGCGGTGGGCGCCTGCGTAGTCGGCTTTCACGGTGTCACCGGCCACGACGCCATGGTCCAGGAATGCCTCAATGGTTGCGGGCGGCATCGTGTCCACGGTGTCGGGCCCGATCAACGCTTCTGCGTAGACGACGTCGCGGTAGTTGGGATTCTTGGCACTCGTGCTCGCCCAGAGCGGACGCTGCACATGCGCGCCCGCGGCGCGCAGCGGCGCGAAGCGATCGTCACCGAATCGCTGTTCGAAGAGCTCGTAGGCGAGCACCGCATTGGCGATCGCCGCCTTGCCGAACAGGCCCTCGACGAGCGCGTTCCCCGGGTCGGCGGCGAGCTTCTCCTCGAGCAGCTTGTCCACGAGCGTATCGACGCGGCTCACGAAGAACGACGCCACCGAATGCACGTCGAGCGACTGCCCTTCCCGGTGACGACTCTCGAGCGCCGAGACGTACTGCTCGATCACACGATCGTGCATTGCGATCGCGAAGATGAGCGTGATGTTCACGTTGCGGCCGTCCGCGATGGTCCGATGGATCGCCGGCATTCCCTCGAGGGTGGCCGGGATCTTGATCATCAGGTTGGGGCGGCCGACCCGCTCCCAAAGGGTTCTCGCGGTCGCGATGGTCGCGTCGGTGTCATGCGACAGCGACGGCGGCACCTCGAGGCTGACATATCCGTCCGCGCCCGAGGTGCGTTCGTGCACCGGGCGGAGGATGTCTGCGGCGTGCTGGATGTCGGTGATCGCGAGCTCGATGAAGACGTCGTTGGGATCATCGATCCCGGACTCGATCAGCTCGCGGATCTGATCGTCGTAGAGCGAGCCCTCCGCGATCGCCTTCTGGAAGATCGTGGGGTTGCTGGTCAACCCGGTCACGTTCTCGTCGGCGACGCGGCGCTGCAGCTGACCCGTGGTCACCAGCTCGCGGCTGATGAAGTCGAGCCACACCGACTGGCCGTGTTCGCCGAGCTGCTGCAGTGCGGTCATTCAGCCGGCCTTCGCGGCAGCACCTATCAGTGTGTTCACCGCCGCAACGATCGCGTCGGCGTCGATCCCGGCGGCGGCCATCAACTCCTCTGGGCTCGCCGACCCGGGCAGATCGCGTACCGCGAGATGGGTGACGCGTGGCGGATTCTCCTCGAGCGCGAGAGCCTCCATCACTGCCGCGCCAAGCCCGCCCTCCGGGTAATGGTCTTCGACGACCACAAGGCGTCCGGCCGTCGCTTCGCTGGCAGCGCGCAAGGTCGCGATGTCGATCGGCTTCACCGAATAGAGATCGATGACGCGGCAGGAGATATCGCTCTTCGACAGCCGCTCGGCGGCGGCGATGCAGGCGTGCAGCGTCACGCCGGCGCTGATCAGCGTGACCACGTCGCCGGGGGATTGACGGACCACCTTCGAACCGCCGATCGGGAATTGCTCGTCGTTCCCGTACAGGACCGGGTACGCACCCCGGGTGGTGCGGATGTAGCTGATGCCACGAAGGTCGGCCATCTGCGCGACCAGCTTCGCCGTCGAGACGGCGTCGCTCGGGTAGAGCACCGTCGACATGTGCACCGCGCGCAGCGAGGCGATGTCCTCGAGCGCCATCTGTGATGGACCGTCGGCGCCGATCTCGCAGCCGGCGTGTGAGCCGGAGAGCCGGATGCTGACTTGGGAAACGCCCGCCATCCTGATGAAGTCATAGGCGCGAGAGAGAAAGGCCGCAAACGTCGAGGCGAATGGGATGTAGCCGCGGACCGAGAGCCCGACCGCGCTCGCGACCATCTGCTGTTCCGCGATGAACATCTCGAAGAATCGGTCGGGGTACGCGTTCTTGAACTCGTCGGCATGGGTGGAGTTGCTCACCTCGCCGTCGAGCGCCACGATGTCGTGACGGGCGCCGAGTGCGCGCAGCGTGTCGCCGTATGCCTTGCGGGTCGCGACCTTCTCGCCGAGTGCGTAGGCCGGCAGGTTGACGGCCGTGTCCGCGGCCTTCGAGGATGCCGACTCGAGTGCCTCGGGTGGCCGGACGTCGATGCGCAGGTCGCGCTCGCCACCGAGCTCCGCGATCGCCTTCTCGGCCAGGTCGGGGGGCAGCGCCTTGCCGTGCCATCCGTCCTTGTTCTCGATCTCCTTGAACCCCTTGCCCTTGATGGTGCGAGCGATCACGACGCTGGGGCGGTCGCCGTCCGCTCGCGCGGAGGTCAGCGCCTCGTCGATCTCGCCGAGGTCGTGACCGTCGATGACGATGGCCCTGCAGCCGAAGGCCTCGACGCGGCGGCGATAGATGTCCAGGTCCCACTCGTACTCGGTGGGCCCGCGCTGTCCGAGGCGGTTCACGTCGAAGATCGCTGTGAGATTGGAGAGGCCGTAGTGACCGGCCTTGTCGAGCGCCTCCCAGATCGACCCTTCGGCAAGCTCGCTGTCACCGCACAGCACCCAGACATGGAAGGGAAGGTGGTCGAGATACCTGCCGGCGAGGGCAACTCCCACAGCGATCGCCAGCCCCTGGCCGAGTGAGCCGGTGGCGACGTCGACCCAGGGGATGATCGGCGTCGGATGGCCCTGGAGCCTCGAGCCGAAGGTGCGGTAGGTCATCAACTCCTGATCGGTGATGGCGCCGGCCGCCTTGTACAGCCCATAGAGGAGAGGCGAGGCGTGGCCCTTCGAGAAGATGAGGTGGTCGTTGTTGGCCAGGTCCGGGTGCTCGAAGTCGTAGCGCAGATGGCGAGCGGCCAGGACGGCGATCAGGTCAGCGGCGGACATGCTGGAGGTCGGGTGTCCCGATCCGGCCTTGGTGCTGGCTCGAATCCCATCGACCCGGATCTGCTGAGCGACCTCCCCGACGAACGCGAGTGCGGGAAGGGTGCGTCGGTCGACGCTGCCGGTGACCGCCATGGATCCACCTCCGTTGAGCCTCTGAGCTTGAATCATGCCGCGATCGGCCCATGCGGCGTGGTGCGGTATTGGCTGAGGCCGCATGGGGTACAGTCACGGCTCTGGCGCGCGCCTATAGCTCAGTCCGGATAGAGCGTCTGACTACGGATCAGAAGGTCGGGGGTTCAAATCCTCCTGGGCGCACCAGCCGCTCCCGGCGGAGGCGAGGGTTAGCTTGAACGAATCGAAACCGCCACTGCGCATCGGCATCCTGTGGCGCGACGACCGAAGCGCCAGGCCGTCGAAGCCTGAGGAACGCCACGGCCTCGCACCGCTCTATGAGGCGTTGTCACGGCTCCCTGTGGAGCTGCGACCGGTGGTGTTCGAGGACGGCGCCGTCGACGAGATTCGCGACGAGTTGCTCGCGCTCGACGGGGTCCTGGTCTGGGTCAATCCGATTCAGGACGGTGCCAACCGAAGGAACCTCGACGCACTGCTTCTCGACGTCGCTTCCCGAGGCGTCTGGGTCTCCGCCCATCCGGCCGTCATCCTGAAGCTCGGGACCAAGGAAGTGCTGTTCAGCACCAGGAACGTCGGCTGCGGCGGCGACGTCGATCTCTACCGCACGCCCGAAGAGTTCGCCCAGCGTTTCACGTCCTGGCTCGGTGAACGCGGTCGAGCCGTCCTGAAGCAGGGCAGAGGCAACGGCGGCAACGGCGTGTGGAAGATCCAGCTGATCGACCCGCGCACGGCGTCAGACCCGCACGCTCAGGTCCGCGTCCAGGACGCGCGCTCGCGGGACGGATCTTCGGAGCAGACGAGCCTCGGTGCGTTCATGGCCCGCTGCGACGAGTACTTCGCATGGTCCGGCTGTCTCGTGGCTCAAGCGTTTCAGGAACGGTTGGTCGAAGGGATGATCCGCTGTTATCTGTCCCTCGACGAGGTGGTGGGATTCTGCCATCAGTGGCCCCAAGGCCTGCTCAACCCCGAGAGCCTCCGCACCGCCGCGGCATCATCGCCGATGATGGGTCCTGATGCCCCCGCCTATCAGCGACTGCGAAACCACATGCAGAACGAATGGGTGCCGCGGATGACCAGTGTCCTCGGCATCGATCGCGAGTCGCTGCCCGTCATCTGGGACGCCGACTTTCTCTACGGACCCAGAACGTCGTCCGGGGAGAACACGTACGTCCTGTGCGAGATCAACGTCAGCGCGGTGTGGCCCTTTCCACCGATGGCAGCGGGCACGGTCGCCGCCGCTGCGTTCGCGCGAATCCGGGAGTTGACGATCCGTCGTCGTTAGCCCAGCCTCAAGCTGAGCCGCAGTCGCCGGGCCCCGGGAACGGTTTCAGCGAAGCCCCCTGATTCCTCCTAAGCTGGGCGGATGCGAGATCGCCGCCGGTGGTGATCGTCTCTCCCGCGTTCCTCTTGTTCCCCATCGTGTTCCTTGCAATCTGGATCGCGGCATTCGTGTACTGGATCGTGGTCATCGTGGAGGTGGCCAAGATCCCCGACTCGCCGTTCCGCGCAGCCGGCAGCGAGAAGATCGTGTGGCTGCTCATCGTCATCCTCGGAGGCATCATCGGGTCGCTGGTGTGGCGCTTCGCCAAGCGCGACGAGGTGTTCCGCCGCGCGGGCTCAGTGCCGCCGCCGCCGCCGGGTTGGTATCCGGAGGCCGGGTCGGGAACCCTGCGCTGGTGGGACGGCGTCAGATGGACGGATGTCCGTCATTTCCCACCGCCGACGTCTTAGCCCGGCCCGCGTAACCACCCGGCCCGCGGAACGTTTGAACGAGCGCTCCTGCACACACTCCACCGGAGGGTTCCCCCAGTGACCCGGGTTCTCAAGCTCGCGGCAGCAGCCACCGGCGCCGCAGTCGTCGCAGCCGCCGCATTTCTCCTGCATCCGCGCTCGGGAGCGCGCCGCCGCGTGGCGGCCCGCCGCGCCACCGCCGGGGTCGCCTCCCTCGTCGGCTCGGCGGTCGACAGGCGTCCACGCCGGGCCGGGGCAACCAGCTGGGATGAGACGCTCGCCAACCGCGTCCGCGTTGCCCTCTCAACGGGCTTCGGCGACCTCGCCACCGGGCTGGAGATCCGCGCAAGCCGCGGTGTGATCACCCTTCGCGGTGAGGTCGACGAGCTCAGCGACATCACACGATTCGAGACCGCCGTCCGCGAGCTCGGCGATGTCGCCGACGTCGACAACCTGCTCCGGCTTCGTATCCGCGACTCGCGACCGCGCGTCCTCTCCGCGTAGCCGGGGCACGACGCAATCGGCGACACTCCGCGTGTGTCGCTCCCCTTCGACCCGCCGCTCGAGCCGATGTTGGCCCGCGCCGCTCCAGAGATACCCCGAGAGGGGGGGTGGCTCTACGAGCCGAAGTGGGATGGATTCCGGGCCATCGTGTTTCGCGACGGGCCCAGCGTCCATATCGCGAGCCGGAACGCGCTGGCACTCGAACGGTACTTCCCGGAGCTGATTCAACCGCTCCAGGTCGCCCTCCCCGAGCGCGCGATCGTCGACGGCGAGATCGTCATCGCAACTGAGCACGGACTCGACTTCGACGCGCTCCAGCAGCGCATCCATCCCGCCGCGTCCCGGGTTCGGATGCTGTCCGAGAAGACGCCCGCGTCGGTGGTCCTCTTCGACCTGCTGGCGTTCGACGTGGACGACCTGCGCGAGCGCCCGCTCGAGGAACGGCGCGGTCTTTTGATGCAGGCGATCGCGAGCAGTCGAACAGTCGGCGTCACCCCGCAGACCACCGATCCGGATGAGGCGACCACCTGGTTCACGCGCTACGAGGGGGCTGGGCTGGACGGCGTCGTCGCGAAGGACCCGGCCGGCACGTACCGCCCGGGGGAGCGGCGCTGGGTGAAGGTCAAGCATCTGCGCACCGTCGACTGCGTGGTCGGCGGGTACCGGCTCGCCAAGGACGGGCGTGGCATCGGCTCGTTGCTGCTCGGCCTGTACGACGGCGACGGCGCCCTCCATCACGTCGGACACACTTCGTCGTTCGACGCCGCCGAGCGACGGGCGATTCTCGAGCAACTCCAACCGCTCGTCGGCGGCGACAGCTTTGGTCAGGGGCGAACCCCGGGAGGTCCGAGCCGCTGGCAGCGTTCCGCCGACAGCGCGTGGACGTCGGTGAGCCCGGAGCTCGTGTGCGAGGTGTCGTTCGACCACCTGCAGAGCGGCCGCTTCCGCCACGCCTCGCGATTCCTCCGCTGGCGACCCGACAAGGCTCCGCGCTCCTGCGACTTCGATCAACTCTCGCCACCGGAGGAGTTCTCGCTGGATGACATCCTGGTCACCCGAGCGTCATGAGTTTCAGATGCGGCCACGCCGCCGGGGGGCGGCGGCAATGAGCGTAGAGTGCCGGCGCGGTCATGGCCGGTACTGACTACAGCTCGTACCTGCGCATCGACGAGCTGCTCGATCTCCAGCATCCGCTCACCGAGGGCGCGCACGACGAGCTGCTGTTCGTGGTCATTCATCAGGCCTATGAGCTCTGGTTCAAGGTCATCCTCCACGAGCTCGACCGCGCGGTTGCGGAGCTGCAGGCCGGCCGCCCACAGGGCGCGATGGCACCGTTGCACCGAAGCACCCGCATCGACGAGTTGCTGATCCTGCAATTGCGCGTGCTCGAGACGCTGACGCCGGAGGGATTTCTCGAGTTCCGCGATCCACTCAAACCTGCCTCCGGACTGCAATCGGGACAGTTTCGAGCGATCGAGGTCCTCGGGGGCCTCGACGGGGCGTTGCCGGCCGGTGCCTCGCAACTGTCGGAGCACGACCGCGAGGAGTTGCGGCGACGTGCCGGCTCGCCGACGCTGTACACCGCACTCTGCGCGTCGTTGCGCGCCCACGGTCTCGATGCTCCCGACGGCGCCGGCACCGAGCTTCGCGAGCGCCGCCTCGACGCGCTCGCGTGGTTGTATCGCGACCACGCGAGCGCGGAACGGGCGGTCCTCCATCATGTCTGCGAGCTGCTCCTCGATCACGACGAGGCGATCTCCCGCTGGCGCTTTCAGCACGCGCTCATGGCCGCGCGTGAGATCGGATCCCGCCCCGGCACCGGCGGCGGCGGAGTGGCCTATCTCGACACCACGATCGGGCTGCGATTCTTCCCCGAGCTCTGGGAGGTACGGAATCGTCTGTGATCACTCAACTTCCTGACACTCTCGACCGCAACTCGTGCGTCGCGCTCGACGCCCAGGACCCGCTCGCCGCGTTCCGCGATCGCTTCCTCCACGACGGCACCACGATCTACCTCGACGGCAACTCGATGGGACGCTTGCCCAAGGCTGCGGTGTCGCGGTTGCGGAACATGGCCGAGCACGAATGGGGAACGATCCTCGTCCGCGGCTGGACCGAGTTCGGGATGGATGGAGTCGCCGCTGCGCGTCGGTGACCGCATCGGCGAGCTGATCGGCGCGTCTCCCGGGGAAGTGCTGGTCGCGGACACGACATCGGTGGGGCTGTTCCGTCTGATGACGTCGGTGGTGCAGGCGCGGCCGCAGCGCCGTGTGATCGTCACCGAGCGGAGCAATTTCCCCACCGATCTCTACATAGCCGCCGGCGTCGCCGAGCTGCTGGGCTGCGAGGTTCGCGCGGTCGACCGCTCCGAGCTCGGTGACGCGCTAGACGGTGATACCGCGCTGCTCATCCTGACCGAGGTCGACTTCCGGACCGGCGCGCGCCACGACATGGGCGCGCTCACCGAAGCCGCGCACGCTGCCGGCGCGCTTGTGCTCTGGGATCTCTCGCACTCCGCGGGTGCTGTCGAGATCCGGCTCAATCACCACCGCGTCGACCTGGCGGTGGGATGCGGCTACAAATACCTCAACGGCGGCCCCGGATCACCGGCGTACCTGTACGTCGCGACCGCGCTGCAGGAGGAGCTGCGCAACCCGATCCAGGGATGGCTGGGCCACGACAACCCATTCCTGTTCAACTCCGAGTACCGTCGCGCCCCCGGAATACGGGGCTGGATGAGCGGATCACCGCCGGTGCTGGCGATCGGCGCGCTCGCCGTCGGCGTCGACCTTCAGCTCGAGGCCGGATCCCGCGCCATCGGGGACAAGGCGGCGATGCTCACCGAGGTCTTCATACGTCTCGCGCACGCGCGCCTCGACGCGCTCGGTTTCGAGGTCGCGACTCCCGGCTCGCCCGAACGCCGCGGCGCTCAGGTCTCGCTGCGGCACGCGGACGGCCTCGCGGTCGTGCGTGCGGTCGCGGATCGCGGTGTGATCGGCGACTTCCGGCCGCCGGACATGTGTCGCTTCGGACTCGCTCCCCTCTACACACGGTTTGTCGACCTGTGGGATGCCGCCGAGCGAATCGCCGAGGTCGTCGAGAGCGGCACCAGCCGGCTGCCGAAGTATCGCGAGGAGGTCGCGATTCCCTGAGCTCAGCCAGCCTGAGGTCGAGAGTACACCGCGATCGGCTTGAACACGTAGGGCGTGGTGGTGCATCCGTCCTGCTGGCAGACCCTGAACCCGAAGATGATCTTCAAGTAGCCCACCCCGGCGTGTATCGCCCGGAACGTCCAGACCTGGGCGCCCGGAAATCCGCAGATTGCTGTGAGGTGGCACGGGGGACTCGCGGTTGCCGTGAGGATGTCGGGGTTGGCGGACTCGACGGTCTCGCCCAGGCCGGGCAGCAGCACAATCTCAACGCTGGTGCCCAACGGG
This sequence comes from Candidatus Dormiibacterota bacterium, assembly GCA_963709585.1. Classification (GTDB taxonomy): domain Bacteria; phylum Chloroflexota; class Dormibacteria; order Aeolococcales; family Aeolococcaceae; genus Palsa-851. The sequence goes on along the minus strand of CAVPXI010000005.1, from coordinate 99,622 downwards.
AGGCGAACCTGCGCGGTCGTCTTCGGCTGCACTATCAGCAGTGCCCCGTCGTGTTGTTGGATGTCACCGGCCGGCTCCGATGCCGCCGGCCGGGCGACCACAGGCTGTGCGCGAGTCGCGAAGAGCACCACCGTGATGAGCGCTCCGAGCGCGATCGGCGCGAGCACCGCGGCCACGACCACCAGCCATCGCCGCGTCGCGACCGGCCCGGCGGCGGGGCTCAGGGCCTCGTCATTCCGCGAGGGACGCGCCATGACGACCATGTTGACCACGCGATGATGAGCACCACCGTCCCCACGATGACCCAGAGCGCGTAATTGCTGATCGTCTGCGCGACGGTCACGGCCGGCTGGCCGATGGCCCAGCCCGCGGCGACGATCAGCCCGATGTACGCGAGGGTGCCGATCAGGTCAGCCGCGATGAAGATGGCGAATGGCATTCCAGCTTCGCCTGCCGCCATGTAGAAGAGCGGCGAGGGCGCGGGCAGGAATGGCGCGAGCACGATCGTCCACACCCCGTATTTCTTGAAGAAGCGTTCCCCCCGCGCGGCTCGTTTGCGCCAGCGGGGGTCCGACGCGCTCAGGTAGTTGATCAGGCCGCGGCCATATCGTTTTCCCGCCCAGAAGAAGAATGGGTCGGTCATCATCGAGATCGGGATCGGCGCGATCAGCGCCAGCAGGATGGGCGCCCTGCCGACCCGCGCGAATCCTCCCGCAGCCACCATGGAGGCGATGCTGCCGCGAAGCGCGCTGAGCAGCACGGGGTTGCGCCCAAGCAGGAGTGGTGTCAGCGGCAGCCCCGCGTAGTAATAGATCGTGTTCGCGATGATCGGCCCGACGCAGAGCACGTCCTTGACGCCGATGCGAGGACGCGGTCGACGCGGCTCCGCGGCGGCGTCGACGATCACGGTCTCGCTGTCCATGCGCCCATTGTCACCCCTGTCTCGAGGGGACGCGGTCAGGCGACCTCGCGGACCGGCACCTCGAGTGCGATGGCGGGCTGGGATTTGCGACTCTGACCGATCAGGAGCAGGACGACCGCGCCGACGATGAGCGCCGCCGCGACCAGTGTGAGCGGGGTCACCGCCTCGCCGAGCACGATCGCTCCGAGCGCGACCGCGACGACCGGGTTGACGAATGCGTACGTGGATGCCGCGGTGACCGAAACATGGTGCAGGAGCCAGATGTACGCGACGTAGCCGACGAGCGCACCGATGAGCACCAGGTAGATGAAGGCGGCAACGGAGGCGAAGGACACGTTGCCGAGGTGGACGTGGCCGAGCTCTCCGGTCGCAACACCGGCGATGCTCAGCAGCGCACCGCCGGCGATCATCTCCATCCCCACCGCGGTGAGCGGCTGGCGGGGTGCCGGTGCGTCACGCGCGTACAGCGAACCGAGCGCCCAGAGGAGCGGCGCGAGCAGCACCACGAGCGTCTGCCAGTGCCCCGCGCCGCCGCCCGGACGGACGAGCAGGACGATCCCGGCGAGCCCGAGCGCGATGCCGATCGCCGCCGTCCAGTTGATCCAGCGCCCGCCGAACGCCGGGGCGAACAGCGCCATCCAGAGCGGGACCGTAGCGATGATGAGCGCGACGAATCCACTCGGCAGGTACTGCTCGCCCCAGGCGACCCCGCCGTTGCCGAAGAGCAGCAGACACCCGCCGATGATCAGCGCGGATCGCCAGTGGATGGGCGTGAGCCGCTCCCGGGGCGCTCCGGGGCGATGCGAGAACGCCAGCAGCAGCAGCCCGGCGAGGATGAACCGCGCGCCCGACATCAGCAACGCGGGAATGGTCTCGATGGCGATGTGGATCGTCAGGTACGTCGAACCCCAGATGACGTACACCGCGGCAAAGGCGATCACGATCTGGGCCCGAGAAGCCTGGGGTGTGGACACGCGCGAAGTCATTTGTTATAATACAAAACGATGAACGTACCGATACGTTATCACATCACCGGGCGACGGGCGTCTGAGATCGCGGAGAGCGTCGAGCGTGGCATCCGCGACGGCGAGCTCACCGCTGGGACGCGTCTGCCGACCGTCCGATCGCTCGCCTCCCATCGCGGGATCAGCACCGCGACCGTCGCGTCCGCGTACCGGGAGCTGCGCCGTCGTGGACTCGTCGCCGGGGCCGGCCGGCTCGGCACCACCATTGCCCCGCGTGTCCCTCCGTCGCCGCGCGGCCGGCCGATCGTGCCTGCCGGTGTCGTCGACCTGCTCTCCGGCAACCCGGACCCGGCGCTTCTGCCCGATCTCGCGTCCGCGTTCGTCGAGCTGCCCCACGAGCCGGTTCTGTATGGGGCCGCGGGCTCCGACTCCGAGCTGCTCGCCCTGGCGTCGGCCCGTCTCGACCGTGACAGCGTGCCGAGCGATCATCTGACCGTCGTCGGGGGTGCGCTCGATGGCATTCAACTCGCGCTCCTCGCTCACCTCCGTCCCGGCGATCGGATCGCCGTCGAGGACCCCTGCTACCCCGGAGTGATCGATCTCGCGTCCGCGCTCGGTCTGACCGTGCTCCCGGTGGCGATCGATGACCGTGGTCCGACCGCCGAGGGTCTCGCCCGGGCGCTGCGCGCCGGCGCCGTCGCATGCGCTCTCACACCTCGTGCTCAGAACCCTTACGGTTCCGCGATCGACGCCGAACGAGCCGACGAGCTCCGTGCGGTGCTCGCCCGCCATCCGGGGGTGCTGGTGCTCGAAGATGATCACGCCTTCGACATCACAGAACGTCCATGCCACTCGCTGTGTGAGCCGGGGCGGGCTCGCTGGGCGCATCTCCGGTCGGTTTCGAAGTCGCTGGGACCGGACCTGCGTCTCGCCATCATGGCGGGTGACGCGACCACGGTGGCGCGCGTCGAAGGTCGCCGCCTGCTTGCCGCCGGATGGGTGTCCCATCTCCTCCAACGGCTGGTCGTTCGGATCTGGAGCGACCCCCGTGAGGCGGATCGTGCGCAGCAGGTCGCTGCCACCTACACGCGCCGCCGCGACGCGCTTCGCGAAGCGCTCGGCGCCCGCGGCATCGAGTTCCCACGGCCGCTCGGGCCTCAACGTCTGGGTCCCGGTGGCTCACGAGGACGCGACTGTTGCCGCCCTCCAGGAGCATGGCTGGGGCGTGCTCGCCGGGGACCGGTTCCGGATCGCCAGCCAGCGAGGCATCCGGGTCACCACGTCGCGACTCGAACCCGATGACGCAGTACGCTTCGCGGCCGACCTCGAAGCGGCGCTGACACCGCGGCCGTCGCGACTCAGCTGACCCGAGCGATGTCCGAGCACCCGTCTGAACGCATCCACGAGGACCGGGCGCGCGCACTGTCATTCGGGGGCGTGGCCGCGCTGTACGACAAGGCCCGCCCGTCCTACCCGCCGGCACTCATCGACACGCTGATGGACCTCTCGCCGCGACTTGTCCTGGATGTCGGTTGCGGCACCGGGAAGGCCGCGAGGTTGCTGGTCGAGCGCGGATGCGACGTCCTCGGGGTCGAGCCCGATCCGGCGATGGCGGCAATCGCGAGGAGCCACGGGATCACCGTCGAGGAGGCGACCTTCGAGCGTTGGGAGCCCCGCGGCCGCGTCTTCGACCTAATCGTCTCCGGGCAGGCCTGGCACTGGGTGGACCCTGTGCGGGGCGTGGCCAAGGCGGGTTCGTTGCTGCGACCGGGGGGATACCTCGGCGTGTTCTGGAATCGCGGCCGGCCGGACGAGGATGCCGCGCGGGCGTTCGACGCCGTGTACACGCGCCTCGCCCCAGGGCTCGCCAAGACCAACATCGCGCTGAACCCGCCGGCCGAACCGATGGATCGGATGACGCAGTTCGAAAACAGCGGAGTGTTCACGGAGATTGCGACTCGCACCTTCTCGTGGGAGACGGTCTACGGCCGTGCAGGCTGGCTCGACTTCATCGCCACCCACAGCGATCATGTCCGCTTGCCTGACCTCGAGCGGCGTGCGCTCCTCGACGCCCTTGGCGAGGCCGTCGACGCGCTCGGGGGCACCATGACGTACCACTATTCGACTGTGCTGGTGCTGGCGAAACGAGGCGTGTGACCACCGCCGTACCATCCGGCGAATGGCCGCGGACTTAGCCCAGCTGCGTTTCGTACGTCCCGCGTGAGCCAGATCGCCGATCAGGCGAGGGGCCTCGCGTTGCGATTGCTCTCGAGACGATGGGACGACCCGCCGCATACCATCGAAACGATGGATACGGCGATTGCGGAGCTCGCCGCGATGCGCCGGGTTGCGGTCGATTCCGAGGACGAGGAGGCGCTGCAGGAAGTGCGCGCCGAGATCGCCCAGATGCGTCGCGAACTCGAGCCGTGACCCCCCGGGCTGCGTACAGGTGAGCGTCGTCGACGGCCTCGAGATCGGCGGCGGAGCCGTGATCGTGCTGGTCACCATCTACGACGTCTTCCAGTCGGTGGTGATGCCGCGGCCGGCGGTGGGTCGGGTGCGTCTGAGCTTCACGCTCATTCGTGGTGGGTGGCGCGCCTGGCGCAAGGTCGCGGAGCGCCCCGGCAAGCTCCAAACTCGCGAGACCGCACTCGCCGCCTTCGCGCCCATGATGCTGGTGGCGCTGCTCGTGCTCTGGGGCTTCGCGCTCATCCTCGGGTTTGCACTCATCTTCAGCGGGCTTCATGACGGCCTGCAGCCGCAGCCCGACTCGTTCGGCACCACGCTCTATTTCTCCACGGGCCGGATGCTCGCGTTCTCGGTCGCCGGCATCGAGGCGACCGGGGTGGCGACGCGAACCTTCGCGGCCATCGAAGCGGCGAGTGGCTTCGGATTGTTCGCCCTGGTGATCAGCCTGCTGTTCTCGCTCTTCAGCTCCTTCCAGCGACGCGAGACGGCGGTGGTGGCGCTCGACGCGCTCGCCGGCGCACCGCCTTCCGGGGTCCAAATTCTCGAGACGTGCGCCAAGGACGCGATGCCCGAGCAGCTGATCGCGACCTTCGATGAGTGGCGCCTGTGGACGGTGGACGTCATCGAGAGCCATCTCTCCTACCCGTTGCTCTTCTACTTCCGGTCGAGTCACGACAACGAGGCGTGGGCCAACTCCTTCGGCGCGGTGATGGACGCCGCGACACTCGTGCTCACCACCGTGGATGGAGGACCGGTGGGTCATGCGCGGCTCATGCACAAGGTCGGCGCGCATTTCGTCGCCGACATGCGCGATCACTTTCGATACGAAGGCGAGGCGGTGCCGGGAGTGGAGCGCGAGGAGTTCGTGGAGGCGTACGGCCGCCTCGAGCACGCGGGATATCAGCTGCACAACGTGGACAGGGCGTGGCAGGAGTTCAGCACGCTGCGCAGCAAGTACGGCGCCTGGCTCAACTATGTGACCAAGGGGCTCGGGGTCCCGCCGGCGCCCTGGATCGGCGATCGTTCGTACCTGCCCCATCGCGAGCGCCCCGCGCCGGGTCGTGGTCAGCAGCGGGTTGCCTGAGCAGGTGCGCTGATGTACCCGTCGCACCGGCGCACGGGGAGCGACGGGTAGCGCGGGAACCGCGAGTCGGTGTCGGCCAGTCCACAACGCACGAAGACGGAGCGCGCGCCGGTGACCAGCCGCGCGTTGATGCACGACGCGCAGAGGCCTGCGGGCGGGGGCGGCGTCGCGTGCACTCGACCATGGTGCGCGTGCCGGCCATACGAGCGCTTACCATGCGCGGGCCATGCCCGCCACGACCGTCACCGAACATATCGACAAAGCCATACGCAAGATTGACAAGTCGACGGCCATCGACCATTGGGACCGAAACCTCGGCCGCTACGACGCCGAGGAGTTGATGGCCGAGGTGCTCGGGCGAAAGCTGACGCGGGCGCTCCTCGATCGCGAGCTCGACCGCACGTCGAAGAAGCGGTACGCGGCGATGGTTGCGCGTCGTGTCAACGGCGAGCCGATTCCTCGCATCAAGGGGCACTACGCATTCCGGGGACTCGATCTGCTGGTGAGAGAAGGCGTGTTCGTGCCACGAGCATCGAGCGAGTTGCTTGCGGAGGAGGCGGTCAGGGCCTTGCGCCGACGGCGCGGGCCGCGGGTCGCCGTCGACGTGGCGACCGGTGCCGGTCCGGTTGCGCTCGCCGTCGCCAACGAGGTGCGCAACGCTGATGTCTGGGGCGTGGACATCTCCCCGGACGCCGCGGCGCTCGGAAGGGACAACGCCCGACGTCTCGGTCTCGGCAATGCGCATTTCCGCGCCGGCGATCTCCTCGACGCGCTCCCGCGCCGGCTGTGTGGTGCGATCGATGTCTTCACCATCCACCCGCCGTATGTGCTCCGCCGGGACCTGAAGGAACTGCCCCGAGAGATCCGTGCCTTCGAGCCGCTCCAATCGCTCACCGACGGCTCCGATGACGGTCTCGGGTTGGTGCGCAAACTCGCCGATGCCGCGTACGACTGGCTCAAACCGGGCGGTGTTCTGCTCGTCGAGGTCGGTACCTACCTGTCGCGGCGCACTCAGGCGACGCTGCGCGCCGCCGGACTAGTCGACGTGAGCTGGACGAAGGACGAGCTCGGGGTCACTCGCGTCGTCTCCGGCCGAGTGCCACGGACGAACGCGCGCTCGAGTCGTTGACGACCGTCAGCCGCCGTCAGGTGTGACCGCATCGTGGCTCGGCGCCGCCGGTTTGCCGGTGAGCTCGGTCGACGTCGCAGGCGCCGCCCGGACACCGGTGAGCTGCGTATCGAGTTCGTCGGTGCGCTCCGTGGAGCGGACCAGCTGATGACGCAGCGTCTCCATCTCGTGCTCGAGCGCAACCTTGGCATCGATGACACGCAGCAGCTCGTCGCGCAACAGCGATGCCTGCCGGGCCAGGTCGGGATCATCGATGATCGCCGCGATGCGCTCCTGCTCTCGATCCCGCCAGCGCGTCGCAAGCAGGGTCGCGGTGCCGTCGGGTGGGCGATACGAACGTGCGCCCGCCTCGACCACCCGACGAATGATGGCCGGCCCACTCGCGGTGTTGAGCCGTTGACGGAGATGCAACGGGTGACGCGGAGGCGGGTCGCTCAACCGGAACCGCGGCCAGTAGATGCGCACCGCACCGTCGTACACCGAGAGCATCCCGAGTCGCTTGGTCAGGCGATGTGAGTCCTCGAACTCGTGGCATGACGAAGACGTGCGCGAGCCCGCAGAGTTCGCGGGCCGTCAGCGACGGATTGCCGGCCTCGGTTGGATACACGCCGTCCTCCTCTTTCTTGGCACTGAAGACCACCACCGGGAGGCGTCGTCCCGGGTCGAGGAGGCACGAGTGCACGAAGGAGTCGATCTGCTCGGAGCCCAGCACCGCCTCCGGCGTCGAGCGAAGCCGTTGCGATCCAGCGGTTGCTCCGTCATTGACGAAATCGTGGAGCAAGGCAACCAGCGGTGGAACAAGCGGTGACGGTGGCACGCGAATATAACGCATGTCCTGCTCGACCGAGACACCGACCGCCACCGTGTCACCGGTGCGCACGGCGTCGACAGTGGTGATCCAGAGTATCGACCGGTCCCACTCGTCCGGCCGCTGGACGGCGACACGGCACAGCGATCGATTGCCGCTGTCGCAGCGCAGCACGGTCACGTGCAGATCGCCTTCCTGGAGCTCGCCCTCGCTCACATGATCCGCTGCAGTCTTAAGACCACTCGTCGCCCAGAGCCAGATTCGCTGGGCTGCCGCTTCGAAAAGCGCAGCTCCGGTCACCCCCTTATGGTCGAGGGTGAGTCTCGCCCCAAGGGCGCGGAACATCGCGTCTCATCCTACATCGTCCATGGCGCCGCGCAACGCCGCGATCACTCCGCGTGCGTGACGCTCCTCCTGTCGCACGCCGCCGAATGCGACGCGGATTGCGTACTCGCCACGCAGCTTTGTGTGGCTCACGAAGAACCGTCCACCGATGTTGATGCGCTCGACGATGCGCTGGTTGAGCGCGTCGAGTGTTCCCGGGTTGTCGAGGCCGGGAGGATGTGCGCGCAGGCAGACGACGCTCAGTGGCGCGGGCGCGAGCAGCTCGAAGTCGGGCTCACCCTCGATCCAGCGCGCGAGCATTGACGCGTACTCGCAGTGCTCGCGAATGCGTTGAGCGAGCCCGTCGGTCCCGAAATGGCGGATGACCATCCACAGCTTGAGCGCCCGCATCCGGCGGCCGAGTGACGTTCCGTAATCCATGAGGTTGGGGGCGTTCTGCTCCGACCCATCGGTGGTGGTGAGGTATTCCGGCACGAGCGAGAAGGCTTCGCGCAGGACGTCGGGACGCCGCGTCCAGAGGACGCTGCAGTCGATCGGTGTGAAGAGCCACTTGTGCGGGTTGACGACGATCGAGTTCGGCGCGGTCGGCACCGTCGAGCACCCAGCGCAGCTCGGGAGCGATCGCGGCCGCACCGCCATAGGCCGCGTCGACATGGAGCCACAATCCATGCTGCTCGCAGAGCGACGCGATCGCCGGGATCGGATCGACACTGGTGGTTGATGTGGTGCCCGCGGTGGCGACAACCGCGAACGGGCGGATCCCGGCGGCGATGTCCTCGTGAATCGCCTGGCGCAGCGCTACGGGGTCCATTCGGAATCGCTCGTCGACCGGGATCCGACGCAGCCCTTCTGTGCCGGTGCCCAGCACGATGCCGGCTTTCTCGACCGATGAGTGCGCCTCGGCGGATGCGTAGTAGCGCAGCGCCGGCATGTCGGGACGTCCCGCCATGCCAAGTTCGCGGATGCGCAGGTCGGTCTGGGCCTCGCGCGCTGCTGCCAGCGCGTAGAGCGTGCTCGTCGAGGCGGTGTCGTTGATAACCCCGAAGCGGGGTTGCGGCAGCCCCACCATCTGGCGAAGCCAGTCGAGGGTCACCTGCTCGAGCTCGGTCGCTGCCGGGGCGGTCCGCCAGAGCATCGCGTTGACGTTGAACGCCGCGGCAAGCGTCTCGCCGAGGATCCCGGGCCCCGATCCGCTCGACGCGAAGTACGCCATGAACCCCGGGGACTGCCAGTGCGTGGTTGCGGGAATCAGCAGCTCCTCGACGTCGGCGAGCACCGTCTCGATCGGCTCGCCGTTCGGGGGCGGCGCCACGGGCAGTTCACGCCGCACCGCTCCCGGCTGGGTGGGACTCAGCACCGGGAAGCGCTCGACGTCCCGGAGGTAGTCGGCGGTCCAATCGGCGACGCGGTGCGCTGCGTGCCGGTACGCCACCGGATCCATGTCGCCAGTGGGTCGAGCGCCTGTCATGTGGTCGCAGATCGTGACGCTCCGGCGCCTCGCCGCGCAGGGCCGCGGAGACGCGTACGGCGCCGAGGTCCCTGGCGCGCAGCGCTAGACTGACAGCGTGACCGCCTCGCTGACCGTCGCCGACGTGATGCACAAGCCGGCGGTGGTCGTGCCGACCACGATCACCCTGGCGGAGGCTGCGGTGATCCTTGACCGCGCGAATGTCGGTGCCGCCGCCGTCCTGGACGAGCAGGACCGGTTGCGCGGGATGCTGAGTGAGCGGGACCTGCTCCGCTCGGTCGGGCACGGCGTCGACCCGGGCACCGCCAAGGTAGAAGAGGTCATGACCAAGGACCCGATCACGGTGTCGGTGACCGACACCGTGGAGAAGGGCCTCGAGCTCTTCCGAGAGCGCCGCTTCCGCCACCTGCCGGTGATGGACGGCGACCGGGTCGCGGGAATCCTGTCGATCCGCCATGTGGTCCGGGTGGCGCATATCGAAGAGGTGCAGCCGGCGGGCTCTGCCCCTCCCGGGCTCGCGCCCCGGGGCCTCGAGGGCGTGGCTGTAGCCGAGACCTCGGTCGGCGACGTTCGCGGCGAGGAGGGGTTCTTCCACTACCGGGGCTACAACGCCACCGAGCTGGCACGCCGGTGTTCGTTCGAGCAGGTATGGCATCTGCTCGTCGAAGGTGAGCTGCCCGACGACGCCCAGTTGAAGGAGTTCACCAAGCTCGCGGTTGAGGCGCGCTCGGTTCCCGACACGGTCGCGGACCTGCTCCCCGCGATCGCGGCGCTGCCCGGGTATACGCCGCTGATGGCGCTTCGCTCCGCCGTGTCACTCGCGGGGGCGGCCCTCGAGCAGAAGCCGACGCTCGACATCCCCGCGGACGAGGTCCGCCGGGAATGCCTGAAGATGGCGGCGATCGTCCCGGTGCTGCTGATGCGGCTGCACCGCCACCATCTCGGCCTCGAACCCGTTGAGCCGGACCCGGACCTCGGCTACGTGGGCGCCTACATCCAGATGCTCACCGGCGAACGGCCCCACGACCGGGCGATCCGCGCGCTGGAGCAGTACCTGATCCTGACGATGGACCACGGGTTCAACTCGTCGACCTTCACGGCGCGCGTGATCACGTCGACGGGGTCCGACATCGGGTCGGCGCTCACCGGGGCGATCGGTGCTCTGGCCGGCCCGCTCCACGGGGGTGCGCCATCGAGGGCGCTTGCCATGCTCGATGCGATCGGCACCCCGGACAAAGCCGAGGAGTACCTCCGCCACGAGATCTCGTCCGGTGAGCGCCTGATGGGCTTCGGCCATCGCGTCTACAAGACCGACGACCCGCGCTCGACGCTCCTGCGCGAGGTGGCGATCGAGCTGGGCGGTCCGCAGGCGGAGTTCGCCGTCCAGGTGGAGCGGACCGCGCTGCGCGTGCTCAACGAGTTGAAACCCGGTCGGCGCCTCTACACGAATGTGGAGTTCTACGCGGGGGTGGTGATGAACAGCGTCGGCATCCCGCCCGACATGTTCACCCCCACGTTTGCCTCGAGCCGCACCGTCGGCTGGACCGCGGCGATCGCCGAACAGGCCGCCAACAACAGGCTGATCCGTCCCTCCGCGCTGTACGTGGGTCCCCAGCCGCCGCGGCCGCTGCCCGACGGTTACGGGGCGGCAATCAAGAGCGCCGAACTCGCACGCTGATCTCGGGGTAACGCAGGCGTAACGAGCGCGATTTCGTTGGCCAGCACCGAAACAAGCTCGTCACCCAATCACAACGTCTGGCCGCCACGCGTGAATGATGCTTTCGACATGATCCCGGCATTTTTCCCAGCGTTGGTAGCCCTGGTGAGGTCGATGACCGTTCCCACCAGCCGGCGGCGCGATGACGAACGTGGTCAGGGATTGGTCGAGTACGCGCTCGTCCTGGTCCTGATCGCAATCTTCGTGATCGTCGTGGTCGGCGTCGTCGGACACCAGACGAACAACGTCTTCTCGAACGTGAGCAACGGCCTGAACGCGTAGGGCGAAGGCGATCCTGCGACTGCGCAGATATCGCCCCTCCCCCCGGTGAGATTCAGGACGGTGGCGTTGCGTAAGGTTGCGCCCAGTGGAATCACCCCAGGCGCGCCGGCGCGACGGTGTCCTCGCGATCCCCGGGCTTGCCGGGGTGGTGCTGTGCGGCGGTCGCAGCGCGCGAATGGGCGTCGACAAGGCGACCATCACCTTCGAAGGAACGACGCTGCTGGAGCGCGCGCTCGCCCGTCTCGATGCGGTGTGCGATCCCGTGCTCATCGCCGCTGGGGATGCACCCGGCCGCGTCGCAGGGCGGCTCTCAGTCGCTGACCCTGTGCCCGGAGCCGGGCCGCTCGGCGGGCTCGTCGCGGCGTTGCGCGCATCACCGCACCGGCTGCTCGCGGTCGTGGCCGTCGACCTCCCATGGATCGATCCGCGTCTCATCCGGATGCTGGCGGCGAGGATCGGCGACGGTGATGTGGCGGTGTGCGAGACGGCTCGCGGCATCGAGCCGCTCCATGCCGTCTACGCCACGTCCATGCTCGCCGCGGCGGAGGCCGCGCTCGCCGGGTCGGATCGATCGCTGCGGCGTCTGATCGAGAAGTCGGAGGCGGTGCGCCTCACCGAGAGCGAGTGGCGCGACGCGGGCATCTCCGACCGCTTCACCCGCAATGTCAACACTCCGCAGGACCTCGCCGAGGTCAGCCGGCACCATCCCCGATGAGGGTACGGACCACCAACTCCGCCTGCTGGAGAGCGTCGGCCTCGGAGACGCCCGAGCGGACGGCGTCCTGGACGAACCGGCCGGTCAGGTAGGCTGCGAGCGGGGCGTTCTGCCGCTCGCTCGCATGCGCGACGTCGCGGGCGATGCGGAGCAGCCGCGCGCGTCCGGCGGGATCGACCGGTTGCACGGCACCGGCCGAGCCTCGAGCCGCGCTCAATGCCGACGCCAGCCTGGCGAGCAGATCGTTTGTATTGGGTGCGTTGGTCATGTCGCGGGTGATCTTGGCGGATGGCCGTGGGGCGCGGGACCCGCCATCCCGACACGCGGTCGCTATCGTGGTCGCCATGACCGTGCGCCACCGGCGTGTGATGGAGGTTGCAGCCGGCGGAGGCGTGACCTGGCGGAGCGACGAAATCAGCACCGAGGAGCCGCTCGAGATCCGGGTCGGGGGCGTCTCGCTCTCGGTGACGATGCGCACCCCCGGCGACGACTTCGACCTGGTTGCCGGCTTCCTGATCACCGAGGGCATCGCCGGTGGAGCGGGCGAGATCGCGGGGATGCGGATGTGTCCCGACGCGGCGGCCGCCACCGGTGAGCTGAACGTCGTCGAGGTCACGCTGTCGGACGCCGCGGCTTCCCGGGATATGACGCCGCGCGCGTTCTACATGACGTCATCGTGCGGCATGTGCGGCAAGGCGAGCATCGAGGCTGTGCGCACCAAGTCGGCGTACGACGTGGCCGGCGACCCGCTGCGCGTTTCGCCCGAACTCCTGCTTGGCCTGCCCGCAATACAGCGTTCGGCGCAGCGGCAGTTCTCGCGCACCGGGGGATTGCATGCCGCGGCACTGTTCGACCGTGCCGGTGGGCTGCTCTGCCTGCGTGAAGATGTCGGTCGCCACAATGCGTTCGACAAGGTCATCGGATGGGCGGCCACGCAGGGACGGCTTCCGCTCCGCTCGCACATCATCCTCGCGTCCGGGCGCGCCAGCTTTGAGTTGACACAGAAGTCGTTGATGGCCGGGATCCCCTTACTGGCGGCCGTTTCGGCGCCGTCGAGCCTCGCCGTGGAGCTCGCGGCTGACTCCGGGATGACCTTGATAGGCTTTCTTCGCGGTGAGCATATGAATGTCTACGCCGGACACGAGCGGATCCTTCGCGATGCGTGATCTGACCGAGGACAAGCGCTGGCGTGGGGCGGAGATCACCGTCAGCGACAGCCGTCGCGGCGTCGATGCCGACGATCGCAGCGGCGATGTTATCGTCGCGCGATTCGCGCTCCTCCCCGCGGATATCGTCGGGCGCGAGAGTGTGACCGACGACATCGACGCGATCCGAGCCGCCGTCGAGCAGTGCGCCGGCAAGTCGGACATTCTCATTCTCACCGGTGGCACTGGTCTCGGTCCTCGCGACGTGACGCCGCAGGCGCTGCTCCCATTGTTCGACTATGAGGTTCCGGGGATGGCCGAGGTGATGCGCCACCAGGGCCTCAAGTCAACGCCGCACGCGATGCTCTCACGCCAGGTCGTCGGTGTCACCAGGAACTGCCTGGTCCTGTCCCTGCCCGGGAGTCCCACCGCCGTGGCCGAATGCCTCGACGCGGTCTGGCCGGCGCTGCCGCACGCGCTCGCGCTCATCTCGGGCGAGACGCGACACGCCGCTCAGGCAAGCCCCGCGAACTAACCCCTTTCGGGCCGGTCGAGCGACCCGCTTCGCCCGCCCTCCTTGTGCACCAGGGTGACGTCGGTGATCGATGCCCAGTGGTCCACCGCCTTGATCATGTCGATGACCGTGAGCGCCGCGATGGCAACGGCGGTCAGGGCCTCCATCTCGACTCCGGTCGCGCCCTCGACACGCGCGGTCGCCTCAATCAGGACGCCGGGAGTGTCGGATGTGTCGACGCGCAGGTCGACGTCGATGTGGCGGAGCGCAAGCGGATGGCAGAGGGGGATCAGGTCCGAGGTGCGCTTGGCACCCATGATGCCCGCGATGCGTGCGGTGTCGAGCACGCTGCCTTTCGCGATCGCGTTGGCGGCGATCCGCTGCACCGCCTCCGAACTGCATCGAACCCGACCCCGCGCGGTCGCGCTGCGCTGGGTCACCGCCTTGTCGCTGATGTCGACCATGCGCGCGCGACCTGCCTCGTCAACGTGGGAGAGGCGTTGCACCATCACACGGTCGCCTCGTCTGCGGTGCGATCGCGGGCATCCACCCAGCGCGCGCCATCGGGACGGTGCTCCCGCTTCCACACCGGTACGGTCATCTTGATGAGCTCCAACGCCTCCTGGCACGCTGGAAATGCAGTGTCCCGGTGCGGCGCGGTCACCACCACGAGCACGCTCGCGTCGCCGACCAGCAGCGCACCGGTGCGGTGCACGATGGTGATGGTGCTGATCCCGCTGCGCGCGAGCAGCTCACTGCCGATCCGGTGCATCTCGGCTTCGGCCATCTCGGCGTATGCCTCGTAATCCATGCGCTCCACGGCCACGCCGTCACTGTGATCACGAACCCTGCCGATGAAGGTCGCGACCGCACCATCGCGCGAGGTGCCCGCCGTTGCGATCACCGCCGCGATGTCGATTGGAATGTCGGTGATCAAGACCCGCACCGACGCCGCGTCGTCGCTGCCGCCCGCAACCGGTGGGATGAAGGCGATGGTGTCACCGCCGCGAACCGCTGTGTTCCACTCGCAGTAGCCGAGATTGCGCGCCGCGCGGACCGACCCGGCGTCGACCGCGGCGGCGGGATGACGGCGCACCAGCTCGTCCCACACCTCCTGCACGGTGGCACCGGCGACGTGGACCTCGGCGGCGCCGACACGCTCACGCAGCGGACCGAAGACCAGCACGGTGACGTCATCCATCGGTCAACCGCCGATGTACGACATCTCGATGCGTTCGCCCTCGGCGATGCCGAGCCCGCGCAACTCGGAGTAACGATCGTCGCGCCGCTTCCAGCGTTCGGCGACGATGCGACGGAGCGCGTCGTCGTCGGCACCCGAACGCATGGGTTCGCGCAGGTCGACGCCGGCGGTCGCGAACAGGCACGTGTAGAGCTTGCCGTCGACGCCGAGTTCGAGCGCGCGTGCAGTCGCCGCAGAACGGGCGGCTCACCGACGTGATCACCCCGAGGTCTCCGTTGCCATCAGCGAAGCGATACGTCCGGGCGACCGCGGTCGGATCGGGCGCCTCCTCGAGGAGCGGATAAACCCGTCGCACCCGCGCGAGGATCTCTTCGCCGCTCACGACGTCCGCCATCCGCCAACCGTTGGTCTCGCCCACATCCATGTATTCGATGCAGCGGAGGCCCAAGCCCTCGCGGCGGGCGAAGGCGACGAGATCGAGCAGACCGTCCTCATTCACCCCGCGCTGCACCACGCAGTTGAGCTTGACGGGCGCAAGGCCGGCGTCGCGTGCGGCGGCGATCCCGTCGAGCACCTCGCTCACCTCGATTCGGGAATCACTCATTGCGGTGAAGACGGCCGGGTCGAGCGAGTTCGAGGCTCACCGTGACTCGATGCAGGCCGGCTTCGCGAAGGCGGACCGCCCAGCGCCGGAGCAGCGCGCCGTTGGTGGTCAGCGCGATATCCGCCACGCCCAGGCCGGCAATGCCCTCGACGATCTCGGCGAGATCGGTGCGAAGCAGCGGTTCGCCGCCTGTCAAGCGAATCTTGGTCACGCCGAGCGACGCGAACACCCCTGCGAGCCGCACGATCTCGCGCGCCTCGAGCGCCTCGGCGCGAGGCAGGAATCGATATCCAGGCCCGAAGCGCGCCTTGGGCATGCAGTACGGGCAGCGGAAGTTGCAGCGATCGGTGACCGAGATACGCACGTCGCGGAGTGATCGGCTGAACCGGTCCGTGCCGATGGTCACGTCGGGCAACGCAGTCACCGTCGTCATCGCAAGGGGATCGCCTCGACGACGGTGCCGGTTTTGACGATCTCGAGTTCCGCCGGCAGCACGAGCAGGCAGTCCGCGCGCGTGAGCGACCGGAGCATCGACGACCCCTGGTCGCCCGAACTGTGCGCGTGGGGCAGATCCTCGTCTGACGTCACGCGCAGCACCGCGCGTGTGTATGTCTCCAGTCCGGCGGGCTTGCTCATCTCCTCGCCAACCCGGACGAGCATGCGCCGCCGGTGCAGCTCGTTCGCACCCTGCATCCGGCGGATGACCGGACGCGCGAACAGCTCGAACGTCACCGAGCTGCTGACCGGGTTCCCGGGAAGGCCGATGAACACGGCGTCACGGAGCGTTCCGATCAGCACCGGTTTGCCCGGTCGCATCGCGACCCGCCAGGTCGAGATGGTTCCCAGCTCCGAGACGACTTCGCGGACCCAGTCATGGTCCCCGACGCTGACGCCCGCGCTGCTCACCACGAGGTCCGATGCCGACGCGATTTCGAGCATCGCGCGCACCGAGTCCTTCGAGTCGCGCGCGATGCCGAGGAACGATGGAATACCACCGGCTTCGAGGACGGCCGCGGTGAGCATCGGGGAGTTGGAGTCGACGAGCTGTGCCGGCCCGGGGGGCGTGCCCGCCGGGACCAGCTCATCCCCGGTCGCGAGCAGCGCGACCCGTGGTCTCGTCCCGACACGCAGACGGTCGTGACCCAGTGCGGCGGCGACCCCGATGTCGATGCTGGTCAGTGGCTGCCCGGGCAGGATCACCGTGTCTCCGGCGCGCATGTCCGCGCCGTGCGGGCGAACGCTGGTGCCGAGCGGGGTCGCGACCTCGATGAGCACCAGCGCCCCGTCTCGTGACGCGTCCTCCTGGCGGACCACGGTGTCCGCACCATCCGGCATCGGCGCGCCGGTCATGATCCGCATCGCGGTCCCCGCGACGTGCGCATCGGGCACCGACCCCGCCCGCGATTCCCCGGCGACGGGAAGGCGGACGGGCGCGCGTGGCGTCGCCTGCGCGATGTCGCGCGAGCGCACCGCGTATCCGTCCATCGCCGAGTTGTCGAACCCGGGGAGCTCGGACCGCGACGAGATCGGCTCGGCGAGGACACGTCCCAGCGCCTTATCGAGGCTGACTGTCTCGGGTGCAAGCACGCCGACCTGGTCGAGCAGACGCCGCTGCGCACTGGCGACTGATTCGAGGTCGGTGGAAACGGCGTGCGTCAACATCGTTTGGGTTCTCATCCTCCACCCTCGTCGGGAGTCCGGCAACCATCATAGTCGCGGCTGCGGGGCGGGTATTCCCGCTGTCGGCGGTGCAGCACATGGCTATTTCGATGGCTTGCCTTCGAGGCGTACGCTGTGCCCTGTCCGTTGGCGGACACATCGAGAGAGTAATTGGGTTCAAATCCCGGAGGTTCTGGATGTTCCCTGCCGCGTTCGACTACATTGCGCCGGGGGCGCTGGACGAAGTGCTCAGCCTGTTGAGCCAGCACGGCGATGACGCGAAGGTGCTTGCCGGAGGGCAGAGCCTGATCCCATTATTGAAACTGCGATTTGCGGCTCCAGTCATCGTCATCGATATCGGAAGAGTCGATGAACTCGAGGGAATTGGCCGGGAAAACGGGCACGTGCGTATCGGAGCGCGCACCCGTCATCGCGATGTCGAGAGCGCCACCGACCTGCGCGGCACGCTCGACGTGCTCCTGGACGCGGCGCCGCTCATCTCCGATCCGCTCATCCGCAACATGGGGACAGTCGGCGGCTCGATCTGCCACGCCGATCCCGCCGGCGACTGGGGCGCGGTGATGCTCGCGGTCGGCGCCGAATTCGTGGTCAGGGCGGCAAGCGGTGAGCGCGTTCTCCCGGCTGCCGGCTTCTTCGAGGGGCCGTTCACGACCGGCCTGCACGCCGACGAGGTGATGACCGAGATCCGGATCCCGGTCGTCGCGGGACGGTCGGGAGGGACATACCTGAAGCTCGAGCGCAAGGTCGGCGATTTCGCCAGCGTCGCCACCGCCGTCCACGTCGTGCTCGACGCCGAGGGTCGAATCGCGACCGCCGGTATCGGGCTGTGCGCCGTCGGTGCGCACAGCATCAAGGCGACTGCGGCGGAGGCAGCGCTTGTGGGTCAGGCGCCGTCTGACGAGGTGATCGCGGAAGCCTCCCGCCTTGCCGGTGAGGCTGCCGAACCAAAAGCAGATATCCGGGGCAGTGCGGAGTACAAGCGCGATGTTGCACGGGTCTTCGTGCAGCGCGGCCTGCACACCGCGATCAATCGTGCGCAGGGAGCAGCGGCATGAAGATCACGGTCACCATGAACGGGGCCGAGCGCAGCGCCGAGGCGGAGCCACGAACGCTGCTGGTTGATTTCATTCGCACCAGGCTGGGCATGACCGGGACGCACATCGGCTGCGACACCAGCAACTGCGGTGCCTGCACGGTGCTGCTCGACGGGCGCCCGGTGAAATCCTGCACGGTGCTCGCCGCGCAAGTCGAGGGCAGGAGCATCACCACGGTCGAGGGTCTTGCACAGGGCGGCAAGCTGCACGCGATCCAGGAGGGATTCCACGCGGAGCACGGCCTGCAATGCGGCTTCTGCACGCCCGGGATGATGCTCGTCGGTGCGGCGCTCATCGAGAGCAATCCTCATCCGACCGAGGATGAGATCCGCTGGGGGATCAGCGGCAACATCTGTCGTTGCACCGGCTACATGAATATCGTCAAGGCGATCCAGCATGCCGCGGCTGCGAAAGCTGCCGAGAACACCGCAGGAGTAGCGTGATGGCAGTCGACAGCAAGGAAGCAATCGAAGCCGCGCGTCAGGCGATGGGAGGCATCGGCGTCTCGCTCGCCCGCAAAGAGGACGCGCGGTTCATCCACGGTCAGGGTCACTACGTCGACGACGTCGTCCTGCCGGGGATGCTCCACATGGTCGTGGTGCGAAGCCCCTATGCGCATGCGCGCATTCGCGGCATCGACACCAGCGCGGCCATGGCGATACCCGGCGTGATCGCGGTGGTCACCGGCGAGCTGCTTGCGCAGCACAAGCTCGCCTGGATGCCCACGCTGTCGGGCGATACCCAGGCCGTGCTCGCCACCGACAAGGTCCGCTTCCAGGGTCAGGAGGTTGCCTGCGTCATCGCCGAGACCAAGTACATCGCCGAGGACGCGGCGGCGCTGGTCAGCGTCGACTACGAGCCGCTCCAGGCGGTGACCACGCCGCAGCAGGCAATCGCGCCGGGCGCTCCGGTGATCCGCGATGAGAAGGACGGTCAAACCGACAACAAGATCTATCACTGGGAAGCCGGCGACAAGGACGCGACCGACGCGGCGTTCGCGCGGGCCGCCAAGGTCGTGAGCCTCTCCACCTTCTACCCGCGCTGCCACCCGTCGCCGCTGGAGACGTGCGGGTGCGTCGCCGACCTTGACCCCGTGACCGGCAATGCGACCATCTACATGACCAGTCAGGCACCGCACGCGCATCGAACCCTCTTCGCGATCGTCGCCGGGCTGCCCGAGGAGAAGATCCGGATCATCTCCCCGGACCTCGGTGGTGGCTTCGGCAACAAGGTGCCGATCTATCCGGGATACGTTGTCGCGACCGCGGCGTCGTTGCTGATCGGACGTCCGGTGAAGTGGGTGGAGGACCGGACAGAGAACCTCATCTCAACCGGGTTTGCGCGCGACTATCACATGGACGGCTCGATCGCCATCGATGAGAACGGGAAGTTCATCGGACTCCGCGTGCATCTGCTCAGCGACAACGGGGCCTTCTTCGCGGACGCGCAGCCGAGCAAGTTCCGGGCGGGCCTCTTTCACATCGTGACCGGCTCCTACGACATTCCGGCCGCGCACATCGTGGCGGACGGCGCGTACACGAACAAGGCGCCCGGAGGGGTCGCGTACCGATGCTCCTTCAGAGTCACCGAGGCGTCGTACTTCATCGAGCGACTGGTCGAGAGCGCCGCCGTCGAGCTGGGTCAGGACCCGGTGACCACTCGCCTCAACAATTTCATCCAGCCCGAGGCGTTTCCGTATCAGTCGGCGTCGGGCTTCGAGTACGACAGTGGCAACTACCCCAAGGCGATGCAGGTCGCGCTCGACATGCTCGGCTATGACGAGCTTCGCAAGGAGCAGGCCGAGAAGCGCGCCCGGGGCGAGCTGATGGGCATCGGCGTCGCCAGCTTCACGGAGGTTGTCGGTGCGGGCAAGGGCAAGGACTACGACATCGCGGGGTTGCGCATGTTCGACTCGGCCGAGCTGCGCGTCCATCCCACCGGCAAGGCGATCCTCAAGCTCGGGGTGAAGTCGCAGGGCCAGGGGCACGAGACGACCTTCGCGCAGATCGTTGCGGAAGAGCTCGGCATCCCTGCGTCCGACGTCGAGGTCCGCGAGGGCGACACCGACAACACGCCGTTCGGCTTGGGCACATACGCGTCGCGGTCCACGCCGGTGGGCGGCGCCGCCACGGCGATGGTCTCGCGCAAGCTGCGCGACAAAGGCAAGCTGATCGCCGCGCATCTCTTCGAGGCGGACGTGGCCGACATCGAGTTCGATCACGGCAAGTACCACGTCAAGGGCTCACCGGACAACATCAAGACCATCCAGGACATCGCCTTCGCCGCGTACACCAACCTCCCGGAGGGCCTCGAAGCGGGACTCGAGGGGGTGACCTACTACGACCCGCCGAACATGACCTTCCCGTTCGGAACCTACCTGGTCGTGGTCGACATCGACAAGGGCACCGGTCAGGTCAAGGTGCGCCGCATGGTTGCCGTTGACGACTGCGGGGTACGCATCAACCCGATGATCGTCGAGGGACAGATCCACGGTGGCCTCACCGAGGGCTACGGCATCGCCTTCATGGAGCTGATCACCTTCGACGACGAGGGCAACTGCATCGGCTCCAACTTCATGGACTACCTGATCCCCACCGCGTGGGAGACGCCCCGCTTCGAGCTGGGCGAGACGGTCACACCGTCGCCGCACCATCCGATCGGCGCCAAGGGCGTCGGCGAATCGGCAACCGTCGGGTCGCCGGCCGCGTACGTGAACGCGGTCATCGACGCGCTGTCGCACCTCGGTATCACCAACATCGACATGCCGGTCACCTCCGACAAGGTGTGGGCCGCGCTGCGCAGCAAGGGGGTGACCGAATAGACGGCGGCCTCCTGACCCTGCTCGCCGAGAACGCCGCGTCGGGGCGTCCGTGCGCGCTCGCAACCGTGGTGCGCACCAAGTCGCCGACGTCGGCACATCCCGGCGACAAGGCGGTGATCACCGACGACGGCGAGCTGCACGGGTGGATCGGCGGCAGCTGCTCCGACGCGCTGGTGCGCCGCGAGGCGCTCGTCTCGATGAGCGACGGATTGCCGCGAATGGTTCGCATCCGGCCGGACGTCGAGGCGCTCGAGACACGGGAGGGTGGTGAGCTGACCGTGGCGACGACCTGCCCGAGCGGCGGGACGCTCGACATCTTCATCGACCCGCACCTGCCGAGGCCGCTCCTCGCCGTTATCGGCGGGAGTCCGGCCGCCCGGACGCTGATCGAGCTCGGTCGTGTGCTCGGCTTCCGCACCTGCGCCATCCATCCCGGGGCGCACGCCGCGGACTTTCCGGGGGCGGACCGGGTGGTCGACAGCCTCGACCTCAGCTCGCTCGCTCACGAGAAGGACTGCTGGGTGGTGGTCGCGACCATGGGCCACTACGACGATGACGCCCTGGAGGCCGCATTGAGCCTGACGGCCGCGGACATCGCGCTGGTGGCGAGCGTTCGCCGCTCCGCCGCCGTGGTGGGCACGCTCCGCGGGCGCGGCGTGTCCGATGCGCAGCTGGCCAGGGTGCGCGCCCCGGCCGGCGAACGGCGTGCCGGGGCGCAGGAGGAGATCGCGCTCCACGCGCTCGCCGAAGTCGTCGCGCTCCGACACGAGCGCATGACCGCGAACCCTGTTCCCGCGCCTGCCGCGCTCGCCGGGTTCGCAGTCGACCCGGTGTGCGCCATGACCGTCGACACCGCGGATGCCGCGCACCAGGCGACCCACGAGGAGCAGACGTACTTCTTCTGCTGCTCGGCATGCCGGGAGCAGTTCGTCGCAGACCCGGCACGGTTCCTGCGCGCGACTGCCGGCTGAGTGACCGCCTCGAAGTCGGCGGGGGTGGTCCTCGCCGCCGGGGCTTCGCGACGGATGGGGGAGCCGAAGCAGTTGCTGCGCCTGCACGGCAGGCCGCTCCTCGAAGCGGCCCTTGCCGCGGCATGCGACTCCCGGCTCGACGAGGTCGTGGTCGTCCTCGGAGCGCACGCCGATGAGATCCGGCAGTCGGTGCGGTTCGGGCGTGCGCGGGTGATCCTCAATCCCCGGCATGCCGAGGGGATGAGCACCTCGCTGCGGGTCGGAATCGCTGGCCTGAGCGCCGACGTATCGCGGGCTGTCGTCATCCTCGGCGATCAACCGGACGTCAGCGCTGAGCTCGTCGACCGCCTCCTCGAGACTCAGGCGGCCTCCGGGCTGCCCTCGGCGGCGCTCAGCTTCGACGGGTTGCTGCATCCGCCGGTGGTGCTCGCTCGCGAGCTCTGGGGCGACATCGACGCGCTCGAGGGAGACGTCGGCTGCCGGGCGCTGGTGCGGGCGCACCCGGAGCTCGTGGCGGCGCTCGCGGCCGATCGCCCCGGCGGCCATCCGATCGACATCGACACCCGCGACGACTACGAGCGGCTCGCCGCTGACCCCGGCTGACGCTCTGCTAGCCTCGGTCGGTCCAGTTCGCGATCCCGGAGGTAGGTGAGTTGCCAGCACTCGTCATCGTCGCCGAGCAACTCATCGACGGCAGCGGGCGCGACCCCGTGGAGCGCGCCGCGGTCGTCATGGAGAACCGGCGGATCACCGCGGCAGGGGCCCGCTCGTCGCTGACCATCCCAGCCGACGCGGAGGTGCTCGAGGACGACGATCTCACGCTGCTTCCCGGGTTCATGGACATGCACGTCCACCTCGCTGCCGCGGGCACCAATCTCGTGCGCATTCTCATGACGCCACCGTCGCTGGGCCTCCTCAACTCGGTCCCCAACTGCGCTCGGACCCTCGCCGCCGGCGTGACCACCGTGCGCGACGCGGGCCACACCCCGGTCGGCGTCCGCCTTGCCGCAGAGGCCGGTTATTTCCCGGCGCCCCGCATGGAACTTGCGGTCAGCCTGCTCAGCCAGACCGGCGGCCACGGTGACGACCTCATGCCGTGCGGCGCACGAGTCGGGCTCACGGCGCAGGTCGATGTGCCCCATGGCGTGGTCGACGGCGTCGACGGGATGCGACGCAAGGTCCGAGAGGTCCTCCAGGCGGGTGCGGACTGGATCAAGCTGTGCACCAGCGGCGGCGTGCTGAGCCCCGGCGATCTGCCCGATCACGCGCAGTTCTCGGTCGAGGAGATCCGCGTCGCGGTCGAGGAGGCCGCCGTGGTCGGCAAGCGGGTCATGGCGCACGCCATGTCCGCAGCCGGGATTCGCAACGCGCTGCTTGCCGGCGTCACCAGCATCGAGCACGGATGCCTGCTCGACGAGGAGGGAATCGCGCTGATGAAGGAGAAAGGCGCGTACCTCGTCCCGACACTGGTCGCGCCCGGGGATGTGATCGCCGGCGCGAAGGAGGGCGGTGGCGGGCTTCCGGCGGAGATGATCGCGAAGTCCGAGCGGATCGGAGCGCTCCACCGCGCAGCGGTGTCCGCGGCGATCGCCGCAGGCGTCAAGGTCGCGATGGGAACCGACGCGGCGGTCGGCCCGCACGGAAGAAACCTCCGCGAAGTCAGCGAGATGGTCCGCTGCGGCATGACCCCGATGCAGGCGATCGTGGCCTCGACGAGCGTGCCGGCGGAACTGCTCCGACGCCCCGACCTCGGCGTGCTCGAGGCCGACAGGCTCGCCGACGTGGTCGCGGTCCGCGGTGATCCGCTCGCCGACATCGACAGCCTCGCAGAACCGCGCCACATCCGCCTCGTGATCAAGGACGGCCGGGTCGCCTGCGACTTCCGGGGCCGTTCTGCGGCTGCTCAGTCCTCGTCGGGATCGTCGGCGAGGGCGACCTCGTAAGGAGGGATCCGCCACGCGGCCTCCCTGCCGAGCAGGCCGCCGTGGCCGAGCGACGCCAGGTACTCCGCATCCAGGGGAAGACCGGCGTGGAGCCGGGCGATGAGCAGATCGAGCGCGCTCCGGCGCGAGAACATTCCGCATGAGGCCACCCCGATGACGGTCCGGCCGAGCAGCTCTGCGATCCAGTAGCTGCTCCCTGGATGCATCGGCAGGCCACGCCGGATCGATGTCGCCCCGGCGGCGAGCAGGCTCTGCCAGGTGACGTCCAGCGGGTCGACGGAGGCCACGCCGACGGCGAGGACGATATCCGCCGAGCTGGCGGCATCGACAAGGGCCTGGCGCACCTCTTCGGGGTCGTCGCCGATATACCTCGCGGGTTCGGTGGTGCCGCCGAACCATGCGCTACGCATGCCGAGCGATCGTTCGAACCGAGCGCGGGCGTCGTCGGTCAGCTGCTGGCGCACGATCGCCGCCACCCGAAGCGGGAGGAACGGGCGGACGCGGACGATGCCGGCACCACCGGCCGCCGAGAGTGCCGCGCGCTCCGCCTGCTTGAGCGACCGTTCGTCGATTGCGAGCGGCGTGATCTTGACCCCCGCCAGCGTTCTGCCGGCGTCGACGTGCAGGCCGTCGGGCACCGTGAAGACGGTCACGCCGTCGATGCCATTCACGGCTGCGAGCGCTTCGACGTCCACTTCGACGGTCCCGCGCCACGCCGCGACCAACCGCGCCTGGGACTCGACCGGCGTCCGGGCCGCGGTCCCGGAGCCGGCGACGGCGGCGGCGATGCGTGTCGCGGCCGCGTCCTCGCCGACGTCGCCCTCGTCGAGCCAGAGCACGTGCAGTTCATCAGGACGGGCGTCGCGCAGGGCCTGCGCGTCACCGGAGGCGAGCACGGCTCCCTTGTTCAGCACCGGGTGGGCGCTGCCGTCGAGGACGTCGCGGCAGAGGACGGCTCCGGCCCAACGCGCCGAGGGGCCGTCGACCGCGGAGCCGGGAAGGACCTCCAGTCTCACCCGACCGGCGCTGCGGGGAGCGCGGACAGCGATCCCGCGTTGCGGCCGCGCCGCACCGCAACGATCTCGGCGAGGATGGCGATGGCGATCTCCTCGGGCGTCGCCGCTCCGAGGTTGAGCCCGACCGGACTGTGGATGCGCGCGATGTCTGTGTCGCTGAACCCCGCCTCGCGAAGCCGCGCCACCCGCTTGGCGTGCGTTCCGCGGCTGCCGATCGCGCCGATATACCCGGTCTCGGTGCGAAGCAGCGCCGTGAGCGCCGGGTCCTCGAATTTCGGATCGTGGGCGAGGCACACAGCCGCGTCACGGGGTCCGAGATCGAAGTGGGGCAACGCCTCGTCCGGCCACGCGGTGACCAGGCGGTCGGCGTCGGGAATGCGCTCGAGATTGTTGAAGGCCGTGCGAGGGTCGACCACCGATACCGTGAACCCCGCGGCGCGCGCCATGGTGGTGAGTGCGACGGCGATGTGCACCGCCCCGATGACCACCAGCTGCGGGGAGGGAACGATCGGATCGACGAACACCCGCGTGCCCGAGATCTCCTCGACCCCGGGAAGGCCTGACGCGATCCGCGGTCGCGCCGCGGCAACCGCCTCGGTCACCGTCGACGAGCCACCGAGGCTGCCGACCAGGCCGCCGTCGGCGGTGGCCGCGGCTCGGTTGCCGGCGTGCTCACCGTCGAGGGCGGTGAGCAAAGCGACCGGTCGCGAGGTCTCGATCGCCCGCCGGACCTCCTCGAGCACCGGATCCGACCCGTCGCCCTCGAGCGTCTCGACGAAGATGTCAACCTCGCCGCCGCAGGACAGGCCGACCGACCAGCCCATCTCGTCGCTGATCCCGTAGTGGAGGAGGCGCGGTGGGGCATCGCCCGCGATCGTCGCCTGAGCCTCGAGCACCACGGCGGATTCGAGGCACCCGCCACTCACCGAGCCGGCCATGCGACCGTCACGGCTCACCAGGAGGCGAGCGCCCATCGGCCGTGGGGTCGAACCTGAGGTGCCCACGACGGTCGCGATCGCAACCAGCGGGTCGCTCTCGCTCCATTCGTCGAGCGTCGGAAGCAGATCTCGCATGACATGAGTATCCACTTCCACCGCCGAAGGCCACAAGCCGGCATGCCTGCGTGCGGCGCACAATTCCGGGAATGCAAATCGAGAACTCCTTCGCCGTCAAGGCGGCGCCCGATCGCGTGTACGAGTTTCTGCTCGACGTCAACAACGTCGTGAGCTGCGTTCCCGGCGCCGAGCTCTCCGAGGTGGTCGACACCAACACCTTCAAGGGCAAGGTCAAGATCAAGGTCGGACCGGTGACGGTGAACTACAACGGCACCGCCCGGATCACCTCGCGCGACTCCGCGACGCGCACGGCGACCCTCGAGGCGGAAGGGCGCGAAACCACCGGCTCCGGCACCGCCCAGGCCACGACGATCATGGCGGTCGCCGCCGACGGCGAGAGCTCGAAGGTGACGCTGACCACCGACTTCACCGTCGTCGGGCGGGTCGCTCAATTCGGACGCGGCATCATGGAGGACGTCTCACGTCACCTGGTTGGACAGGCTGCCGAGTGCATCCAGTCGAAGCTCGAGGCGCCGGCACCCGGCGCGGCGCCGGCCGCCACTGACTCCGGGGCGGGATCGAGCGCGGGATCGAGCGCCTCGTCGTCCGCCTCCGCCGCCGGACCCACCCGCTCGCCGGCCGCATCCAGTTCCGGATTCACCCCGCCGCCGGCCGCATCCGCACCCGCCGCGATCGACGCGTTGGCGCTCGGCCGCGCCGTGGCCAAGGAGCGCATCAGCCGGATCAAGGTGCGGCCTCAGACGATCGCGATGGCGTTCGCGGGATTGGTCAGCCTGCTCCTGTTCCGTCGCGCCCGGCGAGCCCGTCGCCGGCGCCGCGAGGCGAACGGCTGACGCGTCGCGGGAGCTGAGCAAGCAACTTTCCGAGTGCGTCGAGCGCTTCGACGCTGTGCGCGCTCAGGAAGTCGTCGCAGTGGGGGAGCGCCGCCGCCATCCCACGCGTCTCGGGCAGGTATGCCGAGCTGCCCAGCAGCGGGTTGAGCCAGATCAGCCGGTGGCAGCTGCGGCGGAGACGGGCCATCTCGCGACCGAGCTGATCGGGGTCACCCCGATCCCAGCCGTCGCTGATGATCAGGACCACCGCGCCGTGGCCGAGCACGCGGCGCGCATGGTCGCGTTGGAAGGTGTGCAGGGCGTCGGCGATGCGCGTCCCGCCGCCAATGTCGTGCACCTGGCTCGCGACGTGATCGAGCGCCGAGTTGATGTCGCCGTGACGGAGCAGATGCGTGATTCTGGTCAGATGTGTCGAAAACGCGAAAGTCTCGACGCGCTCGCGCCTGCCGATCGCGTGCGCGAAGACGAGCAGGTGACGCGAGTACCGATCCATCGAACCGCTGACGTCGCAGAGGATCACGATCGGCCGGCGCTTGGTCCGCGCGCTCGCGCGGGCGAGGCGATGCGCGTCGCCTCCCTGGCGCGCCGCGGCTCGCATGGTGCGGCGGAGCTCCACGGTGCCGCGACGATCGGCGCGCAGGCGCCGGGTCCGTCGCTCCGCGACTCGCCACGGCGACTGGCGGAGCAGCCGGCGCACTGCCGCGAGCTCGTCCCAGCTCATCTCGCGAAAGTCGCGCCGGCGGAGCAACTCCTCGGCGCTGTACCCGGTGCTCGAGGCCGGCGGTCCCTCGATCTCACGGGCAACGCTGGGCGACGACAGACCGAGGGCGTTCATCCAGGCGAGTGCCTGTTTGGGATCCAGCGCCAGCGGGCGGCTGCGTCCGGGGATGGAGCCGGCCTTGCCTTCGCCGCCCGGCCGGGAGAAGAAGAGATCGAACGCCGCGTCGAACACGGGACCCTCCTCGCGCCGGGTCACGAACACCACGCGCAGCGCATAGCGGACCTCGTCCGGCCGCTCCAGATCGATCGCGAGCAGGGCCTCGCACGCGTCGCGGACGCGCTGCGGACCGGTGGTGAGGCCCGCGTCGCGGAGCAGACGCGCGAAGAGCGTCACGCTCTCGACTGGATCCGGAGCGTGACCGATCACAGCCCCGCGTGCTCCGCGATCGCCTCCTCGCTGCGCTCGACGTCCTCCTGGTGCTTGATCGCCGCACCCATGGTCTCCCGGAGCGCGGCGGGCGTCGCATCGGTGTGCCCCAGAGCGGCGAGCGCGCGCGCCCAGTCAACCGTTTCTGCCACTCCTGGCACTTTGTAGAGATCGAGTCCCCGCAGTCGCTGGGTGACCTCCGCAACCTGACGGCCGAGCCGTTCAGAGACCTCGGGTGCGCGGACGCGCACGATGGCAACCTCACGCTCGAGGTCCGGGTAGTCGATCCAGTGGTACAGGCAGCGTCGCTTGAGCGCGTCGTGGACCTCGCGTGTGCGATTCCCGGTGAGGATCACCAGCGGTGGATGCGCCGCGCGGATGGTCCCCAGCTCGGGAATGCTGATCGCGAAGTCGGCGAGGATCTCGAGGAGGAAGGCCTCGAACTCCTCATCCGACCTGTCGATCTCGTCGATGAGCAGCACCGGCGCGACTGCGTCGTGGTTGTCGATGGCGTCGAGCAGCGGACGCCGGAGCAGGAACTCCGGCCCGAACACGTCCTGCTCGGCGCGGGCGCGATCCTCGCGCTCGCCGACCAGCCGGATATGGAGCAACTGGCGCGCGTAGTTCCACTCGTACGCGGCGTGGGCGAGGTCGATGCCCTCGTAGCACTGCAGACGGATCAGGCGGGCCCCGAGACCGGCGGCCAGCGCCCGCGCCGCCTCGGTCTTGCCCACCCCGGCTTCGCCTTCGAGGAAGAGCGGTTTGTTGATGCGCATCGCCACGAGGATTGCCGTCGCCAGCCGCCGGTCGCACAGGTAATCGTTCGCCGCCAGCAGGTCGACGATCGCGTCGACCGAAGCCGGCTGCGCGGCATCGGCCGGTCCGCTCATGCACCCAGGGTGACGAGTTCGCGGCAGTGCGGTCAAGCCGCGACGAGCTCACGCGTAGGCTCACAGGGAATAGACGTCGATCTCGGTTGCCTTGACCACCGCGAACACCTCGCCTCCCTCAGCGAGGCGCAGATCCGCGGCCGCCCCCGGAGTCACTTCAGCGACGAGAGGGAAAGGGCCGTCGAGGCGGATCCGCCAGCGGTCACCTTCCGGGTCGACCCCGGCGACCTTGCAGCGCAGGACGTTGCGCGGGCTGCCCTCCGGGGCCTGGCGGTACAGGGCCACGGCACGAGGGTGGATGGTTGCCAGCGCGGGGCCCCGGATGTCGATGGCCACGGTGAGACGGGAACCGTCATCGAGGAGGATCGTGCCGTCCGACACTGCGCCGCGGAGCAGGTTCAGCCCTGCCATCCGGGCGATCCATGCCGATTGCGGACGCGCCGACACCTCGCCGAACGTTCCCTCCTGGGTGACGCGACCATCCTCGAGGACGACGACGCGCTCGGCGAGCGACGCCGCCTCGAGCGGATCGTGGGTCACGATCAGACGCACACCGGCGAATGAGGAGAGGTGCTCGCGAAGCGCGCGGCGAAGCTCGAGGCGTCCCGAGGCGTCGACGGCGGCAAGCGGTTCGTCGAGCAGCAGTGCCTGGGGTTCGGTGACCAGGACGCGCGCCAGCGCCGCCCGCTGCGACTGGCCGCCGCTCAGCACCGACGGGCGGCTCGTCGCGTATGTCGCGAGCTCCACCCGCGCGAGCCACTCGTGCGCCTTCGCGTTTGCCGTCTTCCGATCGACGCCGCGGGCACGCAGACCGAAGGCGACATTGTCGAGCACGCTGATGTGCGGGAACAGTCCATGGTCCTGGAACACGAATCCGACCCGGCGCGCTTCAGGCGTCAGCCACGCGCCGGTGGCGGTGTCCTCGAACACGGCTCCGTCACACTCGACCCGTCCTTCGTCGACCGGCACCAGCCCCGCGATCACCCGGAGCAGGGTCGTCTTGCCGGCACCGTTTGGTCCGAGCACCGCGACCGTGACCCCGGCGTCGACCGAGAGATCGCAATCGAGACCGAGCGTTCCAAGCTGGGTGCGGACTTCGCGCGTGAAGGGTCACCGCAGGGCACCGAGCCAGCGGTCACGCAGCACAACCAGCACCAGGACCGAGATCGCGAGCAGCAGGAGGGACAGCGTGATCGCCATGCCGATCTGTCCCGACCCTTCGAACGAGCTGTAGGCGGCGATCGGGAGCGTTTCGGTGGTTCCCGGAAAACTCCCCGCGAACGTGATCGTGGCACCGAACTCGCCCAATGCCCGGGCCCAGCAGAGTGCGGCACCGGCGGCGATCGACGGCGCTGCCAGAGGCATGGTCACCCGCCAGAACCGCCGCCATGGCCGGGCACCGAGGGTCGCGGCGACCTCCTCGAAGCTGTCGTCGCGCTGCCGGAGCCCGGCCTCGACGGTGATCACCAGGAAGGGAAAGCCGACGAACGCCTCGGCGATCGCCGCCCCAGCGGTGCTGAACGGAAGCACGATCCCGAAGTGGTCCAGCACCGTCCCGACGGGCGTGGTCCGGCCGAGGGCCGTCTGCAATGCGATCCCGCCGACCACTGGTGGCAGCACGAGTGGCAGGGTCACCAGCCCGCGGAGCAACCGGCGTCCCGGAATCGATGTGCGCGCCAGCAGATACGCCAGCGGGACACCGATCACCAGCGAGATCGCCACCGCGATGATCGAGCACTCGAGGGAGAGCCGGAGGGCGGTGAGCACATCGGCTGACACCAGCTGCGACGGGAGGTTGCTCCAGTCGACGTGGACGAGCAGTCCGATCAGCGGCAGCGCGATGAACAGCACCGCCACCGCGGCCGGGATCAGGAGACCGACAAGGGGGCGTCGCGTGACGCCCCGGGTCATGAGGCCTTCAAGAACCCGTCAGCCAGCAGCTGGGTCTGCACGTCGCCCGACACCGCCGAGGTCGCAAACGCCTCGGCTGCCGCCACGTTCGTGCTCGCCTTCAGCGCGGCGATCTCATACGTGCCGATCACGTTCTGCGCATCGGGTATCGGGACGCCGGTGACCTTGCTGCCCGCGCTGACGACGTCGGTCACGAAGACCAGGCCCGCGTCGGCATTACCGGATTCGACCTGTTCGACCACGACTGCGTCGTCGAGCTGGAGTGACTTCGGCGTGAGCGTGATGTGCGCTGCCTTCAGGGCCTTGGCCGCATAGTCGCCCACAGGAACGCCGGCCGCGGCGAGGACGACGGCGAGACCTGGAGTGGCGAGGTCGGCGAGGGTCTTGATGTTCTTTGGGTTTCCTGGCGCGACGATGATTTCGAGCTTGTTCTTGCAGAAGGCCTGCGGGGTGTTGACCAGTCCCTTGGCGACAAGTTGCTGCATCGTGGTGGTGTTCGCTGTCGCGATGACGTCGGCCGGCGCGCCGTTGATGATCTGGGTGACCAGCGTCTGCGAGCTGCCGTAGGAATACTGAGCCGCGAAGCCGGGATGATCGAGTTCTAGACCCTTCTCCGCCGTGTTGAACGTGGAGGTCAGTGAGGACGCGGCGAACACGGTGATCGACCCGCTGAGTGGATCGGGCGAGGCTGACGGACCGCTGGATGGACTCGAGCCGCACGCCGCAAGCGCGATTACCGCGGTGCCAGAAAGCAGGATCGTGCGACTTCTGAGCTTCACGTCTTCCTCGGTTGTGGCTCTGCGGGTGGAGGCAGCTCGATCACCACGTTGGTGGCTTTGACGGAAGCGACGGCGAGCATTCCGGGCTCGAGGCCGAGCTCGGCGACCGCCTCGCTGCTGATCAATGAGCTGACCCGGAACGGCCCCGCCTGAAGCTTGACGTGCGCCATCACGCCGTCGGTGGCAACGTCGGTGACCAGCCCGAGGAAGTGATTGCGCGCCGATTCGGTCACGGGCACGGCCGGGTGATTGCTGGCGAGCTTGACGGCAAACCTCGCCAGAGCGACGCCGTCGACCAGCCGGTGGCCGCCCTCGGTGCGCACCGTATCGATGCGTCCGGCGTCGGCCCAGCGACGAACCGTATCGACGCTCACGCCGAGGAGATCGGCGGCCTGACCCATCTTGTACGTCGGCATAGGCCGCGACCTTAGCGCAAAAGCGGCCTTCCTCTCAACTGTGCCTCGCTGTTGCGGCTTGCCTCAGCGGCTATTCGTGCGCTACCACCGTGATCGCGTGCACGACATCGCTCACAAAGAGCGGCGCTGGGTAGATCACGCGGACGTACCCCTGTGGGTCGATGACCTCGAGGTAATTGGTGTGCGGCGGTTCGATCGGCTCACCCCATTTCAACCAGGTGATCTTCAGCTCGGCGTCGGGTCCGAGCAGCCAGTGCCAGCCGGGATCCCACTTGGTTGTGAGGTTCGTGCGGATGAACTGCGCCACGTCCGCCGACGTGCGGTCGGCGACGACGCTGACGATGAGCAGAACTGGATTCATCCCCTTGGGCAGTGCCTGCTCCACGGCGACGATGTCACGACCGAGGAGCGGGCAGAGGTTGACGCACAGCGGGTCCATGAATGCCACGAGCACGACGTGGCCCTTCTCGTCTGCCAGTGAAACTGGCTGGCCGTTCTGGTCGACGAGCCCCGTCAGCGGAGGCGTCGGCTGGCGTGTCAGTGGCGAGCCGATGATGTTCGCAGAGGGCGTGATCTCCAATGGGGCACTCGTGGTCGCGGCGCGCGGGTGCACCGTCATGGACATCAGCGCCCCGATGCCAAGCCCACCCGCAAGTGCGAGGGAAACGATCAGCGCCTGCCCGCGCTTGGATCGAGTGAGGGCTCCGAGGCTCCCCGAGGGTTTCATCCGCAATCCTCGCTCTCGGCAACGGGTGCTTGACGGCAGATTCGCGCACGCCGGCGACCATCGGCCGGCCGGGCGCGGCGCCAATTATGGCTCGCTTGACCCGCCTGGGCGAGCGTATGCTCCCGGCGTGATCGCACATCGGCAGACGAGGGTTGCCGCATCAGGCGGCGTGCTCCTCGCGCTGGTTGGACTGTTCATCGGCCACACGGTCGAGTACCTCCGGGTCTGGGGGCTGGCCGGCATCGTCGAGTCCATAACCAACCCGGTCCACGCCTACATGCTCCCGGTGGCCGGCGCCCTTGTGGTGCTCGGCGCCGTCTTCGCGTTCCGCCTGGCGCGAGCGTGGCAGGCGCTGAACGACCGACTCGACCGCGCCGCGGCGGGCGTGCGCCGCATCTGGCGCGGACGAGCCGATAGCGGGGCCGGGGCGCGCTCGCCCCGATCGACGCCGGGAACTCGCCTGGCGGCCATCTGGCTGCCGCTCGCGGCCGCCCAGATCGCCCTGTACCTCGTCCAGGAGAACGTGGAGGCGGTGGCGCGCTCCCAGCCGGCGCCAGGATTGGGCGCGATCAGCGGGATCCACTGGGCCGCCCCACTCGTCCACCTCTACGTGTCGCTGCTGCTCGCCTGCGTGGTCCGCATCTGCCAGGTTTTGTTCCACCGCCGCGAGGTCGCCGTCGAGCGGGTGGAGGCACTCCTGCGCGCCATCGTCAGGCGCCGGCGGAGCGCACCCGTCGTCGTTCCCCGTCCACGTGCTCTCGCCGTCACCCCACTCGACCGGCTGGGACGGCATCTCTGGCGAAGGCCGCCGCCGCTGCTCCTCGGCATCTGACCGACGTCCGTGAGCTTCGGCTCACCTTCGATCGTTCACCAACGAGGAGATATCACGTGGGGAAAACCAGCCTCCGAGCGCTCGCGGTTGTCGCCGCGGCGCTGCTCGCACTGGCAACATCGTTCGCAGTCGCATCGGCGCACTACGTCTTCACGGCGGGGAAGTACCGGATTGCAATCGGATGGCAATTCGAGCCTGCCGGCGGCACCGACACCTACGTCGGCGCCCCAAACGCGATCCAGGTATTCGTCGACATCCCGTCGGCCACTAACCCAATCGGGACCCCCGTCAGCACGCTCAACCAGGATTGCACGCATCCCGATCTCCAGGTCACGGTGACGGTGGGGAGCACGACGAGTAGCCCGTTCTGCCCGGTGCCCCTCTACGATTCTGATACCGGTAACGGCAGGCGCGACGAATACGACTACGCGCTCATCCCGACCGTGGTCGGGACGTACACCTTTCGCGTCTTCGGCACCATCAACGGCGTCCCAGTCAACCAGACAATTTCGTCCGGCCCGACGACGTTCGACTCCATCGCGGATTCGAGCGCTGTCCAGTTCCCGGTGGTCATACCGGCAGCCGCGGCCGTTGCAACCAAGGTCAGCGCCGTAAGCCAGCGCGCGGCGAGTGCGCTGGTGAGCGCACAGTCCGCGTCAACAACGGCCGGCGACGCGAAGACGAGCGCCTCAGGGGCAACAACACTCGCGATCATCGCGATCATCGTGGCGGTGCTCCTCAGCGCACTCAATCTGGCGATAGGGTTGCGCCGCAGGAGCCCGTAGCGATGCGGGCACGGCGGTCGTTCATCGTCGCCGCGACGATGGCGGTCGGGGCAGCTCTTGCGCTGCCCCTGACCGCGGCCGCTCATGCGCTGCCGCAGAGCGCGATTCCGCCCGAGGGCGCCGAGGTCCAGACCGCACCGAAAGTTGTGGAGATCACGTTCGGTGAAACGCCAGACCCGAAGCTTTCCAGCATCACCGTGATCAACAGCTCAGGGGTGAGCGTCGACGCCGGCCCGACGGTCGTCGTCCCGGGTCACCCGCTGGAGCTCGAGGTCCCCCTCAGGCCGATCGGCAACGGTGTGTACACGGTGACATGGAAAACTGTGTCTGAGACTGATGGTCACCTCGCCACCGGCGCATACGCGTTTGGTGTTGGCGAGTCCGCCGCGAGCGCCAACACGCGCGCCAGCAAGTCGGTTGTTTCGCCGCCGCCGTCTGTGCTGGCGGTCGTCGCGCGATGGCTCTTCTTCATCGGCGTGATGGGGATCGTGGGCGTAGCATCGACATGCCTGATTGCGCTGCGAGACATCCCGAAGTTCGCCACCTCAACGCTCGGCGCATTGTGGCTGGCAGGCGCACTCGGGGTCGCCGGCATCGTCGAAGCGCAACGCGAGGCTGCGGGCGTGAGCTTCGGCTCCCTGTTCTCGACGTCGCTCGGGATGATCGCTGTCGAGCGCGTCGCGGCCATCGCGGTAACCGGCATGGCTGTCGCCGTCATGTCGATTGCACCTTCGGTCGCATCGCGTGCCGCTCTCGCCCTGGCGGGCCTCGGCGCAGCGACCTCGATGTGGGTGGATGTCGCTGCGAGCCACGCGGGAGCGCAGACGCCGGTGGCGATCAACCTCGTTGCGCAGTGGGCCCACACCCTGGTGGGCGGGGCCTGGATTGGCGGGCTGTTGACCCTCCTCCTCGCTGTACGGGGCCAACCGTCGGGCGTCAAAGGTCGGGGGGTCCGCCGTTTCTCAACGATCGCAGGCATCGCCATCGTGATCGTCGCGCTGACCGGCACGTTCCGCGCCGTCATCGAAATCGGATCGATCGGCCAGCTGTTCGGCACCGCCTTCGGGGTCCTGGTGTTGGTGAAGGTGGCGCTGTTTCTTGTACTGGCCGGCCTCGGCGCGATCAATCGCTTCGGCAACGTACCCCACTCGTCGACCGTGCTGCGCGGACTGCGTCGGGTCGGATCGACGGAGGTCGTGATCGGCGCGGCGGTTGTGCTCGTCGCCGCGACACTCGTGAATGTTGCACCGCCGGTCGCGTCCACCGCTGTGGCGGCAACAGCGCAATCGAGCCAACTCGTTATCAGCGGCAGCGATTTCGCCACCACCGTCAAGGTGCGCCTCGTCGTGTCACCTGGGGCCGCCGGGTTCAACAACTTCGCTTTGCGCGTGACCGACTACGACACAGGTGCACCTGTTCACGCGGGCTCGGTGGAGCTCGAGTTCACGCAGCCGCTGCGGCCGCAACTCGGCGAGTTGACGTTGACGCTCAAGCGTCAATCCGACGGGACCTTCACCGCGCGTGGAGGCAACCTCGCGATTGCCGGGATCTGGGAGGTCGCGGTGATCATCGAGAATGCCCAGCGTTCCGCCGAGGTCCATCTCCAGCTGACCACCATCACCCCGGCGCCGATCGTCGTCGCCGCACGCTTCAGCGGGCTACCGACCCTGTACTCGATCCAGCTCCAGAGCGGCTGGCTCGCGCAGGTGTACATCGACCCCGACAAGGCCGGCGCTGACGAGTTTCACGTCACGTTCTTCACGAGCTCGAACGAGACGAGCGAGATTCAGATCGCGACCACGACCATCGGCATGACTCCTCCGGGTGGCACCCCGACGATTCTGGTGAGCCGGAGGCTCGACCCCATCGGCCACTTCGTTGCCGACGCCACGGTTCCCGCGGGAGCGACCCGCTACGACATCCTCGCCACGACTGCGACCGGCGTGGCGATCGCCACCTACGTGACGATCACGCCGGGGTCGTGACCCATGGGGTGCGGATCGCCGAGCTGATCAACTCCGCGACCACCGCCGGCTGCTCGAGATAGGGGAGGTGCGCCATACCTTCGAACACGTGAAAGCGTGACTTGGGAAGCCAGTCGGCCAGCTCCTTCGAACGCGCGATGATGAACGGCAGGTCGAGGTCGCCGCACCCGACCGTGACCGGGGCATTGATCTCCTCCAGCCTCGACCACGCCGTTATGCCGCTCTTTCCCGACTCCTCGGGGATCTCGTTCTTCAGCGCGATCGCGTTCATCGCGAGGGCGAGCGCTCGAGCCGGTCCGGCCACGCGCCCCTCGGGCGAGCTCGGCCCGTCGAGCCAGAGCCACATCTCGATCCGGTTGATCTCGTCGATATCGCCCGACGTCTGCGCGGCCTCCCACATGCGGACCAGTCGATCAGTGGGCGCGTCGAACACGCTCGGTTCGGGAGCGCCGCTCACCGCCGGGGCGAGCAGCACCATCCCGGCGACGCGCTCAGGCATTGCCAGCGCGGCGTCGATCGCTAACTCGCCACCCATCGAACTCCCCACCAGCCAGACCGGTCCGGTGGTCACCTGGTCGAGCACGGCCTCGAGGTCATCGAGGTGCGAGAAGCCGTACGTGACCCCCGACGTCTCCCCATAGCCGCGCATGTCGTACGCAACGGCATCGCTCTGGGGCTGGAGCGCGTCCGCGACCGCGTACCAGGAGCGGCGATCGGTGACACCCGAGTGGAGCAGGATCACGGGCTGTCCGCCGCCCGGCCAGCGCTCACCCGCAAGGGTTGCGGTGCCACGCTGCACGGTGAACTTCTCCGATGCCACCCGCCCATTCTGACCGGAGGCGGGTGACCGCGCGGTCGAGGCTACGGCTCAGCCGGGGAGGAGGACGCGGGGATGAGCGACGTGGCGGTGCCCACAGGCGATGCACTTCAGCTCCGCACGCACCGGGTGGGCGAAGCGCCGCATCTGCACGTACTCCGCTCGCGGGAAGTGGACGGTCAGCGGAAGCATCCTCGTCCCGCCGCAGCGAACGCACCGAATC
Organism: Candidatus Dormiibacterota bacterium; assembly: GCA_963709585.1. Taxonomy (GTDB): domain Bacteria; phylum Chloroflexota; class Dormibacteria; order Aeolococcales; family Aeolococcaceae; genus Palsa-851. The sequence continues at coordinate 62,308 of CAVPXI010000005.1, read as the reverse complement.
TGCAGCGCCGTGTTCGATGGTTTCACGCGCGGTATTTTGCTACGGCGCCCGACCGCGTGTCGATAGTCGGCAGCTTTGATCTGCCCGGCGCACTCACGGACGCGCGCCGGTAACAACTCGAAACGGGTGCTATCGTTGGACTTCCGTCGGACGTTCGGATCATGCTCGCGTATCGCGTGTTGAGGAGCCTCGATGTTGCTCACCATTCGTGACCGGATCGCAGTGGCCCAGGGGTTCTCAGTTCGAGGCTCCGCGATCCGGCGGCGCTTCGAGCCGGACTCCGCGACGCTGGACACGCGGCCCGCGGGCTGCCAGCTCAACGAGCTCCCGCCACCACGTCGCGGCCTTCGGCTCGTGGAACTCGAGCGAGCTCGTTTCCTTAAACCTCAGGGCTGAGCGTCGAGCGCCGGCTCCCGTAACGCCGACCACGGCCGCTGGCGTTCCTGCAACTCGATCGCCCACCGCAGCGTCTCGAGGACGTGGCCGAGGTGGACCGCCATCGCGGCATCGCAGGCATCGGGGTCGTGCGCCGCGATCGCGGCAACGATCGCCTCGTGCTCCCGAAGCGATTGCTCGGGACGGCCGGGCCGGAGGATGGTGCCGTACTGGAACCGGATGCTCTGCGACTTGAGGGTGATGAGCATCTTGGTGGCGACCTCGTTGCCGGAGATCTTCCAGATCCGCCGGTGCAGCTGCGGGTTGAGCTGCATGTAGCCCCAGGCGTCGGCCTCGCGGAGGCGCTCGGCCATCGCCGCGAGGATGTCGCGAAGATCGGCCAGGTCACCGCTGGTCGCACGTCCCGCGGCACTCCGCGCGAGCAATCGCTCCAGCGCGTTGCGCACCTGCTCGATCTCGAGCGCTTCTCGCGCCGAGATCAGCCGGACGCGGGCTCCCCGATGCGGCTCGCGGACGATGAGGCCTTCCTGGTCAAGCACGGCGCGGGCGGCGCGGATGGCTTGGCGCGGCGCGGCGTCGGATACGTGCCGCAGGTGCAGGACATCTTCGAGCCTTTGACGGTGCTCGAGAATCTGGAGATGGGCGGGTACGTGCTGCCTGCCGCAACCATCCGCGCGCGCGTGCCGGAGGTGGTCGGAGTCTTCCCCGCGCTCGAGCCGATGCTCAAACGTCGCGCCGACAAGTTGAGCGGCGGCGAACGCAAGATGCTCGCGATCGCGCGCGTGCTCATGCTCGATCCCAGGGTGCTCATTCTCGACGAGCCGACGGCCAACCTCGCGCCGCAACTCGCCGACAAATTGCTGCGCGAGCAGGTCAGCGGACTTGGGGCGCTGGGCAAGGCGGTGCTGCTCGTCGAGCAGCGCGCCCGGGCCGCGCTCGAGATCGCGGCGTACACCTCGGTTCTGGTGTCCGGATCCATTCGCATGGAAGGTCAACCCGGCGAACTCCTCGATCGCCAGGATTTCGAGGAACTGTTTTTGGGAGCGGCGACGAGTTCAGCTCAGCGTCCGGCTCGGAGGCGAACACGGTATGAAACTGCTCATGTTTGGCGATGGTGGTACGCCGCGCCTGGGTGTCGGACGCGACGGCGCACCCGATGAGATTGTCGACGTCGCCGCCGCCAACGGCGCTGGCTCGGCCCCGCTGCCCGCAACCGTTCTCGGTGTGATCGACGCCGGCGAGGAGGGCGTCGATCGCCTGCGCGTCCTGGCGTCGTCAGCGCCGGCGAGCGCGATTCGCAAGCTTGCGGACCTGACCCTGCTTCCGCCGTTCGACCCGCCGCGAGGGAACGTGCTCGCGATCGGTCGCAACTACCAGAAGCATGCCGAGGAGACCGCACGCGCCTCGAACGCCGAGGTCGGGCCGCCGACCATCTTCACGAAGGCGATCACCACCATCGCTGCCCCGTACGCCGACATCCGCATCGACCCGTCGGTGAGCACCAAGATCGACTGGGAGGTCGAGCTGGGCGTCGTGATCGGACGTCGCGGCGCCAACATCAAGCGCCAGGACGCGCTCAACCATGTCTTCGGCTACACCGTGCTCAACGATGTCACCGCACGCGACATCCAGAACGGCTGGGGCGGTCAGTGGTTCAAGGGGAAGAGCCTTGACGGATCCTGCCCCGTGGGCCCGTGGGTGCTGACGCGCGACGAGATCGCCGACGTGCAGTCGTTGCACCTTGAGCTGCGCATCAACGGCTCGGTGAAGCAGGATGCCAACAGCCGCGACATGATCTACCCCGTGGACGCGATCATCGAGTGGCTGTCGGTCGGCATGACCCTGCTCCCGGGGATGCTGATCGCGACCGGCACCCCCGAGGGAGTTGGCTTTGCGCGAACCCCACCGGAATACCTGCAGCCTGGCGACGTTATGGAGTCGGAGATCGAGGGCATCGGGAAGCTTCGCAACATCGTGGTCGCGTCACCGGCCTGATGTCGGGCGGTGATCGGTCGCTGGAGGCGGACTGGTCCGCGGCCGTCGCCACCCTCGCCGCCCACGGCGTCGCCGCCGCACATGAGGCCTTCGGCAGAGCAGGTTTGCTCGACCCGGCGATTCGCCCGATCCAGCAGGGCATCCGTATCGCGGGTCCGGCGGTGACCGTCCTCTGCCCACCGGCGGACAACCTGATGATCCACATGGCGGTCGAGCACTGCCGTCCGGGCGATGTGCTGGTCGTTGCGACCGGGCCGCCGAGGAACGCCGGGGTCATCGGGGAGCTGCTTGCGACGTCGCTACGGGCCCACGGAGTGATCGGCGCCGTCATCGATGCGGGGGTGCGCGACGTGGCCGAGTTGCGCGCGATGGGTTTCCCCGTCTGGTCACGGTGGATCACGGCGCAAGGCACGACCAAACATGGTGCGGGAGCGGTGAATCGCGCCGTGGTATGCGCGGGGCAGGAGGTCGAGCCCGGTGATGTCATTGTCGCCGATGACGACGGGGTCGTCTGCGTCGCCGCCGCGTCGGCCGTCGAGATGGCTCGCGGGGTACTGGACCGCGTCGCGCACGAGAGCGAGATCCGAGCGCGCCTCGCCGCCGGCGAGCTGAGTGCCGACATTCTTGGGCTGCGAGAGGCCGCCGCACGCGCGAGGATCGCGCCCGGCAACCCTTGATCCATCTCGACGCCGCACGGCTGCTCCTGGTCGCGGCCGCGGCGCTGGTTGCCGGCGCGGTGAACGCAGTCGCCGGAGGAGGAACCCTCCTGTCGTTTCCGGCCTTGCTCCTGCTCGGTTTCCCGGCGCTGACCGCAAATGTCACGAGCACGCTCGGCCTGCTTCCGGGTTACGCGGGCGGCAGCGTCGCCTACCGGGCGGAGCTCAAGGTTCAACGCGAGCGGGTGCGTTTTCTCGGGCCGATCAGCGTCGCCGGCGCGATCGTCGGCGCGATCCTGCTGACGCGCACTTCCAAGAGCGTGTTCGCGGCTGTCGTCCCGTGGCTGATCCTCGGCGCATGCGGGTTGCTCCTGCTTCAGCCCGTGGTCACGTCGCGGGTCAGCGCACGTCGCCCGGAACACGAACAGCACCGTTCGCCCGTGCTCGCGGCGGCGCAGTTTCTCGGCGGTGTCTACGGCGCCTTTTTCGGCGCCGGTCTGGGCGTGATGATGCTCGCGGTGCTCGGACTGTTCATCCGCGACGATCTGCAGCGGATCAACGCGCTCAAGGGCATGATGTCGCTGATCATCAACGTGGTCGCGGCCGTCTATTTCGCCTTCTTCGGGCCGGTGTCGTGGATCGCCGTCCTGGTCATGTTCCCGATGAGCGCGGCAGGCGGCTTCATCGGCGTGACCGTGGCACGCCGTCTGAGTCCGGTGGTGCTGCGCACCGTCGTCGTCGTCTTCGGCGTTGCGTTTGCGCTCCACCTCCTCTTCTAGTCGAGCCGTCAGGCGAGGCTTCGTTCCGCCGGCATCTCACCCACCGGCAATCGGGGTGCTCGAACCCAGACCGAGATCCCGCTGCACGAGGTTGATCGCCGCCTGGAGGTTGGACTCATCGCTCACGAATTGAGCGGTTGCGACCGCGCCGCTCGCGACGCCGGCGAGGTCGCGGCGCACGATCGCCGCCGCGTTGACCACCGCGCGGACATCGTTCTGGGTGGAGGCTGGGAACTGGATGCCGAGCAGCGTGGTGCTGAACGCCTGCAGCGCCTGGGCGTAGGCGGCGTCGATCGGCGCCTCGTTGGCAACGGTGTTCGTGCCGGCCACGACCAGCGACTGGCCGAGCGTGTCCCATGTGGTCGTCGCCGTGTCCAGCGCGGCCCCGGCATTTGCGTACTGCTGGACGTAGTTCGCGCTGGTTGCCGGGGTTCCGCCGCTCGTGACGGTGCCGCCGCAGCCCACCAGCGCCACGACCACAACCGACCACGCCAGGCGCCGCAACCGTGCACCGATCATGCCTCGTCCTCCGTGACGGGCACTGTATGCCAGCGGGCTCTACGCAGGTGTGGCCCGGTTACGGCATCACATCCCGGTGTCGGCGATGATCACCCGGGCCCGCCCCGAAGCCTTGGCCTTCTTGGCCGCCTTCTGCGCCGCGGCCTGCGCGGCGTCCTGGTCAGCGGACTCCGAGCTATCCCTGGAGCCCTAAGCTGTGGTCATGTTCACGAATAGGGAGACGGAGCCATGACATTCAAGGACTTCTGCATCGTAGTCAGCTTCACGCTGTTCCTGGTCGCGGGAGTGGTCGAGTTGACCACGAATGGGGTGCTCTCCCGGACGGCATTGGCACTCGCGCTCTTCGCGATCGGATTCTATGTGCTCTCGCGCATCGGTCCGATATCGTTCCCAATCACGAAGGGTCCACCGCCTCCCAGCTGACAACTTCCCCCGTGGCGCCGGCGATCCCACTAGACTCCGGCCAGCACGCTCGGCGCCTTGCCAGCGGGCTCGTAAAGGGGACCCCAATGTCGCAGACGGTCGTGATCGGAAATCAGACCTACAAGAAACGCAACATCGTCGCGGTGTGGCTCGGCTTGCCCTTCATTACGCTCGGCATTTACTCGTACGTTTGGATCTACAAGGTCAATGATGAGGCGCGTCGTTTTCTCCGGGACGACTCCATAAAGCCCGCGCTGTCAGTGCTGGCCTTCATTCCTGGGGCCATCCTCGTTATTCCGCCGTTGGTGACTATCTACAGGACAGGCAAGCGCATCGCGAGAATGGAGGAGGTTGGTGGCAGTCCAAGTCGGGCGTCGGGCGGCCTTGGCTTGTTGCTCGCCTTCATCTTCACCCTCTACCCGCTGTATTACCAAAGCCACCTCAACGGGCTCTGGGACCGCTACATATGGGCGGGAGGCGTGCCCCCGGCCGCACCGCCAGCGCTACCGCCGCCGATCTCCTGATCCAGCTTCGCACCAGGTCATCCTCTTTACCCTTTTTGGTGAGCTATCGTTCGGGATGTTATGAAGGAGGGTGGGAAGGTCGAGGGCCAAGGGCCACCCCGCTGGGATTCATACCCCCTGCCGGGCAAGTTCTCGACCCCGCGATGGGACGCGGGTGTGCGCTACTGGCCGGGTGCTGTCCTCCTCGGGAGTGCACTTCCACTCTGGGTTGGACTCACCGTCGCCTTCGGCTTCAGCAACGGCGACGGCTTCACCACCAGCTCGCTCGTGACCGCCGCGATCGTCGCCACCTACCCGAGTGCGCTGACTCTTGTGCCGATGCGAAAGCGTCTCGTTCCCCGAGAGGTCGGATCCGCGGCATCGGCAGCGCCCATGCGCCTGTGGGTGGTCGGCTTCTTCTTATTCGCAGCGTTCAGTGCGTCCTGCGCACTCTTCTTCCATGTTGTGGTCGACGGGGGGAGACCGGTCAACCCCATCTTCTTCATTGGGTTATATGGGTTGGAATACGGCTTTCTGGCAAGCAGCGGATGGTGCATCCGGAAGGCTGTGGCCTGGGAGCAATGGCGTAATCGGCCGCGGAAGAAGCGCCGTAAGTCACCGCTGAACAGTAATGATGCGCCGACGGGAGCAGCGACCTTAGGGCAGCCGCATTAGATCCTGACCCCCAGTGCTCCGCCGCGCTCGCTTGGCTTGGCGAGCACTCGTCCGTCGAAGCCGTGGTCGCAGTCAACAACCACGGGATCGCCCCGCTGAGGACAGATGGCCGGTATTGTTACTACTCAGCTTTCTCGGAGCGTCAGGTGTTCATCGAGCCTTACGATCCCATCCGCAATGGGATCCCGACGGTCACTTCATCGATCGCATTCACAGCGGCCACGATCCGGCCGTTATCGGACTTGGCCACGTCGTGTTCAGCGACGCTGATGCGGTCGTCGTGACGGCAGGATAGCGGGGTGAGCGCTCCTTCGCTGCGGATCCCGTTCAACCGCCCGACCCAAACCCGGTTGGTCGACGAGTACGTCGCCGCGGCGCTTCACAGCGGGCACCTCTCCGGTGATGGCCCATTTACGCAGAGATGCCAGGATCTCCTCGGTGACCTGTTCGGTGGCTCGACTGTCCGGCTGACGACATCCGGCACGCACGCACTCGAGTTGATGGCCCTCCTGCTGAACATCGGACCGGGTGACGAGGTCATCGTCCCCTCATTCACGTTCTCCTCGACTGTGAATGCCTTCGTGCTCCGTGGAGCGACCCCGGTGTTCATCGACATCCGCTCCGACACCCTCAACCTCGATGAGAGCAGGCTCGAGGCTCTGATCACCGAGAGGACCCGTGCGATCGTGCCGGTGCACTACGCCGGAGTTGCGTGCGAGATGGACCCGATCCTCGAGATTGCAGCGCGGCACGGCGTCCCCATCGTGGAGGACAACGCGCACGGCTTGTTCGGTCGCTATCGCGGGCGACTGCTGGGAACGTTCGGCGTCATGGCCGCCCAAAGTTTTCACGAAACCAAGAACTTTTCCTGCGGCGAGGGGGGAGCGATCGTGATCAACGATTCCGCGTACATCGGGCGAGCGGAGATCATCCGCGAGAAGGGAACGAATCGGCGCCAGTTCTTCCTCGGTCTGGTCGACAAGTACACATGGGTCGATGTGGGTTCGAGCTACCTACCCTCGGATCTGCTTGCCGCGATGCTGCTCGCCCAACTCGAGGACCGCGACTGGGTGTTGGAGCACCGGAGCGCCATTTGGCACCGCTACGACGACGAGCTTGCCGACTGGTCAGATGCCAACGATGTCCAGATGCCGTCGATACCGTCGGATTGCGAGACGCCGTACCACCTTTTCCACATGCTGATGCCGTCCGCCCACTCGCGGGACGCGTTGCTCAGCCACCTCAGGGCCGCCGGGATCCTCGCGGTCTTCCACTATCAGCCGCTGCATCTGTCCCCGTACGGGCGGCGCCTCCAGCCCGTGGCCGACTGCCCGGTGACCGAGAGCGTGAGCGAGCGACTGCTCCGCCTTCCGTTCTACACCAACATGGAAGACGGCGATGTCACCACGGTTATCGAGGCGGTGCGCAGCTTCAGAGTTCCTGGATAGTTCTCTGCTCCAGCGCGTCATCGATCACGGTGCAACCGGGTCACCATGGTCGTACGGCGCGAAGACCGGCATGTCCTTCCGGAACTCGTCGTGGTGCCAGATCTTCACCTGGAACTCGAAGGGCATGTACGCGTGGTGGAGCATCGCTCGCCTGGAGTGGACGTGCGCTTCCGCGAGCAGCGCGCCTGGGTCCGCGTAGAACAGGTCATCTCTGCGCCGGTCCGGTTCCGAGGTGGTACTGAGGAAATCGCACACCACCACCTCCGTGCTCGATGCCCACATGACGGCGATCATCTCGCGCACGAATTCCATGTTGTCCCGATGCAGACGGTGGTTGAAGATCCCGATCGCCACCGCCATGGCTGATGTGTGCTCCCTGGCGATCGCCGTGATCTCCGAGCATGCGAAGGAAGCGTCGCCGTCGTCGGCGTGGCGGCGGCGCGCCTCATCGATCAGCTCGGGAACGAGATCGATGCCGGTGTACCGTCCCCGCCATCCACGAGCGCGGAGGACAGTGAGCAGATCACCGAACCCACATCCCACGTCGAGAACGGAAGGGTAATCCTCCTCACGAAGGCCCTCGAGGACCGCTTCAAAGCGGACCCGCTGGCTTCCGGCGTTCCACCCGAGAGTCCTGGGGTCATAGCCGTACTGCGAGAACCGCCGCCTGTACCGCTCGCGCAGTTCACCCACGTCCACGTCCAGCATTGCGCCCTCGTGACTCGGCGATTCGTGTCCGTGAATTACGCGCCCCTCCGCGAAATCCGAAACAGCGCGGCGGCCGCGTCTCCAAAGAGCGACGCCCTCTTCGCGTCAGTGAAGGAGCCGGCCCACTGCTGCGCACTCTCCAGCGCCTCGCCAAGGCGGACGTGGGGAAAGTCGCTCCCGTACAGCACGCGGCCGTCGGGGAGGCGCTCGCAGATAAACGGGATGTCGGCGGCCGCAGATGACTGCTTGAAGTAGATGGGCGTGAAGGACACATCGAGATGGACACGGGGATTGATCTTTGCCACCACGAATGCTTCCAGGACCTTGTAACCGCCGGCGTGAGCCAGGACCATCGTGAGGTCCGGCATCTCCTGCGCGAGCGTGTGATACGCAAGGGGATGCAGCAAGGGATCAGCCATGCTGGGGCCGTACGGGAAGACGTCGAACAGAACCGTCAACGATCGCTCGCTCGCCCAGGCGAGGACGTCGCGGACAATCACGTCGGTGACGCGGATCCCTTGAACGCGTGGGTGAATCTTGAATCCGGGCGGGTTGTGCTCCTGAAAGAACTGCTCCATCTTGGTGATGGTCGTGCTCGGGTTCTCGAATTCCGGCGTATAGAGGCCGACCAAGCGGTCGGGAAAACGAGCGCATTGCGCCTGGACGAATGCATTGGTCGCCGTGCCGGGCAGCGGCAGCACCACTGAGATGTCCACGCCGCATGCATCCATGTCACGGACGAGGGCGTCGGCGCTGGCAGGAATATCGAACGGACCCCCGCGTCCGGCTTCGTAGATGTGTGTGTGGCAGTCGACGATCATGCGATGGTCACCCGGACCCGTTCGAAAACGTCCGCGGTGATGCTGAGAACCTCGGCACGGTTCGCGCCGAAGACAACCACATAGCCGGGCCGAGAACGGTCGTCATCCGGAGGCTCGAGCCTGTCCCCGACCGCGAATTCCAGGTGCAGTTCTTCGACCCCTGGCAGCGTCGCGGCTTCCGCAACGCCATCGATCCCGGTCACCGTCCCGGCAGGAAACGCGAAGAAAGCCAGGTTGGCGGCGCGCGCCACACCGTCAGGTCGAGCCGTGGGCATCCCGCCCATGACGAAGTCAAGATACAGCTGGGGAATGCAGACGCCGGCGAGGTAGGGAGCGATGTGCGTGTGGATCCGGCTGCCACCGCCGCGCGCGGCGATCTCAACCAGATATACCTCGCCCCCTGCCACCATGTATTCGGCGTGCGTCACCCCGGTGCGAAGCCCGAGTGACTGGACGACTGCGGTGTTCACCTCCCTGATCCGGGCCATGACGCTCGGAGGCAGATCGGCGGGATAGGTGATGCGGTTGGCCACCTCCGGCCTGTGCGCAAAGTGATCCTTGTCCGAGATGCCGGAGATGAGGGGCTCACCCTCGAGGCAATAGCCCTCGACGGTAACCTCGGTCCCGTCAATGAAGCCTTCTGCAATGACCTGACCATTGCGAGCGTAGTGTGACGCCTCCTCGAACGCGGACTCCAGGGCATCTGCGGTGCGCACGACGTGGACACCGCGAACTCGACTGGCTGGCCACGGGTTTGACGACCAGAGGGAACCCGATGTCGGCGGCTGCTGCGACCACATCTCCCCGGTCGCCCACCAGCCGGAACGGCGGGTTGGGTACCCCCGCGGCGCTGGTGATTTCGCGCATGAGGAACTTGTTGGTGAAGTTGAGTGCCGTCTCATATCCGATTCCAGGGAGGCCCATCTGCTCCGCGACGTAGGCCATAGTGGGGACACCGACGTCGGTCGTGTCACAGATGATCCCATCGATACGCGCCCGCTGGGCTATCTCCAGGGTTGCCACGTTGTCAGCGATGTCGACGACCACGTGCTCGTCCGCGTAGGCGTACCCTGGACGCTCGGAGTAGATGTCGGTGCACAACACCCGGTAGCCAGAGGCTTTGGCGAGCTTGATGGTCGGCACCTGCCATTCGCCACCACCAAGCACGTGCACCCATCTGCTACCGGCCATCAGACGCAGAGACCCGAGGCGAGAATGAAGTGTCGTCGATCAACGCCCTGATGGCGGCTAGTCCGCGCATGTTCTCTTCCAGGCTCGCGGTTCCGATGGAGACGCGTATGAAGGAGTTGCACGACGGCCCGTAGCCCACGCCCGGTACCACGCTGATGTGTTGCTCATATAGGAGGCGCGTCGCGAACTCTTCTGATCGCAGTTGCGACGCACCAAGAGAGACGAAGAAGTAGAAGGTCGCTCCTCCTGGAAGCGCCGACAGCCCGATCTCGCGCATGTAGCCGGCGAGGTGCTCGCGGCGTTTCACCACCTCGCGTATCTGCGGTTTCGTGACCTCCAGGAGAGTGTCGAAGTACCGAGCGAGGTAGTACTCGAGAATGGTGGCCGGGCATGTGATGAGGTGCTGATTGACCTTGAGAACCCTGTTGATCAGCTGCTCGTTGGCGATGACGTACCCCACACGCCAGCCAGAGATCCCAAAGTTCTTCGACATCGAGTTGAATATCACGACCCGGTCCTTGTCCGGGTCCAGGCGCCCCGCAGAGACGAAGGATCCGTCCAGGAGGAAGTCGCTGTAGGCTTCATCGCTCAACAGCCAGAGGTCATGCTTCTTCGCCACCGCCACCAATTGCCGCAGGTCGGCCTCAGAAAGCACGAGGCCCCGAGGGTTGTGGGGGCTGGTCACGATGATGGCCCTGGTTCGCTCCGTGATGTACCGCTCGTATTCGGCCACCGTGTGATCGAAGGGGAGGCTGACCGGAACGCCGTAACACAACTTGATCTGTTCGGGATAGCTCACCCATCCAGGCTCGGAGTAGAGCACCTCATCGCCGGGGTCGAGGATCGACATGAGCGTCATGTGGATCGCAGCCTTGGAGCCGGCGGTGATCAGGATCTCCGTGTCGGGATCGAAGTCAACGCCATATTCGTCGTGAAAGTACGTGGAGAGTCGCTGTCTGAGCTCGGGGATCCCCCGCGAGCTGGAGTAGTGATTGACAGCGGGATAGGGCAGCTCGTCCATCGGCAGCAGCGGGATGTCGAAGAACGCCTCGCCGAGGCTCATCACCAGGATGTCCACCCCCTGCCGTTGCAGGTCGTAGACCATCATGTTGTATTTGATGGACATCGCCTCTCCAGCGTCGGTCACGACCCGAGAAAACTCTGGCATCGCTACGATCGCTCAGCGCTCGTGGGCAGGATGGCGTCGATCACGTACAGCGGTCGCCGTTTGGTCTCGTCGTAGATGCGGCCGACGTAGATCCCGACGATGCCGAGGTTGAGCAGGACCAGACCTCCGATGAACGACGTGACCGTCATCGTGCTGAGCCAGCCCGATATCCCGATCTTGCGGTCGATGAGGAATCCGATCACAAGGGAGAGACCATATACCGCCGAGGCGACGGAAAAGAGGAAGCCGATCGCGATCGAGAGGTACAGCGGCCGGTTCGAGAAGGCCACGATCCCGTCCAGGGCGAGCTTCAGGAGTTTTCGCCATCCATACGACGACTTGCCCTCGACACGGGGGTCATGCTGAACCTCGACATAACCGGTCTCGAAGCCCACCCACTGAACGAAGCCTCCGAAGAGACGGCGACTTTCACGCATCGAGCGGAGCGCTTCGACGACCGGGCGCCGCATGATGCGAAACGTTCCGACGGAGGGATCCATCGAGAAGCCGGAGAGCAGCGAGAAGCACTTGTAGAAGATGACCGAGGATGCCCGCTTGCGGAGCGCGTCTGCTCGTTTGACACGTTGAGCGAGCACGATGTCAAAGCCTTCCTCACCCTTCGCGAGCAGGTTCGGAATCTCCTCGGGGCGGTCCTGGAGGTCACCATCCATGACCACGACCCAATCGCCGTTGGCGAGGTCGAGTCCTGCCGTGATGGCGTAGTGCTGACCAAAGTTTCGACTCAGACGCACGGCCTTCACGGCGGGAAACTCCTTCGCGAGCTTGGCAATCAGCTTCCATGATCCGTCGGGACTTCGGTCGTCGACGAAGATGATTTCGTAGCCGCCATCCAGATCGGCGAGCGACATGGTGATCCGTTCGCAAAGTATCCGCAGTGCGAACTCGGAGCGGTAAACGGGGATCACCACACTCAGTCGAAGGGATGCCTCAGTCATCCGGTCGAGAGTACCTCTGGTGCGAAGACCGTCGAACGGGGTCCCACGAAGTACGAGTTGGACCGGGCAGTCGTAGAGTCCCTCGCGATGTCGTCAAGCACAGCTCCTGAGTTTGCGCGGCTTCGGAACGATTTTGGCTGGTCGATCGCCGACCATGCCACTCTTGTTGACGGCGTCTGGATGGGGAGGGGCGAGATCAACCCGACTGCATTCTCCGCAACCGCGCATCGATCGCTGCTCAGCGTCGAGGATCGAAGTCTCTGGTTTCGCTGGCGCAACGAGATCATTGCGGATGTCATCCGCCGAGCGGGTGCGCCGCCGGCAGTGTGGGAAGTCGGAGCTGGCAATGGCGTTGTGTCACGCTACCTGGAGGGCGTCGGCATCACGGCCGTCGTGGTCGAACCTGGGGAGGCGGGCTCGCTCGGAGCTGCGTCACGCGGTATTCGGCATGTCGTGCGTGCCAGCCTCGAGGAGCTCGAGTTGCCACCCGAGTCCCTTCCCGCCGTCGGCGCGTTTGATGTCCTTGAGCATCTCGAGGACCCGTCCCGGCTGATGAGCGAGATTCATCGGGTCCTCATGCCAGGCGGGCTATTCGTGGCTTCGGTCCCGGCGTTTCCACTGCTGTGGAGCGAGGCCGATGTGGTGGCAGGACACTACCGTCGCTACCGACGACGCACCCTGACAACGCTCCTGCGTCGCACCGGTTTTCGGCCTACCTACGTCAATCACCACTTCGCCGCGGCCACGCCGTTGTTGCTCGTCGGCCGCTCGCTTCCCTGGCGCCTTGGGGTGCGACGGCATCCCGAGGTCGCAAATGCGCAGTACGTCCGGGCACTGGGTCAGGCATCCCGACCCGCGCAGATCGTGGGTGACGGGGTCATGGGCGCGGAGCGGAGCTGGGGGCGGCATCTTCCGGTTCCCATGGGAACGTCGCTCGTGGTCGCGGCGCGGCGGGTGTAGACCGCGAGTTTCAGGCGGATCCGAACGGAAGGCCTGTCACAAACGCCAAAAATACGTGAGCCGACGGGGAGATTCGAACTCCCGGCCAGCGGTTTACGAAACCGCTGCTCTACCACTGAGCTACGTCGGCGCGGAGTTGAAGCCTACCAAGGGCCCGCGGGACCAGCGCGCCGGCCGTTCCAGAAAACGGCCGATCGCGGCGACCTCGCGACCAATCGCGGGGTCGGCGCGGCGGCCGATCCGATCGAAGGGCATGACCGTGACCTCGATCTGCCCCGAGGGCCGTTCCATTCGCCATCCACCGGCGATCCAACCGTCGACGCAGATGACCGGACGGATCCAGCCGCCGCCGCCATCGTGGATCCATGCCTCAGCGTCGGCTCCGCCGAGATGCTCGCGCCGCCGGTAGCCGAGCAGGAACGTGTCGAAGTGACCGAGCAGCCGCACGGTGGGCCGGACGATCTCGGCATCCGCAGCCGGTCCGAGCGTCCAGAGGCCCCGAATCGAGCCCGGGAATTCCACCAACTCCGAACCGATGGCCGCCATCGCTGAGCGAATGACCGCAGAACGCAGGCCGGTCCATGCGTAAAAATCCGCTTCGCTCGCGGGCCCGTAGGCGGCGAAATACCGCCGGGCGAGCTCGGCGAGCGCAGCCGCACCCCGCGGGCCCGTCGTCTGCGGCACCCAGTCGTCGAGGAGCACGAAGCTGTCGTCGCGACCCATGCGCGGTCCGGAACACACGATACCGAGCGCCGCGGCGTGGTAGATCAGATGCAGCAGCGTCTGGCCGACCGGTTCCGCGAGCACGCCGGCGCCGACCAGACGCTCGCGCAGCTGCCGCCGCGCCATCGGACCGCCGGCAAGCGCCTTGCGTATCACCGCGACGCCGCGAGCGCAGGTCGCGTCGTCGAGGCCGAGATTCATGCGCAGGCTCGCCCCGAACTGGTTGACGGCGGGTCCGAAGACGTCGATCAACCAGCGCAGGTCGTCCGCCGCACAGAGATGCAGCGTTCCGCGCATCAACCACGTTCGCACCACCGATCGCTCCTGCTCGAATGCGCGATCCACCGCGGAGGCGGTGAGTCCCTCGGTGCGCACACGTACCTGATGTCGCGCGGCGTCGAACGCCTGCGCCTGAAGCGCGCACACCGCGCGCACAACCGTCGCGACATCCCCATCCACACGCGTGTCGTCGGTGAGGTGCTGCGAGCGCAGGCGGGCGACGCGCAGCCGCGGCACGGTGGCGTCAGGCATCGCCGTCGCTCAGAAGAAGTCGGGCATCCAGGGAAGGCCCCCGGCGATCAGCCCGTCCATGGCGCTGATTGCGGACGGCTCACCCTCCATCAGGCCCAGCCGGACGGCATCCTGCGCTCGGAGCGCGCTCGAGTACCACGCGGAGAGGGCGCCGACACCGCATCGAATCTCTCCTCCTCCGCCGGGTGTCACCCGGGCGGACCCGCTCTCCACCTCGAGCACCACGCGCTCGACGCCGGTCACCGGGTCGGTCACCTCGAGCTCCGCACGACCGGCGGCTCGCCCCGGCCAGCCTCGCGCGGTCATCGCCAGATCGATGTTGACGATGCGCTGCATCCAGCAGAGGAAGCCCTCCACCTTGATATCGCGGTGCGGCTCGGGCAGCAACCACAGCAGCGGCGACGCGTCGACCAGCGCGGAGTGCACGAACACGACATCGCGGCTCAGCAACTCCTGCCCGCCGAGGAATCCGAGCAGACCACGAAGGGCGTCGAGCGTTGTGACGATGAACTCCGAGACAAGCAGCCGGATCCAGCCGTTGGGCTGACGCTCGAACTCGTAGCGCACGTAGCCGGTGAGCCGGTCCACCTCGTACCAGCCGTACTCGAAGCGGAGCGTCTCCGGGTCGCCCGGATCCCACTCCACGAAGAGGAACCAGTCGGGTCGATCGAGGGGACCGTCCCACTGCGCGAGATGGGCACGCCGCATCGCCTCGACCTCCGCGCGGTCGGGGTTGGGGCGGACCCGCCCCGAGCCGGAGAATCCGGTCAGCGCAGGGGTGCGCACGATCTGCCGGAGTGTCTCAGAGCAGACCTCCCAACCCCAGCGCCGGTAGAGCCGGACTGTCGCGGCGTGCAGGGGCGCCAGCGCGGCTCCCTGCTCGCGCGCCAGGGCGACGCAGTCGCGCATCAATGCCGCGGCAACCCCGCGGCGCCGCCAGGCGGGATGCACCGCAACCGCGGTGACTCCCGACGCCGGTACCGACCTCCCGCCGAAGAACTGACCGGCAGGGAAGAGCATGTACCCACCGACCACCTCGCCTTCGGTGTGCGCCAGCCGGAGCGGCGCGTGCGGCTCGGCGGCGGCCAGCCAGCGCATGTTGTTCGCGGCTCGACCGGCGAACAACTCCGCGTCGATCTCGGCGAAGCGCCGGAGCTCGGCCTCACCCTGCGCGTCGCGAATCTCGATCGGTGACGGGTCTCGTTCCATGAGCGCTCGGAGTGTACTCGCGGCCGCCGCAGCGCCCTGACCGGTGCTGTCCAGATCCAGCGTCGGTTTGGGCTGGGCTCGGACTCGGGATACCCTTTCTGTCATGGACACCGTCACCGCCCCGATCGGGCCCGGTCCCGGCCACCTCGACGTGTACGACCACACCACCGTCGAGGCACGCTGGCGGCGGATCTGGGACGAGCGCGGCGACTACCGCACCGAGCTCGACGAGCCCGCGCACCCCTTCTACAACCTGATGATGTTCCCGTATCCCTCCGCCGAGGGGCTGCACGTCGGTCACATCATCCCGTTCGCGGGCGGTGACATCTACGGCCGCTGGCGGCGTCTGATGGGTGACACCGTGTTCGAGCCGATGGGGTTCGACGCCTTCGGCATCCACTCCGAGAACTACGCGATGAAGATCGGCGAGCATCCTGCCGTCGTTATGCGCCGCGCGGTCGCCAACTTCCGGGAGAACCAGCTCGCCCGAATCGGGTCCATGTTCGACTGGGGACACCAGGTCAACACCGCGGAGCCCTCGTACTACCGCTGGAACTCAGTGGCTGTTCGTCCGACTCTTCAACGCCGGGCTCATCGAGTGGCGCGAAGGGGCGGTCAACTGGTGTCCGTCGTGCCTCACCGTGCTCGCCGACGAGCAGGTGGAGCAGGGTCGCTGCGAGCGCTGCCACACGCCGGTGCAGACACGATATCTCCGCCAGTGGTGGATCAAGATCACCCGCTACGCGCAGGAATTGCTCAATGCGCTCGACACGCTCGACTGGTCGGAGTCGACGAAAACCATGCAGCGCAACTGGATCGGGCGGAGCGAGGGGGCAACCATCCTGTTCGATCTCGAAGGATGCCGGCGCAAGGACATCAGCGTGTACACCACGCGTCCCGACACGCTCTTCGGCGCCACCTTCCTGGTGATCGGCGCCGACCACCCCGAGCTCGAGGACTTCGTGGCCCCGGAGCGCATGGGGGAGGTCAACGCGTGGCGCAACAAATTCCCGCCGGCCGCCGCCGAACCCGACTTCTCGATCGGATTCGAGCTCGGTTCGCACGCCATCCATCCGCTGACCGGAGCGCATCTTCCGGTCTGGGCCGCTCCGTACGTGCTCGGCGGGTACGGCACCGGAGCGATCATGGCCGTCCCCGGGCACGACGCACGCGACTGGGCCTTCGCGCGTGCGCACTCGCTGCCGATCGTCGAGGTCATCAATGGCGGCAATGTCGCCGAGGGCGCATACAGCGGCGCGGGCACGATGGTCAACAGCGGCGAGTTCACCGGCGCGACATCCGACGATGGCAAGCGGCGCATCATCGAGCGCCTGGGCGAGCTGCGTCGCGGGCAACCCAGCGTGCAGTACAAGATGCGCGACTGGCTGATCTCACGCCAGCGGTACTGGGGCCCGCCGATTCCGATCATCCACTGTCCCAAGGACGGCCCGGTCGCGGTCCCGGAGGAGGATCTCCCGGTCCTGCTTCCCGATGTCGAGGATTTCCGGCCGCGGGGCACGGGTCTCTCGCCGCTTGCGACCGTGGAGGAGTGGGTCAACGTCCCGTGCCCAAAGTGCGGTGAGCCGGCGCGGCGCGAGACCGACGTCAGCGACACGTTCCTCGAACTCCGCGTGGTACCACCTGCGCTATCCGTCCACCGACTTCGACGATGTTCCCTTCGACAAGGAGCGGACGGACACCTGGCTCCCCGTCAACATGTACATCGGTGGCAACGAGCACGCGGTGCGCCACCTGCTCTACGCGCGCTTCGTGATGCGTGCCCTGCACGACATGGGCCTCGTCCCGGTCGCGGAGCCGTACACTCGCTTCCGCGCTCACGGCATGATCATCATGGACGGCGCGAAGATGTCGAAGAGCCGGGGCAACGTGCTCAACCCGGACGAGTACATCGAGCGCTACGGCGCGGACACCGTGCGTCTCTTCATGATGTATCTCGGGCCGTACACGCTCGGTGGCGACTTCCGCGACAAGGGCATCGCCGGGATGACCCGCTTCATCAACCGGACGTGGCGTGCTACCCAGCTCGCGACCGGCGGCGACGCCGGTGACGAGGTGAAGGAGCGGCGGCGCCACCGCCTGATCAAGCAGGTCGAGGACGACATCGCCGAGCTTCGCTACAACACGGCGATCGCGTACCTCATGGAGTTCGCGCGCGACCTCGACCACGAGTGCTCGGCAGGCACCGCGCGGCGCATCGATGCCGAGACCCTGTTGAAACTGCTCGCGCCCTTCGCGCCGTTCGTGACCGAGGAGCTCTGGGAGCGCACCGGGCACGACAGCTCGGTCCACCAGCGCGGCACGTGGCCGGCCTACGACGCCGAGCTTGCCGCTCCGCTGCGGGCGAGTGTGGCGATCACCGTCAACGGCAAGCGTCGGGGTGAGCTCGAGGTCGACGCGGGCACGTCCGAGGAAACCTTGACAGCGCTGGCGCTGGCCCACCCGCGGGTCGTGGAGTTGCTCGACGGGCGCGCGCCGCGCAGGGTGTTCGCGGTCGTCGACCGCATCGTCAACATCGTCACCGACTGACCTCGAGGCGCATCGGCGCGTGCTCGATGCCGTCCTCGACCCAGCGTTCGCCGGAGACCTCGAATCCGAAGCGGGCGTACCACTCGACCAGATACGCCTGAGCGCTCAGCGCGATCGGCGGCCCAGACAGCTCGATCGCTCGCCTGAGCAGCGCACCCGAGTACCCGCGTCCGCGAAACGCCGGCAGGGTCGCCACGCGTCCGATGCGATGTCCGCGGTCCCCGTCGCTCAATAGCCGCAGCGTGCTCACCACGCGACCATCGTCATCCTCGATCCACAGATGCACGGTCTGCGCCTCGGCGTCGCGAGCATCGATATCGGCATACGCGCAGCTCTGTTCGACCACGAAGACGTCCTGACGGACCGCCAGGATCGCCAGCAGGGTCCGCGGCGGCAGCTCGTCGAGGTGAGCCGTGTGGAGCTCTGGCACGCTCGGTTACGCCGCCTGAGGTTCGACCGCCGCGGTGCATGCCGAACAGCGGCGGGCCGCCTTGGGGATGATCGTCAGGCACTCGGGGCAGGCTCGCGTGTTCAACTCGCCGGGCCTCGCGGACCGCGTGCGTGCCTGCAACCTGTTGTATGGCACGACGAAGACGAAATACACGCCTGCCGCGATGAGCACAAACGCGATCACCGCGGTGAGGAATGTGCCGTACTTGACCTTGCTGCCGTTGACGGTCAGCACGAGCGCGTCGAAGTTCGGCTTGCCGAAGGGGATGGCGATGATCGGGTTGATGATGTCGACCACGAGTGCGGTGACCACGGCCCCGAACGCAGCGCCGACCACGAACGCCACGGCGAGCTGAACCACGTTGCCCTGGTTGAGAAAGTCACGAAAGCCTTTCACCTGTTCCTCCTTGTCCCGCGAGCTAGCCGGATCCCCCGCGCGATGCGACGGCAACAGAAGGGTTGAGCATGGTGACACAGACCCCCGTCCAGCAGCGGACATTCGAAACCGTGTATCCGCCTCGCGGCGACGGCAGCGGATCGCCCGGCTCGTAGACGTACCAGAGCGGCGCAGCGCCGGACAATAGTTGGGCCACGGTGTGCAGCGCGCCGTCCGATGGATAGACCGCCGTGCCCCAGAACCACGGCACCGTTGTGGCCACGGCGTGCGCCCTCGCGGCGACGTCGTGGTCGGCGTAGTACAGGACGAGCAGGTATTCGCTGGGATACGCGGTCACCACCGGTGCCGGAGCCGAGGTCCGCGCGATCGCGGCAACCGCCAGCGGAGTCTCGGGATTGGTGATGACCAGGACGGTGCTGGCGGCCACGGCCGTAGTCACCGCTGCGGCACCGACCGCGACTCGCCGCCACGGCAGGGTTGCGAGCCCCGCACCGAGCAGCGGATACAGTGGCGCCCACGCGGCGCTCAGGTATTTCCCATCCTCGAGCGGGTGATAGAAGCTGGCCAGGAGCATCACGCCCACGCCGATTGCGACAGCGATTCCAAGGAAGGCTGCGGCCTGCGCGCCGGCCGCGCCGAGCCGCTTTCGGTTCACCACCAACGCGATCAGCACCAGGCAGCCGGCGGCGTCTCCGGCGAGCTCCAGCGCTCGCACCGCCGCGAACCCGGCCACCCAGTTGTTGATCGGTGGGCCCGTGAAGAACTGCTCGAGGCCACCGAAGACGCTGCGGATGCTCAATCTCGGTACCCAGAACGCGCCGACGCTGTGGTCGAGCTGCGCGCGTGCGGCGACGATCCAAGGAATCAGGGTCGCAAGGGTCAGGGCGGCGAGTGCTCCGACAAGCACCATCGTGCCCCGCCGTTGCCGCCCGTGGAGCAGCGCAACGGTGACCACCTGGGCGAACACGGCGAAGACCGCGAAGTACACGGTGTACACAGCGAGAATCGACATCGCCAGGTAGAGCGCCCAGCGCAGCGGCGACGGCCGGTCGAGCGCACCCAGCAGGCAGAGCGTCGACGCGAGCACCAGCGTGGTCGCGAGCACGTACATGCGCGCGTCGAGCGAGCTCACCATCAGTGCCGGCGCCACGGCGCCGATCACCGCCGCCCAGAGGCCCCCGGCGTCGCCCGCGACCCGACGTCCGAGCGCCGCCAGCAGCGGGATCGCCGCCGTCCCGGCCAGGACGGGGAACAGACGGAGCATTGCGGGGCTGGTCGACACCACCGCGAAGAGTCGCTCCACCAGGTAGAAGAGCGGCGGTGCGCTGTCGTTGCGGACCACGTCGATCATCGAGCCGAGTGGACGCTGCACCGCCAGCGCGGTGAAGGCCTCATCACGCCAGAGCGGCTGATACCCGAGCAGCGCAAGGCGTGCAACCAGACCGAGGCCCGTGATCAGCCAGATCTTCCCCGCAAAGCCGCGCAGCATCGATCCCACCATAGATCCGCGTTCGCACGGGGTGCGTGACCTGCCGGTCAGGGCAGGGTGGGAACCGCCGCCTGGGGTACGACGTCGAAGACGACCGGGTTGCCATAAGGATCGGTCGCGCCCACCTGAGCCTCTGCGGCGATGCCCGCGCCGACGGCGGCCGCGATGTCGGCTCGCGACGGGGCGACGATCAGCGAGTAGACGGCGACGTTCGCGACCCTGGTCATCGGCGCGACGATGGTGGGCACGCGGCCCGCGTCAAGGAACTGCACGTCCATCGCGTCGTAGCCGTCGAGGATGACCAGCGTGGATGGTCCGCCGTCGGTCGAGTTGTCCACGGCGGCATTTGCCAGGGCGACGTCGGCGAAGGTGAAGGCCGTGTAGCGATCGATCAGCGGGCGGTTGAAGTAGGTCACCGCCGAAGCCACGCCGAGGCCGGTCGCCGCGATCGCGCAGACGCTCCAGCCCGTCTGCGATACGCGCTGCTCGGTGCGAACGTTGCTCGCGACGAGCCGCCGGAGGATCGCGATGCCCTCGAGGCAGCCGAGGCCGATGCAGGCGGCGACGTAGGGCGCGAGACCGAGCGATCGGAGGAAGTGGGGGGCGCCGCCCTCGTTGGCAACCAGCGGAGGGATCAGGAACACGGGAAGTCCGAGCAGCACCAGCGCGTATCCCTGGTCGTCTCGCCGCCGCCAGCAGTGCCAGATGCCGAGCAGGAACGGCACCACCAGCACGGGCCCCAGGAGTGGCAGGGCCGACACGTCGTGACGTGGGTTCGGATCCCCGGTGAGGAGGAACATGCCGAGGGTCTTGAGGATGTGCGCCGGGTAGCTGTCCGTCGACATCGATCCGCTGTTGAAGACCGAGACGAACGCGGCGCGACCGAAGTACGCCGAGAAGTCGGTGATGGCCGTGTACACCATCGGCGCCACGACCACGAGAAACCCCACCGTCGCCCATCGCCAGGTCGCGCGGACGGTGAGAAACCGCTCACGGTCGCGGGCGTGCATCCAGGCCAGCCAGAGGATCGCAAGCAACGGCAGCAACTTCAGCGGTTGATACGTCCAGAACCCCAGGGCCACCGCAATCCCGGCGAGCGCGGCGGTCCATCGGGAGGGCCTGTCTCCCCAGCGCAGCAAGGCCGCGAGCGCGGCTGCGCCGACGAGCACCGTCAGGATGTTCCTGAAGCCATCGCGGGACACGGCGATCATCCAGAGTGATCCGCCGGCCCATGCCATCGCGAGCAGCGCCGGACCCCGGCCGAAACGGCGGACGGCGAGGTAGGTGACGATGACCCCGGCGACGCCGACGGCCGCGGCGGTGCCGCGCAGCGTAAGCACCGACGACCCGAACACCTTGAAGACGGCTGCGACCATGTACGCGTACAGGGCCTCGCGGCCGCCGTCGCTGTTGAAGAACACCGGGTGGTATCCCGGGATCGTCAGCAGGCTCTGGGCGCTGAGGCCTTCGGCGGCCTCGTCCGGGTAGAGACCACCGGGTTGGGTCTGGAGCGCCCAGAAGCGCGCCAGGATCGCGGCGATAACGATCAGGACGGCGGCAGCAGCCTCTACTGCAGCCGCCGTCCCGAGGCGCCGTACGACGCCCGTTATATGGGGGATCCGGCCCCCGTCAACTCGAGGCTGGATCGGTGCAGCAGCGTCCTGGTGGCGGCGATCCTGCACGCCAGCATCTCCAGAACGTCATCGAGCTGGTCCCGAAGCACGGTCTCCAGCTCGATGGGGTGGTTGTCTATCTCCCGCAGCAGCGCCGACAGCCGGAGCGCCTTCTGGTCGATCTTCGCAACGACCTCCTGCGGGCCTGCCGTTGCGGTCAGGTGATTCAGCTCCATCCAGATCCTCCGTCTTCGGGTTGGGGATGCCACCTAGAGTAGGCAGCGGGAGAGGGGTTGTCCAGCGACCGTTTCCTCGCAGCTACACTGGCACTGGCCGGTTCGACCGACCGGGCGCGGATGGCGGAATCGGTAGACGCGCGGGACTTAGGATCCCGTGGGGTGACCCGTCCGAGTTCGAGTTCTCGGTCCGCGCACGGCGCTCACCCAGCAAGAAACATGAGTACCCAGATGACCGACACTCCGGGCAAGAGTCCATCAATGACCGTCACCCTCGAGCGCAAGGCCGCTTCGCAGGTCGCCCTCCAGGTCGAGGCCACCGCGGACGAGGTCGAGGCGGCGGTCCAGGCGTCATTGCGCCGGCTCGCGGGGCGGGTTCGGATCCCAGGATTCCGCCCCGGCAAGGCGCCCGCCGCCATGGTCGAGCGTGCGGTCGGCTGGGAGACGATCCGCCACGAGACCGTCGATCACCTGGTGCCTGAGCTCTACCGGCGCGCCGTCGATGAGACCGGCGTCGAGCCGGTCGGCGATCCCGAGCTCGATCTCGGCGAGCTCGAGCGCGACCAGCCGCTGAAGTTCACCGCCACGGTCACCGTGAAGCCCGAGGTTGACCTGCGCGACTACCTGACGCTGCGGGTCCCGATGGAGACGACCGAGATCACCGAGGAGAGCGTCGATCAGGCGATCCTTGAAGCACGCCGGCGTCACTCGGAGCTTGCCGACGTCGACCGAGCCGCTCAGGCCGGGGACGTCATCCGGTGCACGCTCGTGATGCGTCGCGGCGAAGAGGTGCTCACCGGAGGTGATGGCGAGGAGCGCGAGCTGGAGCTGGATCGTGAGGTGGTGATCCCGGCGATCGTCGATGGAGTCATCGGGCTCACGGCCGGGGAGTCGCGCTCCTTCGAGACCACCCTGCCCCAGGACTACCGCCAGGAGGAGCTCCGTGGCGCGACGGTCACGATCGACGTCACCGTGCACGCCGTCCGCGAGCGCACCCTACCCCCTGAGGACGACGCGCTCGCCGTGCTCGATGGTCACGGGCCGACCCTCGAAGACCTTCGCGAGCACTACCGCACCGCGCTCGCGGTCGAGGCGGCTGACCAGGATCGCGAGCGCCACGAGGGTGCCGCACTCGAGGCACTCCGCGACCATGTCCGGGTCGATGTCCCCGAGGCGATGATCGAGCGTGAGATCGAGCGCCAGCTTGCGGATCTCGAGTACCGACTTGGCTCGCTCGGGTTGCCGCTCGACCGCTATCTCGAGATGAGCGGGCAGAACGTGGCGGCGCTCCGCGCCGAGCGTCGCGAATCGGCGACCAGCCGGGTCCGGCTGGAACTGGCGCTCGACGCGCTCGCGGGCGCCGAGGGGATCGAGGTCGACGAGAACCAGGTGGAGCGCGAGGCCCGGGCGGTCGCCGAGGGCCGGCGGGTCGATGCCACCCAACGCAGGCGGCTCGAGGACCTCGCACGCCGCGACCTGCGCCGTCGCGCGGCCGGGCAGCGGCTGCTCGAGATCGTCACCCCGGACGATTCCAACTTCGTCGCCACCTGAGGCATGGTCCCCGGCATGCGTGGGTAAGCTGTCCCGGGCATGGGCCAGCCGGTGATCAGCGTTCGCGACCTCGTCAAGACTTACGGGAAGGTCGAGGCGGTCCGCGGCATCGACCTCGAGGTCGGTCCCGGCGAGATCTTCGGGTTTCTCGGGCCCAACGGCGCCGGGAAGTCGACGACGATCAGCATCCTCTGCACCCTGGTGCGGCCGACCTCGGGCGTCGCCCAAGTGGCCGGCATCGACGTGCTCAAGGATCCCAGCGCCGTCCGTGCGCGCATCGGCCTCGTGTTCCAGGACCCGTCGCTCGACGGCCAGCTCACCGCCCGCGAGAACCTCGACTTCCACGCCTACCTGTACGGTCTGCCCGCCGCGACCCGCAAGCAGCGCATCGACGACGCACTGTCGATCGTCGAGCTCACCGACCGCGCCGAATCGACGGTGCTCACGTATTCCGGCGGGATGCGGCGTCGCCTGGAGATCGCACGCGGCATCCTTCATTACCCTCAGGTGCTCTTCCTCGACGAGCCGACTCTCGGTCTCGATCCACAGACGCGCAACAAGATCTGGGACTACCTGCACGCCGTCCGCTCCCGCGAGCACATCACCATCTTCATGACCACGCATTACATGGACGAGGCCGAGTTCTGCGATCGCATCGCGATCATCGACCAGGGAAAGATCGTCGCTCTCGGCACGCCCGCGGAGCTCAAGACCGGGGTGGGCGGTGACGTGGTGAGCATCACCACCCCGGACATGGCGATCGCTGCCGATCAGATCCGCAGCGTCATGCATCTCGAGACGGCGCAGGTCGATGGCACGCTGCGCGTCGAGGTTCCCGATTCCGCATCGTTCATGCCCCGTCTCTTCTCCGAGCTGACCGTGCCGATCAGCGCGGTCAGCGCGCGCCGTCCCAGCCTCGACGACGTGTTTCTCAAGCTCACCGGTCGCGCCATTCGGGAGCAGGGCAGCACGTCGCTGGACACGATGCGAAACATGGGCAGGATATGGGGAGGGGGACGCCGATGAGCGAACAGGTGCTGTCCGCGCCGTTCGTGCCGCGCGCACAGACGGTGAATGTCCGTGGCGCGACGCTGCGCGCGATCTACATCATCTGGAAGCGCGATCTCATCCGCTACGGACGGGACCGTATGCGCCTGGTCGCGTCGCTCGCGCAACCGATTCTCTTTCTCTTCGTCTTCGGCAGCGGGCTGAGCTCGACTCTGCGGGGCACAACGAGCGGGTTCGGCGGCACCGGGTCATCGCTGCAGTATGTCCAGTTCATCTTCCCCGGCATCATCGGCATGTCCGTGCTCTTCACGTCGATCTTCGGCGCGATGTCCATCGTCTGGGATCGTGAGTTCGGTTTCCTGAAAGAGGTGCTGGTCGCGCCGATTCATCGTTCGGCGGTTGCAATCGGTAAGACGCTCGGGGGCGCAACCCAGGCGATGCTCCAGGGTCTGGTCATCCTGATCCTCGCTCCGCTGGTGGGCGTGAAGTTGACGTTCCTCGGCGTGGTCGAACTGATCCCGATGATCTTTCTCTTCGCATTCGCTCTGAGCGCGCTCGGCGTGGCGGTCGCGGCGCGCATGCGCACTATGCAGGGCTTCCAGATGGTGATGAACTTCCTGATGATGCCGATGTTCTTCCTGGCCGGGGCGCTGTTCCCGCTCGGCGGCAACCTACCCGTGTGGCTCTCGGTGCTCACGCGATTCGACCCGGCGAGCTACGGGATCGACGCGCTCCGTCGCGCCGTCCTCAGCGCATCAGGGGTGCCGTCACAAATCCTCGACAGGCTGGGGCTGAGCCTGTTCGGTCATCCCCTCTCGGTTTGGACCGAAGAGGCGGTGCTCGTCGCCTTCGGGGCGTTGATGTTGAGCCTGGCCGTCTATGGCTTTCGACTGCGCGACTAAAAAAGGCCACCTATAATGGAAAAGGTATGAATCCGACCAATCTGATCCCGTACGTCATCGAGACCACGAATCGGGGCGAACGCGGGATGGACATCTACTCGCGGTTGCTCAAAGACCGAATCATCTTCATCGGGACGCCCATCGACGACCAGGTCGCCAACGTCGTCATGGCGCAATTGCTGTTCCTCGCCGGCGAGGATCCCGAGAAGGACATCTGGCTGTACATCAACTCGCCGGGCGGTTCGGTGTATGCCGGGCTGGCCATCTACGACACCATGCAGTACGTCGAGCCGCGCGTCGGCACCATCTGCATGGGCATCGCCGCCTCGATGGCGGCCATCCTGCTCGCCGGCGGCTCGGCGGGCATGCGTCTCAGCCTTCCGAACACCCGCGTGCTCATCCATCAGCCGTCGGGCGGATTCAGCGGCCAGGCGACCGACATTCAGATCCATGCGCAGGAGATCCTCCGCGTGCGCCGTCGCCTCGACGAAATCCTCGCGCATCACAGCGGCAAACCGATCGAGGTCGTCAACCACGACTCCGATCGCGATTTCTTCATGAGCGCCGAGGAGGCGAAGGACTACGGCCTCATCGACGAGATCATCCAGGGCCGCATCAAGAGCGGTGGGGCACCGAACGGTGAGAGCAGCAATGGTGGACGGCCGCCCGGCGCGCCACCCGAGACCGAGGCACCCCAGGCGGGTGGCGGTGCGACAGCACACGCCTGATGCCGTGATCGGCCGGTCGTGACAGGAATTCGGACAATCCAAGGGGTATGCGGTGACTGAGCGCGACGACCGGCGGCGACACACACGTTGTTCGTTCTGCGGCAAGGGACAGGAGCAGGTCCGCAAGCTCGTCGCGGGCCCGGGCGTGTACATCTGCGACCAGTGCATCGACCTGTGCCAGGAGGTCCTCGAAGAGGACAACCGCTCCACGACCACCAAGCGGGGCAAGCCGGGGACGATCCCGAACCCGCAGGTTATCGCCGCGTCACTCGATCAGTACGTGATCGGTCAGGAGCACGCCAAGAAGGTGCTCTCGGTCGCGGTCTTCAACCACTACAAGCGAATCGCGCACGCCAAGACGAACAGCGACGTCGAGCTGCAGAAGTCGAACGTGCTGCTGGTCGGTCCCACCGGGTGCGGCAAGACCTTTCTCGCGCAGACGCTCGCGCGCATCATCGACGTGCCCTTCAGCATCGCCGATGCCACCAGCCTCACCGAAGCGGGCTACGTCGGCGAGGACGTCGAGAACATCCTGCTCCGGCTGATCCAGGCCGCTGACTTCGATATTGCGCGCGCCGAGCGCGGCATCATCTACATCGACGAGATCGACAAGATCGCGCGCAAGAGTGACAACCCGTCGATCACGCGTGACGTCAGCGGTGAGGGTGTCCAGCAGGCGTTGCTCAAGATCCTCGAGGGCACCGTCGCCAACGTGCCTCCGCAGGGCGGCCGCAAGCACCCGCACCAGGATTTCATCCAGATCAACACCACCAACATCCTGTTCATCTGCGGTGGGGCGTTCGACGGTCTCGAGAAGATCATCGAGCACCGTCTCGGCAAGCGGGTCATCGGCTTCAACAGCAAGCCCCGGGGGACGCGAACCAAGGAGACCACCAAGATGCTGCGCGAGCTGCAGGCGCAGGATCTGCTGAAATACGGGCTCATCCCAGAGTTCGTCGGCCGGCTGCCGATCACCGTGGCGCTGGATTACCTCGATGAGGAGGACATCATTCGCATCCTCACCGAGCCGAAGAACGCGTTCGTCAAGCAGTACCAGAAGTTCTTCGCGCTCGACGACGTCGAATTGGTGTTCCACGAGGGTGCGCTGCGCGCCATCGCCGAGCGCGCTCTGGCACGCGGCACCGGCGCCCGCGGTCTCAAGTCGATCATCGAGGACGTCCTGCTCAACAGCATGTTCGAGGTTCCGAGCCGGCCCGACATCAAGCGCTGCGTGATCACCGAGCAGGCGATTCTCGAGGGTGTGGAACCGCTCCTTCTCACCGAGGAGCCCAAACGTCGCGTCGGCGCGACCGAGGAGGCGGCGCAGGGGCGTACGGCCTGAGCGTGAGCCGCCGGGCCATCGCGCTGGGCGCGGCGGCCGTGGTGATCTTCTTCGCGGTGACCCTGATCACGCTCACGCATGTCATCACCAACACCACCCCCGGCTGCGCCATCGCCGCTCCGGCACCGAGCCTGTCCGCATCGCTTCGCGCGCTCGGAGGTTTCGATCAGTCATTCGACTCGAACAACCTCGCGGCACTAGCTCTGGTGGGTGAGAACGCGGCCGCTGTGGTGAGCCCGAACCTCGACGGTGCGACACCGCAGGAACCGGTGGATGTGGCCGCCGCCGCCGCCGGGCAGCCGGCCGCGGTGGTGGTGCCGCTCGCCGCCCCGGAGACGGGGGGCAGCGCGACGCGGCTCATCGGGCTGGTCGCGTTCTATGTCGGCTGCGGCGGTCGGGCATACTTCGGTTCGGTCGCCGATATCTCGGCGCAGGGGCCCGCTGCTCCGGCGAGCTTTCCCGCGGTGGGGGAGGGTGCGGCGGCCGCTCGGCTCGCCACCTCGACCCCGCAGCTCGTCTACGCCGGCTCACCTTTCACCCCCGAATGGCGCAACGTGCAATCCGGCGCGACCATCCCCGCGGGCGAGTGACACCCGGATGGCCCATATACTCAATCGCCCAATGGAAAAACATTTCGACTGGTCCAGCGTGGAACCGCGGTGGCGTGAGCGCTGGAGAGAGCTCGAAGTAGGGCATGCCGATGTCACCAGCACCAAGCCCGCATTTGTCATCGCGCTTCCGCCCCCGAACATCACCGGCGCGCTGCACATGGGCCACGCATCGACGTTCTCCATCCAGGACACGCTGTGCCGCCAGCGGCGGATGCGCGGCTTCGAGGTCGAGTGGTGCCCGGGGACCGACCACGCCGCCATCGCCACCCAAAACGTCATCGAGCGGCAGCTCGACGACGAGGGAACCTCGAAGGAGGAGTTGGGCAGAGCGGCCTTCCAAAGGCGAGTCGACGCGTGGTATGAGGAGTACGGCGGACGCATCTACGAGCAGATGCGACGGATGGGATACACGTGCGACTGGGAGCGTTCTCGTTTCACCCTCGACGACCAGTACGTGCGCGCCATCCGGTTCGTGTTCAAGGCGCTCTACGACGAAGGGCTCGTCTACCGAGGCCCGCGAATCGTCAACTGGTGCCCGGGCTGTGCGTCCGCCATCAGCGATGAGGAGATCGACTGGCAGGAGCAGACCGACCCGCTCTACTACCTCAAGTATCCGGTCGAGGGTGGTCTGGACATCACCGTCGCCACGGTGCGTCCCGAGACGATGCTCGGCGACACGGGGGTGGCGGTTGCGCCCGACGACCCCCGTTACACGTTACTCATCGGCAAGCACGTCACCCTGCCGTTGACGGGGCGGGTGGTGCCGATCTTCGCTGATGCCGCAGTGCGTCCCGAGTTCGGCACGGGCGCGCTCAAGGTGACCCCGGGTCACGACCCGACCGACTACGAGATCGGGGCGCGTCATTCACTCCCGATCATCAACGTGATCGCGCTCGACGGGACCATGGACGTGCCCTCGCTGCCACAGTTCCACGGCATGCCCGTCGAACAGGCGAGGACGGCGGTCGCGGATGCGCTCCGGGCAATCGGCTCGCTCGTCAAAGAGGAGCCGTACACCCACGAGGTGGGTCATTGCGACCGATGCGGCACCGTGCTCGAACCACTCGTGAGTGAGCAGTGGTGGGTGCGCATGGCATCGCTCGCGGCTCCGGCGATCGGTGCAGTCGAAAGTGGCGAGATCGCATTCCATCCCGCGCGATACACCGACGTGTATCTGCACTGGATGCGCAACATCAAGGACTGGTGCATCAGCAGGCAGATCTGGCTGGGGCACGCGATCCCGGTGTCGACGTGTGGCAACGGGCATCGGTTCGCCTGGATCGACCCGCCGGTGCAGTGCCCCGAGTGTGGGAACACGGCGCTGACCCACGACCCTGATGTGCTCGACACCTGGTTCAGCAGCGGCTTGTGGCCGTTTGCGATCTTCGGCTGGCCGGAGCAGACAGCGGAGCTCGAGAAGTTCTATCCCACCGATGTGCTCGTCACCGGACGCGACATCATCTTTCTCTGGGTTGCCCGAATGATCATGACGGGGCTCAAGTTCACGGACCGCAATCCGTTCACCGACGTGTTGATCACGAGCACCATCCAGGCGATCGACGGATCCCGGATGAGCAAGTCGAAGGGCAACACCATCGACCCGCTCGACCTCATCGACAAGTTCGGCGCCGACGCGGTGCGCGCGTGGGCGGCGGCGGTGGGAACCAGCGGCCAGGACATGCGATTCGACGAGGACCGCATCGCGTCGTACCAGCGTTTCGCCAACAAGCTATGGCAGGTGACCAGCGGGTTCCTCGTCGCCAAGGTCGGCAACGGATCGGCCGCCGACCTCGACATCCATCCACCCGGGCCGGAGACGCTCCGTCCCGAGGATCGATGGATGCTGGCCGAGCTTGCGGCCGTGGTTCGCGAGTGCGACGCCGGGTTCGCGGCGTTCCGATTCCACGATGCGGTCGAGCGTCTCTACGACACCACGTGGCATTCGTTCTGCGACTGGTACGTCGAGATCATCAAGCTGCGTCTCGCCGATGCGGGCGATGACGAATCGCGGCGCGCGGCGGTGTGGACCGCGGTCACCACCCTGGACGTGCTCCTGCGCCTGCTGCACCCGTTCATGCCGTTCGTCACCGAGGAATGCGCGCAGCAGCTCCCGAATGCCGCGCCGACGCTCCAGCAGCGCGCGTGGCCGGAGGAGGATCCGCTCTGGAGCGACGCCGAGACGGCAGCCGCGCACCACGAGATCGCCGAGGCGATCGAGCTGGTGCAGCGGATCCGGGCGCTCGGTCACAGCCACCGGGTGCCGCGGGGCGCCCGCGATCGGATCCGGGTGGCGGTGCGCGCCGCCGACGGGCGGGGCACGAGCAAGCACATCACTCGCTTGATCGGCGGCCTCGTGCCCGCGAAGCTCGTGGACGGCCACGAGCGCGGCGTCGATCCGGTGGTCGTGGTTTCGGGTAGGCTCCACGCCGAGGTGGTGATCGCCGACACCGCCGCCGACGCCAGTGCGACCGCACGTCAGATCGGCCTGCTCGAGGCAACCGTGTCGCGTCTCCAGGCACAGCTCGCGAACCCGGCGTTCGTGAACGGGGCACCTGCCCGGGTCGTGGACGAGTCGCGCCGCCGGCTCGCCGAAGCCCAGGTACAGCTGGATCTGCTCCGCCGCGGCCCGTCAGGAGGACGCATCGATGCTGCTGGTTGACCTGGGGACGCTGCTCACCGCCGTGCTGACCATCGTCATCGCCTACGTTGTCGTGCTCTGGCTCGCGCTGGCCTTCTACGTCGTCCGCGACGCGCGCCGGCGCACGACGTCGCCCGGCTTCGCGCTGTTCGCGATGCTGCTCGGTTTCGTACCGCCATTCCTCGGCGCGCTGATCTATTTCATGGTGCGGCCGCCGATGACGATGGAGCAGGTGCGATCGCTCGCCATCGAGGAGCAGGTGCTCCTCGAGCCACCGGTCGAGGGCGTACCCACCCGACCGTGTCCGACCTGCGGACGCGAGATCGAGCAGGAGTTCATCCTCTGCCCCTACTGCCGGACCCAGTTCGCCCGGCGGTGCACGGGATGCGACCGCAGCCTCCGCCTGGGTTGGGGGGTCTGCCCGTACTGCGCCACTGAGGTCGGAGCGCCGGCGCTGGCCCGCACCGGGAGGTAGCGCCACGATGCTGGGCGGTGGGCTCCAGCTCGCGCTCATACCCGCGCCGCTGATCATCGCGGCCATCGCCGTCTTCGCTCTCGCTCCAGGACAGGCGCGCGCCGCGCGAATCGTTGCGGGGGTCGGCATCGCGATGACCATCGCGTTGCTGGCGGTTGAAGCCGCCTTCCTCAACGGAAGCGGGCGCATCGAGACATCGCTCGGCACCCCCGTCGCCGGGATCCCCTACCTGCTCCGTCTCGACCTGCCCGGCGCGACCCTCGGGGTTGCCGCGGCGGCGGCCGGCCTCCTCCTCCTGCTCGAGAGCGACCGGCAAACCCGCGAGGTGAGCGCGCTCCTCGTCTGCGTGGCGGGCACGATTCTGGCGACCGACGCCGGCAACGTGGTGATGCTGGCCGCCGGTGTCGAGATCGCGGGCGTCGGGACCCTGCTGATGACCAGCGCCGCCCGCGGCCGCCCCGGCCGCGGTGGGCTCGTCGCCGTCGGGCTCGAACACCTCGCGTCACTCGGCCTGGTGGTGGCCGCGGTCCAGCTCCTGAGCGTCGCCGGCACAACCGACTTCGCAGTGATTCCGGCCGGCGCGATGGGCGCGACCGTTGCCGGGCCGTGGGCCGCGGCGGGTGCGGTGCGGCTCTTCTCGCCGGCGTTCGTTCCGATTCGGGGAAGCCGGACCCCGACGGCGGCATGGGCGACAACCGGCGCCATCCCGTGCGGAGCGATCGTCCTGCTACGGCTCCGGGAGGCTGCCGCCGGTCCGCTCCCCGAACAGATTGCGATCG
Source organism: Candidatus Dormiibacterota bacterium (assembly GCA_963709585.1). Taxonomy (GTDB): domain Bacteria; phylum Chloroflexota; class Dormibacteria; order Aeolococcales; family Aeolococcaceae; genus Palsa-851. The sequence continues at coordinate 29,881 of CAVPXI010000005.1, read as the reverse complement.
GGCTCGCGGCTGCGGGCGGCATGGCCGCGACCCTGGCGGTGGTGGTCGCCCTGCGCCGATCGCGCGTGCCGGTGATCACGGGCCGGGCGCTCTGCGTCATCGCCGCTGCGCCGGTAGTCGCGCTCACGGGCGTCGCGGGACCTCCCGCGGGTGCAGCCATCGCTGCGGGCGTCTGCTCCCTGATGCTGGTCACGGCACTGACCGCGGCGTGGGAGCACATCGGTCGCGGCCGGGGCGGGATTATCCTGGCCGCCTTCGCGCTCGGCGCCGCGGGGTCCCTGCCGATCGGGTTCGGCATCACCGCCCTGATCCTCGAGCTCTCCGCGACAGTCTCGATCGGCCGCCCCGGAACCGCCCTCCTGGCCGCACTCGGCGTCGCCGGCGTCCTGGGCGCTGCGGCGGCGGTTCAGGCCGCGACGCGGGTGCTGACCTCGGGAGGGAATGCCGAGCGGTCCGGGTACCCCTCGCTGCTTGGCGCGGTGGCGGCGGTCGTATCGCTGATCGCGGCCGTGGTGCCCGGCACGATCGCGACCTCGGTGCTCGCTGCCCTCAACTCGACTGGGCTGACCGAGCCGATCGGCGCCGCGGCGATCCGGAGCAACGCGGGCGACTGGTCGGGCGGCTATATCGTCGTCGCGTTCGTCATCGTCGCCGCCGGCGCGTGGGCTTTTGCGACGCTGGTGGGCTGGTCGCCGGCGACTTCGTCGCCAAACGAGGATCAGCCTTCAGCGGCTGCGGCGCGTGCCATCGGGGTCGGGATCGCCAGGCGGCTGCGGCCGGCCGCGGTTCGCGGGAGCTCGTGGCTGCGCCAGACGGACGACTGGCTCGTGGTGCAGCCCCAGCTGGTCGTGGTCCTCGGGGGAGCGATCCTGGCCATCCTGCTCTTCCAGCTGATTCACTGATGGGGGTTTCCGCGCCGCTGCTCTCTGCCGCGGGTGTGCTCGCCGCGGCGATCGCGATGATGGTGGACGGCAGGCGCGCGGTTGCGATCGCGGCCGTCCTGCTCGCCGCCGGGCTCGCACCGACGGCGGCGACCTTCGGGGGCGCGCCCGGGGTGGCCGTGCTCGGTGCCTGCGCGATCGCCGTGGTGCTCCTGAGTTGGGCCGGCTGGCTGGGCGGACGAGTCCTCCCCTGGCTCACCGGCCTCGACCCGACCATCCCGGCGTTCGCGCCGACCGACCGGCTTTTCGGTCCCAGGAGCGGCCGCGCGTTCGGTGCGGCGGTCGCGCTCCCGGTCGCCTCGTGGGTGAGCTTCAACGTTCCGATCGGCCAGGTCGCCGTCACCGAGGGACTGCTCTTCCCGATCGCCTACGCCTGGACCTGTGGCGTCATCCGGCTGGTGCTCGCCCGAACCGTGGAGGACCTGGGCGTCGGCATCGCGATGGTGGGCATCGCGACCGGTACGGCGTGGCTGCTGCGAAGCGGCTCCGACTCGATCCCCGGCGCGGCTCTCGTCTGTGTCGTCGCGCCGCTTGCGGCCTTCCTCGCCGGGTGGTTGAACGGGCGAAGCTCGCGACGTGCTCACACGTGAACCCTCTGGTCATCGCCTCGGCGTGGTTGGCGCTCGGCCTGTTGACGTCGGCGCTCCTCCGCCGGCGCACCGCGCGATTGGTGGCGGTGGTGCCACTGGTCGGAGCGGGGTTGACCCTGCTCGCGACGCGATCATCGACCGTTGCCGTGCCGCTCGGAGGGCTGGCCGGCATCACCGGCCTCGACCGCGCGGGTCAGGGAGTGCTCGTCGCCACCGGCCTCTCGATGACCCTGGTGGTGCTGCTCCAGCCCTCGATCGACGTCTCGGTGGGGCGGACCATCGGTGTGGTCGGCGCGGCCGCAACCGTTGCCATGGCCAGCAGTGACCCGCTGGTCACCGCCCTGGCCCTGACCGTCGCGGTCGCCACCCTGGTGCTTCGGTGGATCGGCCAGGCGCCGGGGAAGGCGACGCTCGCCGCCGGACGCATCGCCGGGACCGGGACCATGGCGCTGGTTGCGGCTTCGCCATTCCTGCCGCTCACCGGCTTCACAAGCGGGGATCGTCCTGTCGTGGTCGCCGCCCTGCTCGCCACCGGGGTCGCCGCGCTCCTGGCGGTGTACCCGCTGGGGGGTTGGGCAGCGGGGATCATCGGGTCGCTTCGACCCATCGACGTTGCGCCGTGGCTGGTCCTGCTGGTGCCGGTCGTGTTGATCATCGCCGGGCGGATTCCTGGCGGAGTCCTCGGCGACGGGAGCCTCATCTTCGAGCACGTTCTGCTGGTGGTGGGTCTGGGGAGCGCCGTCTGGGGAGGGGTCTGGGCGGTGCGCGGCCCGGCCCGGACGCGCTACGGGCGCGTCTTCATGGCGGACATCTCACTCTGCATCGCCGCCGTCGAGGGGGCCGCGGTCTCTCCCGCCGTCACCGGCGCGCTGATCATCCTGGTGACCCATCTCACCCTCGCGCCGATTCTTCTGCGATCCGAAGCTGCCGGTCTCCTCTGGCCGCGTCGCGTGGCCTGGGCGTTGCTCAGCGGCATCCCACCGTCGCCGGCCTTCTGGGGCCGTCTGCTCCTCCTCGAGGCACTCGCGGCGGGGAACGTCGGGTCGACGATCGCCGCCGTGATCGCGATGGCGGCGATCTTCGTCGCCGCGGTCATGGCGTGCTGGACCAGGGGGCGCGTCGTGCCCCTGGCCGGGTTGCGCGGGCGCCTCAACGACCTTGTCGCCTGGCTGTTGGTCGCCGTCGGCATCGCGATCGGACTTGCGCCGCAGTCGCTCTCCGGATTCGTGTTCGGTCACTGACGAGATGGATCCGCTCGGGCTGCTCCTCGAGGTCGTTGCCCTCGCCGCGTATCCCGGGGGCCTGTTCCTGGCGGTCATGGCCTGGCTGACCTACCGTGGCGCGGGGATGGAGCGTTCAACCTCCCTCGATGCGCGCGGGCTCGCCGCCATCGCCATCGCAGCCGTCGCCGCGGCGATGGCACCGCTGCCCGGGACCCCGGCAGCGTCGCTCCCGCCACCCGGCGGGGCGACGGCCAACCTGGTGGCGGCGGTGCTTCTGATCGTTGTCTCCGGCTCGCTCGTGGCTCCGCAGCCCTGGTCGCGACGACGCCTGGTGCTGGTCGTCTTCGGCGGGACCGCGCTGGTCCTGCTCGGGCTTGTGGCCACCTCGTTTTCCAGCACCGACATCTCGGGGGCGGCCGGGAGAGCGAACGCCGCCGCGCGCATCCTCGCGGTGATCGCCGTCCTGCTGGCGCTCCCGGCAGTGATCAAGCCCCAGGAGGCGAGCGGGTCCGTCGCGGCTCGGGCAACAGTCGTCGCCGCGACGCTCGAGGTAATGCTCGCCACCCTGATCCCACCGGCGCAGCAGTGGCCGTTCGCGCCGGTCTGGGTCCTCGGGCTGGTCGCGACGGTGGTGGTCTATGCGCTCCTCCTGCGGCTCATACGAACCGCGACCCGAAGGGAGCACCCCTCGCTGTTCATGGTCGCGTGGCTGTGCGCGATTGCCGCCTCGGTGACGGCGGTCATCGCGGCACGGCCCTAAAGCCGTTGTGCGCGAACGCCGACTCCATCAACTCGCGGTCGCATCGCGGTGCTAGCATGGGGCGTGAGTTGGCGCGAGATTTCGATGCGGCCGTTGCGCGCGTGACCGCCACGTGATTGGAATCGTTCTCGCGTCCCGGTCGCCTCGCCGGCGCGAGCTGCTGACCAGGGCCGGGATCCGGTTCCGGATCATGGAGCCCCCGGACGACGTTTCGCTTCCCGTCGGCGTCAGTGCGGAGCTCGCCGTGCAGCTCGTCGCCCGGCAGAAGGCCGTCGCGGTGAGCAAGCTAGTTCCTGCTGGAACGTACGTGCTGAGCGCCGACACGATCGTGGTTGGTCCCCACGGCCCTCTCGGCAAGCCGCGCACGCCCGAACTGGCCCGGGAGATGCTCAACGACCTCCGTGGCAAGCGCCACACCGTGCTCACCGGGGTGTGCGCGATGTGCACCGAGAGCGACCACGAGGCGCTCGGCGTGAGCCGCTCGGCCGTCAAGTTCTGCGACTTCACCGACGACGCGCTCGACATGTACGTGGCTTCGGGCGAGCCGCTCGATCGTGCCGGCGCATATGCGATCCAGGGTGGCGGCTCGGACTTCGTCGAGGCCGTCGCCGGACGCATCGACACGGTCATCGGCTTGGACGTCGGTCTCGCGCTTCGCCTGCTCGGTGAGATCGGCTACCCAGACCCGCTGCCGCGCACCACCGACATCATGCTGACCGCGACGCGGCAGCGGCGTCCGCTCGCGCCGCTTCGCACCGCCTCCAGGGTCTGACCGTTTCGCGGAGCAGGTGGGTGCGGGCACCGGCGTCGCATCTGACGGGCATCCTTGCCGTCGCGATCCTGGCGCCTGTGGCGCTGTTCGTCACCGCCTGCAGCTCCGAGGCGGCGCAACTTTCGGTCACGCTCAGCTCCACTTTCGGTGCGTCATATACGCCGGGGACCACTGACGCGGATTTCGTCGTGACGGTGCAGAACCTGGGTCCCGGCAACGCGTCGGGCGTGGTCATCCACGCGTTGATGCCAAACGCGTTTCAGTACGCCGTGACCAACCAGATCAACACCCAGGGGGCGGCGCGCACCACGCCCGAGGACGCTCAAGTCGGGATATCCAACCCGCAGTGGGGCGTCTGGTCGCTCTCGTCGCCGACGTCACCGAACGGCCAGATCCAGTACGCATCGGTGTCGATCAACTTCGCGGTGAACATCACGGCGCAGCCCGACACCTACTCACTCGCGGCGCAGGTGGTCGACGACACGCTCACCGACACGGTGCAGAGCCACCCGATCCAGGTTGCGGTCAACGAGGCACCCCGGCTCGGAGTCACGGCGTCCGTCGGCCCTTCGACGGTGCACCCCCTCGGTCAGGTCACCTATCGGGTCACGGTCACCAACAAAGGCACGGGAATCGCCCCCACCGTCGACGTGCTCGTCACCCTGCCGCCCGTCCTCCAGTACCAGTCGACGATCATGCCGTTCGGTGGTAACGCGTCGCAGGAGTCGCTGATCTCGCCGGTCAAGGGCGGTTACCTGGTCTTCTACGGCGGCTTTGAGTTACCGCCGCAGACGACGCTCGGTCCGGGCACGCTCACCATCGAATTCATCGCGCAGTGCATTCCCAACCCGGGGAAGGGCGTGTTCACCATTCATGTGGCGGTCACCGATGCGTCGCGCGACCAGGTGAGCATCGCCGGCGCGGCCCCGCTCAACGTCTTCAGCTCCTAGATTTCTCTCGTCGCCGAGGGCCTGTCAACGGGTGCGCGTGGTAATCTCGGATATCGCGTCCGGTATCAGCCGGCGTTCCTCGGTGGAGTGAACCCGCTCCCGGCGAGAGAGGCAGATGTACGCAATCCTTCAGCACGGCGGTCACCAGTACCGTGTCGCTTCCGGCGACCGGATCCTCGTCGATCGCATTCCAGTCGAGGTCGGGTCGACGGTGACGCTCGAAGTCGGTGCTGCTCCTCGGTGACGGCGCCGAGACCGATGTGGCCAAGGGATCGCCCGTGGAGGCATCGGTCACCGCGACGGTGATCGCGCACCGCCGTGGACGCAAGATCCGCGTCTTCACCTACAAGCCGAAGAAACGCCACCGGCGCACCCTCGGCTACCGCAGCCAGTTGACCGAGTTGCTCATCGAGGAGGTCGGGCGTGGCAAGGCCGCGGCCAAGCCGAAGGCAAGCGCGCCGAAGCGTGCCGCCGCGCCGAAGGCGGCCAAGACCGAGGTGATCGAGGCGCAAGCCGAGACCATCGCCCGCGAAGCCCAGGCGATCGCCGTCGAGGCTGAAGCCGCGGAGGCCGAGGTCGCCGTCGCCGAGCTCGCCGTCGAAGAAGCGGTCGCGGCTGAGACGGACGAGCCGAAGACGGAGAAGCCGGCGCCCAAGGCGGCTGCCCCGAAGCGAGCCAGGACACCCAAACCGAAGAAGGACCCAGGCGATGGCGCATAAGAAGGGCGGCGGGAGCTCCCGCAACGGGCGCGACTCCAAGGCGAAGCGGCTCGGGGTGAAGCGCCACACCGGCGAGGTCGTCCTCGCGGGCACCATCCTGGTCCGTCAGCGCGGCACCAAGATCCTCGCGGGTGAGCATGTCGGCGTGGGTCGCGACCACACGCTCTTCGCGTTGCGCACCGGCACGGTTGCCTACGATCACACCGGCCACGACAGGACTCGCGCCAACGTTCGCGCGATGCCGATCTTCTCGGTCGGCGAGATGATCGAAGAGGCCGACGAGGAGCCGGTCGCAGCGACCGGCTGAGTCACGGCCACTCGCGGCTCGCCCTTCATCGACGAGGTCGACATCGAAGTCGCGGCGGGATCAGGCGGGCGCGGAGCGGTCAGCTTTCGTCACGAGAAGTACGTCCCTGACGGCGGCCCGGACGGCGGTGACGGCGGTCGCGGCGGCGATGTGGTCGTGGTCGCGGACTCGACGGACACAACGCTGTCCGGCTTTCGCGAGCGCCGCTCGTTCCGCGCCGAGGACGGTCGCGCCGGCGGTGGGGGCAAGCGTTCCGGCCACCGGGGGGCTGATCTGACCCTGCACGTCCCGGTCGGCACGATCGTCCGCGAGGGGGACCTGGTGCTCGCCGACCTCGACCGCCCGGGCGCGGTCGCCCTAGCGGCACGCGGTGGTCGCGGCGGTCGGGGCAACACCCGCTTCGCGACCGCCACACGCCAGGCGCCCCGCGCCGGGGAGTTGGGCGATGCCGGTGAGCAGCGCCACCTCCACCTCGAGCTTCGCCTCATCGCCGACATCGGTCTGGTCGGACTGCCGAACAGTGGCAAGTCGACGCTGCTCGGGGCGCTCACCGGCGCGCAACCCAAGATCGCCGCGTACCCTTTCACCACGCTCCATCCGAATCTCGGGGTCGCCGAGCTGGAGGGCGGGCACACGCTCGTCCTGGCGGACGTTCCCGGCCTCATCGAGGGGGCCAGCCACGGGGCGGGCCTCGGCCTCGAGTTCCTCCGCCATCTCGAACGCACCCGCACGCTCGTCCACGTGGTGGATGCCTCGGCAGGTGTCGATGCGGCACGCGTCGCGCTGGCGACGGTACGAGGCGAGCTCGAGGCGTACAGCCCGGAGCTGGCCGCCCGTCCGTCGGTGGTCGCCTTCAACAAGATCGACCTGCCTGAGGGGGCCGCTGCCGCCGCCGTGCTCGCCGCGGAGTTCCCGGGATCGTTCCGGATCTCGGCGCAGCACGGCGACGGCTGCCGGGAACTCCTCCTCGCCGCCGCCGAGCTGGCCGGACGGGTGATTCGCGATGCCCCCGGACCGGCGCCACCCGGTTTGCACCGCGTCTACCGGCCCCGGCCCCGGCGGGTGCTCAGCAACGACGTCATCCGCGAGGACGGCGGATTCCGGGTGGCCGGCGAGGTCGTGGAGCGGATCGTCGGTCGCATCGACCTCGATAACGAGGAGGCGATCGCCCGCCTCCAGCGCAAGCTGGCCGCCGCCGGCGTCGACGCCGCACTGGCCGCCGCCGGATGCCGCGAGGGTGACACGGTGCGGATCGGGGAGGCCGAGTTCACCTATAGCGACGAAGGGCTTTCATGAGCTCGATCCTCGTTTTCGGTGGCACCTTCGACCCGGTGCACAACGGCCACCTCGCGATCGCCGATCAGGCGCGGGTGGCAACCGGCGCCGAAGCGGTCTGGTTCGTGCCCGCCGCCCTCGCGCCACTGCGCAACCCGCCCCAGGCCACACCGGCGGAACGATTCGAACTCCTCGAGGCGGCCTGCGACGATTTGGGCGGACCCGGCCTGGCGGTGCTCGACATCGCCATCCGTCGCGGCGGGGTCTCCTACACCGCCGACGTGATGGACGCGCTGCGCGACGCGCGTCCGGACCAGGACCTAGCCGTCCTGATCGGCGCCGACGCGGCCCGCACGATCAACGGCTGGCGTCGCGCGGCCGACCTGCTGCACGGCGAGCGGTTCGTGATCGTCAACCGGACCGGCGTCCCGCCGCTCGATACGGCCGAGGCGGGAAGACTCGGCTTCGCCGCCTCCCGGACCACGTTGCTCACGCTCAACTCGCCGGACATCAGCGCGTCCGACATCCGCAGGAGGTGCTCCCGGGGCGAGCCGCTCGACGGGCTGGTCCCCGCCGTCGTCGCCACGCTCATCGCGGCGAAAGGGATGTACCGCGAGAATCGGGACGATGCATAATGCGAAACGGATGACCTCCACCGATCTGGCCGGCATCATCGCCGCCGCCGCCACCGACAAGAAGGCGCGTGACGTGGTGGTGCTCGATATTCGCGCCAAGACGACGATCGCCGATTATTTCGTTATCTGCGAGGGCGACACCGATCGTCAGGTTCGTGCCATCACTGACAATATCACGGACGCCTGTAAGCAGCACGGCGTGCGCGCGCTTGCGGTCGCCGGCCTCAAGGACGCGTCGTGGGCCTGCGCCGACTTTGATGCGGTGATCGCCCACATCTTTCTCCCCGGGGAGCGGACCTTCTACGATCTCGAGGGTCTGTGGGGCGACCCGGCCGGGGAACGTGCGGTCTGACGCCTGCCGCTAACCGGTGAACGGCGGGAGCGGATGGATGATCGCGCTGGTGAGGTTGATCAGCGCGAAGAGCAGGGCCACGGCGCTGAATGCGATCGGGGCCCAGAGCACGACCTTCTCGACGAGCATGTGATCCCGTCCGCCGATCGACATGATCGGTGGCAGGATGCACCCCAGCAGCGCGCCCACGATCAGACCGCCGATATGCGCGTAGTTGTTGACGCCGAGCGAGCCCCCGAACACAAACGTGAGCACGACATTGAGCACGATCACGGTCACCGCATAGTTGCGCACCGTGTGCGTGATCCCCACCGGCACGTTCTTCCCCTGGATCCTGCCGACCATGAGGAGCAGCCCGATCAGGCCAGCGATGCCGCCTGACGCGCCAAGGGAGATGCTGTTGGGGGCGACGCCGGGGAGGCTCGGTGCGAACGTACTCACTGCGACCCACAGCAGGCCGCCGGCGATGGCGGTGGTCAGGAAAACGCCGAGCAGCACCAGCCGCCCGTAGAGTTGTTCGACCAGCCTGCCGATGAACAGCATCGCGATGCTGTTGAAGAGCACGTGGTACACGCTGCTGTTGTCGTGCAGGAAGGCGCTGCTGACGAAGCGCCACCAGGTCACGGTGCAGGCCGAACTCAGTCCGACGGCGGGATAGAGCTCCGCGTTGGGCAGCGCTCCCCACGAGCAGACGTCCAGACCCGCCGTCGCCGGATGCAGCGTGGTCACGTACTCCAGCAACCAGATGACCACGAACGCCGCGATCAGCGAGTACGTGAGGTACGGCTGGGTGACCATCGCACGGCGCACCGGCGCGACATAGCCACCGGCGACCGCCTGGCGCTCGGCGAGGTCGACGGCCGCGAGAGTCGGCGTCGGCACCCCGTCGTGCACCGCCCGCACCCGGGCGCGCAACTCGCCCACCGACGGCATCCCGGGCGGGATCGGCAGCACCGCGCCCGCGCTGGCATTGACGGTGTCGACCCAGGCGACACCGAGGCGCACCGGGTCGCTGGGATTGGTCGCGGCCGACAGCGTGCCGGCGAGCGGACCGAGCGCGATCAGGAGGATGTCGCACACCTGCGCGCCCTGCTCTTGCAAGCGATCGAGTCCCCACCGGCGCGCCGCGTCGCAACGCGCCGCGAGGTCGGGCCGGCCGCGGCCGGGTCGGCCGGAGGCTCGTAAAAGGCGACCAGCCCGGCACGAGGACCGTTCCACATTGCGGCTGCGAGCACGTAGTGGCCGAGCAGATCGCCGAGGCGGCCATCGCGAGGGTCGGCCAGCCTGAGCCGGTAGCGGGTCACCAGGTCGTGGGCGATGGCGAGCGCGACCGGGTTCGGCCCCGGCGGCGGCGCGGCGTAGGTCGGTGGTGCCGCGTCCGTCACTCGGTTCAGTCTACCGATCGCGCCTGCGATCCTCTCGTGCCCGTAACGCTTATGGGCTATGGTCTCGCCGTGCCACCGGGAAGGAGCGCTGCGATGATCCAGCCGAAGCTGACCCTCGGCGCCCTCTACCGCTGCCTTCTCGATCGCCTGGACACGCGACTCGGCGTGCGCGTGGAAATCCACTTCGAGGAGCGCACGTCTGTGGTCGTGGAGCACGCCGCTGCCGGGACCGAGGCGGAGCGGATCGATCAGCGGACCTTCGACGCCGAGCTCGCCGTCCGTGATGAACGGGTCGCCGAGGCAACGCTGACCGCGGGCGCCACCGGCGCCGACACGCTCGTGATCCGCATCGCCGAGTCCGACGGGGAAAGCCGCTACTCGATCGCCGGCGAGGGCTTCGGGGTGCTCAGGGAGCGTCCCGACCTGTTCGATCCCGCTGAGTTCGGCGTCCGGCTCGACAGAGTCGCCGTCGACGACGCGATGATCGATCAGGAAACACCCGGGGGATCCGGCCGGATCGTGATCGACGCCGAGATCGAGAGTGAGGCGTTCGCGCGGTTGCTTCGTGCCTTCGGGGGCGGCCAGCCGGAGAACCCGGAGCTGCCGCTGCTCTCACATTCAGCGGTGCTCTCGGCGGCCTCGGACGTCACCCTTGACTACTGGTGGTCGCTCCTCGGTCTCGACGAGGTCGAGGGCCGGCCGCGCGTCACAACGTGGTCGTTTGCCACGTGCATGCCTCCTTCGCTCCGCTCCCGGAGGCGGACACCGACCTTGCCGCGGTCGAAGCCGACCCCGGGCTGCCCATCCTCGACGATCTCGATGCGGTCTGGGAGCGTGCCCGGCGGAGCGGGGCTGGATCCTAGCCTGCCAGCGCCGATGCCTCGCCGGCTAATGCGGATAGCTGGCTAGGGCGTGGGCGGGGTCGGGTGCGGTGGAAACGTTGGCCCGGGCGAGGGCGACGGACCCGGACCCGGGCTCGGGTTCGGGTTGGGAGTCGGGGGCGGCGGCGCCTGGGTCGGTCCGGCGTAGGTGCAGGTCTGGGCGGGGGTGGGTGTCTGGGCGTAGTACGTGCAGTTGGTGGACGCACCGGGCTGGGTGCCGGGGAGATAGAAGTCGGCGTTGTCGCCCGAGCCGGCGCCCACGATCACGTCGGCGGGCTGCTTGTACCAGGTAATCGGAGCGCCCTTGAGCGCTGCCGTCATAAACGCGTGCCAGATCGGGGCAGCGCCGCTGTATCCGGAGACAACGCCATCGAGGTGGCCGCAGTCCGGGTAGCCCGGATGGAGCGGCTTGAGGCCGTACTTGGCCAGGTCGTTCGGGCTGAACGGATAGCTGTTGTCGACCTCGCCGGGTTGGACGACCTTGCCTCGCGCGATCTGCTGCGCCATGTACTTGTAATCCTTGGGCTGGAGGCAGCTTCGCTGCGCGTTGCCCACCCAGACCGCGGTGAGCAGGTTCGGGGTCCAGCCGACGGTCAGGTTGTCCATGAAGTAGTCGGCGGTGCCCGTCTTGGCGCTCACCCGGCGCGCGCCCAGCGTCAGATAGCCGTTGCGGCCGAACTCGCGGATCCGGTTGTTGTCGTTGCTGGTGATCTCATCCATGATGTAGGCGACGTTCGCCGGGATCACCTGGCGCCCGGCCGCGGCGGGGTTGTACGTGAACATCACCTGCCCGGTGGCCTGGGCGGTGATGCTGGTCACCGGCATCGGGTTGTGCTGGACGCCGAGGTCGCCGAGGGTGGCGGCCCCGTCGGCGAGATCGAGCAGGGTGATCCCGCAGGTGAGCGATCCGAGCGTGGCCGCCCACTGAGTGGTGGCCGGCCAGTTCACGTACTGTCCGTTGGGACCGCAGTTCTGGTCGAGCGACTTGACGCCCATGGACAGCTCGGTGTTGGCGATGTACTGGGTGCCGGTCGCGTACTCGGTCTTGACCGCCGGGATGTTGAACGAGTTGCCGAGGCACAATTTGAGCTCGCAGACCCCGTGGGTGCGGCGGTCGTCGTCGAACGGGTTGTAGCCGCTGGTCCCTGGGATCGGGAAGTTGAAGCGTGCGTCCAGGATCGGCGTGGTCATCGTGAACTTGGTCGAAGCGATCGCGGACGTGTACGTGAACAGCTTGGTCGTCGACCCCATGTTCAGCTGAACCGCCGCCGCCTCGTTGACCTGACCGAAATAGGGATCGAGGTAGTTCCAGGTGCCCACCATGGCGAGCACCTCACCGTTCTGCGGGTCGAGGCTCACCAGGGCGCCGTCGCCCATGTTCTCGGCGACCCGTTCCTTGGCGACCAGGTTGTGGACCGTGCTGTATGCGAGGTTCTGCTTTGCCTGGTCGATGGTGGTGCGTATCTCGTAGCCGCCCGGGCTCGCGTACTGAGGAAAGTTCGCGTTCAGGTAGGTCTGGAGGTAATCGATGAAGTCGAGGTCGAGGTTGGGTTCCGACACGGCCTCGTTCCACGCGTGGAAGGTCAGCGGCTCGGCGAAAGCGGCGACGCCCTGTGCCTGGGTGATGAAGCCACTCGCCTGCATCGCCTGGAGGACCGCCTTCTGGCGGGATTTGGCGAGCGGATTGACGGCCTCATTGGGATCGTGGATGAGCGGGTTGTACGCGGAGGGCGACTGGGGGAGGCCGGCGAGCATCGCTGCCTGAGCGAGGTCGAGCTGGCTCGCGGGCTTGAGGAAGTACAGCTGCGCCGCACTCCCGATCCCGACCGCGAAGTTGCCGTAGAAGATGCGGTTGACGTACATGTCGAGGATCTGATTCTTCGTGAAGTTGAGCGCGATCTCGTTGCCGAGCACGATCTCCTTGATCTTGTAATCGATGCTCTGGGGCGGATCGGCACCTCCGTAGAGACTGATCTTCGCGAGCTGCTCGGTGATCGTCGAGCCCCCCTGGAGCGCGGCGCTGCGATGGGTCACGTCGGCGACCCCGGACTCGACCAGGCGGGCCAGGTCCCACGAGCCCTCGTGATAGAAGTTGTGGTCCTCGATCGCGACGATCGCGTCCTTGAAGTACGGGGAGATCGCCGTCAGGTCGACGTGGATGTGGCGGTAGCTCTCGTTGTGAAAGACGTGGATGAGGCCGCCCGCCGAGTTGTAGACGTTGGTGTCGATCTGCGGCTCCATGTTTGTGATCGTCGCCGCATCGGGGAGCTGGCCCTTGTATGCGTTGTAGCCGGCAAACACGGCGCCGACCGTCCCGGCGCCGATCGCGGCGAACACGGTGATCGCGATCAGCACGATCCGGAGTGCGCGCCCCCGCTTGCGCGGAGTGCGCAGGTGCCGGTAGGCGCTTGCCCGCCGCCGGCGCAACTCCGCTCGCGCCGCCGCCTCGGCGGCGCCGATGCCGGGATTGTTCGTCCCGGTGGCGCGAAGCGGCCCTCGGGATCCGTTCGGCAAACCCGCGCGGACGCGCCGTCCTTCAGCGCTCTGGTCGAGGCTCATGCCGGAACCGTCGAATGCATTGGCGAGTTCGTCTCCTGACTCCGCAGCGCTGTGGCGCGCCGGCAGTGCTGTCGAGTTCCTGGGTGAAACGCCATGGTGCGAGCCGGGTTACGCCGGGCGCATGGCGACGGCGAGGATGAACAGCGCGGCGAACACCAGGACGATGGCGGCCCCGGCGATGAGCGCGCCCGGGCCCTCCTCGATCCAGAAGGGGCCCACCCGGCGCCGGCCGGGGGCACCTTCGTCCAACGGTACGGCCATTGCCTCCAACCGTAGCAGCAGGGTCCCTGGAACGGTCGTATGACAATCCGTCACGCTCGCCGGAACGTCAAACCGGCCCATGACACAATCGGACGCCGATGGCAGTGATTGCGCCTGTTTCCGCGCCCGCTTCCAGTCCGATCGCGCTGCCTCCCGCGCCGAGGACCGCCGAGGAGACGGGCCTCCCATTCAGCTTTGTCTGCGACCTGGTCCTCAAGGTGCTGTATTTCAACGGCAGCATGCTGGGTCGCGATATCGCGAACCACCTCTGCCTGCCCTTCTCGTTCGTCGAGACCACCTCACGATTCCTCGCCGACGAAGGCTACTGCTCCTCGACGGGTGTGCACACCGCGACCCTCGATCCCGGGGAACCGATCAACGCCGGCATGCAGCACATGATCTCGACCACCGGCCGGCAGCGCGCCCGGGAACTGCTCGAGATCAACCAGTACGCCGGTCCCGCCCCGGTGCCGATCGCCGACTACACGGCGATGGCCGAGCGCCAATCCCATGTCGACGGGCAGGTCAACCGCGCGCGCCTGCACGACGCCTTCAGCCACCTGGTGCTCTCCGAGGTCGTGCTCGACCACCTCGGACCCGCTCTGAGCGCACGCCAGGCCGTCTTCTTGTATGGACCTCCCGGCAACGGCAAGACGACCATCGCCGAGGCGGCCGCCTCGCTGCTCGGGGCGCCGATGTTCATCCCCCGGGCGCTCTACGTCCACGGCGAGGTGATCCGGTTCTATGACCCGATCCACCACGAGCCCATCGACCGCGAGCTGCCACCCCATGACCGTCGCTGGCAGCTGGCCAAGCGGCCTGCCGTCAAGGTCGGCGGCGAGCTGACCCCGCGGATGCTCGAGCTCGGCTTCGACCACACGCTCGGCTTCTACGAGGCGCCGATGCAGCTCAAGGCCAACGGCGGCCTCTTCCTGATCGACGACTTCGGGCGGCAGCAGAACATGTCCCCGCGCGACCTGCTCAACCGGCTCATCGTGCCGCTCGAGAAGAAGGTCGACTATCTCAACATCCCCCGCGCCGGATCGAGCATCCCGGTGCCGTTCACCTGCCTGGTGATGCTGTCGACCAACCTGCGTCCTCAGAACCTCATGGACGAGGCCTTCCTGCGCCGGGTGCGTTTCAAGGTGCACGTCCCCGATCCGACCGTGGATGAGTACAAGGAGATCTGGCGGCGCAACTGCGTCGACAACAACCTGCGCATGGACGAGGGGCTCGTCGACCGGCTGCTCGAGACCCACTACCAGGCCAAGGGCCGGGCCTTGCACGGCACGCATCCTCGCGACCTGCTCAACCACGTGATCCACGCCGCGCTCTACCTGGGCAAGCCGGTGGAGCTCAACAGTGAGCTGCTCGAACTCGCCTGCGAGACATATTTCGTCGATTCCGACGAGTAGGTCGCCGCGCCGCAGGGTGCGTTGCGGTGAGAATAGGGGAGGAGAGTCGAGGTGCCGAAAACCCATCATTACGAGCTGACCGTGACCTGGACCGGCAACACCGGCACCGGGACCAGTGGATACCAGGCATTCGAGCGGTCGCACGAGGTCAGCATCGACGGCAAGCCGACGATCCACGGGAGCGCCGACCCGGCGTTTCGCGGCGCGCGTGAGCGCTGGAACCCCGAGGAGCTCCTGGTCGCGTCACTGTCGCAGTGCCACATGCTCTGGTATCTCGTGCTGTGCGCCAAGGAGGGCATCGTCGTGACCGGCTACGTCGACCACCCTTCGGGCACGCTCGTGGAGACCGAGGACGGCGGCGGTCAGTTCGAAGAGGTGCTACTGCAGCCACAGGTGACCATCACAACGTCCGACAAGATGGAGCGAGCCATCGCGTTGCACGAGCGAGCGCACGCGCTCTGCTACGTCGCCAACTCGGTGAACTTCGCTGTGCGCACCGAACCGAACGTGGTGAGCGCGGCTGAGGCCGCTTAGACCGGCACCGACTCCGGCGCCTCGGTTCTCGCGATCGCGCCTGTCGGGCGGCGCTCGATGATGTGATCGATCATCCCGTACGCGAGCGCCTGCTCGGCGGTCATGTGGTAGTCACGTTCGATGTCCCGGCCGATCTGGTCCGAGTCTCGCCCGGTGTGCCGGTGGTAGAGCTCGATCAGCAACGCACGCTGGCGGAGGATCTCGCGGGCGTGCACGTCGAGGTCGGTCGCCTGTCCCTGCATGCCCTGTGCCCAGGGTTGGTGGATGACCACGAGCGAGTTGGGCAACGCCAGCCGACGTCCCGAGGCTCCGGCGGAAAGCAGCAGCGATGCACCGCTTGCGGCCATGCCGAGGCACATGGTTTCGACCACGGGGCGCACGTACTGCATCGCGTCGTACATCGCCAGCGCCGCGGTCATGGAGCCGCCTGGACTGTTGATGTACAGGTGCACGTCGCGTTCGGGATCCTCGCCTTCGAGGAAGAGCAGCTGGGCTGTGACCAGGTTGGCGAGGTCATCGTCGATCACTCCGCCGATGAAGATGATCCGGTCGCGCAAAAGCCGAGAGTAGATGTCGTACGAGCGCTCGCCGCGAGTCGTGCTTTCGACGACGGTGGGGACCAGGGTCATCGCGAGCCCTCCGCTGATGGTGGAACGAAGCCGATGCGGCGGCGAGCCGGCTCCGCCTGGTTCATGGCCAGAAAAGCGCCGAACTGCGCCACGGTGCGCAGCGAGGCGGCATCCAGCGCAGACGTGACCATGCGGAGTTGACGTCGCGGATCCGCCGACCCCGCGGGCTCTGCCTGGGGCCCGGCTGCGAGGCGGCGTCCGAGGTCGGTGTACACCGCCGCGACGGGAACCGACAGCGCGTAGGCGATGGCCACCAGCAGGTCCGCCGAGACGTCCTTGAGCCCGCGCTCGACCTCGGAGAGGTAGGCGGGCGAGCACCCGGCCTCACTGGCGATCTCCCCTAGGCTCCTTCCCTGGCCCTCTCGGTGCCCGCGGAGCACCCCGCCCAGCTCGCGCCGGGCCTCATCGGCGGTTACGCTCAGAGCAGAATCCACAACGCTCAGAGCATATCACCGTGCGGAGTTGCAAGCGCCGGGGCGGCCGTCGCGTTGACGAGTTGCGGGTATCCTTGGGCCCTGATGGCAACGCTGCTCTCCGTCAACGTAGGCCGGATGTCGGCAAGCCGGCACGCCGACACCGGCGTCACCGGCATCGACAAGCGCCCGTCGTCGGCGCCGGTCGTGCTCCGCGATCCCGGTCCGGGCACGGGAATCAGTGGCGCGGCCGGCGATGCCATCGGCGACCCGCGCTCGCACGGCGGCACCGACCAGGCGGTGTACGCCTATGGGCGTGAGGACCTCGACGTCTGGCAGGCGGAGCTCGGATGGCCGCTCACCAACGGTGTCTTCGGAGAGAACCTGACCACCGCGGGACTCGATGTCAATGGGGCGCTGGTCGGTGAGCGCTGGCAGGTCGGCGACACCTGCGTGCTCGAGGTGACGTCGCCGCGCATCCCGTGCCGGACCTTCGCCGGATGGCTCGAGGACCAGCTCTGGGTGAAGCGCTTCACACAACGAGGCGCCCCGGGCGCCTACCTCCGAGTGATCTCGCCAGGTTCGGTGAGCGCCGGAGACGCGATCACGGTGCTGCATCGCCCAGCGCACGACGTGACCATCACGATGATGTTCCGGGCGCTGACGACCGATAAGGCGTTGCAGCCGCGGCTCGCCGCCGCGGGTGATGCGCTCCCCGATTTCCTGCGCCGTAGCCTCATTCCCTGACGGCGCTGCCGCGGTGGCACGGCATCGCTCGCCGCGATGCGGCTAAGGACAGGAAAACACGGCGCGCTGAGGATAGGATTCGCGTCAGTCCTCTCATGTTCACGCCGCCCCCATACGCCCGCATCGCCCTGGTCGCTCTGGTTGCCGCGGTCGCGGTTGGAACCCTCGCCACCACCACCCGTCTCCCCATAGTCCCGGCAGGTGTCGCTGCCGCCATCCGCCCTCCAACGCAAGCGCCACTGGGCGCGTGGTTCGACATGAAGGTGGCGAGCGCTGATCTCGGCCTCTGGGCACCGGCATCGATGCCCCCGGGCGCCCCGCCGATCCGCCCCCGCGCCGGGATCCTCGTGGACATGGACACCGGGGAGATCCTCTGGGAAAGACAACCCGACCTCGAGCTGGCGCCGGCGAGTCTGACCAAGGTGCTCACCTCGCTGGTTGCTCTCGAGAACTTCAGTCCCGATCAGACGGTAACCGTGACGCCAGACGCCCTCGGGCAGTCGTCAGACGACACGCTGATGGGACTGAAGGCCGGCCAGACCCTGACCGTCGAGCAACTGCTTGACGGAATGCTGCTCCCGAGCGGTGACGACGCCGCGAGCGCGATCGCGATGGACACCGTGGGTATGGCTCGCTTTGTCGCCGCCATGAATGCGCAGGTGGCGGCACTCGGTCTCACCGAGTTGCACTTCACGGCGACCGCGGGACTCGACGATCCGGGGCTCTACTCATCCGCCCACGACCTCGCGGTGATCGCCGATTACACGTACCAACAGTTCCCGCTCTTCGACCAGATCGTGGGCACCCGGACCATCACCCTGCCGGCCGGCATCGAGCACCCCGCCTTCCACCTGCACAACCTCGATGCGTTGCTCGGGGCCTATCCGGCCGCGGTCGGCATCAAGCCCGGGTGGACCGGCAACGCCGGCGCCTGCCTCATCGGGATGGCGGTCCGCGACGGGCATCACCTGCTCGCGGTGGTGTTGAGTGGCAACTATCCCGCGCGTCTCGAGAGCCGGCTCTTCGACTGGGGCTTCCAGCTTGACGGACTGCCGCCGTTGCTGCGGCAGACCCCCGCGCCGAAGGCAACGCCCGCGGGTTGACACCCGCTGCCTCGGCTGGTGACGGATCTGTTCGAGGACCTCGCGCCGGCTATTTGACCACTGCGAAGCCGGTGGCGACGGCGCCATACCAGGGTGCCGACGCGATGATACGAAGGTCCGGCAGCCGCGCGATGCAGTCCACGTTCCACGGGTAGAGCGGCGTGGCAATGTTGAGCGCGCCGACGAAGACAGCGTCGGTCTGCGACTGCGCGAGCGCGGCTTCAGCGCCGGCCGGGTCGGTGCAGGCCTTGCTGAGGGCCACATCGAGCGGCGTGTCCAACGAGCCCCAGGCGAAGCCGTTCGGTACCAACGGGGTCAGCGTGGTCAGCGCCGCCATCCACATGCCCGCGTCGTCGCCACCATCGCTCATCACGATCGCGCCCTTCGGGAGCACCTGCTGCATGCGCTGCAGCACCGCCAGGTCGGCAGGGGAGACGAGCGAGCGCGTGTTGACCTCAGTTCTGTACACATCGAGCTCGGTCGTGGCGCCGACTCCCAGACAGAGCACGGCCAGGAGACCGACGATGGCAGCGCCGCCATCGAGGTGCTGTCCGAAGCCACCCAGCAGCCGGTGGACGAAGCCGGGAACATCAATGTGCCTCGCGAACACCACCCAGGCGACGATCACGACGATCGCGGCCGTCGCCAGCATGGGGATCCACGGACGCAGCTGCGCCAGGCGGTTGAACACGCCCAATGGGTAGAGGTACACGGTGTTCGTGCTGATGACGTAGGTCCAGAGACGCCCAAGTGGGTGCCGTACGACGAATGCGATCGCAACGACTGCGACTGCGGCGATCGAAACTATCACCCACAACCGGCGAGTGCGCGACAGCCGGCGGAGCACGTCCGCCAGTGACAGCAGGCCGGCACCCAGCACGAGCGGAATCAGCCAGTACTGCACCCCGAGAATTCGGTCTGTGTCGCCCCACGGATAGACGAGGCGCCAGAACCAGCTCAGACGGTGGAGGAAGAGGTCGTCGACCATCATCAGGATCAGCAGGATCTGTGCAGCCAGGACCCACAGCATCTTGCGACGAATCAACAGCGTGATCGCGCCGATGACATAGAGCGCGAGTGCGACGGGGCTGGTGATGTCGGTCTCGGCGATCGTCAGCAGAATATGGTGAAACTTCACCGGTGCGCTCTTGGTCGCGACGATGATCTGTGACGGCTGGATGTGGGTTGGTGGCGGCACGTGCGGCAGGCGCGTCAGCAGCGTTACCAGCGCTGCCCCGGCCAGGGTCGCGCCCACGACCAGTGCGATCCGAGCAAAACCTGCACGCCATGAGGCGCGCATGGTGGTGAAGACGGCCACCGCATAGAGGCCGCACCCGACAACCAGCGCGGTCACCAACTCGAGCCCGTGGATCACCCAGATCGACGTGACGATGCCGACGATCAACAGCGCGTTCTCGCGAGTACTTCGTCCGCGAATCACGCGCAGCGATGCGACGATGAATGGAACGATCAGGGTGGAGTTGACGACCTCGGGGAATCGTCCGATGATCGCCTGACCGGACGGAAACGCGAGACCGAGCGCGAAGAACGGGACGATCGCGGTGAGCGCGACCGAGCCGGTCGCTTCGTAGACAAGGAAGGCGAGCGACAGCGGCATCAGCACGAGCGTCATCGCGATCACCGGCCCCATCGCCTCCGCCGGCGAGGGTGCGCCGAGCCAGGACACAACGGCGGTCATCGCTTCGAAGCCCGGTCGTGGTCTCACGAATTCTGTCGCTTCGAGCGGGATCGGGATCAAGGGGAGGACGTTGTGCGCTCGCGCGATGGCGGTGGCCAGACCGGCGTGAGTCGGCGAATCCCAGTCGGGGGGGAGGAGCTGGTTGCGGAGTGCGAGGACAAAGATGGCGGCTCCCACCGCCCCGGCCAGCAGGGCTGGCAGTGGGAGCCACCAGGGTGCCTCGTCAGCGCTTGCCCGGTCGCGGCGTCGCCAGCGAATGACCGCCGCTACACCCAGCACGATCAGAGCGGGAAAGATCGTGAGTGGCTCGAATGGGATGTGCACGTCGTGCATCGCCAGGCCGGCGACGCCGATAAAACCGGCCGACAAACCGGGCGCCATCGTGAGGCGCTGCCATGCCCGCCATCCAGGCGCGAGAAGCGTCGCCAGAGCAAATCCCGGGAGCAGGGCGGCGATCACCACCCCGGGAATCGAGTGCGTGAGGTCGTGCAGTGGCAAGCTGGGTGGGCTCAGCGGCCCTTGAGCGTGGCCACTGCGAACAACGTGCGCGCGATGATCAGCAGGTCGAGCGCAACCGACTGATGCTTGATGTAGTACAGGTCGTAGGAGAGTTTCACCGTGGACCCGTCGACGCCGCTGCCATAACCGAAGTTCACCTGAGCCCAGCCGGTGAGGCCGGGTCGGACCGAGAGCCTCGTGTTGTAGTAGGGGATGCTCTCGCGGAGTTCCTCGACGTAGCGGATCTGCTCGGGACGCGGCCCCACAACGCTCATGTCGCCGCGGAGGATGTTCCACGCCTGCGGAAGCTCGTCGAGGTGGAGGCGACGGAGCACCCTCCCGACCCGGGTGATGCGCTCGTCGTCCAGGGCGGTCCAGTGCAGCTTCTCACCCGGCCTCGCATACATCGTGCGCAGCTTGAGGATCTCGAACGCCCGCCCGAAGTGGCCCACGCGATCCTGCCTGTGGAACAGAGGGCCGCGATCCTCAAGCTTGACGGCGACCCACACGAACGGGAGCAACACGGCGAGCACGACCAGGCCGAGGAAACCCGCGACGATGTCGACCAATCGCTTGAAGACCGCATAGACGCGTGACGTCTCGCCGCGTTGCTGCAGGGACAGCAGCCAGGTCTGACGCAAGCGTTCGACGAGCAGGCGACCGGTCAACTCCTCGTAGATGTCCGCGATCGACCGCACCACAAGCCCGCGGTCGTAGCAGTCCACGAGGCTCTGAAAGAGATCGGTCGGCAGATCCTCCTCGGCGCCGAGGACGATCTGGTCGGCCTCTCGCCCCGTCGCCGCCGCGGTGAGCCGGCTACCGGCGTCGACATCGGCGGGGTGGATGGTCCCGACCACCCGATAGAGACCGGACAGTTGCTGATCGACATCGGCCCAGACCCGGTCGACGGTCTCGGGGTCGGCGACGAGCATGATCCGCCCCGCAAAGATGGCCTGGGCGAATACTCGCCGGTAGAGCAGGCGCCAGCACAGCACGGTGAGGGCCGCCACCGGGACCCAGATGAGGATGGTCGGACGGGTCACCCCATAGGGGGCGATGAAGAAGACGACAAGCAGAGCGATCGTTTCAAGCGTGACGGTCGTGGCAACAACCCGGAAGATCGCCCGGGCACTCACGGCGGCATGAAGGTCATACGCGTCGACGACCAGCGCCACGGTGAGCCAGATCGCCGTGACCAGCGCCACCCCGATCCAGGGAATGGTCAGGGCGGCGTGCTGGATCGGCCCCGACCGGAGATTGAACGCGATGACGAGTGACGCGGCGACGAGAACTGTGTCGCCGGCCGCGAGCAACAACTTTCGCTCTGAGGCGAGGATTCCTCGCCGGCCGGCCGCCACCGTGGCGCCCGGAACCTTCTGGGCGATCATCCGGGCTAGCCTACACGCTGATCATGCGAATGCGCCGATGGGAGACGTCCATCATCGCCTTGGACAGCAACCCGATGCAGCGTGATCCGCAGCACCACGAGAACGCCTATCCGACCGCAACGATGGTATCCGCCGCATTGGCGAAGACCACAGTTCCGAGTTTCAGCACAGCCGGGTTGTCATCGTCGGTGTCACGGTCCTGACTGTCGATCAGCAGGAAGCGAACCGAATACTTTTGAGTCATCGTGTGAAGCGCAGCCGCGTCGGCGTAGCGGAACACATCGTCGTTCAAGGTCTGGCGGATTGCGAAGTCGGCTCCGGTGGGGGTGTCGATGTCCGTGGCGATCTCGTAGCGCGACGCGTCGTAGCCTTCGACGAAGACCTGGCGATCAGAGAAGGCCGAGTAGTAGTAGTAGCGTCCATCGGTCTCGGCCGCATCGAGCCAGTGGTTGCTCACAGCGATCACCGCATCGACCGAAGAGTGAGCCTGCAACCATTGCAGCGCGGCAAGGAGATCGGGCGTCAGGCCACGGACGTTGGGCGCACTGGCTTGGGCGAGTGCGACGGGAATGCCGCTCAGCATCAGACCGGTCGTGGCTGAGATCTCGATCGGTGACGCAAGTGCGGATGCGGCAAGGATGGGAATGAGTTCCAGCCCCAGCACGCCCGAGGTGGGACGTTTGCGCAGCCGCGCAACCAGGAAGCACCCGCCTACGAACAGCACGCATCCCGAGATCAGCACCGTGTATCGGAGGACGGCCGTCTGTGACTGGTGCAGCGTCGGCGAGGTCGCGATGACCAGCGCTGTGAGCACACCGATCCAGCACCCCAGCGCAGTCGCAGCAGCGCGTTTGGATATCGGCAGAGCATTCCCGGCGTCCAACCAGGCAAGGCGCAGTCCGTCCGCCGCCACGATGCACCCGGCCACGTATCCGGTGTCCTGAAAATACAACTCGCTGTAGCCGATCTGGTGGAAGACGTTGGCGATGACGACGCCGGCTCCCAGCATGCTCAGGCAGAGTGCGTAGCGCCTCAGTCTCTGGCGGTGCCGGCGTCGAAGCAGGTACAGCAACCCGGTGAGCGGAAGCAGCATCCCGGCGAGCCCCGCGGCATACGCTGCCGGCAGTGCGATGGCGCGGACCGCACCCGGTAACGAGCTCTGAGTGGCATCGACGACCGGGAGGGTCCAACTCAGTGATGCCAGTGGACCGAGCCCGGTGAACGGTGCGCCCCCCCGATAGATGACGTAGAACGTTGCGACGAAGATCGCCACCTCCAGACCGAGTGCCATCAGCAGCGACGGAGCGGGCCTGGCGCGGCCCCTGAGCCCGACGAATCCGGCGTAGATCCCGGTGCCGACGAGCAGCACCGGCAGGATGGTCGCCTTGGCGCCGGAGGCTCCGACCATGAGGAGCGCGATCAATAGCCACGAGCCGAGATCTGCGCGTTTGTTCCAGGTGGTCGCCCGCAATCGTTCGGCGATCAGATACAGCAGTGCCACGAAGAAGATGAGCCCGAACGGGAATGTCCAGCTCGACCATAGGTGACTGCTGAAGATGCTGAAGAACGGGGACGACCCCGCCGAATCGGTTGTCAGGTCGAGGGGTCCGAGCAGAAACACCACGACGAGCGCGATCGCACCGGTCGTCGCGGTGCCGGCGAATGCGCGGCCGATCATGAGCAACTGACAGCCCACGGTGAGGATCAGTGGGACGAAATCGAGGCGTAAGGCGATGGTCGGGATCCCGAGGTGGGTGACCTGGCTGACCGCAGCCATGTGGAAGAAGAGAAACCACTCGTAGGGCAGCGGAACCCCTGACAACCCAGGATTCGTCGGCGGCCAGTGGTAGAGAACTTCGGCGGTCTTGCTCATCTGGTAGACGAAATCCGGGCTGTAGGCGACTGACATTCGCCCGGTAGGCAGCGGCGACTGCGGGATGAACATCAGCGCCAGATAGGTCAGACCTGCGGAGAGCGTCGTCGCGGCGATCCACATGACCCGGCCCGACATCGGGACCGCCGGGGGGACCTGGCCGGCGGTCCTCCGGCGCCGCCAGACCAGCAGCCCGGCGAGGGCAACCACCACGACCGGATAGATGAGGAAGAGTCCCCGGACGCCGGCTGCGGCCGTCGCGCTGAACGCGAGGATCTCGAGGGCGTAACCCAGCGGCATTCCGAGGCCGACCAACTCGAGAAATCCTCCGGGGCGTCCGCGGAGGGCCCAGAGCGTCGCCACGCCCGGTAGCGCAACGAACACGAACTCGTATCCGGCGAATCTGACGATCTCGTCCGGAGTGACCCCGGAGAGGAGCCAGAGCTCCAGCGCGACGACGATGACGAGCGTAACGGGCGCTGATCCCCGGCGGAGCACCGGCGGAGTATCCCCCAACAGGGTGAGACCAGTGGTGCGTTCGCTCCGTCGGCACCGGTGGGCGAGGCGTTACCGTGCCAGAGGCACCATGAGTTCAAGGAGCGCAAAGATCGCCGTTGACACCGCCTTCGTGAGTGTCGTCCTGCCGGTCTTCAATGAGGAGCGTCACATCGAGGCCTGCCTCGACTCCGTCCTCGCGCAGGACTACCCGCCGGATCGATACGAGGTGATCGTCGCCGACGGAGGCTCGACAGATCGCACCCGGGACATCGTTGGTGCGATCGCGCAACGGGATCCTCGCGTGCGCCTTGTTGACAATCCGGGCCGGATGCAGGCGGCCGGGTTGAATCGTGCGATCGGTGCGAGCCGCGGCGAGGTCATCGCCCGCCAGGACGGGCACGCGGAATGGGCGCCCGACCATCTCAGCCGATCGGTGGCGCTGCTGCTCTCGAACTCGAGCCGACAACGTCGGCGGCCGGCAGGATGCAATCGGCGACGGACCCTCCGGCCGCGCGATCGCCCGGGCCATGAGCTCGCCGTTCGGGGTCGGTGGCGCGCGATTCCGCTACTCGGAACGCGAGGCCGAGATGCCGACCGTATTTCTTGGCACCTTCCGGCGCAGCGCATTCGAGCGCGTCGGCCTCTTCGACGAGGCGTACCCGCCGCACGAGGACTACGAGCTGAACGAGCGCATCCGCGCGACCGGTGGACGCATCGTCTTCAGCCCCGAGATCCGGACCCGATACCACGTCCGCAGCGGGTTCCGGGCGCTGGGGCGGCAGTACTATCGGTACGGACGGGGAAAGGTACGCGTGGCCCGAGCCAGCCCGGGGGTCATCCGCCCCTATCACCTGGTCGCGCCGGCACTGGTCGCGGCGCTCCCTGTCATGGCGGCGATGGTTGTGACCGGGCGGGGCCGTCGTCTCGCCCTGGCCGGCGCCGGTGCGTACGCCGCCGCCTGCATCCTTGCCGGGCAGCAGGCGGGCCGCGGCGAATCGTTGGAGGTGCGCGGGCGGATTCCCGCCGCCTTTGCGGTGATGCACCTGGCCTGGGGGGCGGGGTTCTGGGCCGGCGTGCTCGAGGCCGCGCGCGGGATTGAAACCGGGGGCGGGTCACCGCCTCCTCTCCCGGTTCGATCGCAAACGGCGTAGGCCGGCGCTGGGACCCGTATTGTTCGCCCTGTGAACTCGAAGGCTCGTGGCCGCATGACCGGGCGCCCGAACCCGCTCTGCATGGTCGGAGCCGGGTACGTCGGCCTGGTCACCGCCGTGTGCCTCGCCGACGCCGGCGTGGACGTGCGCCTCCTGGACATCGATCCAACCCGGCTCGAGATGCTTCGCCAGGGCAGGGCTCCGATTCACGAGCCACTCCTCGACGATCTGCTCGAGAAGGTGCTCAAGAACGGCGCGCTCGTCCTCCACGACGACCCAGCGGTCGCCATGGGCGGGGCGGCGGTGATCATGATCGCGGTCGGAACGCCGCCGCTCGGCGACGGACGGGCCGACCTCACCCAGGTGCGCGCCGCGGTCACGCAGGCGGTTCGTAGCGCCGGAGCCGAGACGGTCATCGCGATCAAGAGCACGGTTCCGCCCGGAACCACCGCGTCGCTGCAGTCACTCTGTCGCCGCAACGGACGCGTCGTTCCGTTGACCGTCTGCCCCGAGTTCCTCGCCGAAGGCAGCGCGGTTCGTGACTTTCGCCAGCCGCCACAGGTCGTCATCGGCGGCGACGACCGCGACGCATGCGAGCGGGTCGCCGGCCTCTTCGGGCATCTCGACGCACCGATCCGAATCACCAACTCGACCAGCGCGGAGCTGATCAAGTACGGGGTCAACGCCTTCCTGGCGCTGAAGATCTCCTTCATCAACGAGATGGCGCAACTCTGCGAGTTCACCGGCGCGGATGTGAGCTCGGTCGCCGACGGCATCGGCACCGACGAGCGCATCGGCCGCGCATTCCTCGGCGCCGGACTGGGTTTCGGCG
The DNA here is from genome assembly GCA_963709585.1 of Candidatus Dormiibacterota bacterium. Lineage (GTDB taxonomy): Bacteria > Chloroflexota > Dormibacteria > Aeolococcales > Aeolococcaceae > Palsa-851. Next base: position 3,491 of record CAVPXI010000005.1, on the reverse strand, counting down.
GCTCCTGCTTCCCCAAGGACGTGCGCGCGCTCGATCAGGCGGCGAGCTATCACGGCCAGAGCTTCCTGCTGCTTCGCGCCGCCGTCGAGGTCAACCAGCAAGCGCGGAGCAGGTTCGTGGCCAAGATTCAACGCGCCCTCAACGGCAAGCTTGCCAAGCGCAGGATTGCGGTGCTCGGGCTCGCATTCAAACCGGGCACGGACGACGTCCGCCAGGCAGCGTCGATCGACGTCATCCGCCACCTCGAGGACCTCGGAGCCTCGGTGGTGGCCACCGACCCGGTGGCGGGTCCGAATGCCCTGCCGCTGCTCCCGAACACGGAGCTCGTGGACGATCCCTATCGATGCGTCAGCGGGGCGGACGCGGTTGTGGTGGTCACCGAGTGGCCGGAGTACGTCAGTCTCGACTGGGCTCGGGTGGCCACGCTGGTGCGCCGCCGGCTCGTGGTCGATGGGCGCAACTGCCTCAGCCCCGATCCCCTCGTCGACCTCGGTTTCACGTACATCGGGGTGGGACGGCCAACTCGCAAACCCAAGCTGCCAAAGCGCAGCCGCCTGCCGGCACGAGGACACCCGACCTGCTCGCCGTCCGATGACCTGGACTCCGTCGCGCGTGGTCGTGACCGGCGGCGCTGGCTTTCTCGGATCCCACCTCGCTGACCGCCTGCTGGCCGAGGGGGCCGAGGTGGTCTGCGTCGACAACATGATCACCGGGAGCCCGCGCAACGTGAGCCACCTCGACGGTAATCCGCGCTTCACCCTGCGCACCGATGACGTGACTGGCACATGGAGCATCGGGGGCGCGGTGAACGCCGTCCTGCACTTCGCGTCGCTGGCATCGCCGGTGGACTACCAGAAGCATCCGCTGGCGACGCTCGAGGTTGGCACGCTGGGCACCATCAATGCCCTACGTCTCGCCGAAAGCAAGGGGGCTCGATTCCTGCTCGCCTCGACCAGCGAGGTGTACGGTGACCCGCTCGTTCATCCTCAGCCCGAGACGTACTGGGGCAACGTCAACCCGATCGGGCCGCGCAGTGTCTACGACGAATCCAAGCGGGTTTCCGAGGCGTTCGCGATGGCGTTCATGAACGCTCGCAGTGTGGACGTCCGGATCGCGCGCATCTTCAACACCGTACGGTCCACGGATGCGCGATGCGGACGGGCGTGCGGTCCCGCAGTTTGTCACGCAGGCGCTCGCCGGCGCGCCGCTCACGGTGTACGGCGACGGCTCGCAGACGCGCAGCCTTTGCTACGTCGACGATCTCATCGAGGGGCTGATGCGGCTGCTGCGCTCGGACTACACGCTGCCGGTGAACCTCGGCAACCCGCGCGAGGTCACGATGCTGGAGCTTGCCGAGATGGTCCGCAGCACCTGCTCGAGCGACTCGTCGATCGAGAGGCGCCCGCTGCCGGTCGACGACCCTCAGCGGCGGTGTCCGGATGTGAGCGTCGCCGTGCGCGAGCTGGACTGGCGGGCGATGGTGCCGCTGGAGGACGGGTTGCGCCAAACCGTCGAATGGTGGCGCCGCTCCCGCCCATGAATTGACCGCAATGGACCTCCGCGGCGCCTCGGCGGTCACGCGGTCGCGCGTCGGCCAACCGGATCACCCAACGGCGACGATGAAAGCGTCGGCGTCGCCGAACACGATGCGTCCCAGTTGGAGCACTGCGGTATCGACGCTGCCGTGAATGCGATCGACCAGGAGAAAGCGCACCCCGTACTGCTGGACGAGAACATGCAGGGCGGCGGCATCCGCATGATTGAAGAGCGCATCGTTCAGGCGTTGACGATACGTGTAGTTCCTGCCCAGGGGCATGGCGAGGACGTCTGATATCCCGTAACGAATGGGGTCATAGCCCTCGATGAAGACCTGGCGCTCTGAGAAGGCTGAGTAGTAGAAGTAGCGTCCATCCGTCTTGCCAGGATCCACCCAGTGGTTGCTGACCGCCAGCACCGCTCCGACCGGCGCGTTGGCCTGCAACCATCGGAGCGCGGCGAAGAGCCCCGGAGTCAGCCCCCAGACTGTCTGTGGATCCGGTCGCACCGGTGTGACCGGAGCGTCGTCGAGCAGGTTCCGCACGGTTGTCGACACCTCGAGTGGCGGGGAGAGCGCGGCAGCCGCCAGCAACGGAATCAGGCCCAACGCGACGACGCCCGCCATCGGGCGACGGCGGCCGCTCAGCACATAAATCCACAGCAGAACGAACACGACGGTGCCCACGGCCAGTGCGATGTAGCGGATCTTGAGGGCGTCGGGATGAGCGACTGCTCTCGATGTCACGGCGACCACCGCCAGCAGGAAGACCACCCAGACGACGAGAGCAATCGCAACTCCACGCCTCGAAATCGGCAGCGCCTTACCGAGATCGACCCACGCCAGTCGAAGACCTGCGCCGGCCACGATGCAGCCGGCGACGTACCCCGTGTCCTGAAAGTACAGTTCGCTGTACCCGACCTGATCCACCACGTTGGCAATCAGCAGTCCCGCCGCGAGAAGGCACAGGCACAGACAGAACGGGGAGATCTCGCGTAGGCGATGCCGGCGCAGGAAGTAGAGGATCCCCGCCAGCGGCAGTAGCATCCCAGCCAAGCCGGCGACGTATGCAAAGGGCAGGGCGACGGCGCGCAGCTTGGGGCTCGTGAGTTCGCTTGCCACGATCACGGGCGCAGTGCGCGCCAGAGATGCGAGCGGTTGAATGTTGGTGCCGGGCACCCCGCCCCCATAGACCACGGAGAAGGTCACCGCAAAGATCACCAGGCTCAAAGCCAGCGTCACCAGCGCGGCAACCGGAATCGAGCGTCGGACAACGAATGCAAGGACGAAGTACAGCCCGAGGCCCGCAATGATGACCGGCAGAATCGTGCCCTTGGCCCCAGACCCGCCGATCATCAAGAGCCCGATCAGTACCCACGATGAGAGGTCGCGAGCGGTGCGCCACGTTGCGGCGCGCAGCCGCTCGTCGATGCAATAGATGAGCGCAAGGAAGAACGTCAACCCATAGGGGAACGTCCAACTCGCAAGCAGGTGATTGCTGACCAGGTCAAAGAAGGGTGTCGATCCGCCGACGTCGGTGGTGAGGTCGAGGGGTCCGAGGAGGAGGAACACCGCGGTCGCAAGCACCCCGGTCCATGCCGACTTGCCAAGGAAGCGGCCCACTGCAAGCAACTGACATCCGAGCACGATGATCGTGGGCACGTAGTCGAGCCTGAACGCGATGGTCGGAATCGGAAGATTGGTCACCTGATTGATCGCTGCCATGTGGATGAAGACGAACCACTGGTAGTGCAGTGGCTCACCGGACAAGCCCGGACTGGTGGCGGGCCAATGGTGTGCGACCTCGGCGATCAGACCGAGGAAGTACGCGTAATCCGGGTTGTACGCGACCGATCCGGTCGTGGATGGCAGGGGCACCGTGGGAAGGAACATCAACGCCAGATAGATCAATCCCAACGAGAGCACGGCGGCTGCGGTCCACATCAGCAGGCTGCTC
>CAVPXI010000004.1:0-364917 GCA_963709585.1 Candidatus Dormiibacterota bacterium | reverse complement strand
GCTTGACTCCAGCTATCGAGATGCACCCGATGATTTCATCTTTTCCCGATGCCCACTCGCTCTTGTTGTGGGTTTGGACTTTTCAATTGTTTAGGCGATCGTTCGTGCGTTACGAAGACGCCGACTCGGTAAAATACCTGTATCGGGGCGAGAAGCAGGAGTATGGTCCAAGTGCGTGTCAGCCGACTGTTGTTCGGCAGCGCGACCGGAAATACTGGCTAAATGCAGCTATTCCAGGACAGATTCGCAGTAAAGTGCGGGATCGCCTGCATGGGTACCGTAGATTCAAGTCCCCTGCCGAGAAGCGCATCTGTCTAAATCTTACCGAGACCATGAGTGACGTCCAGGCGTTGGCCGTGGGTCAGCACTATGGGTGCCCAACCGCCCTTCTTGACGTAACCATCCATCCTGAAGTCGCTCTTTTTTTTGCGACACTGAAGGCAGGCGATGGCATTGGAGTATTACACTTCATCGAAACGGAATCGAGCTCCTTGTCTCGGCAGCGAAGCAGCTGGTCCTCGTAACGGCTCCGCCGCATTTTGCACGAATTCATATTCAGAGCGGCTATTTTCTCTGCAGCCGTGATCCCGGTGAACCGCTTTCGCGCGCATTCAAAGCAGCCCGGTTTGCTCACCATCCCAGTCTGGAACCCGTTCGGCCAACATGGGTCATCGATCCCCCGCGCTCCGGCTCGGCCCGTATGATCACAAGACACTTCTTCACGACCGATTCGGTCTGGAGCCTGCACTCCAGGCCGGTCTGCCGCGCGTCGGTCTGCCGCCCGGCCTCCCCGCGAAAACGATTATGAGGGACTTCGGTACCAGCCGTTTGTTCCGTCTGGGGTTGCGGGACTTGATCAACGCTGCGGGCCGGAGTGTCATCGCCCATGACGGTCGATTGGCGAGCGTTCCTGATCCGACTTTGATCTGGACGTTTACCCGATTCGCGCCAGTGCACTCGCTGATGTATGTTGCGGCGATGTTCGATCACAAAGGGGCCTCAGGCCTGGAGCCGTCGATCACCAGGCTGTTGGATACCATGCTTTCGATCTACCGTATGGGAATCGCACTCGGCATCCACAAACAGGTAGCCCTCGACGCGCTCCCCACTCTGCAGCTTAGCGATGAAGAGACTATGGAAATGATGGCCGCGATTGTCTCCGGCGGAGATTTGAAAGGGACACCTTTCCCGGTAAACAACTGGTATTCGTCATAAGAACGGGTCCTGTCTGCTTTCGGATCGCACTACCCGAGTCAAGGCAAGGGCGGGGTCGGCGGCCCGGCAACCGCCGCAAGCCTTGAGTATAACGGTTACAATCGATGTCAGGAGCTTCCGCGATGGCGACGACCACAAGCCTGATGACGTTCGCGCAGTTCGAGCAAATGCCGGACAATGGGCGGCGATATGAACTCCGCAATGGAGAACTGATCGAATTGCCGATACCGCTTCACGATCATTTTCACATTCAGCTGCAGCTCAGAGACTTGCTGACGGCGGCCGGGGGTCTGCCGGTTGCGTGGGCACCGAGTGGGGTTTTCGCCCGACCGGCGAATATCAGTATTTTATTGCCGCCGTCGCGTTCGTTTCGCGCAAGCGGTACGGTTCGATCCAACGATACCTGATGGGCGCTCCGGAGCTCGTCGTCGAGGTGCTGTCGCCCTCGAATTCGGCATCCGAGATCTTCGAGAAGGAAGAACTGTGCCTGGAGAACGGCTGCCAGGAGTTCTGGGTGGTCGATCCGAAGCGTCACGTCGTGAAGGTTTCCACCCCCGACGGCGCCTCGAAGACCTACCAAACCGGGCAGAAAATCCCACTCATGTTCGGCGGCGCGCTTGAAGTGGACGCCATCTTCGCGTACAGGTTATAAACTGGCTTATGATGCGAAGCCAGTGGGTTGAGAAACGTTGGTCCGATCCGATCCGGACCCAGATGCACTACGCCCGCAAGGGCAAGATCACGGGCGAAATGGAGTATGTCGCGCGGCGCGAGAAGCTTTCGCGCCGGAACTCGTCCGCGATGAAGTGGCGCGCGGACGCATGATCATCCCCGCCAATATCAACCATGCCAATCTCGAGCCGATGTGCATCGGCATCGCGTCGAAGTGCAAGATCAACGCCAACATCGGCAATTCCGCCACCACGTCGAATATCGACGACGAACTCGACAAGCTGCAGTACGCGGTGAAGTTCGGCGCCGACACCGTGATGGATCTTTCGACCGGCGGCGACATTCCCGAGATCCGCAAAGCCATCATCGCGAATTCGCCGGTGCCGATCGGCACCGTGCCGATCTACGAAGCGCTCTCGCGCGTCCGGCGCGTGGAAGATCTCAACATCAATGTGATGCTCGAAGTCATCGAAGAGCAGGCCGAGCAGGGCGTGGATTACATGACCATCCATGCGGGCGTGCTGGTGCAGTATGTGCCGCTGGCGTCGAAGCGCATCACGGGAATCGTGAGCCGCGGCGGCGCGATTCTGGCCGAATGGATGGTGAAGAACCACCGGCAGAATCTGCTCTACGAGCACTTCGACGAGATCTGCAAGATCTTCCAGAAGTACGACGTCAGCTTTTCGCTGGGCGACGGGCTGCGGCCCGGCTGCATTGCGGACGCGAGCGACGCCGCGCAGTTCGCGGAACTGAAGACGCTGGGCGAACTGACGAAGAAGGCCTGGGAATACGACGTTCAGGTGATGATCGAAGGCCCGGGCCACATTCCGCTCGACCAGATCGAAATGCAGGTCGTCAAAGAGCGCGAGATGTGCCACGAGGCGCCGTTCTACACGCTGGGGCCGCTGGTGACCGATATCGCGCCGGGCTACGACCACATCACTTCGGCCATCGGCGCGGCGATGATCGGCTGGCATGGCGCGTCCATGCTTTGCTACGTGACGCCGAAAGAACATCTGGGCCTGCCGAACCGCGAAGATGTGAAGCAGGGGATCATCGCCTACAAGATTGCGGCGCATGCGGCGGATATCGCTCGGCACCGGCCCGGGCGCGCGGGATCGCGACGACGAACTTTCGCGCGCCCGCTACAGCTTCGACTGGAACAAGCAGTTCGAGCTCTCGCTCGATCCCGAAACGGCGCGGTCCATGCACGATGAAACGCTTCCGGAAGAAGGCTTCAAGGATGCCGCGTTCTGCTCGATGTGCGGGCCGAAGTTCTGTTCGATGAACCATTCGGCGAAGGTGGAGAGCTTCACGGCGGAGCAGGCCGAAGAAGTTCTCCGATTCCGGAGCCGATTAGACGCGCCTTAAAGGCCCGCAGTGGCCGATTAACACTAGGATGGCACCGCCCCACAATGTCCGGTCCAGCGAGCGCCCGGTACAGAAGAGACGCGCATGAAATGCGCGTGTCCCTAACGGTCGCGGCCGCGCTTCGCGAGGCGGCGCGTGGTATTCGCGCATCTCGTGATGTTCCTGGTAGGCCGTTGAAGCGCGGCGCTGACGTAAGGGTGGACGTAGGTCTGACGATTCACCCAGGTGCGTTCCCATGGGCGGTTGTTCACGATGATCGCGTGACTGCGCCATCCGAATGAGATGCCTCCCCAGCCCCAGGGGCGAAGACGCCGATTCCGATGCGGGGGCCGAAGCTGATCGCGCCGCCGATGAAGAAGCCGGGGCGCGGCCGCGAGTAGACGATGTACGGGTCATAGTACGGTACATAGATGTAACCGGGGTCTACCGGCAGGATCTCGATGTCGCCGGGGCCTGCCACAACGACGCGCTCCTGCGGGTTGGTGCGGAGGTAGCCGTAGTTCATTGAGACGGACGCTGACGCTGAATGGCATCCATTACGGCGGCGCGGTTGGCGAGTACGGCGTTGCCGAGCTGCTGGGTCCAAGCCATGTCGCCGGACATCATGTTCAGGACCTGGGGGAATGGGCAGGAGGCCGATGACGCTGGGGTCCCAGGGCAGCTGGTCTTCCTGAATGGCGTGGGCCATCTGGTCGGGCTGCAGGTAAGCGTGGGCGCGTGACCAGCCGGCGGCATCCATGATCTGGTTGGAGAAGGTGGACGCGGTCAGTATCTGGGCCAGCAACGGATCGGGGTAGAGCGCGATGCGGGCTACCAGCTGGTCAAGCTGCTGCGGGGATATTGCGGCGGCTGCTGGGGTATTGGGCGGCGGATACGCTGTTGCCATAGTACGGCTGTTGTTGTTGGATGCGTGTTGCGTGCGCCTGTGGATATTGGGGTGGCGGCGGGGGGTAGTTCTGCGCCAGTACGGGGCAGCGCAGCGCGCCAGCGTGATGAGTATTTCGAGTGACCGTTTCATGACGTTTAAGGTAGCAGGTGTCATGCCAATTATATTTTCCTTTGTTTTCATAGTGTTAAAGACTCGTTTCGTTCGCCTCGGTGGATATGCACCACCAATGGCGTACAGGCGGAGCGCAGGACATCGCTGGCCTGAGCCTGGGCGATGAGTTTGTCGGCATCCTCGCGGCAGCAGGAAGCGGTCGCGGACGGCTTGTTCGGCGGCTTTCTTCACGGCTTCTACGTAGCCCTGGTGGGTTCCGTAGCGCTCTTCGAGCGAAGGGCGCGGGTCGTTTGCTGCCAGGTGCTCGGCTTTAGTCTTCGCGAAGGGTTGATAGCCTCCGGCCAGTCCGCAGATTTTGCCTTTGTCGAATCCGCTGGCCGCGATGTTCCAGCCCAGGTAGGTGCCCAGGGGCGCGGATTGCAGGACGGAAGGCACTCCGCCTAGTTCGTTTCCGTCGGCATCGCGTTTGGGAACCAGCATCGGGATGACTGGCGGACCAAGGGCGGTTCACGGGAGATGACGCCTGACAGATCGGCGTATTTGAAGTCGGGACCGAAGTCGTTATCGAGGAAGGAGTTGATAGCCACCGGGCCGTCGGCGGGCGGCGGCGAGTTCACCCGCGGGCGACCGGGGATAGCGGCTGGGCGGGGGTTCGGCGCCTTTGGTGACCCAGTCGATGAGCGCCTTGTTGAGGGCGTGCATGGTCTCGGTTTCGGGGTTGGGGTTTGTGGGGAGCGTGCAGCCGTTGGGCGGCGCGGGAGTGGCGGCGCTGAAGCCTCCTCGTCCTCCGCCGTGCGATGTGCCGGGGAAGAAATAGCGGCGGACGTTGTTGGGGAGCGGGATGTCGGTTTTGGCATCCGTGCCGACCAGGTTGGGCGATTCGCGCAGGTACCAGAATTCGAGGGCGCCGAAGGTCTCGATGATTTTCGGGCAGGTGTTGGTGGCTTTGCAGCGATCGAGGAGGCCGGCTTTTGGAGATGGCGGGCTTTGTCTGTAGTCGCTCCACCAAAGGACGCCTTCGCTGCCGGGCTCGTTCAGACCGGCGGCTCCTTTGGCGTTGGCGAAACGAAAATTCAAAGCCATTTGGCGGGCGGCGATGTGGGGATTGGCGCCGTCGAAGACGATGCGGTTGGCTTCGTCCTGGTTGAAGCCGAGATTGATGAAAGATCGTATGAAGTTGCCGGATTGGGAATTGCCCTGGCTATCGCCCATCGGATTTGGCCGGCGACCGGATTGGGATTGCCGGCGTCGTCTTTGGCTGAGTAACGGAGGAAGGAGTTCAGGTCGCGGGTTGCGGCGAAGCCGATGCCCATGACGAGCGGGTCTTTGGCGGTGTATTGAACGATGTATTCGCGTCAACGCCAGTCCCCCGCCGCACTCGAACGCTGTCCCGGGGATGCAACCGACGCCACCACGCGCCGATGTTGAACCGGGGCTGTCCCGTGCAACGAACCCGGATGCCGTTGATGTGACGCTGCCGCTGAGCGGCACGGGGAGCGCGCCCGCAGGCAGGCGGCGTCCACTCGTCGGGCCGATGGTCGGCGTCAAGCCACTCGCTGACCCGAACTACACGCCAGACGGCAAGCCGACGCAGCTTCCACCGGCAGACGCAGGGACCGCTGAGGGCGGTCGTATCACGAGCATCGGCAACCGCAAGAGCGCCACCGGGCAGGACATTGCCGCCCTCATAGCGTCCTGGCGTTGAGATGTTCTCTCTGCTGACTGCGTTCTTCGCCCGGTTTAGACGTGAGAGGGTAGTCAAAAGCACGTCTGCACGCAGTCAGCCGACCGTTCATCCCGAGCCTCGTTGTCAGGATTGCGGCGTAGCTATCTCGCGACAGGCAGCCTCGCACCAGCCCACGAGGTGCAGGTCGTGCGCGAACTTCGCGAGGCGGCACAACCCCGAGCACATCGTCTTCTCAAACGCTGACTACCAGCGAGCGCATCGGATGAGGATGACCGAAGAGGAACGCGACCGCCGTCGTGCCCTGGATCGTGAGCAGCAGCGCGTCCGGTACGCCGCCAATCCCGAACCCGTTCAAGCCGCCGAGAGGACTTACCGCGCCGAGCATCGCGATGAAGTCAACGCACGGAAACGTGTCCGCTATGCGGCCCGGAAGGTGGCGTCATGAAGACGACCCCCGTGATGCGTGTGAACCCCCAAAACGTAGAAAGGCCCAGCCACCCGGCTGAGCCATCCAACGAGTTCTCTCTCTCCCCTGGCAGGGAGTTTGAGGGCGTGACCACTGGTACTGACAGTGATCTCCGCAAGAATACCATCCGCTGATACCCGGCAGCACAACCTTTCCCCTGTCGCTGAAGCACGCCCTCGCACGCCTCGCGTCGGGCCGCCGCTGACGCACCTCAAACCCGCGTGGTGGGACGAGATCGGGCACGGTAGCCGGTGTCCGCTATGTGAGGTGATCGGCAGGCGTCACAAGGGCAAGGTCTATGACTACCGCAACAGCCCCGATCCCCGGAAACGCGCTCACGGTGTCACGTGCAACCGCTGCGGGCGGCTGGATCAGCCCAAGCGCACTCCGAAGGTCCGCAACCTACGCCGCGTAGACAAGGACATGGTGGACGAGATCAACCCCCTGTACCCCTCGATCATTCAGTCAGCGCGGTGTTCAGACCCAGAGGTTCAGGCCCTCATCCGTGGGAGCACCGGACAACTCTCGGCACGCTACGTCAGGAACGCGCTCGGTGGTCGGTTCGCCACGGCCGACGCTCGGCTCCAAGCGGGCATCAAAGAGATTCCTGGCTTCATGCTGCGCCCCGGTCATCCAGGGGAGCACGGACGCTCTCGCCAACTCGTCATTGACCTCAACTTCCTCAACCGCGCCCACCTCAGATATGCCCAACGTCGACTCAGTCGGCGTCGGGTAACAATGGCACGGGCGCGAAACCAGGCATTGGGTACTGATGGAGCATCTGTATCAGTTCTTACCCAAGCTATTCCTGAACAAGTAACCGTGGATGACCAGATCGGGATTGTTCCTGTATCTGTCCGAGCAGCATCACCGCAAACAGGCAGGGTGACTGGTGCCGACAGAGACGTGGACGACCCCGCAGGGGGCATCACAGGTCCACCGATTAGGACCGTCGCTGAGCGCGAGGCGGCCGAGGAAGTCTGAGTTCCAGAGGAAGTTTGGCGCTCAGTTGGCGCGCATTGAAGCGGGCTACGGTCTGTGCTGGACGTGCCACGTCTACCACGACCACGCCGACAATGGTGGATGCGCTCACGCGGACGTGGGATCGTTGTGACCACGCTCGCACTTGCCCCGCGCAATGAACTGTCCGGGCTGCCCGGAGTATTGACGCCTGTGTCGTATCAACCCGGCAACCTGACCTTTGACGAGGCCGCAACGGTCTGGGAAACGCTGAAGACGCTGCACGGCGGGACGATGTGGTGGATGGGTGATTTCCTCAACTGGGCAGAAGGCAGGTTCGGTGAGTTGGCAGCGCAGCTTGAAGACGCAACCGGCTTCGCCTACCAGACGCAGGCGAACGCCAAGTCCGTCGCCTCCCGTGTACCCGCGCGGGTAAGGGTGGAATCTCTTTCGTGGACGCACCATCGTGAGGTGGCTGCGCTAGATCCTGACGAGCAACGTCGCTTGCTGTCACTGGCAGACGCGAACGGCTGGACAACGCGTGAGCTACACGATGAGATTGCGACGCCAAGCATCGGGGATAGGTGCACGTGTCCGTCGTGCGGCTCTGAGCACAGGCGGCGGGCATGAGCCGCTTCCAACAGCGATGCGAGGATTGCGGGGTAGCCGTCACCGGGCGCTCCCATCTCTGCCACACATGCAACCTTCGCCGCCAATCCGCCCGGCAGAGTGCGAGACGAGCAAGGCAGCGAGCAGCGAAGCCGGTAGAGGTCGTCGGTCCCTGGAATCCTCACGTCCAACCCCTACTCACGCGCCAGATCGACTACGAGCCGACACCGCCGTCACCGGCACTTGCTCTCCAAGCTCTTGAGCAGGCAGTCGCGCAAAGCCTAATGATCAGCGGCGTTCTGAACTTAGTCGGCGGCAAGCCACACGATCAACGTGTTCGCGTGGCCCTCGCGGCCTGTCGAGAGAGCGGAGCCAGCAACATCGACATCGACGCGGCCATTCAACGCGGAGTGAGGGCGGGTTCAGGTGTGCGAAGGGTTCCTTCCGTACTGGCTGACGAGACACCCGAGGAAGTCTCCCTGGAAGACCTGCTTCGCAAGCGGGTGGCAGTCTGATCCCGGCCAGCCGGGGTATTCATGACAACAGAGCGTTCAGCCGATACGCTGGTGTCAGTGGCACGCCCCAAGGCAATCGTCCGACGAGACATTGTTCGGCGGCGGCATAAGCAGACGTGGAGCGACCAATTCGGCATACGTCGCACCAAGCCCACCGGCCTTGTAGGTGGACAACCGACCAGGGGTGGACGCAGGCTGCCGACGACTGTTCTGGCGCTGTTCGACCCTGACCTGCCATCTCAGAAATGCTCAGGCGTTTCCGCCAGCGGACAGGCCTGTCAGCGGTGGGCGGTAGTCGGCGGCGATAGATGCCACTCCCACGGGGCTACTCACCGTATCGGCAAAAGGAAGCCCTGCTCGTGTGGTGGATACCCGTTCAAGCACCGGGCGTTCAGTCCTAATTGCTGGCGAGAGCGCCCAGCCTTGATCATGGGTCCGCCCAAGGTAGACAAGCCTGCGGGCAACATAAGTGCATTCGGCATGGACTGGTCAAAGCCCTACGAGCCATTTGGGCGAACGAAGCCCCTCTGAGGCCGTTTTCCGGGGCCAGCAACACCTCTGAATGCGGATAACTGATGAGGAAAGTGACTGGAATAGTGCTCTGATGCAGGGATAGGTGTGCACCTTCGCTCTCTTTGTTTGATCTCAAGCCGTCCCGAGCAGCCCTGGATAAGAACACAGCGGGGCCTACCTAGCGCGTCGGGGAGCGCACAAATACGGCATCAGCGACTTCACTCTCTTTGACTGATACCGGGTCGAGGTCATCAGTATTCCCTGAACCAAGGCGAGTGATGGCAGCAGGGCAAACAAGCTAGGCCACCGTTCTCGGTCATGTTCGGATGCCAGACGTATACGGACACACGTACCCAATCACGCGTGAGTGTGCACCTAACATGCCAAGGCTATTCGTGCCTCTGAGCCAGCGATAGCCGGGCATGGACGCTACCTGTCCTGATCTCGTCTCCATACAGTGAGGGCAACGATACGGACCTACCAAGTCCCGAGTCTCCTGGGCGCTCTGAGAGGCCGTAGCGCCGAGATTCTGAGAGGCTTGTTGGGCTGCCTGTCCCGGGATGGGATGTGTGCTGCTCTGCCTGTGTAGGCGTGCTCATGGGCAAGGACACGGGGGGTGAGGCGTGACGTGTCTGCTGGGTGCCCTACGGGGCAGCACGTACGATGCTGTGAGAGGCTGTACAAGCAAGGCTGGCAGGGCGGTTTCCACAGAATAATTCCACTGACAGGCACGTCCGCAACAGTCCAACCCGTTGGTTCCAAAACTGATACCAGTCAGACGGTTATCGCACGCCTGTGTGGCAAGCCCTATCCCCAGAAACCGGCTCAGTCGTAGATCTCGATGCCGTAGGTATTCCGCAAGCGGCGGGCGATGTTGTAGGGGCCGCTGTACTTGGCGTACCAAGCGGCAGTCCTGATGGCCTCACAGTCCAGGCACTCGCCGTATGGGTTGCGCTCACGTGGGGCACCGCGCCGGGTGGAGCCGCAGCGAACACAGGGCATCATTTCCATCTGGCCTTGCTCACTCATCGTCTGCCCCGGCACGTAACCCGGCGCGTAACCACCCGAGCTTCCGCTCGCGCTCCTGCTCGCGCCACATCGCCTGCTTGCACAGATTGTTGTTCTGGCAGAACCGCTGAGTGACCCGTGTCCGAGTGATGACACGCCCGCAGTACTCGCACCGCATCTTCGGACGTGCCCGGTCACGTCGCCTCTGCCGCGCCGCGTCGTAACCGGCGTCCCTGCTCATGCCGCCTTCTTCGTGACGGGTGTGACGGGTGTGACGGGTGTGTCGGGTCGTACGGGCGTACGCCGAATGGTGATAAGTCGCTCTTGCGCGGTGCGGTGTCCGCGAATGACTTCCACATCGACAGCGAGCAAGAGGTCGTGCAGCCGGTCAAGCTCGTTGGCGAGCGCTTTGAACGTCCCGGGGTAGTCAGCCCGCGTCGTGTCGCACCTCTCACCGAGCAGCGCGAGTAGCGCGGTCGGTGAGCCGTGCCATCCCGGACCGGCGAGGTCGATGATGGCGTTTGCAATCGGGCTGGGTTCCAGCGCGATCATGGCCGAAGCAACTCGGTTCTTCTGGTACGCGGTCAGGAACTCCGCCCCCGTGAAGCCCAAGTCATCGGCGGCGGCGACACTCCACTCCGCGAAGTCCGCGAGTCGTGGTGGGTACTCCATCTCTGGTGCATCTGGTGGTGGCAGCCGGTCGAGGGCACCGCTCACCGCATCAAGCACCGCGCCGAGGACGAACGGGCGGGCCTTGTCGAACTCCCGGAACAGCTTGCGTTCGGTCTTTCGCTTCGAGAGACGCTTGGACCGGATGAGGATTACCCGGTCAGCTAGGTCACTGCGTTCCGCGAGCGCCGGGACGCCGCACACGATAACGGGCAGCATCGCCTTGAGGCGTACGCGTTCGAGGTCCGTGCGGAGCTTGCGGGTCGAGAAGCCCCGACCCGTGCTCAGGCCGCAGAGGATGTTGCTGAAAGTGGTCGAGACCTTCGACAGATTGTCGAAGACCACAAGCCGCCGCTCCCTGACTTCCAGCATCACGTCCCTCATGGAGTCGTACTCCTTCGGGGCGTCCAGTAACTCGTTGTCGCTCGGGTCAATCAAGCGGCTGAGCAACCTGGCCGAGGTGGACTTGGCCGCGCCAGCCTGCCCGCAGAATTCCAAGATTGGAAACGGCCCGGTGTCGCGGAACGCCATGACGATGAACGCCTTCACCATGATCCAGTCGTCGTCACTGAGGTTGAGGAAGGGGCGCAGGTCTTCCACCGAGCCGCCCTTCATCGGGATCGGCAGGGCTTCCATGCCGTCCACGTGGCGGAACATGATGGGCGGGTCGTTCACTACGACCCAGCCCTCAGCGGTCACGCGTACCGCTCGCCACTCGGGGTCATGCAGGTCGATCCACAGCGCGTCGTCCGCGCGTCCAATCCGCAGATGGACCTCATGGTGGTCCCCCTGGAACAGGGCGCGGGTTTCGAGTCCGCGCTGGACTTCCTTCACCTCTGTCGCCTTGAGCGAAAAGCCCGTCTTGAGGTAGAAGGTGTGCCGGATGAGCAGGTCAATCGTGCGTGACATGATCGGCCAGTGCTCACAGTGCGGCTTCTGCACGCCGTCATCCACCTGGAATGAAAGCCATCCTTCACGCTTGTCTCCTTTCCCGGAGTGCCAGAGGTCACCTGCATCGCGCATGGCATCCTTGGCTTGCTCCGCGCGCGTGGGTTCCTTTGGGGTCGCCACGACCTCGCCGGTCATCGGGGTCCTGCTCCGACAGCCGCGTTGTACCCGCGCTGTGTTGGGGTCTGGCCGTCATCAACAACGGCTCCGCTGTCGATCAGAGCGTCAAGCAAGGCTCGGGCGGCGGCCTTGACCGCTGGGTCCCACTCGGGGTCATGGTTGTGCCTGGCAGTGCACTCGATCCAGCCAAGAATCAAGTCCATGTTCCGGGCGAGTTGTTTGTCGGCGCGTCGGGCAGCACCTATGCTGATTCGCATGTCGGCTCCTGGGTACGAAGTGTGCTCAGGGTCGCCGGGCAGCGGTCCCGTCACCGGCTCACGTTGACCGGGCGGTAGCTCCGCGCCTCTACGGTATCTGGGCTGCGTGAGGATCGCCGCGTTGGCGTCCAGTACCGGAAGCGTACAGCCACGTCCCTGAAGTAACAAGGGGTCAGGGCGAACCTGTTGCAGGCCATAAGACCTTGCCCTGTCTCATCTTATGCTCGTGTTTCGTGCCACTGAGGCGGCCTAGGCGGCAAGTCGTCACCCGGTGATCGCGGCCAGAAACGGCCAATGTCCGGGTTTCTTGGTCTATGCACATCGCGAGCCACATAGCAAGCACCAATTCATGACGCTGTGCGGGCCTGAGCGACACGGAAATAGGTGGGTAGGTGTTCTGGTACCTGCCCCGCGAGGCAATTCCGCACCCGTTGACCATCGCTGACATTCGCGGTCCAGCAACTCCCGCGCCAGGGATGTACTGGCTTCTCGGTGTCCGCCTCAGTGCCCGTACCTCGCGTGGTATCCCGACACCTTCCGGGGTCTGCGATCTTTCGCACCAGGGAGACGGCCAATCGGTTGACCAGCCGCTTTCCGACGAGCAAGTCCCGCCCGGACACGTTCACTGCGCCGCGTGCTCTCGACGCCCGCGATCCATCCCATGATTGACGCGAGAAGCTCCTGCATCTCGGGCGGACCATTCACCCACGGTTCTTGAAGCAACTCGACGGTCACGCCTAGCTCGCGGAACCGGCGTAGACATCCCAGCATGGCCTCTGGACCTTCTCTGGACAGCCGGTCCAGGGACCAAACGAGCAGCGTGTCGTACTCCCCCATGCGGGCGGATTCCATTGCGGCCTTCAACGCGGGGTGCTGAGCACCTTTCCAGGCACTCTCTTCCACCATGAACGTCTTTACGACAGGCGTTTCGCGGCGCTCTGCCCATGCCCGAAGGGCGATCAACTGGTTCTCGGTGTCCTGTTGCGTGGTGGAGACGCGGCACCACAGGGCCGCCCTCATCGCCATCCACCCCAAAGCATCCGCCAGAATCCGCCGAGTGCCAGCGAGCGACCGATCACGTGTGACCGCACCCTATGGACAACCCTGTGTTTCCGACAGGCGCGCCCGTCCGCCGACATTCTCGCGCAGTGGAAGAGAACGCTAGTCATGCTCATCTCACGAACCCTTCCCGGCCGTACGCGATAGCCCTGAGCGTCACTGGCCGGTAGTGAAGATCCCGCTCCATCGGGAGTCCGAACCGGCCTCGGTATTCGGTCAACTCGTCCATCGAGAAGCTCCCGATAGAGCGGGATCTTCACTACCGGCCAGTGACGCTCAGGGCTATCGCGTTCCCGATCTCCCGTTCGTGTAGCTCCGCGACACCCCAAGCGATGTGAGTGTCCGGGTCATACGCGGCCACCCACCACGTTCCGATCCCGGTTGGGTTGAAGAGCCGTACACGGCAGAGGACTGAGCCGTCATCTTCGGGGAGTTCGGCGTAGGTGGGCAGTCTGTCGCTCGCTCGAAGGTACCTGTACGCGGGCCGGTTCTGGAAGGTGGAGCGCACCTCGGGTCGGGGCGTGTTCGTTTCCACGGTTGTCTCTCCGGTGCGGGCCGGTGGGTTACACCGTGCCGCGCATCTTATGGGTACTAGCATGGGCTATTCTGTCAAGGATGGCAACAACGAACGTGCAACAGGTCCATACCCTGTCCCATCTTTGGCCTTCGGGCTTCCGAGTGTTAGTCTCTAGGGATGGACGAGGATGGGACCAGAGAGTTCATAGCGACGGCCAGATGGCGATATGCATGGACATACCGCAAGTGGGCCGAGCACTGGTACACGCGTCGGGCTGATGCTGCCGATGAGGCGGCCTGGACGGCGTTTGCTCGACACGTGTGGGCACATGGCACCCCGATGCACTGGAAGGGCGGCACCACGATGGTGACGCGCTACTGGGACGATCCCAGCGGTGAGTGGATGTACTGGGTCGGCTCGCCCGACGACGACATTCTCATCAACAGGGCAAGGGTGAGGGACCCTGATCCGAGGACGCCCGCCTAGCTCAGAGTGTCATCACCCTCGTGCGGACGCACACGCTGTGAGGCCGCACTAGACGCTCAACGCCAGGGTACCCGCCCGGATCGAAAGGCCGCTTTTCCTTCCTGAGTGCGTCAAGGTGAAATTGGCCTTAGCTGGCCTGCAATTGGAGCCCTTCGCAGTGACCTCAACCCGGATCGGTGATGGTCCCAAGGGGCGATAGCGAAGGTCGCGGCTGCGGAAGCGGTTTTCGTCATTGAAGGCATAGCAAATCTCGTCGTCCTGGTACTTGATAGCGACGTCAAGCCACTTCCTTTCGCCATTGCTCGGTATCGTGATCCCCTCAGCTTCCAAGGTGCGCTCGGGATCGCCGTGCTGCGGTAGTTGCGACCAACGTCCATGCATCTCCGTGACGGTTCCATCGGATGCCTCAAAGCGCAGCCTTGTAACGACGTTCTCGGCATCGCGCCCCGCGACCTGCGGTTGGTTGGATATGCGGACGTAAGTGCCGAAGAGACTACTGTCGCGTCGCTTACCCTGCCGCGTTGGGTCGAACCCCGTCAGAGCCATCTCGCTCACGTCGATGCTGCTCATGTAGACGGTGGTTGTAGTCGTACTCATCATCTGGCTCTGACGGCCGCTTGGCTCATGAGTTACACCTCTGATCTCGGCGGTGGGTTCACCAATGACCAAGCGGGGACGCGAGCGTAGGTCGCGACGGAAGAGAAGTCCGGAGACTGCCAAGAGCACTGCCGCTGCAATGATCAGCGGCAATCCATAGCTCGTAACGGCGATTGCCGCCACGACCAGCGCGGCAGCCACACCGAAGGTGGCAGTGGCCCATGCCTGCTCCCGCTCCATCGCTCTACCTACAGACGCTCCGCTGCCGCTACCTGGATCTGGTGAATAGTTGCGTCCATTGTTCGCTTCCCGAGTTCGTGCTCCCACAGTCGCATTGGCTGGATGCCCATGTTGCGCAAGGCTGTCGCAGCTTCTCGGTCGCGAGAAACGTTGCGGCTCAGCTTCGGCTCCCAATAGTCGCGGTTGTCGCTTGGTAGACGCCCATGGGTGGGACAGCAGTGCCAGAAGCAGCCATCGGCAAACACGGCCAGTCGCAAGCCGGGAAGGTAGTAGTCCGGTCGACCCGGAAGCTGCGATGCATTTTTCACGATGTGTCGCCGTGGAAACGCGACGCGAAGCGCAACGCCTAGTCGTTTCTCCGGCGAGGTGCCGGAAGACCTGATTGCCGCCATGTTGCGTGTGCGTTGTTCGGCCGTGAGCCAGTCGGCCACAATCACACCGTCCAGGTGCGCGTCGAGCTTCACGAAGTCAGTGAGATCGAGGAGCCGTCCGCTGGCGATCTCTTGCTCCATCATCTGCGTTGTCGTGCCCATTACCTGAGCCAAGGGCAGGTGAACCATCACCAGTCCACTGATGCATCGCTGGTTGAGTATCTTGTCCGTCCGCTGACCATCCAGCTCGTTAGTGATCACGAAGTGCTGAAGATCTGTGTTCTGAAGTTGCATCGCTGCTGCTCGGTACTGCTGGCACTCATTTGTAACGTCACTCATGCGGTCGTGTCGCCCGCTCCACTTGCAGGAAACGATCACCCGCACGCTTGTCCGGGTGTGCGCCATCACATCGATCTTGGGATCCGTGCTGCGCCCCGGCATCTGGATCCCAGGAAACCAGTTGGTGGCTTTGACTTCTTCCTCATAGGTGAATCGCTCGTCACCCCACTTGCGGAGTATCTCTGCTGTCAATATTCGGAGACCATTTCCTAGCGGGTTATTCCGCTGCCCTTCTTTCGGCACCAAGAAGTCCTTGCCGCAATGCGGGCAGGTCATCGTTGTGCCCTTGTCCTTCACAACATCCTGCCACCGTGGCAACTGCATCATCTTGTCCACGTGCGCTGGCAGGCTGTCGGGCGGAAGGCTCAACGCGCTGGCGATATACGCCTCTGCTCGGGTGGCACGCTGCTGCCACGTTGCGTTGCGTGCCAGATCGTTTGCTTCGCGGATGTGAATGTAACCGTGCGCGTACCAGAGCAACATCTGGTAGATCCCTAGCCAGGCGTCTTCCAATCGCGGACTACCTTGCGGCCAGATGCAGTCGTCGTAGAACGCGCGGGTGACGAACGCTCTGTCCTTGAGGCTCGGCATTTCTCAGATGAGGACTAGCTCGCGCGTGTCCTGAGCCTCAGTTACGACGGGAGTATGCAGACCGAAAATCGCCGAGGAGATGCTGCGACCCACAGCAGCGGCAACCGGCGGGGGAAAGGCGTTTCCGATTTGTCGGTATGCGGCGGTCTTCTTCCCGGCGAAGCGCCAGTCATCGGGGAACCCCTGCAAGCGGGCCACCATACGGAGCGTCAGCTTGGGGATGAAACTGGACGGCATCTCAGGCCCCGGAGCCTCGTTCGCAAGTCCCAGTCCGTCCACACCCATCCGAAGCCACTCGGCACGGGCACGCGTTGGACCGAGATCGGGTCCGCCGTGCTTGACGGACCCGCCGACGATAGTAGGGGCTATCCCGTTCGCTTGAGCTGCCCAACGCGTCGCTCCTGGCCAGCCCCGCTCGGCCATCAGGTCGCCCACTTTCTGCCCAACAGTGGGGGGCGGTCCCTGAGTGTCGGGCCAGTGGAAGTGCCTTGCGTGCTTCTGGCGAAGGGCTACGAGGATGAAACGAGGTCGGAGCTGGGGGACCCCGAATTGCGAGGCATTGAGGACCTGCCAGTGCGGGTCGTAGCCAAGCTGATAGAGCTTGGCGAGGATCCGTTGGCGGTAGTCGATGAACCGTGCCCCGCTGAGCCCGCGCACGTTCTCCAGCATCACAGCCTGGGGTCTTGCCTCAGCGACAAGGCGAAGGGCGGTAGGGAACAGGTCGCGGTCGTCATCGGCGCCGAGCTGCTTCCCGGCAATCGAGAAGGGCGGGCACGGCACGCCGCCCGCTAGGAGATCGACCCCCTTGAAGGCACGACCACTCAACTCTCGTATGTCGGCGGTGAGAACGCGCCAAGCTGGCCGATTGTCGCGCAGGGTTTCAGCGTAGATAGGTTCAATCTCGACGGCGGCCGCGTGGGTAAATCCGGCTTGTTCAAGTCCGAGGGACTGACCGCCTGCTCCAGCGCAGAGTTCAAGAACGCTGAGTTGACCCGCCAAGGTGCGCTCCTACCAAAGATTCCCGTCTAAGACACCACAACATGATGTGGTCCGATCATTTGTTCGGTCCCATATGTTGCCATGTGCGGCGGCGCGTGGGTCACTATACCGCGCCTCGGCGGATGACCGAATTGCTCTCCCGTCACCCACAGCCGGGCGCCGCGAGCAAGAGGGACCGGGCGAGCAGTCAGACCTGAGAATCTGACACGCCTACAATCGACCGCATGACAGATCAAGAACCCGATGCTGCTGGTCCCGAGGACGTAGCTGAAGCCATAAAGGATCTGGTCGAGCGCGAAATCGCGAAACTCGTCCGCAATGTCATTCGACCGCTAGAGGCGCAAGTCAAGACGCTGGCCGAACAGGTCGAGGATCTGCGCAAGCGCGGCTAGTCCTCGGCTAGCGGATCACCCGCACCGCTACTGGGTGATGGTCCAGAACCCGCCCGGTCCGTTCCAGATGAGAACGCAGAACTTGAGCAGGTTGCGTCCCAGCAGCGCAATCGGCCGTTGCGGCGGATCGGTGAGAAGGATTTGGCCGCTCAGATCAACCCCTACGACTTGTATGTCCATAGTCCAGGCCCATATCGGAAAGGTAATGCGGGCCACATAGAGCGATTGCTGAACCGGCCCCGCCGCTGTGCCAGAAGCCACGGTGCCCACAGGGTGAAGGCCCAGGCCAGTCAGGATCGGTTCGTCTACGCACGTAAACGTCGCGCCTGTATCGACCAGCGCCACCCCGGATGAAGAGGGGGGAACAGGCTCGCCCGCATCTGTGAGTGCGGTCGCGACAACAGGCGGCACCTGTACGTCCATGATCAGAAACGCCCCGACCACCGCCAGGGCCTCGGCATCCGGTTTGCCGCCAGAAGCAGCCGATGAGAGGAAGTGGTTATGGGTGGGCACTGATCATCCCAACGGCCAACGCGGGGAATTGGACAGTTGGGTTGTCATCGAGAACCTGCCGGATCAGGAAAGCCGTGTTCCCGACCTTCGAAATACCAGCCTCGAACGCCTCTTGGAACTGCGTGAACGTGCCAAGAAGTTCATCGCCGTGGATGAGCGCGTACTGGCCACGGTAGTGCTGAAGGAGTTCGTCTTTATGGGCGTCAAAGTACGCCGCTTCCTGTTCCAGTGCCATGCCACCGTTATACCCTCTTCGCCCCAGCCCTCACACAGAGGCCGCCGTAACGATCCGGGAGCCTTATGACAGGCCGCTGGGTCCGACGGCATCAGCGCCAGTGGCGGATGCATGCCTAGCTCACGAGTAGCGGCGGTTCGTCGCCTCTACCGCCGTCTCGTGCATCCCGCGAGTGACTGAGGCATAGCGAGACAAAGTAAAGGCCGCGCTGCTGTGCCCGACGATCTCGCTGACGGTGTGCGGCATCACTCCATCCTCAAGGGCGTTCGTGATGTAGGTGTGGCGAAGGTCGTGCATGGTCATCGGCGGCAGTCCAGCGGCGTCAAGCACGTCCGCGAAATGGCGCTTTGTCACCTCGCTCGGGTCAAGGTACTCGTCGCTACCTTTGAACACGAGATCACGATGACCCACGAGCGTCCCGCCCTGATCGCGTGGAGTCCGCCGCAAGGCTTCGACGGCTATGTCCGGCAGCCGAATCGTCCGTCGTGCCCGCTCCGTCTTCACCGTCAGCCTAGCGAGTCGATTGTCCTCACCCCTGTTGACGGTGGCGTTCACCTTGAGCGTTCCGGCGTCAAGGTCAATGTCCCGCCAGCGTAGGGCGCACAGTTCGCCCACCCGTGCCCCGATGGTGACCGCGAGCACGTACAGGGCTTCGTACGCGGGCTGGGTCTTCGCGGCCTCAAGCAGTCGGCGGGTTTCATCGCGGTCGAGGATCACCCAGTCGCGCCCGGTGACGGATAGGCGCAGCGCGCGGGAGTGGCAGGGGTTGGCCGGGATGCGGTGCGTGTCCACCGCGTACTCCATCGCCGTGTGCAGGACGACGCGAGCTTTGCGGGCGAGGGACGCGCTCCCGAGTGTCTCTTCATTCAGGTCCTCGACGTGCGAGGTTGTCAGGGCGCCGAGCCGGATGTCGGGCAGGTTCGGGAGCAAGGAGCAACGAACCGTCGTTTCATATCGTCTCCACGTGGACGCCCGGATGGTGCCTCGTTTCTTCTCAAGCCATTCACGCAGGAACGCGTGAAGTTGCTCGCGGGACTGCTTCGGAGCCACAGCCTTCCTGAGCGCCTCACCCTGGGTCTGACCGTAGTAGCTGATCCGCTTTCCGTCACGCCGCACACGGACTTCGTAGAGGCCGTCCTTGCGCTTGCGTAGGTGCCCCGAGCCGTCTGCTGAACGCCCCATAGCGGGTAGTGTGGGGGTGCCAGCGGGGGTACGTCAAGGCCTCACAAAGCTGATTCCGTATAGCCCAAGGTGAGGATTGAACTCACGGCCTACGCCTTACCAAGGCGTTGCTCTACCACTGAGCTACTTGGGCACGCCGGGCGATGGTACCAAGGCGTCGCACCGGGATCAGGCGCGTGGCAGTGACGCCAGCCATGCGATCGCAAAGACTGCGGTGGTCACAGCCAGTATCGGAAACGGCCTCGGCGAGCGTGTCGCGACGACCGCTAAGACGCCGATGGCCAGCACCCCGACACCACTGAATAAGACGATTCCAGCCTGGCCCAGGGGACCGGCGATGAGGAGCGCGAGCAGTCCGGCGGCGGCGAGGACGATCGGCCCGGCCGATCGCGAGCGGTCCACCCCCACCACGACCGGGAGGCTGCGGCGGCCCGCGAGCCGGTCGTCGTTGATGTCCGGCAGCGCGTTGGCGAAATGGAGCCCGATCGCGATCAGGCCGGACAGCGGAAGCAGGACGAGCAGCCGCGATGGGATTGACCCGACCGAGGCGTATCCCTCGAGCGGGAGGACGGCCATTCCGCCCCACCAGGGGACCCACGAGAGTGGAGTCCGGCGCAATCCCAGGTCGTAGGCGAGACCCGCGGCGAGAGCGAGGGCGTCCAGCCCGAGGGTCGCTGTGTTGATGGTGGCCGCGATCCCGAGCCCAATCGCGCCGAGCACCACCCCGATGCCAATCGCGGTCGATCGGTTGACCACCCCCCGCACCAGCGGCTTGTGGGGTTTTGCGACGGCATCGGCGGGCAGGTCGACAACGTCGTTGATGACGCCGATGCAGAGTTGGACCGGCAGCATTGCACCCACCAACTGCAGGACCCGCGTGCCCTCCTGCAGGCCGTGACCAGCCAGACCGGCGATTGCCACCAGCACCCCGGCCACCAGCAATGACGGACCGGGGTGGCCGAGGAAAACCAGCGACCGGATCGTCCCGCCGGGCCTGCGCTCGTCCCACCACACGGGCGGGGGCTCTATTCCGCGGGGTGCTCGGAGCCTGAATCGGCGGCGTCGGCCTCGTCATCGCCACCGAGCTCGTGCTCCGGGTTGGCGGCGGTCTCGGCAGCCTCTCGTGCCGCCGTGAGGGAGCCGTATCCTGCGGCCTCCTCAGCCGCGACCTCGGCCGCGAGCAGGCGGTCGTGGACTGCGTCCTCGAAGCGACGCAGCCAACTCTTCTCGTGCTCGGGAGGCTTGTCGGGAGGTGGCGTATCAGTCATGTGCTCACTCGTCAGCGGTTGCCGCAATCGGCTCACGGCCGGATCCGCAGTATGGGCGATGGCGGGGCAAGCCCAGCTAAAACGCACTACCCGCGCGAACTTCTCTCCAACTGCGTCGCTCGATCCCAGCGGACGGGCTTTCACCCCGGAGATCGAACGTTAGCAACAACAATACCACGCATCCGGCGCCCAGTCAAGAAAATTCTTGTTGTGTGTGGACGTTCTGAGAACCCCCCTTAGGAGCACTGTGCATTTGTCCTCTGATGGATGACGGGGTCACCCTGAACCAGGCAGAACACCGGCGCGACGGCGCTTCGGACTGCGAGCTGCCGCTCGCAACCGTCCCGCAATCGTGCGCAACGACGCGCGAAGCTCGGGGGGGTGCAGAACCACCAGGTCGCACTCAAGGCCGGCCAGATACGCGGCCGCCCAGTCGAAGTCGTCTGCGCTGAAGCTGAGCACCGTGCCTTCTTCAGCCTCCTCGAGCGTGCCGTCGGTCGGTGAAACGCGACGCCTCGCCTCCTCGAGGGTGAGGGAGAGCAGGACCTCGCAGCGCGTTCCGTACACCGCCTCCGCGAGCGCCTGGTGCAGGTAGGCGACGACGTCGAAATTCTCGGGCCGCTGGAAGGTGTCGGTCATAGCCTCGGTCGCCAGCATGCGGTCGAGGCGGAACGTTCGCATCGCGCTCCGGTAGTGGTCCCAGCTGACCAGATACCAACGGCCGCTCTGGAACGCGACCCCATACGGATCAACGACGCGCTCCGTCACTTCACCCGCTGCCGAGCGGTATGTCAGACGAATCGCCGTGCGATCCCGTGCGGCGGTGCCCAGACGGAGAATCGTGGCGGCATCGGCGTGGTCCCTGGCGACCGGAGAGAGCCCGAGACTGACGAAATCCTGCATCGCCTGGACCTGAGCACGCTGCGCTTCGGGCAGGAGGCGGTCGAGCTTGGTGAGGGCACTCTGGACCGGCGAGCCGGATGCTGAAAGCCCAAGTCGCTGGGCTGCCAGGAGACCGATGATGATGACCAGTGCCTCCTCGTTGCTCAGCATCAGCGGAGGAAGCTTGAAGCCACGCCGAAGCCGGTAACCGCCGGCGGGCCCGCGTTCGGTCTCCACCGGGATGCCCATCTCCTGCAGGCCGGTGATGTAACGACGCACCGTGCGCGGGCTCACCTCGAGCCGGCTCGCGATTTCCTCAGCGTTGAGCTGGCGATAAACCTGGAGCAGCTCGATGAGGGTGAGGAGCCGGCCGACGGAAAGATCCATTTCAGCATCATATAGGACGGATACTGTCCTTATTGCCTTGTAGCATCCGGACCATGATGAATCCGAACACGCTGATGGACCTCGCCCGCGAACGACGCCGCGATTTGCTGGATGACGCCGCCCGCCGCCGACGGGGGGCCGACGCCGCCAGGCTCGCCTCGGAGGACGTGCTCCTCTCCGGCCGTGCTGCTCACGTGATCGACGCCCGGGTTCGTGCGCAGGCGCGCCTCCGCGTCACCTCCGCGGCGCTCGACCTCCTCTGACGCCGGGTGGGTCGCGGCGGTCGTCGCCGCCGCGACCGCCGGCAGGATGGGCCTGAGCAATCATGCTGCTGGTCGTGAGAATCGAGGCTGTCGTGACCGATCTCGACGGGACCGTCGTGCGCTCGGACTTCTCGATCTCGCCGGCCACGCTCGAGGCCCTCGATCTCATCAGGTCAGCCGGCATCGCGTTCGTGGTTGCCACCGCGCGAACGCCTCAGGGTCTCGAGCACTTTCAGGTGCTCGCGCAGCGAACCGCCATGGCGGTGTGCTGCTCCGGTGCGATCGGGTGGTCGTCGCGTGAGAAAACGCTTGCATGGATGGACGTGATGACGCCGCCCGTGATCCGTCGGGTTGTCGACATCGCACTCGCCGCGGACGCAGGGGTGGCGAGCTTTGACGGGACGGTGTGGCGGATGACCGAGGAGTATTTCCGCCTGAGTCCGATTCAGCCGCACGGCCCAACCCGCGTCGTTGTGGACAGCGCCGTCATCGCCGAGACACCGTGTTGCACGATGGCGCTGCGACATGGCAATGGCGATCTCGGTCGCATCGCCGCTCTCGTTGCAGCGGAAGCGGATTCCGCGGCGTTGAGTCACGTGGGACGCACGACAGTCCTGGACGTGACCGCGCCAGGGGTCGACAAGGGTTCGGGGACATGTCGCGCACTGCACGAGCTGGGTCTCGCGCCGTCGGCCGCGATCAGTTTCGGCGACATGCCCAACGACCTGGCGATGTTCCGAGCGACGGGCCGGAGCTACGCCGTCGGCGACGGCGATCCAGCGGTGATGAGCGCGGCGAACGAGGTGCTCGCGAGCGTCGAGGAGGATGGTTTCGCACGAAAGATCGCCGACCTTGCCGCGACCGGATGGACCATCGACGACGCCGATCCCGAGGCGGTGTCGGCGCGCTGACGGTCGCGCAAAGCGACTAGCATCTGGGGTGTCGTGGGCATCGGGAGCTGGCTTGAGGATTACGCAAATCAGGTGGACGCGCGACGGCTGCGTCGCCGCAAGCAGCTTCCCGATCTGATCGAGAAGCCGTACTGGCACAAGGACGCCTTCGCCAGGGACTCGGCGAGGCTCGAAGCCCTCGGCTACCTCGTCGAGTCCGAGGCGGACAACGACGCGTATATCAGTTCGACCTACCCGGCGAACACCGGCGGTGGCTTTGGTCAGCTCAGCCGAACCATCAACCGGCGCGTGCCGTCCATTCACGTGACCTACCGGTGGGAACCCACAGACGCGTTCAGCTGATCGCGAGGGTGAGGTTGCAGCCGCGGTATGAACTCAGTTATGCGCGGGCGGTGCCCTTCGCCACAAACGCCATCGCTCGCTGCAGCGCTGCGGCACGAAGCTCTTCAGGGATCTCCACCGGCTCACCGATGCCGCCGGCCCTGATCCCTGCCTGAGCAGCTTCCTCGACGACGCCGCCGACGAGGATGGCAAGGTCGGGGGTGCGGTGGAACACGAGCACGCCGTGATTGGCGAGCAGCACCGCGGGCACTCCAGGGGTGACCGCGGCCCGGATGTTGGCCACCGCCTGGTCGGACCCGCGCGGGCCGTAGCCGGCCACGGGCACGCCGTTCGGGAGACCGAACATCGCCAGCGCTTCGATCCAACACCCGATGGGGCGATGTGCCGCCGCGAATGCGGTGGCGAACGGAGAGTGCGTGTGCAGGACACACCCGACATCGGGGCTGTCCGCATACATCGCGGTGTGCATCGCAACCACGGCTCCCTGGATCGGCGGCAACTCACCCTCGCGCAGCGTGCCGTCGAGGCCGATTCGCACCACCGCCGACGCTGCATGATTCCGCAGCGACGGGCCGGCCGTGAAGTACATCTCGTCGCCGCCCTGTACCCGGATGCTGACGTTGCCATGTCCATTGGCCGAGATAGCCCCGCTGGCCACCACACGCTGAGCGACATCGATCACCTGGTTGACGAAGTCGGCGTCCATGGCACCTCCAACACCGTGGGTCTGATGACAAGCCCGATGGGATCGCTCCCCTCGGAGCCGATGGGGAGATTCGAACTCCCGACCAACCGCTTACAAGGCGGTTGCTCTACCCCTGAGCTACATCGGCTGGGCCACCGATTCTCCCATGGGGGCTCGCTGAAGTTGCCACAATGGGGGCGCTGAGGTAACCTCACAAAGGGTCTTATGGCAAAGGGAAGCGTCCTGGCGGCGCCAGCGGCCAACCACCTCCTCGATGCGCTACCAGACGTGGAGCGGAAAGCGCTGATGGAGCATCTTCGTCCCGCGCACCTCACGGTGAAGACGGTGCTTTTCGACCCTGGCCAGCCCATCCCCTTCGTCCACTTCCCCATCGACGGCGTGATCTCGCTGGTCACGCCGCTCGCCGACGGCAACATCGTCGAGGTGGCGACCATCGGCAACGAGGGCATCGTCGGGGTGCCACTGGTTCCGGGTGGATCCCTCGCCGTGCGCGCGATCTCCCAGGTCGGCGGGCGCACGTTGCGTATCGATGCCGGTGAGTTCATCAAGGGCCTCGAGGGCCTGCCCGGATTCCGCGGGCTGGTGCAGAAGTACGTCCAGGCCCTCTTCGGGCAGATCTCGCAGGCGGCCGCGTGCAACCGGCTGCATTCGAACGAGGAGCGTCTGAGCCGCTGGCTGCTGATGAGCCACGACCGCGTCGGCACTGACACGTTCCCGATCACGCACGAGTTCCTCGGGCAGATGCTCGGCTCGCGACGCGCCACCGTGACCCTGTCCGCGGGATTGCTGCAGTCGGCCGGGCTCATCCGC
Source organism: Candidatus Dormiibacterota bacterium (assembly GCA_963709585.1). Classification (GTDB taxonomy): domain Bacteria; phylum Chloroflexota; class Dormibacteria; order Aeolococcales; family Aeolococcaceae; genus Palsa-851. Next base: position 339,817 of record CAVPXI010000004.1, on the reverse strand, counting down.
TATCACCGAGGCCGGGTGACCATCGTCGATCGGGAGGGTCTCGAGTTCGGTCGCCTGCGAGTGCTACGGGATCATCAAGGCGGCGCTCGATCGGGTGGTGACGGCCGCCGCCTGACGTCCAACGCCAGGAGGACCCTCGCGCGACTGCCCGGCAGTCAATCAGCCCGGGTTCGGGCCTCCCGTGAACACCAGGCAGGCGTTGTGGCCGCCGAACCCGAACGACGTGGTCATCGCCAGTCGCGCGCTCACCGCGCGGCCGACGTTGGGCACGTAATCGAGATCGCACTCCGGGTCGGGATTCTCGAGGTTCACGGTCGGGGGGAGGAACCCGTCGCGTATCGCGAGAATGGTCACCATCGCCTCGAACGCCCCCGCGGCGCCGAGCATGTGCCCGGTCATCGACTTGGTCGACGAGATCGGGACAGAGTAGGCGGATTCACCGAACACCTCCTTGATCGCCCGCGTCTCGGCGAGATCGTTGAGTGGCGTCCCGGTGCCGTGCGCGTTGATGTACTCGATGTCCTCCGGTCGCACCCCGGCGCGCTCGAGAGCGCGCCGCACGCAGCGGATGGCACCGTCGCCGCTCGGTTCCGGCGCGGTGATGTGGTACGCGTCCGCCGCCGCCGCATAGCCGAGCAGCTCGCCGTGAATGGTCGCGCCCCGCGCGAGCGCGTGCTCACGTTCCTCGAGCACGAGCACCGCCGATCCCTCCGCGGCGACGAAGCCGTCGCGATCACGCTCGAATGGCCGCGAAGCATGCTCAGGGTCGTCGTTCCGCGTCGAGAGAGCGCGCGCGGCCGCGAACATCGCGATCCCCGTCGACGTTATCCCGGCCTCGGTGCCGCCCGCGAGCACGGCCACGGCGTCGCCCTGCCGGATCCAGTTGGCGCCCTGGCCGATCGCGTCGGCCCCCGAAGCGCAGGCGCTGACCACCGCCATGTTCGGTCCGCGCGCGCCGAGATCAATCGAGACCATGCCCGGCGCCATGTCGACGAGCGCCATCGCCGCGGCGAACGGTGAGACCCGGCGCGCACCCTGGGCGTCGAGGATGCGCGTGGTGTTCTCGATGACCTCGAGGCCTCCGATGCCCGATGCGATCAGGACACCGACATCCGTCGACTCTGCGGCGACATCGAGACCGGAGTCGCCCACCGCCTCGCGGGCCGCGGCCATGGCGAAATGCACGTGCGCCGTTCCCCGGCGAGCCTCCTTGGTCCCGAAGATCGCGGCCGCGTCGAAGCCTTTGACCTCGCCGGCGATTCGTACCGGAAGGCGCGAGGCGTCGAAGTGCGTGATCGGGGCGATGCCGCTGCGGCCGGTGCGAAGCGATTCCCAGCTCTGGGGCGCGCCCATGCCGACCGGCGACACCGCGCCCATGCCGGTGACGACGACCCGGCGGGGTGCGGAATCAGCCATGGTGCCGTAAGCGTACCGAACCCCTGATCGGAGCCCGCGCCTATCGATCCTCGCCGCGACGGATGCGTTCGAGCCGGCGCCTGATCTCCGGGTCGAGACCATCCTCGACGCGCGTGCTCCGTCGGCTGTCGTCGCGCATCCGCCTGGTCTCGGCGTTGAGGCTGCCTGCGATCCGGCCAACCTCGGCCTCGAGAGCACGCGCGCCCATGGTCGCGACCCCCATCGCGCCGACGACGTCGCGTTCGAGGCGATCGTCGGTCGCGACCACCACATCCGCGCCCTCGCCACGCTGCGATGCCCTGTACGCCACGCGCTCGATGACATGGTCTGCGGTCGCGCGCTTGGACCCGAAGAGCACCGTGACGCCGGCGAACGTCTCGGTGGACGGGATGGCGCCCGGACGCGCGTGCGCGTCGAAGACGACCGTGACCGCGACCCCGGTCTGGGCGGCGTACTCCGCAAGCTGGCTGACCAGCTGGCGGCGCGCATCCTCGAGGCCCCGCTCGCGCAGCGTCGCGTGCAGCGCGGGCCACGCATGGATGATGTTGTAGCCGTCGACGATCAGCGTGTGCAACGGTGGGGCGCTCCTCTCAACGCGGCGCGAATCCGCGCTGGCGTTGCACCTCGAAGAGCAGGACGGCTGCGGCCGCACCGGCGTTGAGGGACGCGACGTGCCCCATCATCGGAATCGACACGAGGAGGTCGCAGTGCTCGCGGGTCAGGCGGCGCATCCCCGCGCCCTCGGCGCCGACCACGATCGCGACCGGCGATGAGAGATCGACCGTGTCGTATCGATCCCGCGCGTCAGCATCGAGACCGACGCGCCAGATCCCGGCGGTGCCGATGACCTCAAGTGCCTGGGCGAGGTTGGGCACGGTCACCAGCGGCAGGTGCTCGGTCGCCCCGGCGGACGCCTTGACGGCCGCGGCGGTGAGCGGTGCGGCGTGGTGGCGCGGCACCACGATCCCATCCGCGCCACACGCTTCAGCGCTGCGCGCGATGGCGCCGACGTTCTGCGGATCCTGGATGCCGTCGAGCACAACCAGCAGCGCCGGCGCGCGCGCCCGGTCGAGCACGTCGTGGAGCGTGAGCGCCGCGCGCGCATGGAAGTATCCGGCGACGCCCTGGTGATGCTCGGTGTGGGCGATGTCATCGAGTCGCTGGCGCGACACCTCCTCCACGAGGATGTCCCGTGCTTCAGCGTGCTCGAGAATCTCGGCGAGGCGTGCCTCGGGCCGGATCGCGCTCGCGACCACGATCTTGCGCGCCGGTCGACCCGCGCGCAGCGCTTCGAGCACCGGGTTGCGCCCGTAGAGGATGTCCAAACGCTCAGCCGCGGTGCGGCGACGTCCGCTTCCAGCGCTGACCCTGGGGCGTGTCCTCCACCTCGATCCCGCGAACTCGCGAGCTGCACGCGGAGATGGTCGGATTGCGCGAAGTCACGAGCCGCTCGCGCGGCAGCGCGCTCGTCGAGCCATCGCTGCTCCTCCGCGTCCGGCGCCGCCTGGCGATCACGCGCGTCCAGCGTGAGCACGCCGAGCACGCCGTCGATCTCCTCGAGCAGATGCTGCAGGGTGCGCTGCGTCTCGGCGCCGACGGATCCGGTGTCGAGCACGCGATTGACATCGCGCAATCCGGAGAAGACGATGCCCATCGCTTCGGGGAGGTTGAGGTCGTCGTCCATCGCCTCGTCGAAACCGATCCGCATCCCGCGCACCGAGGCGAGGACGGTTTCGTCGCGTGTCGTGTCCTCGGCCTCGACGGTTCGCAGGCCGGCAACGCGCGCCTGGAAGTCCACGAGCCGCTGGACCGCCACGTTGCTGTCGGCAAGCAGCTCGTCCGAGTAGTCGAGCTGCTTGCGGTAGTGGGTGCGCGCCGCGAGCAGGTAGCGCAGTGCCGCGGCACTCGCGCCCTCATCGAGCACCTCGCGTACGGTGGCGAAGTTGCCGAGCCGTTTGGCCATCTTCTCGCCACTCACCCGCAGGTGCTGGCTGTGGCACCAGATGCGCACGAAGCGCTTGCCGGTCGCCGCCTCGGACTGGGCGATCTCGTTCTCGTGGTGCGGGAAGATGTTGTCGATGCCGCCGCAATGGATGTCGAAGCTCTCGCCGAGCAGTGCCATGCTCATCGCGGAGCACTCGATGTGCCAGCCCGGGTGGCCCCTCCCGATGCGTGTATCCCAGCCGATGTCGTCGGGTCCGACCGCCTTCCAGAGCGCGAAGTCTCGGACGTCCTCCTTGGTGTAGTCGTCGGCATCGATCCTGCCGCTTGCGCCGGACACCAGGCCCTCGGCGCGAGCGCCACTCAGCTTCCCGTAGGCGGGAAACGCGGCGATGTGAAAGTAGTAGCTGCCGTCGGCCCGATAGGCCGCGCCGGCTCGTTCGAGACGCTCGATCAGGTCGACCATCTGCGCGATGTACTCGGTGGCGCGCGGATAGTGCTGCGCCGGCCGGATACCGAGCGTGTCGCGATCCTCCTCGAACGCGGTGATCCACGGCGCGGTCTCCTCGGCGAGGGTATGGCCGTTGGCGACGGCGTTCTTGATGATCCGGTCGTCGACGTCGGTGAGGTTCATCACGTGGGTTACCTTCGCGAAGCGACGGTCGAGCCAGCGACGCAGGACGTCCTCGAAGATGAAGGTACGGAAATTGCCGATGTGGACCCGGTTCCAAACCGTGGGGCCGCAGGTGTACAGCCGGACATGGCCAGGCTCGATGGGTTCCACGCTGACCAGCTCCCAACTCATCGTGTCGTGCAGCTGGAGGGTCACCGCCGTTCCAGCAGCACCGTCGCCGAGGCGGCGATCCCTTCACTCCGACCGGAGAAGCCCATGCCGTCGGTGGTCGTGGCGCCGACCGCGATCGTCCCGGGCTCGAGACCCAACGCAATCGACATCGCGTCGGACATCGGCCCGAGATGGGCGGCGAGCCGCGGCTCCTCGGCGATCGCGATGACGTGGGCGCTGCTGATCGTCCAGCCTTCCTCGCGGAGCTTCTCGGCGACGATTTTCAGGAACTCGCAGCCCGAGGTGTCCTTCCAGCGGGGGTCGCCGGAGGGAAAGTGCCTGCCCATGTCGCCGAGCCCGGATGCGCCGAGGATCGCGTCGACGAGCGCGTGCACCACGGCGTCGCCGTCCGAGTGACCGAGCAGACCGCGGCCGTAGGGAACCAGCACGCCTCCGAGCATCAGCGGCCGCCCCGGGATGAACCGGTGCGCGTCGATGCCATGACCGATCCTCGGGGTCATCGGTTCTCCTCGAGCAGTGAGCGGAGCAGGACGAGGTCCTGTGGAAACGTAACCTTGAAGTTGCGGGCATCTCCCGGGACCACCGTCACCGGCGAGCCGATCGCCTCGACCAGCGCGGCATCATCGCCGGCGCTGATGCGGTGGGTCGCGGCGTTCTGATGTGCGCGGCGCAGAAGGTCGGCGCTGAACGACTGCGGCGTCTGCGCCGCGATGATCGAGGAGCGGTCGAGGGTGGCCGCGACCCGGCCGTTCTGCACCTGCTTCACAGTGTCCACGCAGGGTACCCCGGCGATCGCCGCTCCATCCGCGCGCGCGGCCTCGAGCACAGCCCGGAAGACCTCGGGTGGAGTGAGCGGACGGGCAGCGTCGTGGACGGTGATCCAATCCTGGCCGTCGCACCGGGCGATCGCGGCGGCGACGCTGTCCTGGCGGCGCTCACCACCCTCGACGAGCACGACATTGGCGAGCTGATGGTCGGCGGCGATGGTGCGGATCGCATCCCATCGCGACGTAGGGGCGGCGATCACGATGAGGTCGAAGCACCCTGCGGCGGCGATCGATTCGAGCGAGATCGCGAGGACCGGCCGCCCCGAGACGAAGGCCCAGAGCTTGTCCTCCCCCGTCCGTACGCCGCGCCCGAAGGCGGGGACGATCAGTGCGCTGCTCAGCGCTGCGCTACCTTGGAGCGGACCGGCCGGAGCACGCGAGGCTTGACCGACTCCTCGTCGGCGAGGGTCGCGAAGATCATCCGGCCCGCGGTGGTCTGGAGCACGGTGGTCACGGTGACGGTGACCGTCTCGTCGACGTGGCTGCGCCCATTCTCCACGACCACCATGGTGCCGTCCTCGAAGTACCCGACGCCCTGGTGAGGCTCCTTCCCTTCCTTGATGATGGTGATCGCCATGCTCTCGCCGGCGCCCACGATCGGCTTGACGGCATTGGCGAGGTCGTTCAGGTTGAGCACGCGCACGCCTTCGATCTGCGCCAGCCGGTTGAGGTTGTAGTCCTGGGTCATCAACGAGGCGTTGCGGGCCCGGGCGAGCTTGACGAGGCGGGCGTCGACGTCGGGGGTGCCCGGAAAGTCGAGATCGACCAGCTCGCAGACGACGTCCTCTGCCTTCTGGAGCGCGTCGACGACGCCCAGCCCGCGACGGCCCTTCTGGCGGCGGAACGGATCGGCGGAATCGGCGACGCGCTGCAGCTCCTCGAGGACGAAACCCGGGATGAGCAGGCGTCCGGGGACGAAGCCGGCGGCGGCGACGTCGACGATACGGCCGTCGATGAGCACACTTGTGTCGACGATCACCGGCTGGCCGTCGAGTGGCCCCGGGCCTCCGTCGTCGATATTCACGCCGGCCGCGGCCGCACCCCGGCCGAAGACGACCCCGAGGGCGTCCCGCCGCCGGCTGCCGGTGCGCACACCGACGTAGACGAGGACGGCCGCGAGCCCGAGGGACAGCAGGACGCCGGCGCCGTACGGGAGCGGCTTGAGGAGGATCGCGACCATCGTCGCGATCAGCAATGCGGCGATCAGGCCGATCACGGCGCCGACGACCTGGGCCGCCGGGGCCTCTTCGAGGTTGCGCTCGAGCCAGAGATACGGTTCGACGGTGAGCAGCGGCGCCGCGAGTGCCAGTGATGCGGCTCCGGCTGCGCCGGCGGCGAGCAGCGCCGCTCCCGCGATCGTCGTGTTCTGGGTGAGCACGCCTGGGGTCCCCGAGAGGATGAACACGCCGTAGAGCACGCCGAAGACGAAACCGACGCCGGCGCCGATGATCCGCGAGACGTTCCGCGCCCGTCGAATGGTCCGATCGGCGTGCGTGTGCATCTCAGCGATTGAACCACACGACCTTCGCGCCGGCAGGCGGCGCGACACGACGGTCACCCGAGTAGTGCAACCGCCTCGATCAAGGTGGCGACCCGATGGCAGCGAAGGCTGCCGGGGACTCCCCCGCGATAGCTCTCGGGCAGGATCACCGCCTCCATCCCGACCGCCGCCGCCTCCGCCAGGCGCACCTCGGTCCGCGAGACCCGGCGGACCTCGCCGCCAAGCCCGAGTTCTCCGATGACCGCGCAGTCAGCTGACACCGCCTGGTCGCGTGTCGATCCGGCGATGGCGAGCGCCACCCCGAGGTCGGTGCCGGGGTCGGCGAGGCGTATGCCCCCGGCGACGTTGACGAAGACGTCCAGCTTGGAAACGGCAATCGCAGCGCGCTTGGCGAGGATCGCGAGCATGAGATGCAGCCGGTTGAGCTCGAACCCGGACGCCGTTCGCCTGGGGAACTCGAATGGCGAGGCCGCCGCCAGTGCCTGCACCTCGACAGCCATCGGGCGGAGCCCGTCGCAGGTGATGGTCAGGACGCTGCCGGAGGCGCCGAGCGATGCGGCGTCGAGCATGCCCCGGCTCGGTGCGGCCACGTCGCGCATGCCGTCGAGCTCCATGGTGAGCAGCCCCACCTCGCCGGTCGCGCCGAACCGGTTCTTGATGCCCCGGAGCATGCGGTGCTCGCCGAGCCGTTCTCCCTCGAGATACAGGACGACGTCGACCATGTGCTCGAGGGTGCGCGGCCCGGCGATCGCACCCTCCTTGGTGACGTGCCCGACCAGGAGCACGGGGACGCCAGTCGTCTTGGCGACCTCGCTCATGCGCAGGACCGCGGCTCGGACCTGCGAAACGCTGCCGGGCGGGCCGGGGGTCGCGGCGTCCCGAAGGGTCTGCACTGAGTTCGACCACGACCAGCGACGGATGCTCCGCCTCGATGGTCGCGACCACGGTGTCGACGTCGGATTCGACGAGCAGGCGAACCCTGGCACCGGTACATCCAAGCCGCCGAGCTCGCAGGGCAAGCTGCTCAAGCAACTCCTCGCCGGTGCAGTACAGCGCTGGCGAGACCTCGGCACCGCAGCTGTGCGACATCTGCAGCGCGATGGTCGACTTCCCGATGCCAGGGTCACCACCGAGCAGCACGACGCTGCCGGGGACGATCCCCCCTCCGAGGACGCGGTCGACTTCGAACGATCCGGTGGGCTGGATGTGCGCGGGTGCCGCCATCACGGCATCCATGGGCGTGGTGGTTGCGGCGGCCGTGAGCGCCGCCGGCCCTCGCCTGGTCAAGCGCACCACGTCTTCGCTCAGGCTGTTCCAGGCCTCGCACGAGGGGCACCGCCCCTGCCACTTCGGCGCCTCGGCCCCGCAGGCGGAGCACACGTAGTGAAGGCGAGGCGCGGCGCGCTGCAGGTCGGTTGCCATGGGCGACGCATCCTACCGAACAGATGTACGCTCTGTCAAGCGAGTGTGTTCGCGTCTGAAAGCTACACGGAAGGTGTGCTGGGCTCTCCTCGCTCCGGAAGAGCCGCCTATCGGGAGTGGACCGGGCGCCCCCTGCCGCGGTGGGTCTGCGCCGGTTCCGGCTCCTCCTCCCCTTCGAGGCGGCGGCGCAACTGGACCAGGCGATCGCGCAGCTCCGCGGCGCGCTCGAACTCGAGGTCGCGTGCCGCGCGAAGCATCTCCTTCTCCACGTCCTTGGCCAGGCGCAGCACCTCATCGGGCGGCAACCCGGACGCCTCCTGGAATGCCGCGGCGCGGAGCGACTGCTGATCGCGGTGCGATTCCATCTGGTACACGGCCTTGACGATCGAGAGCGGCGTGATGTCGTGTTCGACGTTGTAGGCGACCTGGATCGCCCGGCGCCGGTCGGTCTCGGCGATCGCCTTCTCCATCGCGTCCGACATCCGGTCGGCGTACATCACCACGTGCCCGAGGACGTTACGGGCGGCGCGTCCGGTGGTCTGGATCAGTGACCGGTAGCCGCGGAGGTAGCCTTCCTTGTCGGCGTCGAGGATGCCGATGAACGACACCTCGGGAAGGTCGAGGCCCTCGCGGAGCAGATTGATACCCACCAGCACGTCGAAGACCCCGAGGCGCAGGTCGCGGATGATCTCGACGCGTTCAAGCGTGTCGATATCGCTGTGCAGGTATCGCACCTTGATCCCGGCCTCGCGCAGGTAGTCGGTCAGGTCCTCGGCCATCTTCTTGGTCAGCGTGGTGATGAGGCAGCGTTCGTGCCGCTCGATACGCCGTCGCATCTGGGCGATGAGATCGTCGATCTGCCCGTGCAACTCCTTGACCTCGATGGTCGGATCGACGAGGCCTGTGGGCCGGATGATCTGCTCCACCACCTGGGTCGCGCGTCCTTCCTCGTACGGACCGGGGGTCGCGCTCACGTAGATGATCTGACCGATCATCGAGTCCCACTCGGCGAAGGTCAGGGGCCGGTTGTCGAGCGCCGACGGAAGGCGAAACCCATACTCCACCAGGGGAATCTTGCGAGCGCGATCCCCCTTGTTCATGCCGTCGATCTGGGGAACCGCGACGTGCAACTCATCGACGATCAGGAGCGCATCGTCGGGCAGAAAGTCGAGCAGGCAGTGCGGGCGCTGGCCCTCCGCGCGACCGCTCAGGTGACGCGAGTAGTTCTCGATGCCGGCGCAGGTGCCGGTCTCGCGCATCATCTCCATGTCGAAGTTGGTGCGCTGGCGCAGACGCTGCGCCTCGAGCAGACGCCCGCGGGTTTCGAGCAGCTTCACGCGCTCCTCGAGCTCAGCTTCGATGGAGACGAGCGCTCGTTCCATCTGCTCCTGGGGGGTCACGTAGTGGGTGGCGGGAAAGACCGTCAGCTCGTCGCGCATGGTGAGGATCTCACCGGTGAGCGCATCGAAATCCTTGATCAACTCGATGGTGTCACCCATGAACTCGATGCGGGTCGCGATCTCCTCATACGCGGGCTGGACGTCGACGACGTCGCCGCGCACCCGAAAGCGCGTGCGTCCAAAGTCCATGTCGTTGCGCGCGTACTGCAGGTCGGAGAGCTTGCGCAGCAGGATGTCCCGGCGCCACAACTCGCCGCGCTTGACGGTGATCGACTCGCCCAGGTAGTTCTCCGGCGAGCCGATGCCGTAGATGCACGAGATGGAAGCCACCACGACCACGTCGCGCCGGGTGAGCAGCGCGCGGGTCGCGCTGTTGCGCAACCGGTCGATCTCGTCGTTGCGCGACGAATCCTTCTCGATGTAGGTGTCGGTGCGCGGGATGTAGGCCTCGGGCTGGTAGAAGTCGTAGTACGAGACGAAGTACTCCACAGCGTTCTTGGGGAAGAACTCGCGGAACTCCGCCCAGAGCTGGGCGGCGAGCGTCTTGTTGGGCGAGAGCACCAGCGTCGGACGCTGCTGCTCGGCGATCACGTTGGCGATGGTGAAGGTCTTGCCAGACCCGGTCACCCCGAGCAGGATCTGCTCGCGCTGGCCCTCGGTCAGCCCACGGTTGAGCGCCGTGATGGCGGTGGGCTGATCACCGGCGGGTTCGAAGGGCGCGAGCAACTCGAAGGCGGGCACCCTTTGAGTCTAGTCGCTGCCGAACTGCCGCCGAATTCGGCTCAGATCACGGTGCGATAGATCTCCTCGAGGCGCGCGCCGATCGCGTCCCAGGAGTGCTCGGCGAGCACGACCTCACGTCCGCGCGCGCCCGCCTCGGCGCGACGGGCGGGGTCGGCGAGCAACTCGCTCGCCGCGGCGCGCAGCGCGAGCAGGTCGCCGGCGGGAACCAGGACCCCGCCGGCACCGACCGCGTCACGCAGCCCGTCGACATCGAAGCCGACGACCGGCGTCCCGGCGGCCTGGGCTTCCAGCGCGACCATCCCCAGCCCCTCGAACCGCGAGGGCATCACCACGATCGCAGCCCTCGCGTACTCGTGGTTGAGCGCTTCGCGACCGAGCGCGCCCAGGTACTCGATCCTGCCCCGGCTCGATTCTGCCGCACGGCGCACGTCGGCTTCGAGACTGCCGCCCCCGACCATGACGCCGTGCACCCGCGGATCCGCGCCGGCGAGCGCTTGGAGCACGGAGATCGCGTCGAGCACGCCCTTCTCGCGCTCCATGCGACTGACGAACAACACCCGGCCGTCCTCGTGTTCGACGCCGGGGAGGTCGACCGCGTCAACACCGTTGGAGAGCACTTCGATGCGTGCTGCCGGGATTCCCATCTCGAGCAGGGCGTTCGCGGTGGAACGCGAGACCGGGAGGACCATCGCGGCACCGCGGTATGAGCGCGCCTCGAGGCCGTTGAGCAACCGCTTGACCGACCCGCGCCGGTGCGCCTGACGGTAGGTGTGATGCGCCGTGTACACCAGCGGCGCACCGAGCTGCTTCCAGAGCAGCACGCCCCCGGGGCCGCCCTGAGCGTGGATCACGTCCGGCGCGGCGCGGAGCAGGATCCGCGGATATCGGTTGAGCTCCATGGAGAAGTCGAGCGGCGCCCGCCCGGTCCGCCGCGCGAACGCGATCGCGTGCTCGCCGCGGCCGGAGATGGTGTGCACCCGCACCCCGCGGCGCTCGAGTGCAGCACGCATGCCGTGCACGACGACGCCCTGCCCGCCGAGCGGTGGATCGTCATCGTAGCTCGCGATGGTGACCCGGGTCATCGCTGGCAGTGCGGGCAGTACACGGTGGTGCGGCCGGCGGTGACGGTGCGGCGCAGCGTCGTGCCGCACACAAAGCAGGGCAGGCCGCCGCGCCCGTACACCTGGAGGCGCTCCTGGTTGCTCCCGCGCGCATTCCAGACATCGCGGTAGTCGTCGACGCTGCTGCCCCGGTTGGCGACGGCTGCGGTGAGCACGCGTGGGATGGCATCGAGCAGGGCTGCTCGTTCGCGGCGCGTCAGGCGATGGCAGCGCCGGGTGGGCCGGACGCCCGCGAGGAAACACGCCTCGTCGATGTAGATGTTGCCGAGGCCAGCCACACCTTTCTGATCGAGCAGGGCGGCTTTCACGGTCCGCGTCGTTTTGCCCAATACCGCATCGAGCCGCTCCTGTGAGAACGCATCGGAAAGCGGTTCGACGCCGAGCCTCGGCAGCACCCGCGCAGCCGTCAGCGCCTCGCGCGAACCGTAGGCCACACGGCCGAAGCGACGCGCGTCGTCGAAACGGAGCTCATTCCCGTCGTCCAGCGAGGCGCGGATGTGAGTGTGCTTTGCGACCGGGGCATCCGCATCACAGACCAGCAGGTGCCCGGTCATCCCGAGATGCACCATCAGCTCGTCACCGGAATCAAGCTCGAGCAGCAGGTACTTACCCCGGCGATCCACGTTCTCGAAACGCTGCCCGGTGAGCAAGCCGGGCAGCATCCGCCCGTCGGGGACGCGGACGATGTCGGGGCGGTCGACGGTCACGTGCTCGATGCGCCGTCCGTTGATCGCGACGCGAAGATCGCGGGCGACCGTCTCCACCTCAGGAAGTTCGGGCACCCTCAGTCCTCGCAATGGGCGTCATGTCCCCCCAGTTGTCGCCGACCTTGACGTCAACGTCGAGGGGCACCTTGAGTGCCTCGGCCGCGCCCATGCGATCCCGGAGGAGCACGATCAGGTCGTCGACCTCCTCCGCCGGCGCCTCGAGCAGGAGCTCGTCGTGCACCTGGAGGAGGATCCGGCTGCGCAACCCCCGCTCGCGCAGCGCCGCATCGACGAGGATCATGGCCTGCTTCATGATGTCGGCCGCGCCCCCCTGGATCGGCATATTCACGGCCATGCGCTCGGCCGCGAAGCGCAGCTGCCGGTTGGCGGCGCGAATGTCCGCAATGTAGCGGCGCCGGCCGATGAAGGTCTCGACCCAGCCGTACTCCCGGGCATGGTTGCGCACCCCTTCGAGGTACGCGGTGACTGCGGGGAAATTGCGGAAGTACGCATCGATGAACGCATGCGCTTCCTCGCGGCTCATGCCCGTGTCGCGGGCGAGCCCGAAGTCGCTCAACCCATACACCACACCGAAGTTGACCACCTTGGCGATGCGGCGCATGTCCGGCGTCACCGCCTCGGGTGCGACCGCATATACCTCGGCGGCGGTGCGCCGGTGGATGTCCTCACCGCGCTGAAATGCCTCGATCAGCTCCGTCTCACCGGTCACGTGGGCGAGCACGCGCAGTTCCACCTGGGAGTAGTCGGCACTGACCAGGCGCTGGCCCTTGTCGGCATGGAAGGCGCGGCGGATTCGCTGACCCCACTGCGTGCGCACCGGGATGTTCTGCAGGTTCGGGTCCGACGACGACAGCCGGCCGGTGGTCGCCACCGCCTGGTTGAAGGATGTGTGCACGCGCGAGTCGGCAGTGCACAGCAACGGCAGCGCATCGACATAGGTGCTCTTCAGCTTGGTGAGCTGGCGCCACTCCAGGATCTGGTCGACCACCGGGTGCTCGCCGCGCAGCGCTTCCAGCGTGTCGGCGTCGGTGCTGCGTCCGGTCTTGGTCTTGCGCCCGCTGGCGAGGCCGAGGTCGTCGTAGAGGAAGCGTCCGAGTTGCTGGGTGCTGCCGGGGTTGAACGTGTATCCGGCGACCTCCTGGACCTCGCGCTCTATCTCGGTGACCCGTGTGTGCATCTCGGCGCTGATCGACCCGAGGAGGTCGCAGTCAACCGCGACTCCCTCGATCTCCATCGCGGCGAGGATCGGCACGAGCGGCAGCTCCATGGTGTCGTGGAGCCGGGTGGCGTTCGCCCGCTCCATGTCGCGAATCAACTTCTCGCCCACCGGGTCGAGCAGGCCGACCCAGACGCCGTAATACGCGGCGGCCTCCTCCACCGGAACATCGGCGATCCCGCGCTTTCCACGGCCGCTGCCGAGGAGCGTCTCCTCGGCCTCGACGCTCAGCAACGCAAGGTCGTGCGCGAGGACAGGCAGCGTCGGAACCTTGAGGCGCGAGTTGGTGAGGTAGGCGGCGAGCAGGGCATCGAACTGCAGCCCCTGTATCGCGATGCCGCGCCGCCGCCAGGCGAGCAGCTCGCGCTTGAGGTCGTACCCCCGCTTCGGAATCGTGCTGTCCGCAAGCACCTCCTCCAGTGCGGTAACTGCCGCCGGATCCGCATTGCGCTCCAGCCCGGCGTGCCACACGGGCATGTAGTAGGCGATGTCCTCACCCTTTGGCGCGAAGGCGACGCCGATCATGTCGCCGGTCCTCGGGCTGCCGTCAACGACGGTGCGCACCGCGATCGCGCCGGCTGCGCGAACTCGCCGCATCGCGTCGGCTGCTTGATGCGCGTCGATGACGGTCTCGACGTCGGTCGCCGGCGATTGCAGGTCGCCGGGCAACGGGGCTGGTTCGCTTGCCGGCGTAGCGGACGCCGGCGCCGCGCCGTCGACCACCGCGCGTCCGGGCAGTCGCGGCAGCAGACTGCGAAACTCGAGGCGGTCGAACAACTCGCGCACTGCCGCCTCGTCGTAGTTGAAGAGGCGTGCGCCCTCCAGTGGCAGGTCGACATCGATGTCGACCTTGATGGTCGCCGTCCACTTGCTCAACCGCGCCTGCTCCATGTGGCTCTCCAGCGCGCGCTGAACACGCCCGGGCGGCATCGTCGGCACCGCAGCGAGCACGTTCTCGAGTGGCCCGTACTGCTGCACCAATGACATTGCGGTCTTCTCGCCGATGCCCGGGACACCGGGGATGTTGTCGCTCGGATCGCCTTGCAGCGCCTTGAAATCGACGACCAGTGGCGGCTCGAAGCCGTAGCGTTCGCGAACCTTGTCGACGTCGTAGATGATCGTGTCGCTGAGACCGCGGCGACTCGCGAAAACCCGGATGTGCTCGGTCACGAGTTGGAGCACGTCGAGATCGCCGGTGAGGATGATGACGTCAAGTCCCGCGGCTTCTGCCTTCTGCGCCAGCGTGCCGATGACATCATCGGCTTCGAATGTCGGGATCTCGACGATCGGAATGCCGAGCGCTTCCACGACCTCACGCGCCCACGGAAACTGGGCGCGGAGCTCCTCCGGCGCGCGCGACCGTTGCGCTTTGTATTCGGCGAACTTCTCGTGCCGGAAGGTCGGTCCCGGGGGATCGAATGCGGCGATGGCATACGTCGGGGTTGTGTCGTTGAGTGCCTTGAAGAGCATCGACGTGAAGCCATACGCGGCGTTGGTCATCTCGCCCCGGCTGTTGCTCAACGCGGGCATCGCGTGGAAGGCGCGGTACACCAGGTTGTGCCCATCCACCAGCAGCAAAGTCTCGCGAGCCACAGCGATCCATGGTAGCGGCGAGGCGTGGATGTCCTCGCTCGCGCACTCCCGGGGTTATGATCGAGGCATGGCCGACCTGGTGGAAATGACCGTCGACAGCATCAGGGTGCACATGCCGACCGGCCAGCACGTCGTCATCCTCAAAGAAAAGTCGGCCGACCGCTACCTGCCCATCTGGATCGGCATCAATGAGGCCAACGCGATCGCGCTGAAGATCACCGGGATCACCCCCGAGCGGCCGATCACGCACGACCTGCTTGCCAACCTGCTCAGCGCGGTGGAGGTCACCGTCGAGCGGATCGTGGTGACATCCCTGAGCAACGAGGTCTTCTACGCACGGATCCTCGCGCAGGTCGACGGACGCCGCCTGGAGATCAACTCCCGACCTTCGGATGCCATCGCCGTCGCCGTGCGGGTCGGAGCGGGCATCTTCGTCGCCGATGAGGTGCTCGACAAGGCCGGCGTCCTCCCCGAGGCCGACAAGGACGGCGACCTGACCGAGACGGATCCGGAGAGCGAGGAGCGGCTCGCCAAGATTCGCGACTGGGTCAACACCCTCAACCTCCCCGATCTCGGGACCGGCGCTTCCGAAAGCTGATATATCTCCTGGCAGGGTCAGAATCGCGGGGAATCTGACCTCGACGGGGAGACCGGCGCATAGCTATCCGGCGACGGGACCGATGGAGCTAGTGACCGGCCCTCGTGCTTCGTCTTCGAGCGGTGATTGGGATCCGACGGCGGTGACCGGTGATGGAGCATCAGCCCACGCGGCGACGAAGCAAGGCGAGGACCCCTGGGGTCGCAACCCGACACAGGAGGTGCGTATGAGCCTGGCGGTGGGGATCGACGTGGGGGCATACAAGTGCGCGGCGGCGGTGTGTCGCCAGGGTGAGCGCGAGGCGGATCGGAAGGTGCTCACCATCACCACCAAGCGCAAGGGCTTCGGCGAACTGGACGCGTGGATGACGAAGCAGGAAGCGCCGATCGAGGTGGTGGTGATGGAATCGAGCGGCCACTACTGGTTCAACCTGGCCAGCCACCTGCGTCGCCAGGGGTATCCGGTGGCGGTGGTGAACCCGTTGCAGGCCAAGTACTTCGCCAAGAGCCGGCTGCAGCGGAGCAAGAGCGACCCGGCCGACGCGCGCACACTGGCGGCGTTGGGAACGCACGACCAGCCGCGGATCAGCGAGCCCCTGGTGGGGGCCGAGCTCAAGGAGGCGGCGCGGTTCGCGATGCGTTTGGTGCGTGAGCAGGCCCAGGTCTGCCAGCGCATCCAGCGGTTGGTGGACATCGGCTTTCCTGAGCTGCGCGAGGTCTGGGACGACCCGACCTGCGTGAGCGCCCTGGCGGTGCTCCGCCACGCGCCGACCGCCGCGGCCGTGGCGCGCATGCACCAGGACCGCCTGGCTCGGCTCAAGCGTCCGGGCGGTGGTGGCCGTGCGATCGGACCGCTCAAGGCCGGCCAGCTCAAGCAGCTGGCTCAGACCTCGGTGGCTGCGCCGGAACTCGCGCAGCAGGTCGGGTTCGAGATGCGCCTCCTGATTGCGCAGCACGACCTGCTCGACCAGCAGATCGCCAGCGCGGACACCCGGGTCGCCTCCCTGCTCGACGGCGAGGTGTCGCAGCGGCTGCTCTCGATTCCCGGTGTCGGGCCGTCCACCGCGGCCACACTCATGGCCGAGATCGGCGACATCTGGCGCTTCAGCGATGTCGACCAGTTGCTCGCCTACGCAGGCGTGCATCCCAAGGAGCAGAGTTCAGGGAAGAAGGGTGCGAACCCCGAGACGAGCTGGACCATGGCCAAGACCGGCAACTCGTATCTGCGTGCGGCGGCGTACCGGATGGCGGTGGTCGGCGTGCAACACAACCCGATCATCCGCGCCCACTACGCTCGCAAGCGGGCCGCGGGCAAGTCAGCGATGAACTCCCTTGGTCACTGCATGAGCAAGGCGCTCGCCATCGTCTGGGGCGTGTGGCGCGGCGACAAGGACTTCGATCCGGCGCATGGCAGCGCCGGATTAGCTTGACAACAACTTATGGGATCTAGCTCGGCTCAGGCGCGGAAGAGCGACCAGAAGCCCGGGTCCTCGAAACCGAGCCGCCAGGCGGCGATCCCGGCGAGGCCGTCGGTCCGGACCAGCGCGACCTTGCGGGCCAGGCTGTCCCGGTCGTCGAAGTAGGTGGTGAGCGAGCCGTCCGGGGAGACGATGAAGGGGGTCTGAGCGCTGAAGTCGTAGTCGACGCGAGCTCCGGGTATCAAGAGCGCGTTGTAGATGACGTTCGAATATGCGGCCGCGCCGCCGAGGCTGCCCCAAGCGCGCCCGTAGAGGGGAACACCGAGGAGGACGTGCGCGGGGTTGAGATCCGGCAGGGTCGCCTGCAGGACCGCCCGGTCCCAGTCCAGACCAGCCACCGGCCCAGGCGTTCCCCCATCGCCGTGCTCGTCGTAGGCCATCAGATCCACGTAGTCGGCCACCTTGCCGATCGCGGCGATGTCGTATGCGGCGGAGTACGCATTGACCCCGGCAAAGTCGTGGGGGACCACGTCGACGATCAGCTTGGCCCCTCGGGCATGGAGCGCAGTCGCCAGCTGCTCCACGAACGCGGTGAACGGAGCCTTGTCGGTCGGGAGCATCCCCTCGAAGTCGAGGTTGATGCCGCGATAGCCGTCGTAGCGGATCGCGGCCACCATCTCGTTGACGAGCACCTTGGTCGCGCTGGGATCGTTGAGCAGTTGGTCGGTGGCGGGCGGGTTCGTCAAGTCGTTGGCGAGCGACGGCCAGATGGGCAGACCCGCGACAGCTGCACGGCCGGTCGCGGACTGATCCGGAGTGCCCAGGATCGAGCCGTCCGCCTGTGCCTGCCAACCGGTCGGGGTCACCTGCGCAACCGCGCCGAGGTGAAAGGCGAGTGACGAGTTCGACGCTCCGGTGTTGATCACGAACGCGTCAACCGGGATGCCCGCGACCTGGGGTGGCGGCGGCACGGTCACCCGCCGGATGGTGTGACGAGCAATGCCGACGAGCGAAAGGCTGATGCCCGGGTCCAGGTGTGCACCGCCGGCGGTGGCGATGGTGGCGGGGAGCGCGATCGATGCCGGCGGCTTGGCGCTCCAGGTGATCCGAGCATGGGTTCCGTCGACCCAGGTCAGCGTCCCGCCGGGAAGAGCGGCGGCCACTGCGGCCTGGTCGGGAGCATCGTCGAAGACGGCATCGACGACCAGCCCACTCGCAGGATCGACGTGGGCGGCGAGCATCGCGGCGGTCGGCGAGATGACCGTGAACGCGAAGTTCTGGGTGCTCATCCCCGCCACCGCGACCGAGAGGTGGTGGCTCGATGAGAGCGGCAGCGGCTTCACCGTCGCCAGCAGGTCCTGATCCTGGGTGGCGAGCGAGAGCTGGTTCCCATCGAGGGTCGCGGTCACGTCCGAGGCCTGCAGAGCCGCGCCGGTGGCGTGGAGCCGGAGGTTGAGGTTGGGGGGCACGTCCTGGGAGCCGGAGCGGAGGCCAACTCCGCCCGCGGTGATCACGACGTAGCCGTAGTTCGGAGGTGAGCCGAGCCCGCTGAAGCCGCAGCCGGAGACCAGCAGCGCCACAGCCAGGCACGCCAGCCGGCGGTGCATTGCCCCCAGTCTAGTCAAGGACCTGCGCCATAGACTGCGCGGACGCGGTGGTCAGCGAGTCGTGAGGGTCAATTCCGCTGCGAGCGGCGGGCTGCCAGCGCTGACATCGCCGGCGGGGATGGTTGCGGTGACATGAATCTCGGTCCCGGGGGCGAGACCGGCGGGGACCTGGAAGGTGAGCAGCGGGCCAACTCCTGCACCGATCTGGAAGCCCAGGCCGGCGGATGGGGTCGCGCCTGGGGCCCGAGGGACGTCGAGCGACGCGATGCCGGCCGCGCTCGCGGCGAGGCGTTCGCCCGTGCTGCCGACCCCAATCGACACGCAGGGCAGCAACGCTCGGGCCGTCGGCGGCGTGGCCGCGGCACCCGGGCCAGAGATCGCCGCGACCGGCACCGACAGCTGCGCGTAGACGACCGCCTGCCGGCCCGGGACGACGACGAGTGTCGGTGCGGCGAGCACCAGATGCAGTGCCGGCTGCGCCGGATCGGTCGCCAGAGCCTCCTGGGTGAAGCTGGATGGCAGCGCGGCAGCGGTGATGTCGGCGATCGAGGTGCACGCGGCAACGGACCCGTCAGCCGGCGCCGCTGCCGGCACGGACGACGCCGACCTGCCGGCGGTGCTGTTTTGAGGGCTGACGCCGTTGTGCGTGAGCGCGAAGACGACCAGGACCACGGCAGCTGCGCCGGCGATCGCCGTCGCCGGGAAGCGACGGACCAGGCCGAGGTTGAACCAGCTCAGCCCGATGCGAGGCCGTGACACACGTTCCGCGACAGGGGGTGTCGAAGGGAGATGGACGACGTGGGGCATGCGCGCCCGGGGCATCTCGTGGAGAGCTTCGATGGTCGCTCTGAACTCCGCATATGCTGCCGCGCAGGGCGCGCACGACTGCATGTGCGCCCGGAAGCGCGCCTCGTCGATCGGCGAGAGCTCGTCCTCGTAGGCGGCGGAGAAGAGGTCGTCGAGATGGCGGCGCGGGCTCATGCGTTCTCCTCGGCGAAGCCGGGGGCGGCGGCTGTCCCGCGCAGGGCTTTGGCGAGCATCGAGCGGGCGCGATTGAGCCGCGACTTGACGGTGCCGATCGGGACGCGAAGGGCTGCGGACATCTCCTCGTAGCTCAGTTCGTTGACGTCTCTGAGAACGACCACGGCTCGAAAGTCGGGATGAAGGGTGAGCAGCGCCCCGCGGATTGCGGCAAGGCGTTCTCGCGCGAGCGCACTGGCCTCCGGTCCGAGTGCCGGGTCGGGCAGCTCGACGATGTTGCCCTGCGCGTCCTCGAGCGGATCAGCGGGCCGCGGACAGTCCGGCGCTGGACGTCGTGGCTGCAGTTGATGGCGACCCGAAACAGCCAGGCCCGGATTGTCTGCCCGCGAAGCACCGGGATCCTGACGTACGCGCGAAGAAAGGTCTCCTGAACAACGTCTGCCGCGTCGGCCGGGGACCCGAGAATCCGGAGTGCCATCGTGTAGAGCTCATCCTGGTGACGAGTGACAATTGCTGCAAACGCATCGCGGTCGCCGCGGCGTGCCCGCTCGAGGAGCGCCTCGTCGTCCATGCACTTGAGAGTACGCGCCGGCAGGCGCTCCGGTTCCCGGCGGAGCCGGTACGCTGTCCATTCGGCCGGGGTGGCGGAATGGTAGACGCAGCGGTCTCAAAAACCGCCGAGGGCAACCTCGTGAGGGTTCGACTCCCTCTCCCGGCAGGCCGGTTTTGAATTCAAATCGCTGCCGTTGCCGGCCCCGGAAGCCACCCATCCCGTTGACGCCAGGACGCTAATACCCCTACAGTACCCCTACAGATTCAGGGAGGACAGGGTGACGAGCAGGCGCCGAGGCCTTGGCGAAGGGACGATCCGGGAGCGACGCCCGGGCCAGTGGGAGGCGCGCGTCACGGTCGGCTTTGATGCGAGAGGTCGCCAGGTCCGGCGCAGCCTGTATGGCAAGAGCCGCGCCGATGCGATCGCGAAGATGAATGCGGCAATCCGCGGGCTCGCTCTCGGAGTGGCACCCGCCTCCGACCGGCAGACGGTGGGTGACTTTCTCGGCACCTGGATCGAGGGGCAAACGAACATCCGCCCGACCACCATGCGGCGGTACCGTAGCCTCATCAAGTACCAGCTGATTCCTCTCTTGGGGAGGGTCAAGCTGGCGCAGCTGACCCCGCAGCAGGTGAACATCGCCATGCGGCAGGCGGTCGCCGGCGGCCTGGCACCGCGAACCGTCAACCATGCCCGCGCGGTCCTTCGCTCGGCCCTGGCTGACGCGCAGCGATGGGGCACGGTGGCTCGCAACGCCGCAGCTCTCGCCGAGCCGCTCGAGGTGTCCGCGACCCGGGCGGCGTCGGTTCGACCCGAGGAAGCGCGTGCGATCCTCGACGCCTTTCGCGGTACCGAGCTCGAGGCGGTCGTGGGCACGGCCCTGTATCTCGGCATGCGTCAGGGCGAGATCCTCGGACTGCGCTGGGACGATGTCGACCTGGAGCGCAAGGTGCTGCGAGTCACTGGCGCACTGCACCGCATCCCTCGTGACCAGCGATCCGACCCGGAGGTGCTCTTCAAGATCCTCGAGCCAAAGACGAAGCGGTCTCGGCGGACGTTGCGGATTCCCGATCCGCTGGTCGAGCTGCTCGCAGTCCAGCGACAGCGGCAGCGCGAGGCTCGCCTCCACATCGGATCCGCCTGGCACGAGCCGATCGCCGGGCTGGTGTTCACGCGCCCCACCGGTCATCCGGTGGAGCCAACCGGGATGACCCATCGGTTCAAGACAGGCCTTCGCAGAGCCGGCCTGACCGTGCGTCGCTTCCACGATTTGCGCCACGCCGCCGCGACCCTGATGCTGGCGAGCGGGACGGAGTTGAAGGTGGTCAGCACTGTGCTCGGACACTCCACGATCGGCATCACGGCGGACACGTACGCCGACGTTCTCCAGGAGTTGCACGACGACGCGGCCGACCGCCTCACCCGACTGATCACCACGGGTTGACATGCCGCGGATCAGCGCCTTCTACGGCATCGTCATCACCATGTACTGGGAGACCGGCGGGCAACACCATGCGGCCCACTTTCACGCGACCTACGGGGAGCATGAGGCCTCGATCGGGATAGAGCCGCTGGTGGTGCTCGACGGTTCGCTGCCTGCTCGGGCGCTTGGGCATGTCATGGAATGGGCGGCCCTGCACGAGCAGGAGCTGCGAGACAACTGGCAACGTGTGATCGAACGCACGGCGCTGGCATCCATCGAGCCGCTCGCATAGGATTGGGGAATGGTCAAGGTCACACGCGTAGAGCGCCTCGGTGAGTACCGGCTCCGGCTCACGTTCAGCGACGGGGTTGTCGGTGACATCGACCTGGCTGCCGAGCTGTGGGGTGAGATGTTCGAGCCGCTCCGAGACCCGATTCAGTTCGACCGCGTCCGCGTGGATCCGGAGCTGGGCACACTGATGTGGCCCAACGGTGCGGACCTCGATCCGGAAGGACTCCACACCATGGTGCGACCGGTACAGCGGGCGAGCTGACGCCGCTCGCTCCGCAATGGTCACGCGGTCTGCTCATCGACCCAGTGGCGCAGCGCATCGCGCGGCACGCGGAGCGCGCGACCGACGCGGATAACGGGGATGGAGCCTGAGCGTAAGAGTTCGTAGGTTCGCGTGCGACCGAGTTGCAGTTCAGCTTCCACGTCGCGAACGGTGAGCAGCATCGGAGTGCGCGTCGATCCAGGCGGAATCTCAACAGGTGTCGGCGCGGCCGACTCGAGCAAGGGCGCTGGTGCGGTGGGCGTTGCTCGTCGGCGTCGTGGGTCCCGGTCGGCATGGATCCCGGGTGTTCCTTGAGGCGACACCAGCTCATCGGCACCCCAAGGAAGTTTCGTCTGATGCGCGCGAGGCTTCCCGCGCACATTGCCGGTACCCGGCGACACGTCGGCGATAGCCATGGCACGAGCATGCCATGTATTTGCTTACGTAGCGCCTACACTTTTCCAGCAAGCCTTGGCATGTGAAAGTCCGGCAGATACTTGACACCGCGGGTCCAGGACGTGGGCGACAGACAGCTCAGGACGCATCCGCCCCGGGAGCGTACGCACTACGTTGACACGCTTCCTATGGTGAAAGCTGCTTAGCGGCATTCGCGCCTTCCACGTGTCATGCGAATGGAGCGGATCGCGCGATTCCCGCGCACATCGCGATTCCCGCGCACATCGCGCTTTCGGCAGACGTCGCGCGTCCAGCGCACTTCGCGAGGTTCGCGCGCACCGCGCTATTCGCGAACGTCGCGCTATTCGCGAACGT
This sequence comes from Candidatus Dormiibacterota bacterium, assembly GCA_963709585.1. GTDB lineage: Bacteria > Chloroflexota > Dormibacteria > Aeolococcales > Aeolococcaceae > Palsa-851. The sequence goes on along the minus strand of CAVPXI010000004.1, from coordinate 317,200 downwards.
CGCGTCCGCTCGTGCTGTGAACTCCCCCTCAGGGTCAGCGCCCGTGTCGGTCGCTGCGCGCATTCGGTCCTCGCTGCTCGCACCCGCGGCTCCCTCGGCTCACCTTTCGGTCCTCCGCCCGCCGGCCATCTCCTCTCACCTTCGACAGACGCACGCCTGCTTCACGCGTCCGTCCCTCACCGCCATCATTGCCTCGCGCACACGCATCGCCGACCCTGACACGCACACAGTTGCATCGCTGATTTCTTCCAGATCAAACGTTCCGAAAAAGTAAGCGCTCTGTAGGCGCTTTCTCCGTACGCTGAGGCCTGTGCAGGACGGGTCTCCGCGATGATCTCCATCGGCAAGCTCACCAGCGTCGAGCAGGCGGTGCGGTACCTGCGCGAGGCGGTTGCGCAGCAGCAGCTCGAGTACTACACCGCCCGCGGTGAGTTGCCGGGACGCTGGGCTGGACCCGGCGCTGAAGTGTTGGGTCTGCGCGGCGAGGTGATCGACACCGACTTCGCCGCGATACTCAGCGGCACATATCCGCGCACGGGCGAGGAGCTCGGCAAGCACTGGCGAAGGCAGACGGTCGTCGCCTTCGACGTGACCGTATCCGCACCCAAGGACATGAGCATCCTCTACGCGCTCGGTGACGAGCGCACCAGGTCGACCATCCTGCGCATCCACGGCGAGGGAGTCCAGGCCGCCGCCGAGTATCTCCAGGCCAGCGCCGGCTGGGCGCGCCAGTACAACCCGGACACCAAGACCACCGAGGCGGTGCGCGCAAAGTTGGTCATGCCCGAGTTCGTGCATCGCACGGCCCGCCCGGTCACCGATCCCACCACAGGTGCGGTCACCGTCGATCCGCAGCTGCACACGCACATCACCGTCCCCACCTGGGTGCAGCGGCTGGGAGCGGGCGACCCTGCAGCTGCTCCGCGACGGCGAGGCTCGTACGGCCTACCGCGAGTATATGCGCTACGGGCGCATCCACGACGCCCACTCGGTGGCCGAGCGCCGGGTCGACGTGATCGAGGATCACGCCCGGCTCGAGGCCGGGGGCCTCAACACGGTCATCCTCGCCCTGCGCCGGGATGAGGTGGCCGCGCTCAACGAGCTGGCCCACGCCCGGTCGGTGGCCGAGGGAAGAGTCCACGGCCCGGCGCTCACGGTCGGTGACAAGGAGTACCAGGTTGGCGACCGGGTCATCTGCCTCGCCAACGAGCGCAGTGGCGCGGTCAGCAACGGCACCCGTGGCGTGGTCACGGCGATCGATGTCGAGCGTCACACGCTGACCCTGGAGCGTCCCGACAAGCGTCAGCTGACCCTCGACACCACGCACTACGACGCCATCGACCGCGGCTACGCGCTGACCGTGCACAAGGCACAGGGGATGACCGCCGACATCGCCCTGGTGGTGGGATCCGAGGGCGCCTCCCGGGAATGGGCGTACACCGCGATGTCGCGCGCCACTCTCGCCACCCACTACTACGAGGTGTTCACCCCGCCCGAGCGGGACACCCTCGGCGTTGAGCACTGGAAGGAAACAAACCGATCTGCCGAGGAGCGCACCGTGCAGGCATGGACCCGAAGCGAGTTGAAGGAGTCGGCGCTCGACTACCCGGAGCGCTACGAGACGCCCCAGCGGAGCGGCCTCGACGCGCTGGCCACCGATCGGCAGCGCGCCCTGGTCGAGATGCTCGGCGGACCCGAGCTGGCCCAGGAGGCGACCGGGGTGGAGGCCGGGGAGGAGATTGACCGCCTAGTGGCTCAGCGCGCCTACGACCAGGTGGAAGGCTGGTTGTGTGAGATGGGCATGTCCGACGACGCCGCGCACGAAATGGTGGCCCGCGCGCTGGACCGCATCGACGCAGAGGACGCCGGCGGCGGGCCGCACAACCACCTCGAGGGGATGACCGTCGCCGGTTGGCTCACCCCCGAGATCGATGCGCAGCTGGAAGCAGCGCAACTGGAGTTCGAGCGCGAACAGGGCATGTCACCGGAGCTGGAGCCGTGGTAGGGACTCGCCTAAACATCCAACGCTGAGCAAAGACCCCTAGATCGAAGCGTTCGCGCTTGGATTTCAGCCGGTCGCTGCGACAATCTCGGCGAGCGTCTGCAAGGGTGTCACCCAGCCGAGGGTTTGTCGAGGGCGCTCGTTGAGTTCTTTGGCCACCGCGTCGGTGTGGTGCGAGCGTGATGCGCTCGCCTCGAGGCCAGTTAGCGTCGAGCCTTACGCTTCGTGTTATGCGTCCCCGGGCGGTGCAGCCAACAGACCGGCGCGAGGGACGGATTGTCCGCCGCGAAGCCCGAACAGTTCGACACACCTCCTCCCCGATTGGCAGCCCATTGGACCGCAATGCGGCCGCTTTCAGGTCCGTCAACCGGTGGCGCCCAGCCGGATGCCCGACCTGGCACTCGATCCTGCCTGGGCGCGACTTCTCGTTAGGGAGCCGCTGCCGGCACCAGGGTCGGCAAGTCTGGAAGGCTCGAATCGCGCCCGGTGTCAGCAAGGACGATTGCCCCGGTGGTCGCGTCAATGGCAACGATCGCGAAGTTCGCGAAGCTAGGGGGAACCGTCGTAGTTTCCGCTCCATTCGGGACAGGATTCGACCCTACGTCGCCTAAGGGATTGATCGACACGACCCAACAGATACCACGGGGCGTGCCGTCTCTAGTGACGTTCATCAGGGCCGCAATCAGGACAACGCTGCCGGGCGCGAACTGCTGGACGGCGAGTTTCTCAGCGTCATCCTCAGGCACCGCCGCCTGCGTGCCGGGCGGTGCGGGGGTTACGACAATACCGTTAGCCGCGAGTACGGCAACCGGGATGGGCGGAGGCGAAGCCTGGACGGTAGGTGTAGCAACAGAGGTGGCTGAGGCGCCGTCGAGTGCTCGGCAAGAGGTAAGGCTCATCGCGGTGATGAGGGTCAAGCCTAGAACTGCCGCAGCCCGAGTCCGAGTCAGTAGGGACATCCCCAATCCCATATGTATTGCGAGTCAAGGTAGGCATTCGGATAGTTCGAATAACCGTAGAAAGTAGTGTTGTCGTCGCGAACGACAGCGGTATCGAAGTTTTCATTGAAGTAGTGCCAGTTCCCTCCAGGAGTCTCCGGGATACCAAACGCGCTCACCTGTCCACGATTGATACGTCGAATTGTCGACCGCATACCCACCTGGCATCTGAGTATCGTCAGACCATATTTCGCCGGAGATTTGAGCTTGAGCTGGGACAAATTGGGAATATGAATCGTTGTCCCCGCCAACGCGTGCCCCATTGGCATAGTAGTCATACTTGTACGAGTTATTCGGCTGGTATGAAACCTCAACTGTGGTTTGCGAGTTTATAGCCGGCGTTGGGTAGTAAAACTGACGGTTAAAGTCATGGCCGAGAGGATTGGTAGCGTTACCTACCTCAGAGAACAGGTGCCTGACGCCACCGGCAAATTCAATCCACCCAAATTGGGAATACAATTTGCCGGTGTTGTCGACGAGCATTACCCAACCTGAGGCGTCAGCGATCGGCTGAGACGGATCCACCCACGGCGAATAGTTCTTCTCGACCGCCATGACACCGTCGGGCACCCCTGCGCCGAGATAACGGCTCTCACCGTCGTGACGGTTCGCCTGGTTACTCGGAAGCCCTGGGTTGCACCCATCGCCACCGCCGGACGCCAAGCAACCCTTGAGATGGGTTCGACTAACACCACGACGAGCGTCACCACTATCGCCACGACTCCGATACGTCGACTGCGAACGAGATGGATGCTGCCGCTCGTTCGCGAACCCCGACCTTCGCCCACAGCCGGGACCTTAGCACGTCTTCGCGATGAAAATCGACCAGTGTCATGCCTATATCACGCAGACGACTACGCGATGTTCCCAGGCGCGCCCCGCGGGGTGAATGAACCTCCCGGGGAATCCTGGAGCCCTCACGGTGGACGGAGCAAGGAATGGTCAAGAAGGTATCCCTAGTAGCTGAGGGAGCGGGCAGCGCGGATGGTCAAGGAGCACAGCCGCGAGTACATTCGGAGTGGCAGGCGACGCAGTTCGATCGCGGGCAGGTTCGGCATGCATCCGGTGATGCTGCATGAGTCGGTGAAGCGAGCCGAGGTTGACTCCGGGCAGCGAGTTCGGCCTGACCACGAGTGGCGCGAGCGCTTGAAGCAGCTGGAGCGTGAGAACCGTGAGCTGCGCGGGGCCAACGAGATTCTCAAGGGGCTCAGTTTCTTCGGAACCGAGCTCGGCGGTCGAGGACCCCGATGACCACCGACATCGACGCCGAGCGCGATCGATACGGGGCGAGTGTCTACGAAACCCCGGGGGCCTCAGCGTGTGGGCTAACTGTGCCACCGGCAGCCCGCGAGCTTTCCGCCGGGCCGGTTTGATCCCTTTGCAAGTCCTCAAGGACTGAGACCAAATGCGCCGCAAATCCAGCGTGGCAGGGCCAAGTAGGAATTCCTCAGCCCACCAAATCACGTATGCGCTAAAGGCAGCGGACGTGCAAATTGCGGCGCCCCGCCAGTTGCGGGATCGAGTGTTCAAGTGGCCGCGCTTCGGCTGCCGCCATGCACACCCGGGCAAGTCTAGGAGTACCAAACGTAGGCCCCAATCTCGGGTATGAAACGATTCCGCCCGCAGGCGCGGGTCCAGCAACGGTCGCAGAAGTTGATCTGGACCGTTTTCGTAGCGGGTCAGTTTGAATCCGGCGCGGAAGGCCAGCGATCTACGGCCAAGGCAATCAGGGCGATTAGGGCCGCTGCCCCGGCTCCCAGCAGCGCGCACAGCCACCACGCGAACTGGGGTTCTCGAATCGGCGGCGCACAATACGTGGGGATACCGCCGGGAGGGCATTCGCCGCCGCTAACGACCCAAAAGTGCGCCTCCCAAGTACCGACCCAGATCCCCACCCCCACGGCTACCGCCACCAGCACCATCGCGATGTTGCGCCTCACTCAGCCACACTATCGCTACACAGCCAGAAAGTCGACGAGCCCCAGACTTGCAGAAGTGATCGCTCACTCCGGTGGCCCCGCCACGACTGCGACCGGCGATCACTGAAGCGCGCAAGGCAAGAGTGCCTCGGTGTGTCGTTGGCGTTCCGGCGGCGACATGCAAGGCGGACGCCATCAGTAGAAATCCGGCGCGATCGGGACCCCTGCGCGTACCCCTACAGGAGTGTCAACCCGTACCCTGCAGCAGCACGCGGAGTCACGATCATCGTGTCAGCCGAATACGCGACGAGCCAACTTGGCCCGCGCCGGCACGCGAAAACGCTGCGGCCGGGCTCTCAAAAACCGCCGAGGGCAACCTCGTGAGGGTTCGAACTCCCTCTCCCGGCAGTTTGAAGCTGCTGTGAGACCAGCGCCCCGCGCCTAACCCAGCAGGCGCCTGGCCAGTTGCGTGCGCGACTTGACGCCGAGCTTGCCGAACACCTTGCGCAGGTGGTACTCGACCGTGCTGGGGCTGATGAACAGTTGAGCGGCGATCTCGCGGTTGCTGTTCCCCTGCGCCACAAGGCGCGAGATCTGTGCCTCCTGCGGAGTGAGTTGATCAAGGGTATCAACGGTGCGTCTGCGAGCACGCTCGCCGGTCGCTTCCAATTCGACGCGTGCGCGCTCAGCGAATGCATCCATGCCGAAGTCGGAGAAGAGGTCGTGAGCCGACCGCAACTGCCTGCGTGCATCAAGGCGTCGGCGTTGACGTCTCAGCCACTCACCGTACAGGAGGTGAGCGCGAGCGAGATCGACCGCAATGCGGGATCGACCGAGTCGATTGACGGCCTCGGCGTAGAGCTCCTCGGCCCCCTCATCTTCCGCGCAGAGCGCGTCCGAGCGAGCCGCGATCCCGCGGGCCCAGTCCGTCCCGCTCACCTTGGCCATCACCGCGAGACGCGAACGGGCACCCGCTGCCAGCTCAGGTCTTCCGGCTCGGACCGCGGCCTCGATCAACTCGGCGATGCACCAGTTCGAGGTGCCGAGATCGTGCGGATGCTCAGCAACCCGCAGCGCCGCGGCGCATGCCTGCTCGTAGCGGCCGAGGCCGTTGTACAAGACCGCCTCAGCCCAGTCGAGGATCGAGAGACCGATTCCCTCACCTCGGAGAGCCACGTCCCGGCGGCTTTCGTCGATGAGAGCGACCGCCTCGAGCTCGCGGCCGCGAAGCGCGACGAGTCCGACCGCACCGTACGGCCCGAGGTTGCTGCCGGTGACCTCTATCGCCGCCCGGATCTCATCGACCAGCGACACCGCTGTCGTCAGCGCGCCCACGAAAAGATGCGCGTAGACGCGCTGGGTCAGCGCGAGCGGAAGCTCCCCGAGGGCGCCGGTCTCCCGGGCGATCTGCTCGTGCCGTTGGGACAGGGTCTCCCAGCCCGTGTCATCCCACATGTGGACCGACGAGACGGTCGCGAGCCACTTCCAGCGCAGTTGCTCGCTCACGGCCAGGCCGCTGACGTCGAACGCCTGAAGTGCACGCCGCAGGATCGGGACAGCAGCCTCATAGCCCTCAGTGAATCGGGTCGCAAGTCCATCGAGCAACAACTCGGGACCGCCGAGGACGGGCGGCCTCGGTGCGCGCTTGACGGCCTGCGCGACCTCGAGCGCGCTCGCACCCGGCGCCGCAAGGCGTCCCGCGAACATCGCTGCCGACAGAGCCTCGAGGTACGTCTCATGCGCAAAACTCGGAGACAGCGGCGTAAGCCGGCGCGCGGCCGCAAGCAGCAACGTGGGCGCGTCGCTGCCGTGCGTGGAGACGAATGCGATCTGCGCGCGCAGCAACTCGAACTCGGGCGCGATCGAGCTCGTCGAGCGCTCCGATCTCCGTTGACGAGAGCAGACCAAGTGCGTCGTCGAGAGCGCCTGCCCGGAACTTCGTCTGAGCTGCGACCAGCGCACGGCGCGCACGGCGTGCCGGAGCGGGTGTCAGTGTGGCAGCGCGTTCGAGGAAGGCAGCAGCAGCAGCGAAGCCGCCCCGCGCCTGCGCACGCGCGGCGGAGTGCTCGAGCTCCGTGGCCACCGCTTCGTCAGGTACCGACGCCGCCTGCGCACGGTGCCACGCGCGGCGATCGGGGTCGGTCAGCGGATCGGTTGCGTCCGCCAGCGCGCGGTGAACCTCGCGCCGCTCGCTGGGCTCGGCGGCCCCGTACACCGCTGAGCGCACCAGCGGATGACGGAACACGACTCCTCCATCGACCATCAGCAAGCCGTCCAACTCCACGGCCTGCGCGGCCGTCTCCGGGATCCCAAGCTGGTGCGCCGCCCGCCAGAGAAGCGCAGGGTCGCCAACCGGCTCTGCCGCCGCCAGGAGCAGCAACCGCCGTGCGTCGCGTGGAAGGCGCGCCAGCCGGCGCGTGAAGCTCTGTTCGATCCCAGTCGACAGAGGAAGTGCCGCAGGCAGGCCGAAACCACCGGCGAGCTGGGCGGGCGTCAGCCCGCGCGGGAGCTCGAGGAGCGCGAGCGGGTTCCCGCCCGTCTCGGCGATGATCCGCTCGAGCACGGACTCGTCCAGCCGCGCAGCCAGGGCGGACTCCAAGAGCGCTCGTGAATCCCGGCGGCCCAGCGGCTCGACGCGAAGCTCCGGGAAGCGCGCCAATCCGCTGCCCACCTCACGCGTCCCGAAGGCGAGCGCGATCCGCTCGGCCAGCAGGCGGCGAGCCACGAACGCGAGCGCTTGGGCGGTTGCGCCATCGAGCCACTGCGCGTCGTCGACCACGCACAGGAGCGGCTGCTGCTCGGCAGCTTCGGAGAGGAGGCCGAGAACCGCGAGCCCGACGAGGAATGGGCTCGGCGCGTGTCCGGTGTTGAGTCCGAAGGCGACGCCCAGCGCATCACGCTGGGGATCGGGAAGGCGGTCGATGAACTCGAGGATCGGCGAACAGAGCCGTTGCAGCGCCGCGTAGTCGAGCTCCATCTCCCCCTCGACACCCGCAGTCCGAACGACGCGAAAATCCTGGCCCGCCTCGATCGTGTACTCGAGCAGCGCGGTCTTGCCGACGCCGGGGTCTCCGTGCACCACGAGGACGGCATCGTGACCGCCCCGGGCGGTATCCAGCAGCCGCTCGAGCACCGCGCGCTCGCGCTTCCTGCCAACCAACTGCTCAGCACGAGCCCTCACGACCATCCAGGCAGCATGCCACTGGGGTCAGGACTACGGGTTTTCGGGATTCGATCGCCGGCGGCAAAGGCCACGATCCGGGCATGAACAACACAACCACCCTCGATCCATCGGCGGGCTGGTGATGAGCCCGGAAGCCCTCCCCGATTACGCACCCGTCCCACGCTCCGCGATCGGCCCCGCGCTCAACGAGCAGGGCTACTATGTTGGCCGCGTCGAGCGGAACCTGTACTGGATCACGGACGGCACCTACCAGTCGGCGTTCCTGACCACGTCCGACGGCGTCGTCCTGCTCGACGCGCCCCCGACCATCGGCCACAACATTCAGCGGGCGGTCGACGAGATCGCCGCCGCGAACGGCGTCAGCAGCAAGGTCACACACCTCATCTACTCGCATCACCACGCCGACCACGCCGGCGCGTCGTTCCTCTTCGACAAGAACATCACCCGCATCGGACATGAGGAGACCCGGCGTCTGATGCTGCGCGACGACGACCCGGCCAAGCCACCCAACGAGGAGACGTTCCAGGACCGCCGCACCCTTGAGATCGGCGGCGAGCGGATCGACCTCGCCTGGCACGGTGCCAACCACACGCCGGACAACATCGTCATCCACCTGCCGGACCACGACACGCTGATGCTGGTCGACATCGTCAACGCTGGCTGGGCGCCGGTCTACATCTCCAACCTGACCGAGGACATCCCCGGCTACATCGAGGCGCCCGCGAATGCCCTTGCGTACTCGTGGAAGCATTTCATCGGCGGCCATCTCGGCAGGATCGGCACCCGCGACGACGTGACCTTGCACCAGCAGTACATGGCGGATATCTCTGCGAGCGTCAGGACCGCCATCGACACTCTCGATCCCACCCCTTATTACGTGAAGTACGGTGAGAACACCTGGGCCGCAGTGAAGGCTCATCTCGACGCGACTGCCGCGGCCGCAGCTGCACCTGTGATCGAGAAGTACACCGGCGTGCTGGCCGCCGCCGACGTGTTCACCGAGAGCACAACCTTCTGGGTGATGGAATCGATCCGGCTGGACCTGGGTTACGGCTCGCAGGTGCACCCCTGATGGCCAGCCTGCCGATACGGGATCCGATCGGCGATCACCTGCTGACGCCGCAAAACGCTGCGCTCGTCGTGATCGACTACCAGGCGTCTCAGTTCGCCGCCGTCCAGTCGATGGACCGTGACCTCTTGCTGGAGAACATCGTGTCGACCGTGAAGACCGCGAAGGCATTCCACATGCCGATCGTTCACTCCACGATCAACGTCGCGTCAGGACGCGGGCAGCCAACGGTTCCGGAGCTCGCTGACCTGCTGGACGACTTCCCCGCGATCGACAGGACGTCGACCAACGCGTGGGAGGACGCCGAGTTCCTGGACGCCGTGCGCGCGACCGGGCGGCGCAAGCTGCTCCTGTGCGCGCTCTGGACCGAGATCTGCATGGCCTTCCCCGCCCTTGATGCCATGAGAGAGGGCTATGACGTCTACCCGGTCGTCGACGCGATCGGCGGCACGAGCGAGGAGGCCCATCGCACGGGCATCGAGCGTGTCGTCCAGGCAGGTGCGCAGCCGGTTACCTGGGTGGCGCTCGCCGTCGAGCTCCAGCGCGACTGGGCTCGCGAGGATACGGTCGCCGATGTCATCGAGATCGTGCTCACGGAGCGCCTGCTCAAGGCGTGAGCGTGGGTGCTCGTCCGCGGCAACGCGCCGCCCTCGCCGACCGAAAGGCTCGTGAGTTCCTTCGCAAGGCCGATCCGGTGCTCGCGGCCGTCATCGACGCCCATCCAGCCTTTCGTCCGCGAGCGTGGCTGGACGAGCTCCCGCCGCTCGATGCGTTCGGGACACTCATTTTCCAGGTCGTCGGTCAGCAGTTGTCAGTCGCTGCGACACGCACGATCGTGTCTCGCATCGAGGAGCGGTTTGGCGGTCGTTTGCCGTCGCCGGCCGAATTGCTGGCTGCCGCTCCGGAGGTGCTTCGGGCCGCCGGGCTCTCGGCTCGCAAGGGCGCGACGCTACGGGCGCTCGCGGAGCGATTCGTGGATGGGCGGCTGAGCGATGCGGCGCTTGAGCGCATGACGGACGAAGAGGTCGAGGCAGCCCTGACCGACGTTTCAGGCATCGGACCGTGGTCGGCGCACGGCTTCTTGCTCGTCGCGCTGAACCGACCAGACGTGTTTCTCACCGGCGATATCGCGTTGCGTCGCGCGATCCAACGGGTCTATGGTTTCGACCACGTTCCCTCCGAAGCAGAGCTGATTGAGATGTCGGAACGTTGGCGGCCGTACCGCAGCCTGGCGGTCAGCTACCTTTTCGCCTCCGAGTACGAGGAGCCACGGTGACCGACATCGGCATCATCGGCGCCGGGCGGCTCGGCCAGGCTATGGCGCGCGTCGCCGTTCGCGCCGGTCGCTCGGTAGTGATCGCCAACAGCCGCGGCCCTGAGTCACTTACTTCACTCGCCTCTGCCCTGGGCGAAGGAATCTCCACGGGCAGGCCGGCCGACGCTGCGGCAGCAGCGATCGTCGTGATCGCCGTCGTGTGAGACCGCGTGCCCGCCGCTGTCAACGGTCTTGAGTGGAACAGTCAGGTCGTCATCGACGCGACCAACGACTGGGGCGCCGACGACCTCAACGGGAGGACATCGAGCGAGATCGTCGCCGGCCTCGTCTCCGGCGCGCGTGTCGTCAAAGCCGCCAACACCCTGAGCGCCGAAGTGCTCGCCTCGGATCCCCACGAGTCCGGCGGCCAGCGCGTGCTCTTCATCTCCGGCGACGACGTCGAAGCCAAGTCCGTGGTCGCAGGACTGTTCCAGGACGCGGGCTTCGCCACCATCGACCTCGGCGACCTTGCGACAGGCGGAGCGATGCAACAGATCCACCACCCGCTCGCCGGCGTCAACCTCATCCAACTCTGAGGAGCTTCCACCGACTCAGTTGGTGCTTATCAAGAGCGTCAAAACGAGATGAGCGTTGTCGCCGCGTGGTCGGTTCAAGGCTGCGCGATGCGCCGCCCTCCTCTGCTGTCAGATCGGCGACCAGGGAGTTGTCGTGTGGCCGACTAACTCAACGCGTGGCAAGTGAAAGAATCATGCCAACAGTGAGAGCGCGGTCCCAACCGCCAAGGAGAAAACGCCAATGACCACGGACACGAACGACGAGCAGGAAGCCCCGGAAGCTCGCACCCGAGAGACCGAGGACGATGACACCAAGGGCCACAAGTTCGCCAACGCCACAAGCGATCCGGATTTCGCGAACCGGCAACTCGACGTCCACCCGGCGGCGGCCCCGGATGAGAGCCACACCGAAGAAAACGTCTGAATAGAGCACGTGGGCCGAGGGCCCTGGCTCTTCTCGCGAGAAAACCCCACATAGCGAGAGACCCTCGGCGAGATGCCGAAGGTCTCTAAGGGGGTTGGGTCAAGGCCATCGTATTTGGACCTTGATGAAGGTGGGGTTAAGAACCGGTCAGCCTTTGGGACCGTCCGTCATGTCCACGACCTGTTCGGCTACGAGATCAGCGAAGTCCTGGGACCGGGAAACGCTAAACGACCGCTCCAAACCGGTCGAGCCTGAACTGCGAGAGGTCCGCGTCGCTCGTCCCCGTCGTGACCTGCTGGGCGATCGCCTCGCCGAGGCCGGCCGAGTGCTTGAACCCGTGCCCGGAACAGGGCGACACGAGCAGAACCCCGGGGAGGTCCAGGTGATCGTCGATGACGAAGTTCGCGTCCGGGGTGACGGTGTAGAGGCATCGCGCCGCCCGGACGCACCGGGACGAGACGCCCGGGAAACGTGTGCGGATCAGCGAGTCATGCAGCGAACGCGGTTCGCCGGGATCGACATCGAGTGAGGCTTCGTCCGCGCTGGTGGGATGGTCGAGTTCCTCGGTCGCGACCTTGATCTCGCGGCACCCATCAATCGCCGGCAATCCATAGAACGCGTTGCCGTCGCTCAGGCCCCAGATGAACACCGGCATCGCGCCGGGCGTGTGATCCACGGCGTTCGGCTTCAGTTCGAACCAGGCCATCACCTGCCGGTAGACATTGAACAATCGGAGCTGCTCCGGCTCGACGAAATCGCGCACCCACGGCCCCACCGCCAGGACCACACGCGCGGCTTCGTGGACGCCGCCGTCGGTGCGCACCCGCACGCCGCTTTCCGACGATTCAACTGCTAGCACGCGCTCGTCGCGGTGAATCTCGGCACCGAGGCGGGCAGCGACAGTCAGCTGCGCATTCACGCATCGCTCCGGACGGACGAAGCCGGCGGTCGGCTCGTAGAAGGCGGACTCGTCGCCGTCGAGTGTGAACTGCGGGAAACGGCCGGTGACATCCGCGGCGCTGAGCAGCTCGTGCCTGATGCCGTACCGGTTCGCGCAGGCGATCGTGCTGGCGAGAAACTCATGACGATGGTGACCCGCGGCCCCGCCGCCGGCGGCCTCGATGATCAGACCGCCGCACTGGGTGAGGAGATCCTGGCCGGTGTCGGCCTCGAGCTCCCGCCAGATGGCATGCGAACGCTGCACAAGCGGGGTGTAGGCCTCGCCTTCCCCGATTGCCTCGCGGGTGATCCGCGTGTCCCCGTGGGTCGAGCCGTAGATGTGCGGCGGCGAGAATCGATCGATACCGATGACGCTCACCCCGCGCCGGGCGAGTTGGTACAACGTCGCCGCACCGGCCGCGCCCAGGCCGACCACGGCGACGTCATAGGTGCTCACCGCCGCAGCCTACTACCCTGAGATGGTGAGCCAGGATCACTATTTCAGCGCCGAGCCGAAGGTCGCGTCGCGTCCGCGCACGATCCGGGTCAGCCTCCCGGATCTGAGCTTCGAGCTCGACACCGACCGCGGCGTCTTCGCCCACGGTCACCTCGACTTCGGAACCGACCTCCTCTTGAGGAGCCTGCCGCCGGTACCCGCGGGAGAGCTGGTCGACGTCGGCTGCGGCTACGGCGCGATCGCCATCACTCTCGCGCTGCGCAATCCTGACGCCCGGGTGTGGGCGGTGGACGTCAACCGCCGCGCGCTCGACCTGTGTGTGCGCAATGCCGAGCGCGCCGGTGCCCAGAACGTGGTCCCCGCCGAGCCCGACGCCGTTCCCGACCGCGGCAGGTTTGCGGCCGTCTACTCCAACCCACCGGTCCGGCTCGGCAAGCCGGCGCTCCACGAGCTGCTGCTCGCCTGGATTGGGCGGCTCGAGCCGGAGGCTGTGGCACTGCTCGTGGTGCATCGCCATCTCGGTGCCGACTCCCTGGCCGCGTGGCTGGCGGGCCTCGGTCATCGCGTCGAGCGGGTCCGCTCCAAGGGCGGCTATCGCGTCCTCGAGGTGCATCCGGCCGCGGGAAGTCCGCATGATGACAGCCGTGCCCGCTAGCGCCGGCCCCGTCGGCTTCATCACGATCAACATCGACCCGGTCCTGAACCTGGGTCCCCTGCCGATCCACTGGTACGGCGTGATGTATGCGGTCGCGTTCCTGGCCGCCTATCAGTTCGGGGTGCTCCCCTACGCGATCAAGCGCGGCCTGCCAAAGCCGGTCGCCGAGAAAATCTGCGTCTGGACGATCATCTTCGGGCTGCTGGGGGGCCGTCTCTATTACGTGCTGCAGCAGCCGGACCTGTGGAACAACTACGTGCTCCACCCGATCAACATCATTGCCTTCTGGCAGGGTGGGATGGCCTTCTTCGGCGCCATCATCGTCGGCTTCGTGACCCTCGCCATCTGCGCCTGGCGGTACGGATACAACCCGTGGCTCGCGCTTGACGGCGGTGTGCTCTTCGCTGTGGTGGGTCAGCCGATCGGACGCATCGGCAACGTGATCAACGGCGACATCCTTGGTGCGGCGAGCACGCTACCGTGGGCGACCGCGTACTCGAATCAACACGCGATCCTGCAAAGCGGCTTCAGCATCTGCACGCCGGCGCACTGCATCGCGTATCAGCCCGCGGCGGTGTACGAGGCGCTCGGCACCATCTGTATCGGCATCGTGCTGCTTCTGCTGATGCGCCGCAACGTGCGCCCCGGCGTGCTCGCTATCACCTACGTCGCCCTCTATGCGGTGAGCCAGCTGATCCTCTTCGAGTTTCGGGCGAGTGAACCGCCCGGTCCGCTCGGGCTGCGCGAGGCACAGTGGACGTCGATTGCGATGCTCGTGTTCGCGGTACCGCTGCTCTACCTGCTGTGGCGGCGAACCATCACCCGGTTCGAGAAGCGCTCACCGGACGAACCCGCCGCCGCCAAGGAGCCCGCCGCCGCCCGGTGACACAACTGCTGCTCTTCAACGTCATCGGCTTCGTCGAGGTGGCGCTGACCGTCCTGATCATCGCGCGGATCGCCGTGTCGTGGATCGGGCTCAGCCCGTGGCATCCGGTGGTGCGCTGGTTGCGCATCATCGTCGACCCGATCCTCGCGCCCTTCCGCCGCATCCTCCCCACGTTCAGCGGCATCGACTTCTCGCCGATTCTGGCGATCGTGGTCATCAATTTCGTCGCGCAGATCCTGCAGACGCTCGTTGCCGGCGGTGGCGTGGATACCGCTGGAACCATCGTGGCGCTCATCGAGACGCTGGTGGTCGACATCGCGATCGCCATCGCCATCATCGTGTTCATCCGCATCCTGCTCGCCGTGTTCCACGCCGACCCGTGGCATCCGATGGTGCAAATGGTTCGCACCATGACCAACCCGCTCGTCGCCCCGTTCGCGGGCCTGCACCGCGGGCGCGTGACCGCCGGGATCGACTACCCGGCCATCGCGGCACTGATCATGTACATCGTGCTGATCATCGTGATCAGGATCGTCTTCGGTTTGCTGCTCCCATCGATCTGAGCGGCAGCTCAGCGCCGTGCGCCAGTGCGCTCGCGTTCGGGGGCACGGACGCGCCGCATCTCGACGCGATACGCGCTGTCCCCGACCAGGTACTCCACGGCGCGCTCGAGCGCCGGACATGGTTCGACAGTGAAGTCGACGGCGAGCGTGATCTCGTCGACGCTCGTCCCCGAGTCGACGTGCAGCACCACCGGGCAGTCGCCCCGGTGCTCCTCGAAGGCGTGCCGGAGCGCGCCGAGTGTGGCGATCTGCGACGCATTGACGCTGATGTGCACGGTGCTGTCCCGCCGCCAGGTGGCAAGACGGGGATCGTCGTAGGCGTACACGGCCTCGGCGAGAATCTGCGGGGGTTCGAGGTCGACGCGATCCTCATCCTCACCCGCGTGCGTGGTCGTGGCACCGCTGGTCGTCCGCCCCGCCTCGACCTTGCCGCGGACCACGATCACCGCATCGGGGCGCAGCGCGGCGACGCACTCCTCGAAAACCCGTGCGAACACCACGACCTCGACGCTCCCGGTCAGATCCTCGATCTGGAGCGCGGCCATCCGCTGGCCGGTCGTGCTCCTGCGCGGCACGAACGTGCGCATGTCCCGGATGGCACCGCCCACCTGCACGATGAGACCGTCGAGATGCGCGCCGAGCTCGTTGATGGTGGTGTCGACACGCTGCTGTAGCTCGCCCGCAATCCTGCGAAGCGGGTGATCGCTCAGGTACATGCCGAGGAACTCGCGTTCCCAGCTCAGCCGTTCGTCGGCCGCGATCGCGAACGGCCCGTTGACATCGCGGCCGTCGAGCTCGTCCGCCGGCTGCGAAACCGGCTCGACCAGGACGACGATATCGCCGAACAGCGAGGTCTGGCCCAACTCGCGTTCGCGTCGGATCGTCGCGGCGCGGTCGAGAGCACGGTCGAGCACGGCGAGCATGGCCCCGCGTTCCCCGAGCGAATCGCAGGCTCCGCTGCGAATCAGGGCCTCGACGACGCGACGGTTGAGGTCGCGGCTCGCAACTCGGAGGCAGAGGTCGAAGAGCGAGGTGAACGGTCCCTCGCCCTCGCGCTCGGCAACGATCTCGGCGGCGACGCGCTCGCCGACGGTCTTGATGTGCCGCAACCCGTAGAGGATCTCGCCCTGCGCCTCATCGCCGAGGCTGAAGTCCGATGCGCTCCGGTTGACATCCGGGGGGCGGACGACGAGCCCACGCGCGTGCGAATCGAGGATCGACTGCTTCAGCTTGTCGAAGTTGTCCGCCCTGCTGTTGAGCAGCGCGCACATGTACTCTCGGGGGAAGTTCGCCTTCAGGTACGCCGTCTGGTACGCGATCAGCCCGTAGGAGATGCTGTGCGCGCCGTTGAACCCGTACCCCGCGAAGAGCGCAATGAGCTCGAACAGTTGCAGCGCAGTCTCCGGCGCAACTCCTCGCGCCGCGGCACCACTCAGGAACTGTTCGCGCTGCTTGGACATCTTCACCTTGTCCTTCTTGCCCATCGCGGCTCGCAGGATGTCGGCCTCGCCGAGCGTGAACCCGGCGACCGCTGAGGCGATCTTCATCACCTGGTCCTGGTAGAGGATCGCCCCATACGTGTCCTTGAGGATCGGCTCGAGCTCGGGGAGCATGTACGTGACCGGCTCCTCGCCGCGCTTGCGCCGCATCCACGTTGCGGTGGCTCCGCCCTCGATCGGCCCTGGACGGTTGAGTGCAACCGCGGCCCCGAGGTCCTCGAGGGACTTGGGTTGCATGTCGATGAGGATCCGTTTGGCGAATGTCGCCTCGAGCTGGAAGATGCCGTGGGTGTCGGCCTTGCCGAGGAGCTCGTAGGTCTTGGCGTCGTCGAGGGGGAGCTTGTCGATGTCGAGGTCGACCCCCCGGTGCGCACGCACCATGTCAGCGGCCTCGGCGATGACGGTGAGGTTGGACAGCCCGAGGAGGTCGATCTTCAGGAGTCCGATCTGGGACACGCCGTTCATGTCGTACTGGGTCACGGCGGTGCCGTCACCGGCAGTCGAGCGTTGCAGCGGCACGATATTGGCGAGCGGTTCGGATCCGATCACCACGGCTGCCGCGTGCGTCGATGCGTTGCGGCAGATCCCCTCCAGCCGTTGCGCGTTGTCGATGATGTGCTTCGCCCAGTCCTCGTGGTCGTAGAGGTCTTTCAGCTCGCGGCTCTCCGAGAGTGCTCGGTCGAGCGTGATGTTCACCACCTGCGGCACCAGCTTCGCGAGCCGGTCGACGTCCGGGAGGGGCACGTTGAGCACGCGACCCACGTCACGTATCGCCGCCCGCGCCGCCATGGTACCGAAGGTGATGATCTGCGCGACACGATCGCGACCGTACTTCTCCTGCACGTACGTGAGCACGCGATCCCGTCCCCTGTCGTCGAAGTCGATGTCGATGTCGGGCATCTGCACGCGCTCGCGGTTGAGGAACCGCTCGAAGATGAGCCCGTAGCGGAGCGGCTCGATGTCGGTGATGTGGAGCACATAGCTGACCAGTGACCCCGCGGCGCTGCCGCGGCCGGGGCCGACCCGGACCCCGTCACACCTCGCCGCCCTGATCAGGTCCCAGACGATCAGGAAATACGCCGAGAACCCGGTCTCACGGATCACGTCGAGCTCCATGTGGAGGCGCTCGCGGACCTCCGCGGTCACCGCGTCCGCATAGCGTTCCTGCACTCCCGCTTCGCAGAGCTCGCGGAGGTAGGTGTCGGCGTCGAGGCCCTCGGGGATTGGCGAGTACGTCGGCAGCAGGTTCTGCCCCAGTGGGATCTCGACGTGACAGCGATTCGCGATCGCCACCGTGTTGGCGACGGCCTCCGTGTACGCAGCGAAGCGATCGCGCATCTGCTGCGTGCTCGCAAGGTAGTAGTCGGGTCCAGAGAAGCGGAATCGCTTCTCCTCCTCGCGGCGCGCGCCGGTCTGCAGGCAGAGCAGGATGTCGTGGGCCTCGGCGTCCTCGGGCTTGATGTAATGCGAGTCGTTGGTGGCCACGAGCGGTAGGCCGGTTCGACGCGCGATCTCGACCAGACCGGCGCGAACCGTGTCCTCCTCGGGGATGCCGTGGTCCTGGAGCTCGAGGAAGTAGCCGTCCGTACCGAAGATCTCGGCATGTTCGCGAGCCACCGTCTCGGCGGCGGCCATGTCTCCGCGAAGGATCGCCTGGGGCAACTCGCCACCGAGGCACGCGGACAGGCAGATCAGGCCCTCGGCGTGCTCCGCGAGCAACTGGCGATCGATGCGGGGCTTGTAGTAGTACCCCTCGAGGTGCGAGGTGCTGACCAACTTGATGAGGTTGCGATAGCCGGTGTCATTGCGTGCGAGCAGGATCAGGTGGTTGGGGTCGCGATCCGTCCTTCCTTCACGATCGTGGCGCGAGCGCGGCGCCATGTACATCTCGCAACCGAGGACGGGGTTGATCTTTGCCGCACGCGCGCTGGCGTAGAAATCGACAGCTCCGTAGAGCACGCCGTGGTCGGTGACGGCGATGGCCGTCTGCCCCATTGCCTTCGCACTGTCGACGAGCTCCCTGACACGTGAGGCGCCGTCGAGCAGCGAGAACTCGCTGTGCGTGTGCAGGTGGACAAAGCCTCCCGACTCGATCTCGCTGCCGGTCGAGGATGGCTGTTGCACTCTGGCTCCTGGCTGCGGTCGATGACAACGAACAGACGTACGCTACCACTCCGCAGCAGCCCACCGCCGCGGGTAGTGAGCGTACCGCTCAGCCGGCCACCGAGGGCTCCGGCAGGTCGCCGATGGGGGGCGCGCCGGCTCGTGTGAGGCTGACCACGCTTTCGACGTGATACGTCTGCGGAAACATGTCGACGACGTCGAGTCCGTCCACGCGGTAGGGCCCTGAAGCAACCAGCGTGTGGAGGTCGCGGGCGAGCGTGGCGGGATCGCAGGAGACGTAGACGATGCGCTCCGGCCCGGCGAGCGCGAGCCACCCGGTGACGCGGCCCGAGCAGCCTGCCCGGGGTGGGTCGAGGATGACGACGTCGGCCATCTCGGCGGCGCCGGCACGCGGCAACGCGTCCTCGACGGGCGAGAGCACGAAGTGCATGCGGTCGGCGACGTCGTTCACGCGCGCATTGAGCACACCGAGTTGGGCGGCGCCGCGGTTGCTCTCGATGCAGACCACCTCGCGCGCCTCGCCGGCGAGGTGGCAGGCGAGCACGCCGATCCCGGCGTAGGCGTCGACGACCCTGAGACCGGCGTGACCGCCGAGCGCGTCGATGACGCACTGATAGAGCACGTCCATCTGCGCCCAGTTGACCTGGATGAACGCGTCGGGAGTTACCCGAAAGGTCATCCCGCGCCAGCGCAGAGTCGTCGACGTCGTGCTCACGCGCCCGCCGTCGGGAAGGTCGAGGCCCCCGTCGAGCGCGCCGCTCGCCAGTCCTCGCGCGGGCTTGGCGTGGACGAGGAGCTCCTGCCCGTCCTCGCCGACGGTGAGGTGCAGCGTGCCGAGCGCGTTGGTCGCGCTCGAGTTGAGGAGCCCGCGCAGCGCGGGCAGCGCGGTGGTGATCCGCGGGTGATGGATCAGGCAGTCGTCGACGGCGATCGGCCGCCAGCTGCGCGCTCGGTTGAACCCGAGCGCGGGAGGCGTGCCCTCGGTGCCGGCGATGACATGGAATTCACCGCGAAGGCGGTACCGCCACGGATCGTCGACCGCGTGCATGCGCGGCGCCGGGTGCTCGATACGCTGGCGGTGCAGCGCGTCGAGGACGATGTCCCGCTTCAGCTCCACCTGGTGCGCGTACGCAACGTGCTGAAGCTGGCAGCCGCCGCATCGGGGCACGTAGGGGCACGGTGGGACGACGCGGTGCGGCGACGCCTCGACCACGCGCACGACCTCGGCGAATGATGTCGCGCCCTTTCGGTAGCGGACCGACACCTCGACATCCTCGCCGGGAATGCCGCCCTCCACGAGCATGGTCGCGCCCTGGTCGTCGCGGGCGAGACACAGCCCACCGTGGACCATGCGTCCGAGACGAACCAGGGCTACTGCTCCAACAGCCGGTCGCGGAGCAGGCGGTTCACCAGCGGCATGTCGGCCTTCCCGCCGGTCGCGTCCTTGACGGCACGCATCAGCTGCCCGAGCGCCTGCTGCTTGCCGGCGCGGAAGTCGGCGGCGGCGGCAGGATTTGCGGCGATAGCGGCGTCGACCAGCGCGCTCAGCTCGGTGGTATCGCTGACCTGGGCGAGACCACGATCCCGCACCAGCGCCTCCGGATTGCCGCCGCCCACATAGAGCTCGGCGAGCAGCTCCTTCGCGGTCGGGCCGTTGATCGTGCCCGCGTCGACAAGGCGGAGCAGGCTCGCGAGCCCGTCGACGCCGAGACCGCTGTGCTGCAGCGCCATCCTGTGCTCGTTCGCCAGCGCCGCGACATCGCCGCTCTGCCAGTTGGCGGCAAGTTTGGCGGGAACACCAGCGGCGACGAGTGACTCGTAGGTGTCCGCGTCCTCGCGCGTATCGGTGAGCACCGCGGCGTCGTAGGCGGTCAATCCAAACTGCTCCTGGAAGCGATGCCCTCGGGCCTCGGGAAGCTCAGGCAGGGTCGCGCGCACCCGCTCGATGAACGCGGCGTCCGGGCGCAGCGGTGGCAGATCGGGCTCGGGGAAATAGCGGTAGTCGTGAGCCTGCTCCTTGCTTCGCTGCGAGATCGTGCGCCCCTGTGTCTCCACCCACCCACGCGTCTCCTGCACGAGCGTCCCGCCGGCGTCGAGCACGCCGGTCTGCCGCTCGATCTCCGATTCGAGGGCGCGGTGCACCGCCCGGAACGAGTTCATGTTCTTGATCTCGACCTTGACACCCAATTCCCGGGCGCCGCGCGGGCGGAGCGAGATATTGGCGTCGCAGCGGAACGAGCCCTTCTCGAGGTTGCCGTCGTTGACGCCGATGTACATGAGGATCTGACGCAGGCGCACCAGGTACTCGCGTGCCGCTTCAGGGGTGCGCAGGTCGGGTTCGCCGACGATCTCCATGAGCGGCACGCCGGCCCGGTTGAGGTCGATCAGCGAGGACGTCGCGCTCTGGAGCACGTCGCCGGCGTGGTGCATCGTCCCGGTGTCCTCCTCGAGGTGGACGCGCGTGATCCCACAACGGACGGTCTCGCCGCCGAGCGGAAACGCGAGAAACCCGTTGACCGACAACGGTAGGTCGTACTGCGAGATCTGGTAGCCCTTGGGGAGATCCGGATAGAAATAGTTCTTGCGATCGAACTTCGTGAAGGCGGGTATGTCGCACTGCAGCGCGAGCGCGGTGCGCAGCGTGTACTCAACGGCCTGCTCATTGATGTTCGGCAGCACACCGGGCAGACCGAGGCACACCGGGCAGGTGTTCTCATTCGGGGCGGCGCTTGTGTAGTCCGCAGGGCACCAGCAGAACATCTTGCTGCGCGTCAGCAGTTGCGCGTGCACTTCGAGCCCGATCACCACCTCGTAGCGACCGAGTGCCGCCGCCGATATCGTGGCCGCCTCGGTCACGCGGCCTCCCGCGCGTACGGCGAGCGCACCGTGTGGAAGTCGGTCGCCTGCTCGTACGCGTGCGCCACCCTGAGAACGCGCGAGTCCTCGAATCGCGGTGCGATCACCTGCAGCCCGACCGGGAGTCCGTCCACGAACCCACACGGCACCGAGATCCCCGGGACACCCGCGAGGTTGGCCGGTAGTGTCACCACATCGCACATGTACATGGACAGCGGGTCGGCGCGCGATCCCATGGTGAAGGCCACGCTTGGAGAGGTTGGGCACACGATCGCGTCCACCTCCTTGAAGACGGCCTCGAACTCCTGGCCCACCAGCGTTCTGACCTTCTGCGCCTGACGGTAGTAGGCGTCGTAATAGCCGCTTGAGAGCGCGTACGTGCCGAGCATGACCCTGCGTTTGACCTCGTTGCCGAAGCCCGCGCCACGTGTCTGCATGTACATGTCGGTGACCGACGGACGCTCCACGCGATTGCCGAAACGCACACCGTCGTACCGCGCCAGGTTGGACGAGCACTCCGCAGGAGCGATGATGTAGTACACGCTGAGCGCAACGTCGGTGCTCGGCAGCGAGACCTCGCGGAGCGTCGCTCCCTGAGCCTCGAGAACGCGAAACGCCGCCTCCACCGCCGCACGCACACCCGGCTCGGTGCCCTCGCCGATGTACTCGCGGGGAATCCCCAGGCGCATCCCCGCAACGCCGGCGTGCAGCGAAGCGAGCGGGTCGTCGACCGCGCGCGGCTCCGACGTGCTGTCGCGCGGATCGTGACCGGCGATGGCGGCGTAGACAAGCGCGCAGTCCTCGACGGTGCGCGTGAACGGACCGATCTGGTCGAGCGACGACGCGAATGCGATCAGCCCGTACCGCGAAACCCGCCCGTACGTCGGTTTGAAGCCGACCACGCCGGAGAGGGCCGCGGGCTGCCGGATCGAGCCGCCGGTGTCGCTGCCGAGCGAGTACGGGACCGAGCCGGCGGCGACCGTCGCCGCGCTGCCGCCGCTGCTCCCTCCCGGAACCCGCTCGATGTCCCACGGGTTGCCGACCGGTCCGTACGCGGAGTTCTCGGTCGACGATCCCATGGCGAACTCATCGCAGTTGGTCTTGCCGACGCACACCGCACCGGCATCGAACAAGCGCTGTACCGCCGTTCCGGTGTACGGCGGTTTGAACCCGCGCAGGATCTTCGACCCGGCGGTGGTCTCGATCCCGTCGACGCAGAGCACGTCCTTGAGCGCCATCGGGATGCCGCACAGCGGCGACGCCGTGTCGGGATGATCCTCGAGCGTGCGCGCCGCGGCGTCGGCCTGCTGTTCGGCGAGCTCACGCGTGACTGTGAGATACGCGTTCAGGTCCTTGTCGCTTCCCTCGACGTGCGCAAGCGCGACGGCAAGCAGTGCGCGAGGCGTCGTGCTTCCGTCGCGGAGCGCCGCGGCCAGCCCGGTGATCGTGTCAGGCGTCAAGCTCGGCGCCCTGGATCGCCCCGACCACGAAGTGGCTGCCGTCCGACGCGGGTGCGTTGCGCAGCGCGGCCGTGGCGCCGATCGGCTCCTCCGTCTCGTCAGCGCGCATCACGTTGACGAGATCACCGACCTGCGCGGTCGCCGCGAGCGCCGACGTATCGACGGTCTGCAGCCGTGCGATGTGATCGAGGATCGCCTCCAGCTCGCCGAGGAGACGGTCCTTTTCGGGGTCGCTCAAGCCCAGCCGCGCAAGGGTCGCGACGTGATCGACGTCAGCACGAGAAAGGGTCATGGAGCCGCCATTATCCCGACCTCTCGACTCATTCGAGCGGGAGCCAGGTGAGCACGGTCTGCTCGGTCGGCGCGAATCCGGCGGCGATGTATGCGGACAGCGCCGCCTGATTGTCACCTCGAGTCCAGACGCATGCGAAGGTGACCTCGCGGCTGCGGATCAGCTGCATGGCCTCGGCCATCAGGCGATGGGCGACGCCCTGACCGCGCTCGTGGGGGCGGACGTACAGCTCCGCGATCTCGGCCTCGAGACCAGTCCCGGGATCGAACAGCACCACCCAACAGAGCCCGATCGTGTCTCCGCTGGACGTGCGCGCCACCAGGATGTGGTTCTCACCGGCGAACCGCGGAGCGGTGGTCAGGCGGGTGCTCAGCTGTTCCGAGGTCTCCTCGGGGTGGTCGTAGTGGCGCTGCTCGGCGAGCGCCAGGTCGACGAGCATCGCCCGGACCTGAGCGTTCTGATGATCCTCGAGGGTTTCGATGCGGACGTCCTCGAGATCTCCCATGCCCAGCCATTGTGGCGGCTCAGGGCGCGACGACCCCGCTGCTGGTGCCGGCACTGTTGCTGACCCCAGTGCTGACTCCGGTGCTTCCAGAACCGCCGCCGATCTTGCCGTTGCAGACCGTCTGTGGTTGGACCGGCGGCGACGGGACCGGGGTGCACGCGAAACTCGGGGGAACGCTCACGGGGGATGGGACCGGGATGGTCACGCTGGGGCCGGCACTGCCTCCGCGCTGTGTCCAGGTGGAGCCGTCCCACGTCCAGGTCTGGTCGTAGAGCCCGGTCTGGCGCGACGTGGTGCCAAAGCCGCCGAACACCACAACCTTTCCGGTAGCCGTGTCGAACGCCGCGGAAACCCCGCTCGCGATCGGGGGCGTGGTGCCGGGGTGCACCCGCGTCCAGACCCCGGTCCAGCGCCAGGTCTGCCCGTCACTGGTCAGCACGATATCGCTGTGCGTTGCTGGATCGCCCACGAAGACGGCGCCCGGCGTGGGCGGTCCGCCCTTGTATGTGGCGACGCGCTTCCAGGTGGCGCCGTTCCAGATGCTCTCGGTGCCGGTGCAGCAGGCGGACTGCTTCACGGGTGGCCCGGTGGCGCAGGTCTGGCAGGTCGGTGGCGTGGGCGTCGGCGCGATGAACTCATTGCCGAACGATGCGAGCTTGCCGGTGACCGCGTCGTCGACGATCGACGAGCCGTACCAACCGAATGACGACGCGTTGACGCTTGACGCCATCGCCGTCCAAGCGCGCCCGTTCCAGGTCCAGCCAGGTGTGACGCGGAAGGGCAGGGGGCATGACGGTTGTGCTGCCGGGGTTCCGCGTTGCACCGGGCACGCGATTGCCGGCTGCGCGGCGCCGAGCATCGGCTCCGGAAATGGGCCCAGCTCGAGCAGCACGACCCGATGGGACACCGGGTCGGTGGCCAGGGCCCCGCTCCCGAAGAAGACGAACGGCGTCGAGCCCGAGGCCTTCGACCAGTCGCTGCCGTTCCACAGCCATGTCACCGCGCTCGGCGAAATCGAGGTGTTGCAGGCAGGCGCCACCCTCCCCGCGGCCCGTGGGGTCGGCGCGATTGCCGGGAGTGGCTGCACCGGCGGGACGACCGGCGTCGTCACGCCCGAGGAACCCGACGACACCGATCCGGAGCCTCCGGAACAGGCGATCGGACCGGTCGACCCCGTGACGTGCCGCAGGCCAACCAGGAGCACATCGCGGCTCATCGGGTCATAGGTCATCTGAGCGTTGTCCAGCAGGGGCGGCGAGGTCGCGGGATGCGCCTGCGTCCACCCCGTGCCGTCCCACGTCCAGGTGTCGTCAAGGCTGCGGGTTCTGCTCTGACCGCCGAAGAGAACCACCGACCCATTCGCCGCGTCAAAGGCCATGGCCGCGCCGCTGCGAGCGGGTGGCTGTCCAGCTGATGAGGCGGAGCCGGCTCCCTGGACCGCTCGGATCCCGAAATATGCGCCGAGCCCGGCTCCGACGACTGCGACCAAGGCGATCCCGGCGAGCGGACGCGACCAGCGCGCGCGCAGCACTTCAGTACTCATGGTTCTGAGACGCGCTTGATGCAGGGCAGGTTCCCGGCCGCGCCTCGTCCGTAGACTTGAACCTGGTATGACCGAGGTCGGCGCGCAGCCCAAGAACCCCGAACGCCTCGAGCTCGAGCAGCTCACCGCCCTCCAGCCCGGGCTGGCGCGGTTGATGCCCGAGATCGGCGCGCGATTCTGGAAAGCCTTCTACGCCGCCCGAGCCACCAACTGGCCGCTCGCAAGCTGGCAGCTTCGGGAGATGCGCAAGCTGCTCCGCCTCTGCGAGGTGACCCGCCCGAAGTACACGACCGACATCGAGGCCTGGATGCTCGATGACCTCGACCCGCTCATGGCCGCGCTCGACGCCCATGACTTCGGGGCGTTCGAGAAGCTCTATCACGAGGCGGTCGACTCCGCGAACGACCTGCACCGCCGCTGGCAGAAAGAGTGGATTGTCTGGAAGCTTCCCGACGCTCCGCCGCCCGACCTGGATCTCACACCCAGAGGCTAACCGCTACGTCGGATCGTGATCGCATGATGGCGTCGCTGATCGAGCACGGAATCCGGTCGCCGGCCGTGCTCCATGCGATGGCGGGCGTGCCCCGGGAGGAGTTCGTGCTCGAGGCTGATCGGGAGCGCGCATATAGCGACCGGGCGCTGCCCATCGACGCCCCGGGGCAGACCATCAGCCAGCCGCTCATGGTCGCGGTGGTGGTCGAGGCGCTCGAGCTGCACGACGGCGACCGAGCGCTCGACGTGGGGACGGGCTCGGGGTACCAGGCCGCGGTGATGGCCGCCTGCGGCGCTCGGGTGGTCAGCATCGAGCGGGTCGCTTCGCTCGCGCGGACGGCCGCGGAGCGTCTGCATCGCCTCGCCTATGACGTCGAGGTCATCGAGGGTGACGGCACACTCGGGGTTCCCGAACGGGCGCCGTTCGACGCGATCGCGGTCGGTGCGGCCGCACCCCGCCTCCCTGTGGCGCTTGCCCGCCAACTCGTCGAAGGTGGGCGGCTCGTCGTGCCGATCAGCGACGGCCCCAATGGCGAGGAGCTCACCCGTCTGCGCCTCGTCAACGGACACTGGGAAACGGAGTCGCTCGGGCCGTGTCGCTTCGTGCCGTTGATCGGCGCCGACGGCTACGCGGGCGCCGAGGTGGGCTGACCGACCGGCGGTGCAGGATCGCCGGCAGGCACGCGGAACATCCTGATCCGGGCGGCACCGGCCGATCGCTCGACGGCCTGCGTCGAGGCGTCGCCGAAGGCCGAGGCGAGCACCAGACCGACCTCCTGCTCGCCGGGGCGCCGGTCCAGGTCGGGCCGTGACAGGGTCACCGCGTACTGATCGACCCCGTCCGGCCGGTTCGGATACCGGGATCGGGTGACGCTGACGCGCAGACCGAGCTCGGGGAGATCGAGCTGGTGCCGCCCGGGCTCGCGGAGTGCGTCGGGGTGGAGGAAATCCTCGTCGGCACGGCGGCGGAGATCGAGCAGCTGCTCCTCGATCGATCGAGAATCACCCATCCCCCTACGTTTAGCATGTCGGTGGCGCGAGGTATTCGATAAGGGCGTCCCGCAGGCGCGTAATCGAACATTCTGTTTTCAGTCCCGGAGGACCCCAACATGGCAAAGACCGTCGGCATCGACCTCGGCACCACCAACAGCGTGGTCGCAGTGATGGAGGGCGGCGAGCCCGTCGTCATCGCCAACGCCGAGGGCGGCCGCACCACCCCGTCGGTGGTCGCGTTCACGCGCACCGGTGAGCGCCTGGTCGGACAGCTGGCCCGGCGTCAGGCCGCAGTCAACCCCGAGAACACCGTCTACTCCATCAAGCGCTTCATGGGCCGGTTGCTCAGCGAGGTGAGCACCGAGGCGAAGCAGGTCCCGTACAAGGTCGTCGCCGGCAAGGACGGCCGCGCCGAGGTGGAGGTCAACGGCGAGAACCACACGCCCGAGCAGATCTCCGCGATGATCCTGCAGAAGCTCAAGACCGACTCCGAGGCGTACCTCGGCGAGAAGGTCACCGACGCGGTGATCACCGTTCCCGCGTATTTCAACGACGCTCAGCGGCAGGCGACCAAGAACGCCGGCCAGATCGCCGGGCTCAACGTCCTGCGCATCATCAACGAGCCCACCGCGGCCGCCCTCGCGTACGGACTCGAGAAGAAGGAGAACGAGAAGATCCTCGTCTTCGACCTCGGCGGCGGGACGTTCGACGTCTCGATTCTCGAGGTTGGCGAAGGTGTCTTCGAGGTGAAGGCCACCAACGGTGACACCCACCTCGGCGGCGACGACTACGACCGCCGCATCGTGGACTGGCTTGCCGATGAGTTCAAGCGCGATCAGGGCATCGACCTCCGCGGCGACCGCCAGGCGCTCCAGCGTCTGACCGAGGCTGCCGAGAAGGCGAAGATCGAGCTCTCGCAGCGTCAGGAGACCGAGGTCAACCTGCCCTTCATCACCGCTGATGCCTCGGGCCCGAAACACCTCGCGATCACGCTGTCGCGCAGCAAGTTCGAGCAGCTCACCGACGACCTCACGTCGCGCTGTCGCGGCCCGTTCGAAGTCGGCGCTCAAGGACGCCGGCCTGACCGCGCAGCAGCTCGATGAGGTGATCATGGTCGGCGGATCGACGCGCATGCCGGTGATCCAGGAGCTCGTCAAGAGCTTCACCAACAAGGATCCGCATCGCGGCGTGAACCCGGACGAGGTGGTAGCGGTCGGCGCGGCCATCCAGGCCGGAGTGCTCAAGGGTGAGGTCAAGGACGTGCTCCTCCTCGACGTGACGCCGCTGTCGCTCGGGATCATGACCGAGGGCGAGGTGAACACCAAGCTGATCGAGCGCAACACGACCATCCCGACTGCCAAGACGCAGGTGTTCTCGACCGCGTCCGACAGCCAGCCGTCGGTCGAGATCGTGGTGCTCCAGGGCGAGCGCCCGATGGCGCGGGACAACCGCATCCTTGGAACGTTCAGCCTCGACGGCATTCCACCCGCGCCGCGGGGCATGCCCCAGATCGAGGTCGGCTTCGACATCGACGCCAACGGCATTCTCAACGTCAAAGCCAAGGACCGCGGTACCGGCAAGGAGAACAAGGTCACCATCACCGGTTCGACGACGCTCCAGAAGGACGAGGTCGAGCGCATGGTGAAGGAGGCCGAGGTGCACGCTGACGAGGACCGCAAACGGGCCGAGTCGGTCGAGACCCGAAACCGTGCCGACCAACTCGCCTACCAGGCCGAGAAGGCGCTCGCGGACGCGGGCGACAAGGTGCCCGCGGAGCTGCGCACCGATATCGAGGCCAAGGTGAAAGCAGTTCGTGACGCAGTTGCCAGCAACGACTCGGACGCGATCAAGCGGGCCCACGACGACCTTGCCGCGTCGATCCAGAAGATCGGCGAGGCCGTGTACGCCCAGAGCCAGCAGGCTCAGCCCGATGGGGGCGAGCCGCACGCGGGCAACGGTGATGGCGGCGCGCCGGATACCGGTGCCGGAAGCGGTGCCAGCGCCGGCTCGGACGACGTCGTCGACGCTGAGTTCAAAGAGGTCTAACTCCTCGTAAAGATGCTGTGGTGCGGGGCGCGCAGTGCGCCTCGCCCGTGGCATCGGCATCGATCACCGCCGCGGCGCCCGAAAGCCGGTCGATCTACTGGCGAGGGATCGACTGCCGGATCGTCGCCGATGTCGGCGGCGAGGGAGCCCCGCCCGGCGGCAGCGCCGAGATCGTCGAGACCGGCGTGCCGCCGCGGCCGCGTCCCTTGGGCACGCCCCGGTGGAATGCAGCCCGCAGCAGGATCGGCACCGCCGCGGAGAACACCCCGGTGAAGAAGGTCAGCCCATTGGGCAGATCGTTGTAGTTGGAGAGGCCGAGGTAGCAGAACAGCGCCGTCAGGAACGCGGCGATGATGATCACCGCCATCCCCGCGACCAGCACGACCTCCTGATTGCGCTCGCTCACAATGGGGTGGTCCGGCCGGCGCTGCTGCAGCATCCGGTAGATGTTCAGGCCGGCCCACGAGTTGAGCATCAGCCCGCTCACGAAGGCGAGGATCGAGATGGTCCAGCGGAACTCGGTGAGGTTCTTGGCGATGAAGATCGAGATGTTGACCACGATGAGTGCCGTCGGGGTCAGCGCTCCGATGACCGGGATCGTCCAGCGCTTGAGTGCCGCACCCGCCCCGGTACGCCCGGGCTGAGCCGCGACGAACTCCGAGCGTCTCCGGGGGCGAAAGTGCATGCCGTAAGCGTACGGTTCCCAGCCCCTTGAGGAACGCCCCATCCCGGGTCCGGTCGAGATCGTTCGTCACCGCCCCGTTTCCGGACTGCGAGCGGTCACCCATTCGGCGCCCCCGCTGCCCCAATAGGCTCGATCCATGCGTGCGCGTCGGCCGGGCCGCAGCCTCTTCGTTCCCAGGTTCGGCCTGCGAACCAGCCTCGCCGGCCCTTCTGGCCGGTGGGATCGTCTTCACCGCGCTCCTGATCGCGGGGGTCAGCGGGTTCCTGCTGGTGAGCCGCTCGCAGCAGACCGACGCCGGCGCACTGTCCAACGCGGACAACCGCGCGGGAGTCGCCGCGGAGCTCATCTCGCGCGTGGTCCAACCGCAGGCCCAGTACGCCGCGACGGCGGTCGCTGCGCTGACATCGCTGCAGATGGCGTTGAGCAGCAGCAACCCGAACGAGCTTGTCGCCACCGAGTTCACCCAGAAGCGGATCGTGAACCTGCCGGGACTCGGGGTCGCCATCCTCGACAGCCGCGGCGCCGTCGTGTACACCAGCGAGTGCGACCGAGCCGGCCTGGGAGGTGCTGTGACCCATCCGGCGACCAGCGCGTGCGAGCAGAGCGCCATCCCGCATGTCACCAACAGCCTCGCATCCGTGCGCGATGCCCTGCAGGTTGCGGCGAACGCGGCGTGTCGACAGTCCAGCGCGACCATCGCAGCCAGCCCGGCACTTCTCGCCCAGTGCCCTCCCGGAATCGAGGGCGTTGAGATGCTTGCCGGAGGGCTCCCCGCGCTCGATGTGGCCGTGCCGGTGTTCAACGTCCAGGCAGGCACCAACGCACCGCTGGGGGTGGTCGTGTACAGCGCGCCGCTGCAGACACAATTCGCGCGGTACGGGCCGGTGATCGGGTACACGCCGGTCTTCCTCAGGGCCGGCTCAGGCTCGGGCACCACGTTTATCCGGTTCACGTCACAAGCGGCCACCCCAACCCCGTCGGTCGCACCCCCGGCGATCACCCAGCAGGTCGCCCACCCACCGTCGCTCTCAGGCGTGGCAGTCGCCCACGCCATCTACACGGTGGCGGGGGTCGGGGCCGTCGCCGGGAGCTTCGTCCCGCTCGAGGCGCCCGGAGCAACGGCGATCGCCGGCTATCTCGGCGTCGAGGTCCCGGTGTCGATCTTCGCCGCCGGAACCGCGCAGGATGAGGGAACGATCGCGCAGATCGCGTTCACCGCGCTCATCGTCGTGTGTCTGCTCGTCTTGCTGTTCGTCGATCGGTTCGTGCGCCGCCCCGTCGGCCGGCTGGAGCGCGGCGTCGAACGGATCGCTTCCGGCGACTACACGACCGACATACCGGTCACGTCGCGCGACGAGCTCGGGCGGCTGGCCGCCGGGGTGAACCGCATGCGCGGACAGATCGCCGGTTATATCGAGCACATCGACGGATCGGTGGGGCGCCTCCAGGAGGTGTCGCGGGCGCTGACGATGACCACCGGGGGCATCGAGCAACTTCAGGACGCGGTGCTCGGCGCCGCCGATGCCATCGCGGGTGGATCGGCGAGCGCGACCCTCTACACAAGACGTGGTGCGGAGTTCCTGCGGATGCGGAGCCGTGGCCCAGAGATTCCCGACATGGCCGAAGCCATGCCGGTTGAAGAGTTGAGCGCCGGCCACGCCGTCCGTCTCGACTGGGGTGGCCGGCTCGCGATCGCGGTGCCGATGCTTTACCAGGAGGCGCTGACCGGCGTCCTGGTCGTCGCGTCGGAGAGTCAGGTGGCGGAGAGCGACGAGCGCGCGCTGATCACCCTGGCCAACAACGCCGCCGTGGCGGTGGAGAACACCCGCACCCTCGAGCAGGAACGTGAAGCGGTGCGCCGCCTCAGCGAGCTGAACCAGTTGAAGAGCGACTTTCTGGACACCGCACAGCACGAGTTGCGCACACCGGTGCTCGCCATTCAGGCGCAGATCGAATTGCTCAACCTCGCCTGGGGCAAATGGGACGATGCGACCCGCCTCGAGATCGTGCGTGATGTCGACATCTCGGTGCGACTGCTCGGCGAGACGGTCGAGACCATCGTCGACTTCGCGCTGGTGAACTCCGACACGATCGACGTGCGCATGTCGTCCGTGGACGTTGCGACCGCGATCGGCGACGCCGCTACTGACGTGCGACGCCACTTCAAGGATGAGCTTCCCGTCGAGCTCACCATCGACGTGCGTGGCTCACCCGCAGTGAACGCGGACCCGTTTCGCTTCCGTCAGGTGCTCCGCGCGCTGATCGACAACGCCGTGAAATTCACGGCGGAAGGCGGCCACGTCAGCGTCAGCGCCCGTCCGCTCAAGGGCACCGGCCGCTGTCGCATCGACGTGGCGGACGACGGCATCGGGATCAGCGCGGAGGCAATCCCGCGTCTCTTCGACCGTTTCTACCAGGAGGACAACAGCCGGACGCGCCGCCATGGCGGCATGGGCATGGGGCTCGCGTTGGTGCGCCGCCTCTGCGATGCGCACGGCGCGACCGTGAAGGCGCAAAGCGACGCCAAGGGCGGTAGCAGGTTCACGATCCTCTGGCCACTCACCGACGCGCCGCCAGAGCCGGCACCGGCCGCGCTGTTCTTTGAACCCGTCCCGGCGGCAACTACATAGCGAGGACCTGTCGGTCCGTGACCCCGGGCGCTGAACTCAGTGCGAGGCGACCGCTGCGAAGGCGGTGTCCACGCTGGTGACCGGCACCCCGTCCTCGAAGACGACTGTGTTGGTTCGCACCGAGGTGATGCGCGGACCGGGAAGCAGGATGCCGGCCACATTCAGCGGATCGGTCGCGGAGATGCGTACCACCTCCGACGAGCGCTCGCGCCGGCGCACGCTGCGCAGCTGATCGACCGATTCCGGCAGCGCGAATTGCTCGCCGGCAAAACCGGTGACGAATCGTCCGCCGCGCGCGGTGCCGCGCGCTTCCATGCGGCGCAGGGCCCAGACCACATCGCGCCAGGGCAGCGCGATGGTTTCACGGGCGACGACGTCGCGGAACACGACTCCCCAGCGGACCAGCAACTGCTCGGCGATCGCCTCGGCGAGGGCGTCGTGCTCGGCCACCGACGCCACTCGAGGGATCAGCGACCACCTGCCTTCGCCTGACGAATAGCCGCTCACCCCGTGGCGCAGTCCGCGGTGGTGGGGACGGGAGCCCAAGCGGCGGCTCACGAGCAGGCGGCGGACAGCGCTGAATCCGTCGGCGGTGAGCAAGCCGCGGGAGACGCCGTCCCACAGTGCCGCCTCGACCTCACTGGGAAGCCTGCGCGCAAGCGTGACGATGTCGCTCGTGAACAGCGCGCCGTGCTCGCGGAGCGCGTCGAGGACATCGAGGGTCGCGCCCGAGATCGGCTCCAGAGGCTGCGCCTCGCCGCGCACCGACTGGAGCAACCACGGGAGATCCGACCGCATCACCAGCGTCACCGGGGTTGCCCGCGACGCTGACGAGCTGCTTCGCGGCGGCGACCCCGCGCCGGGATCGTCACGGACCCGGAGGCGCGCCCACGCCACCTCTCCCGACATGCACAGCTCGTCGAGCCAGGCGCTGCGGTAGCCGGCCACGCGGCTCGGCAGCACGGTCTCCTCCCACACGCCGGCAGGAATCTCGAAGCCCTGAAGCTGCGCGATGGTCGCGGCGACACCGGCGCGGCCCTCGCGCTGCGTCCCGGGTGCAACGCGTTGCCAGCGAAGCAGGAAGCGCACGAAATCCTGGGCCGTGACCGGTTCGATCTCCCGGCGCAACCGTTGCTGCGTATAGCTGTGAATGCGAACAAGCAGGCGCCGCGCACACCACTGGTCGTCGCTGGTCCCCGGATCGAAGTGACCGCGGATGACGAACCCTTCGCCCTCGATGGCCGCGAGCCCGATCGCCACCTCTGATGCACGCAGGCCGGTGCGCGCCGACAGTGCATCGGCGGTCATCGGTCCAGTCACTTCGAGATGGCCGCGCAGGATCGCCGCGATGAGTGCGTCGCGGTCCAGCGATGCTCCGCCAAGCGCTCGCGGCAGCACACCCGGGCGCGGCGCCAACGTGGCCCCCGGCCAGAGTACCTCGACGCCCGACGCGCGTTCGGTCGCGCACCAGAACACCTGGGACTCGTTGGTGACCGTGAGCGCCCGGCCACGTTCAACGAGCTCGTCGAACCAGCCGGCCCACGACGGGACAGCCCTCGTCACCACCAGCGCGATCAGGAGGTCGTGCAGCTCGTCGTGATCGCGTGGCTCCGGGGCTGCCTCGGCGCGCACCCGCGCGACGGCATCGGGGTCGAGGGCGGCGAGGTCGCGCGCCTCGACCGGGAGACCGCGACGCAGGGTGATGGCCCGGCTTCGCCGCTCCTCAAGCGGGGCGTCGTCGAGAAACGTATAGGGCCTGCCGTTCACGATCTCGTGTGCGAGCGGCGACGGCTCCACAGTGTCGCGGAAATTGATCTCGACTTCCTTTCGCTCGATGCGCGCGACCAGCTCGCGCAGCGAGTCCACGTCCATCACCTCGTGCAGGCAGTCATGCATGGTCTGATTGACGAGCGGATGGTCGGGTGGCTCGACTGGTCCCGTCGGATTCTCGTTCTGGCACGCCACCAGCTGCGGAAACACCGCGCCCATGATGTCGTCGGATTCGAGGCGCTGTATCGGCGCCGGGTTCTTGCGGCCGCCTTTGAAGCGGAGCACGGTGAGCGATCGATTGAGGTTCCAGCGCCAGCGGACCGCCCACATCGGTGCGAAGATCGCCGCCTTCCGGAGCACCTCCTCCACGGTGTTCGAGGACAGGAACTTCGGAACGTCCTCGAGCGGAAAACTGTGCTGCGGACCGAGCGAGAGCAGCACACAGTCGTCACTTGCCGCCGCCTGCAACTCGAAGTCGAACGTCGCGCAGAATCGCTTTCGCAAGGCGAGACCGAGCGCCCGGTTCACCCGGCCGCCGAACGGTGCGTGCACGACCAGCTGCATGCCGCCGCTGTCATCGAAGAATCGCTCCAGAACAATGTGCTCGAGAGTCGGCACCACACCGAGTGCGGTGCGACCCGCCGCCAGGTAACGAACCACCATCGCGGCGACGTCGTTGTCGACCCCGGCTCGCTGCTCGACCCACGAGATCGCCTCGTCGGCGCCGCCCTCCGCGAGCAGAGCATCCACCCCACTGCGGAGGTCCGACACCTCGCGTGACAGCTCCTCCGTGCGCGCCGGCGCCTCGCCGAGCCAGAAGGGAACCGACGGGGGCGCACCGTGCGCATCGACGACGCGCACCGTCCCCGCGACCACGCGCCGGATCTTCCACGACGTGCTGCCGAGCAGGAAGATGTCACCGGCCGACGACTTGATCGCCCAGTCCTCGTTGACCGTGCCGATGAAGGTGTCATCGGGTTCAGCGAGCACTCGGTAGTCGCCGGTCTCGGGGATCGCCCCTCCAGACGTCAGCGCCGCCAGACGCGCGCCGCGGCGCGCACGGACCTCGCCGTTGATCTGATCCCGATGCAGGTAAGCCGCGACCCTGCCGCGCCCGGTGGGAATGCCGTCGGACGCCAGCTCGACGACGCGGTCGAAGTCGTCGCGCGTCAGCTCGGCAAACGGCGCCGC
This sequence comes from Candidatus Dormiibacterota bacterium, assembly GCA_963709585.1. Lineage (GTDB taxonomy): Bacteria > Chloroflexota > Dormibacteria > Aeolococcales > Aeolococcaceae > Palsa-851. The sequence goes on along the minus strand of CAVPXI010000004.1, from coordinate 282,188 downwards.
CTTGCGCATCAGCTCGAAGAGATCGTCCTCGCGCCAGCTGTCGGCCGCGCACTCGGCGATGATCTGCTGCGCGAGGATGTCGAGGGGGAGCAGCGGTGGGTGCACCGCGTCGAGCGCTCCGCTTCTCACGCCCGCGAGCAGCGCCGTGCACTCGACCAGCTCGTCCCGCGTCATCGGGTACAGACGGCCCTTTGGCATACCACCCCGGCTGTGGCCGGAGCGACCGACTCGCTGCAGGAAGGTCGCGATGCTGCGTGGCGAGGCGATCTGGCACACCATCTCGATGGGTCCGATGTCGATGCCCAGCTCAAGTGATGCGGTCGCAACCAGCGCTCTAAGCTCACCGGCGCGCAGCTGCGATTCGACACGCTGACGACGATCCCTCGATAGGCTCCCGTGGTGCGCCGCCACCGCATCGTCACCGAGCCGCTCGGCGAGCAGATGGGCGACGCGCTCGGCCATCCGCCGCGTGTTGACGAAGATGAGGGTGGTGCGGTGCGCACGTACGTGCGCGGCGATGGCGTCGAGCACCTCGCCGAGTTGCTCGCGTGACGCGACCGCCTCGAGCTCACCCGACGGCAACTCGATCGCGACATCAAGTGCGCGGCGGTGGCCGACATCGACGATGGCGCAGCGCGGACTGCCGTCAGGATTGCTCCGTGAAGAGCCGGCGCCGACCAGCAACCGCGCAACCGTCTCGATCGGTCGCTGCGTTGCCGACAGCCCGATGCGCACCGGCGGCCCCGCGCACAGACGCTCGAGACGCTCGAGCGTGACCGCAAGGTGAGAGCCGCGTTTGTCGCGGGCGACCGCGTGGATCTCGTCGACGATGATGGTCGTCACCGTGGTCAGGGCGGCCCGGCTGCGCTGCGCGGTCACGAGCAGGTAGAGGGATTCGGGTGTCGTCACCAGGAAATTCGGCGGGCGCTTGATCATCGCGGCGCGCATCGACTGTGTGGTGTCACCGGTGCGCACCTCGGCCCGGAGGGTGGGCAAGGTCATCCCCATCTCCGCTCCAATCTCAGCGATCTCGCGAAGCGGTGTCTCCAGGTTCTGCTGGACGTCAACCGCGAGTGCCTTCAACGGCGAGACGTACACGACCTGGGTTGTCCCCTCGACCACCTCGCCGCGATCCGCGGCGCGGTACAGCGCATCGATGCAGACGAGGAACCCCGCGAGCGTCTTGCCCGAGCCGGTCGGCGCGGCGATCAGCGTGTTCCTGCCTGCGGCGATCTCCGGCCAGCCCTCACGTTGCGCGGGGGTCGGACCCTCGGGAAACCGCCGCTCGAACCAGGCCCGCACCGCGGGGTGGAAGGTACTCATATCGCTCATCTGGGACCTATGATTTTAGCATCCCACACAGAACGGATGTTCGGACCCGAGACTGTCCGACAGACGCCCTCCAATCCCGCTGAGGCCAGCGCCTTCGAGGTCATCAGCGGTTGTGCGACTGGCTCCTGTCCTGCTCCAACTCGAGCGCCAGGACGCTGCAGAGGATGAGCAGGTCGTTCTGCCCGTCAACGATATCGACGCCGTACGAGTTGGCAAGGCTGATCCAGGCTTTGGAGACGGTGGCGACGGTCTGACCGTTCTCGGTGAGGAGGAAGTCGTGTCCCCCGAAGTTTCCGGTCATCTCGAGGTCGGAGCCGCCCGCGACGGAGATGGTCCATTTGGGATGGAACGGGCCGGAAAATCGCTGATGCACCTCTGCGTTGACGCCACCGGTGAGCGTGATGTCGTAGGTCGCCAGCAACGCCATGAGCTTCCGGCTGACCCGTCCAACTTCGTTGCCCGAAAGGTCGTTGACAAGCATCAGACCCTGCAGGCTGAACACCTTGCCGTCAACCTGATACACGGGTTGGCCCGCCTCGTCGAGGATGTCGTTGTCCTCGCCGAGCCGGAAGAGTTTCTCGCGAACCTGATATCTCACTGCTCGCCTCCGAACGGGCCTGCGTCTGTGACCGTGGTGATCGCAGAGCCGACGCTGGCCGGAGTTGCACGCGCTCCACGGTGTCAACGATTCTCGCCCCGAGAACGTTCAGACCACTGTACATCCGCGAACACTGGGAGGATGGACGGCGTGAGCATGAGCAGGGCAACCAGGTAGCGCACCCACGTGAGGTCTTCGACGGTGCTCGTGGCGGTGGTCGCAGTCGCGGCGGTTGCTGGTGTCGCGATTTCGACAGCGCAGCGTCCGCCGGCTCCGCGCCGGCCCCGGCGCCGGCGCCGACTCCAATCCCTCGGGGACCGATCTCGGGAATCGGCTTCACCATCGCGGACGACCCCTCGAGCTCCCAGGTGGTGCTCTTTGGGGGCGTGGACAACTACGACAACACCTGGACATGGAGCGGCGGTCACTGGGCGCTCGCCAGGCCGGCCACGAGCTCCGCCGGGCCGCATCGACGCTGCGGGCGCATACGATCCGCAGACCAAGCAGGTCCTGCTCTTCGGCGGCCGGCACGCACCCTTCAACGGCGGCCCGTCGCTGAACGACACGTGGGCGTGGAACGGAGCGACCTGGCGCGAGCTTGACGGGGGGACCGGCGGCGCGACTCCTGGCGAGGGGGCGTCGATGGTGTGGGACGACGCGCTGAGTGAGATGGTGCTGGTCACCGACGCGGGGAGCGCGCCCGGAGGCGATCAAACGTGGGTCTGGAGTTGCACCCGCTGGCAACCGGAGATTCACGGTGCTGTCGCCCCCAGTGCGTTCGACCTTCCGATGGCATTCGATCCGATCACCCAGTCACTGATCGCAGAGGGATGTTGCTACGTACCGCAGTCCCCGCTTGGGGCGCTCGACACCACGTGGCGCTGGGACGGGCAGCGCTGGTTGCAGATCGCCGGCACCGCCGCGCCGCTTCCGGGTTCCGCGCTCGCGCTGGATCCATCCACCGGGCATGTGACGCTTTGCAACTGCGGCTCGGTGCTGGCCCTGCCGGCCCTGGCGTCATGGACCGGACGGACATGGGCACTGGTGAATGTCGCCCCGCTTCCGGTCGAGCCGGTCGCGGAGATCAGCGACGTGAGCAGCGGCCGGCTGCTGATATTCGGGTCAGCGACGCCGGGCAACCAATTCGTCGCGCAACCCGTGCACGTCTGGGCGCTGTTCGGATCGAAGTGGGCTCAGCTCGACTTAACGACCACCGGCGGTTGAGGGACAGCCTCGTCTGATTGTCCGGAGGTCACCTCCCGCTGGTCAACCCACGGGTTGACCGCCGGGGTTGATCAGGCTCCCGAAATTCCCATCCACGGGCCGACGACGCCGTCGTCGAGCAACGGAATGATTCGGGGTGTCCATTCGGACAAGAACCCCAGAAGCTGAAGGAGCCCCGATGTCGATCACTGACTACCTCATCAACGCAGCGTTCATCCTCCTGGTCATCAAGCAGGCCCGTGAGCGCAGGCTGGATCGGCGTGCACTGGTGATTCCGCTGGTGATGGTGTTCTTCGTCGCACAGCAGTACCTCCACACCATTCCAACCACCGGCAACGACCTCCTCCTCATCGGCGCGCTGGCGACCGCCGGCGTGTCGCTCGGTCTTCTGAGCGGGTTTGCGACCCATGTCCGCGCCGGTAGGGAAGGCTTCGCGCTGGCTCGCGTCGGATGGGTGGCCGGTGCACTCCTCGTTGCCGGAATCTCCTCGCGGATCGTCTTCGCATTCGTGGTCACCCACGGCGCCGAGCCCGCGATCCGTAGCTTCAGCATCGCCCACCAGATCAGCGCTGCTGCCTGGCCCGTCGCGCTTGTCTCGATGGCGATCTGCGAAGTCACCATTCGCGTGGTGACGGTGCAACTCCGCGGCCGCCGCCTCCAGTACGGCGCCCAGCCGCGCGCGATCGCAGTCGGTTCGGCCGCCTGAGCGCTGGCGCGGAATCCGGCGCCTCCGGTCCCACGAGTTCGGGCCGGGGGCGCTTATCGTCTGCACGCACATGGCCCCGCATATGCCCTCGAATCAAGCGCCTGGAACCGCGAGCTTCGGACCCGCCACCGCGGAGGGTGAGAGCCGGCGGATCGCCGCGGCGCACGAGCGCGCCGACCAGCGGGTTCGTCGCCAGCGGGACCTGTTGCGACCGCTGGGATGGACCGCGATCGTCGTCGTGGCGTTCGGTGCCTTCGGCGCGAACCCTCACCCGGGTCTGCAGGGCAAGCCGCTCGGAGTCACGCTCGCGCTGATCGCGTTTGCGGGATTGCTCGCGCTCGCGATAGGGCACTGGTATGCCGACCGCGGCACTGCGTTTCAGGCAGCGGTCATCGTGGCGATGGCCACAAGCGGCGTTGCGTTGGCCGCGCTGCAGCCGCAGAGCGCGAACGAGCTCGCGGGCGGCGTGGCGGTATGGATGGCGGTTGCCCGCTTGCCTCTGGCGCTCGGCGTCGCGATCAGTGCCGGCACGGCGATCGCACTGGACGCCGCCGAGGCGCTCACCGGGAGCTCGTCGACAACCATCCTCCCCACCACACTGCTCCTCGCCCTGCTCGGTCTGGTTGCGTACTTCATCAAGCAGTCACGCTCAAGCCAGGACCACACCGAGCTGCTCCTCGCCCAGCTCGAGGATGCGCGCGAAGAGCAGACGCGAGCTGCCGCGGTGGCCGAGCGCGGCCGGATCGCCACCGAGTTGCACGATGTTCTCGCCCACTCGCTGTCGGGCGCGGCGATCCAGCTCCAGGCAGCGCGAAAGCTCGCCGAACGGGAACAGGCAGCGCCTCCGGTACGCAACGCGATCGACCGCGCCGGCGAATTGGTGAAAGGCGGCCTCGCCAACGCCAGGGAGGCCGTCGGCGCACTCCGCGGCGATGAGCTGCCCGGCGTCGGGCAACTCGAATCTCTCGTGACGGCGTTCCGTGACGACACCGCAGTGAATGCCTCACTGCGTATCGAAGGGAGTGAGCGCAAGCTCCCAGCGGAGGCAAGCCTCGCGCTGTACAGGGGAGCTCAGGAAGCGCTGACCAACATCGCGCGCTACGCGCCCGGGGCAACCACCACCCTGCTGCTTCACTACGACAACGATCGAACCGTGCTGAGCATTGAGAACCACCTCCCGCAGTCGGGGGAATCATCGAACTCGCGAGGGCTTGCAGGGCGTCGGCGGTGGCAGGGGACTGGCCGGGATGCGCGAGCGCATCGAACGGGTCGGCGGCAGCGCCGCGGCTGGGCCGACCGAGAACGGCTGGCGCGTCGAGCTGGTCCTGCCGAAGTGACCGACGTGGCGATCCGGGTGCTGATCGCTGACGACCAACGGGTCGTACGTGAAGGGCTGACGATGATCGTTGGCCTGATCGACGGTGTCGACGTCGTGGGTACCGCCGGCGACGGGGTGGAGGCGGTGCAGTGCGCGGAGCGCGAGCGCCCTGACGTCGTGCTCATGGACCTTCGCATGCCCGGCATGGACGGAGCCGAGGCCACGCGGCGGATCCGCGCCGCCCTTCCCGCCACGCAGGTGCTGGTGCTGACGACATATGCCGACGACGAGTCGCTGTTTCCTGCGCTCGAAGCCGGCGCCCACGGTTACCTGACCAAGGACGCCGACGCCGAGGAGATCGAGCGCGCGATCAGGGCGCTCGCCGCGGGGCGGACCCACCTCGACCCGGCGGTCCAGCAACGCCTCGTGGCCGCTGTTCTCGAAACTCCACGTGTTGCGCCTGAACAGGTTCAGGCGCTTCCTGACGACCTGAGCCGGCGTGAAGCGGAGGTCCTCAAGCTGATCGCGGCCGGCCTCTCAAACGGCGAGATCGCGACGTCGCTGTTCCTCAGCAACGCGACCGTCAAGACTCACATCAACCGCATCTTTTCGAAGACCGGCGTGCGGGACCGCGCGCAGGCGGTGCGCTACGCGTACCAGCGCGGCCTGGTCTGACGCATCGGCGGAGCGCTGGCTATTTGTTTCGGTTGCCATCTCCTCGCGTTGGCGCTACGGCTCGGGGACGACTTCCCCAATGGCCCTGCGTATCGCCCTGACAACCTCGTCCATTCGATGACCGTCCAACGGCGCTCCCAGTGGACCGCTCGCCAGAAAGTCGTTATCGATCGTCGTTATCTCTTCGCAGAACAGGATGCTGTCGAAGGGCACGCTCCCGGCTCCGGCCGCAAGAGGAACGCGGGTCGGCCCGGCTCGTCCGCGCGAAAACATCGGGACCACGATCAGGTCGTCGCGAATCGTGTTCCGTACATTCTCGGAGACGACAAGCGCCGGCCGAGGTTGGTGCGGATCATCTGGTTGGCCGGGTGTGAAAACGTACCAGACCTCGCCGCGACGTGGCTTGCGCGCACGTCGAGGGGCTCGCCGACTCAGGTGCGTCTCAGCCTGCGACGCGCCGCCTCACGCCGGACCCTGTGCCAGGCGTCCAGTTCCATCGGATCTGTATCCCCTTCGTCCGCAAACTGGAGTTCCATAGCTGAGCGTTGCTGTGCGGCTGCCCAGAGTTGTAATGCGTCATCGACCACCTTGCTGCGATCAGTGTCTTTATGCGCCTCGACGAACGCGTCGACATCGCGCATCAGAAGTGGATCGAGCGAAAGGCTCACCTTCACTCTCGTCATCCTACCGATGGTATCACGATAGGTAGGACGACGAAACCGCCGGTTCGAGCACGGCGACCGTGGCTGAACTGACCACGTCTGCAAGCGTAGACTGCCATTCTCATGCCGGTGAATCGGGGGCCGAGTTTCGCGCGTTACAACTCCGCAATCGCTGCGGCGGCCGCGCTTGAGGCTGCCAAGGCCGATAAGGCTAAGAAGGAGCGCGAGCAGGCTGCGGAGCTTCGCCAGTCGGATCCGTGGCGCACGCCCGCCGGCGTTCCTGAGCATCGCCAGGACGTCGCCTGAGGATCGGGTCAGGCGTAGGGGTCAAGGCCCCGAGTTCCTGGGTTCCGTACTCACTGTGGGTGCGGTTGTTTGATGGTTGAAAAACCTCGCTAGACAAACGACGGCTGACGGGGTCATCCGCCATTTGCACACCCTCCTGACGCCGAACTGTCCCTGGCTGATCTCGGCGACGATCTCGGAATGGGATGTGCCGGACTGAGCCAGGATTGGGCCGCGATTCTTCCTACACCATCGGCCCGATCGCGACGCCCGATGCTGCGATCGGCCCCCGGGATCACGAACGGCACCACAGAGGAGGAGTGAGGTGCCACTGGTTGCCGTACCGGGATCGCGAACGCTTCAATCGCGTAACCCAAGCGAAGACATGGTCGTTCCGCATGCACACGCCGAAGAACGAAAGGAACCACTCGATGCGGATCCAACGAACAGCCCTGGTTATCGCCAGCGCAGCTGCCCTGGCAGCCTGCGGAACGGCGACGTCCTCGCCGACGGGAACACCGACATCCGCACCGACGGTGTCGCCGACATCCGCACCGACTGTGTCCCCGGCGTCCTCACCCACACCGACAAGCACTTCGGTGGTTGGGACACCCTCCCCGACCCCGACGCACACCTCATTCGAACCACTTTTCGTCGCGTTTGGTGACAACCAGATCGCCGGCGGCGGGACCCTCGGCAACGGGAAAGCTGTGCTGATGCTGGCAAACGGAACGATAACTGCTCCAATGCCTTCAGGGCCCATCATCGACGGTGACGCGACATTGGCGATCGACGGCACGTTTGGCGCTCGAATGATTGGGACCGACGGCCAACAGATCGGGTCAAACGTTTCCATCGTCGCGATATCGGCAGATGGCACCCTCACGACCCTCGAGGAGAACGTCGCCGGTGCTCCGTCAGTGATCGGACGCGAAGATGGCCAGGCATGGGCTTGGGCGGTGCAAACCAATGCGCCTGACTGCGGATCGTCAACTCGAGCGACACTAGACATATACATCGACGAGGGCAGTGGCGCCAAAAAGATTGCGACTGTGTCCTTCGGCGCTGGGGTCACGGAGGCCAGTCTGGCGGCGTGGACGGCGGCCGGCATCGTGGTGTCTGGCGACAATCAGTGCGGGGATCTCGGCGCTTCGACTTTGGCGGCCTCACGGGCCATCCTCATCAACCCCGCGACGGGTGCGGCCACTGGTCTCGCCGGTCGAATCGGTACAGACTGCAGTTTCCAGGACATCGCCGACGACGGGACCATCGCCTGTTCCGTTGGGGGCGCGTCACCGGGAATTCGGTTTGTCGCACCCGACGGCAAGCAGACCAAATACAGCATCGCGGGAATGACGTCACCGTCGTGCCTGAACGGCGGGGTCGCGTTATCCGCCGATGCCAGGTACGCAGCGGTCTCCATCTCTTGCCCCGCAACTGCAACAGGGACCCAACTCGAACTGCTGGACCTAGTGAGCGGCCATGTCCTGGTCGTCCCCGGTAACGACGAATTGGCCCCGACGCTCTGGACGTCGGGCGACCTCTTGATCGCAACTGATTACTTCGGCGAGAGGACCTTCTCAGTGACGCCCTCGGGGGTCGCCACGCTCATCAGTGCCAAGTATGCAGTCCAGACGGGCGTCGGCTAGTACGCGCGTCCGCAAAGAGCGGACGCCCGCGCCGGGGACTGACGCACCTGACAAGCAACGCGACGCGGTCGACGCCATCACCCGCAAGCGATCAGCGAAGCAACGCGACGCGTAGGGGGGCGAGCGCATCATCGGCGAGGTCATGGGAGACGAGCCATCGGGTCATAGGTGGAGGCCAGCGGCCGTGCTCGCGGTGCTGGTCGCGGTCACTGCAACCGTGGGCGCCCTCATCGCCGTCTTGCAACGTCCCCCTACCCACGCGCCGACACGACCGACGACGATTCCAACGCTCGACCTGAGCGGAACGTGGGGGGACTGTGTAGTGGCACGTCCAACGGCTTCTGTACTCTCACATTGAGGCAAACCGCCAACGGGCTTGAGGGGACGTTCTTGCTGTCGTCGCCGCCCGGCAAGCCCCTCGACATCGAGGGCAATCTGATAGGCAGCACGATCACTCTTAAATCAGCCACCGGCGTGGTCTTCACGGGGACCTTGTCCGGCAGCACCTTGTCCGGCGCCTACACCGACATCTCAACCGGGAAGACGTACTCCTGGAGCGTGACCCTATCCGCCTGACCCTTGGCGCATCGTCAGGAACGTGACACAGAGACCCCCGGCGCGCTGCCAGGGGTCTCCCACGATGCAGCGTGAGGCGGCAGCGGCGATGGACGGCCTGCTGAGCCAGTAGGGGTCACGGTAGGGGTCAAAACCCCGGTCGGAAGCGGTTTCCGTATTCATTGTGTGGTGGAGGCGCCGGGGATCGAACCCGGGTCCGAAGCCGCGTTCCATGCGACATCTACGAGTGTAGTCCCGGTTTTGATCTCACCCCAACCGCGCCCTGGGACCAGGCTCGGCTACGGCCAGCCTCGGTGAATGTCCCGCCCGGCGCCGAGACGCCACCGGGCGGCGAGACTGCTTGCATTAACGTCGGATCCGTCTCCCACAGCCGAGGAGACGGTCGACGTCAGGCCGAAGCCTGAGCTTTTTTCGTCTCTGCTACTTACGCAGCGAGGGCGAGGGGTGCGTTATTCGCACGTATATTTTTCCCGGTTTTACGAGCCCGGGGCTCGACTCGCATTCGCACGACCCACGACCCCGTCGAAACCAGTACGCCCCCATGGAACGCAGCTGTCCGAGATCAGCGTGCTCGATCAAGCATACAACGCCGGAGACGCTGCCACGACGCCCGCACCGTTTGGCAGGGAGTTGGTAGTGTCTACAACGTGGTTTCCGTTCTGACGTCTCCGCGCGCCCATACGGCGCGATTGATGTCGCCGTGCCGTCGAACGTCGATCTGACCGCGGCTCCCCGTGCCACGGCGAGCCCCCCGACCTACCGCCGACTGCTCCGCGTTCCTGGATTTCGACGGCTGCTGATCAGCTCGCTGCTGACCCGCACCGCGTCGCAGATGTGGACCGTCGGTCTGGTCATCTTTGCGCTGCAGCGATATCACTCGCCGGGCGTCGCCGGGTTGAGCCTCTTCCTCCTCATCTTTCCAGGACTGATGCTCAGCCCGATCGCCGGAGCGCTGCTCGATCGTCATGGGCGCAAGCGCCTCATGACGCTCGATTTCATCGTGGCCGCGGTATGCCTCGCGGTCATCGTCATCCTGGCGGCCGCGAATCGGCTGCCGGTGTGGGGCCTCTACGCGCTGCTGGTCGGCGGTTCGGTCACCAGCACGCTCAGCCTCGCGGGCGCCCGCTCGTTCTTCCCGCTGATCGTGCCCCGCGACCTCTGGGACCGCGGCAACGCGGCGGACAGCGTGTTGTACGGGGTTGCGAACATCGCCGGTCCCGGTCTCGCCGGAGCGCTGATCGCACTGCTCGGCAGTGAGGCGGCGCTCGCTGGGGCGGCTGTCGGATTCGTGGCGGGCGCACTGGCGCTGCAGGGGGTCGGGGAGCCTGCCCACACCGGCGAGGTGACCGGCCGGATCCTCTACGAAGCCTGGCGCGGCTTCCGCTACGTCGTGACCAACCGCACGCTGCGCTGGATCGCCATCTCGTTCTCGACGCTCAACGTCGGCTGGGGCATCGTCATCGTTGCGCTGCCCGTCGTCGTCTTCAATCTGCACGGCAATGCCGCGATGGTCGGTTTCATCCTGGCGCTCGCCGGTGCGGCCGGAGTGCCCGCGGCGCTCGTGGCCGGGCGGATTCGGACCGAGGGCCGGGAACGCGAGTTGATGGCCCTTTTCGGCGCCGTCATGGCTCTCGCTGTCCTGGCGCTGCTCGTGCCCTCGATCGCGGTGATCGCGATTGGTATCGCTATCGCCGGTGGCGCAGACGCGGCGTCCAGTGTCAGCGCCTTCTCGCTGCGCCAGCGCCGGACCGCCCGGGCGTGGTTCGGACGCGCCTTCGCCGTCTCGATCGGCCTCAACTTCGCCGGCGTGCCGATCGGATCCGCCCTGGCGGGGCCGGTCCTCGGAGTGTCGACGACCTTTGCGATCGTGTTCGCGGCCGCGCTGACCCTCGCCGGCAGCGCCGTCATGCAACTCAAGATCCCCACGGTTGCCCCAGCTGCGTGAGCCCCACCCGGGCCGCGATCCTCAGCAGACAGCAGGCGCCGTTGGTAGGCTGATCGGATGCTCCTGATTGTGGCCCGGCCGGTGACGCACTAGTTGCCCCATTTCGACGCGCCATCGGGAGCTGACCCGGCGGTCGGCGCGAAGCTGAAGCGGGTGATCGTGATCGGCACCGCCTCCGGACGGGACGAGCGCGAGCAGCGCGACATCGAGCTCGACGAGCTCGAGGAGCTGGCTCGCACCCTCGGCACCGAGGTCCTGGAGCGCAGCCTGATCTCGCTGCGCGAGCCGCATCCCGCCACCTTCTTCCGCTCCGGGGTGGTCGCGGCGTTTGCCTCCCATCTCGCCGAGCTCGACAGCCCGGCGGTGCTGTGCAACGACCAGCTGACCCCCCGCCAGCAGCGAAACCTGCAAGAGGAATGGGGCGTCCCGGTGCTCGACCGCACCGAGGTGATCCTCGCGATCTTCGCGCGCCGAGCCATCACCGCCGAGGGCCGGGTGCAGGTCGAGATGGCGCAGCTCGAGCACCTTTTGCCCCGGCTCGCCGGCGGGTGGTCCCACCTCGAGCGCCAGCGCGGCGGCGTCGGGCTCCGAGGCGGCCCTGGGGAGAAGCAGATCGAGGTCGACCGGCGCCTCATCCGCCAGCAACTCAAGCGCCTGCGCGAACGCCTCGTGGTGATCGAACGGCAGCGTCGTACCCGGCGCACCGCGCGGACCAATGTTCCCCTCGCGTCGTGCGCGCTGGTCGGGTACACCAACGCCGGCAAGTCGACTTTGCTCAACGTGCTGACCCACAGCCAGGTGCTTGCCGACGACCTGCTCTTCGCGACCCTCGACCCCACCTCCCGGCGTCTCGAGCTGCCGTCCGGCAAGCTGGTCATCCTCACCGACACGGTCGGGTTCATCCAGAAGCTGCCGACCGAGCTGGTCGAGGCCTTCGCGGCGACCCTCGAGGAGGTGCGCCAGGCTCACATGCTCTGCCTGGTGGTCGACGCGTCCCACCCGGACGCGGAGCAGCAGCTGGTCACCGTTCTCGACACCCTGCGATCGATGGACTGCGAGCAGCCGATGATCCTCGCGCTCAGCAAGGTCGATCGCCTGACCGCATCGGAGGTCCGCGCCGCACGGCTGCGACTCGGCGACGTCGCCGGGGTGTCGGCGCTGGCGGTCAGCGCGACCCGCGGGACCGGGCTGCGCGAGCTGCGCCAGCGTATCGACGGGCTCGCCGCCCGGGTGGTCCCGGATATCAGGGCCAACCGTCCGAGCGCCGCGTCCCAGGCTGCGCCACCTGAGCCCGAGGTTCACGCCGCCGCCGGCTGATCTCCGCGCTCAGCGTTTGATGGCGCGCTCCATGTCGCGTTCGGCATCACGTTTGGCGACGTCCTGGCGCTTGTCCCAGAGCTTCTTGCCACGCGCGAGGCCGATCTCCACCTTGACGCGGTTGCGGACCAGGTAGAGCTTGAGCGGAATGATCGTGAGCCCCTGGGTCCGGACCCGTCCGTCGAGATACTCGATCTCGCGCTTGTGCAGGAGGAGACGGCGGCGGCGCTCGGGCTCGGGGTTGTTCCGGTTGCCCTGCTGGTATGACGCGATGTTGACCTGGATCAACCACGCCTGCCCGTTCTCGATGCGCACGTAGCCGTCGCGCAGCTGGATCCGGCCGGTCCGCAGCGATTTCACCTCGGTGCCGGTCAGCTCGATGCCGGCCTCGATGGTCTCGACGATGCTGTACTCGTATCGTGCCCGGCGGTTGTTGGCGAGCAGGTTGTCGCCTGGTTTCCGCGCCGGCGGCATCAGCGACTCCCGTCGCTGGAATGCCGGCCGCGCAGAAACGCGGCCGGTGTCATGGTTCGCTTGCCGGGTGGCGTGATCTGGTCGACGCGGTAGCCGCCCTCGCGAGCGGCGATCACAACCGATTCACCCTCGCGGCGAGCCACGCTGCCGGGGACCGCCCCGGCGGAAACGTCCGAGAGCGCGCCTGCCTCGATCTGGACGCCGACACCGTCGAGCGGCGCGAGCACGCCAGGCCACGGCTGCAGCGCCCGCACCATCCGCTCGACGTCGACCGCCGCTTTCGCCGACCAGTCCACGCGCCCGTCAGCGCGACTGAGCCGCGGCGCATGGGTCACGCCGTCGTCCGGTTGCGGCGTCGCGATCGCGTCGCCACGCTCCAGCGCGTCGAGCACCGAGATGAGCTCGGCGGCGCCCAGGTCGGCGAGGGTCGCGGTGAGGGTGGGTGTTGTGGCGCCGGCGTCGATGCGCACACGCGCCGTCGAGTACACCGGTCCGGTGTCGAGACCTGCCTCCATGCGCATGATCGAGACGCCGGTCTCTTCATCGCCGGCGAGGATGGCGTGCGCGATCGGCGAGGCGCCCCGCCAGCGCGGGAGCAGCGACCCATGGACGTTGACGGCGCCATGCGGCGGCGGGTCGATCAGCGCCGTGGGCAGGATCTGGCCATAGGCGGCAACCACCAGGCAGTCCGGTGCCAGCGCGAGCAGGTCGCGCACCACGTCAGGCGCGCCGATTCGCGCTGGGGTCAGCACCTCGAGGCCGAGCTCACGCGCCGCCTCGCCGACCGGGCGCGGCGCCTGGCCTTCTGCTTCCCGGCCGATCCGCCCTGGTGACGACCGCCGCGACCTCGTGGCGTGCGGCGGTTGCCCGGAGCGAGGGCACCGCAAATGAGGCGGTGCCACAGAAGACGAGCCTCACACAGCGCTGACGACGCCGGGCTCCTCAGCCTCCTCTGCGGGTTCGACCTCGCGGAGCGTCCCCTCGTTCACCCTGGTTGTGAAGAGGATGCCGTCGAGGTGATCCAGCTCGTGCTGCACTGCCCGGGCGAGCAGGCCGTCGCCCTTGACGCGGACCTCCTTGCCATGGCGGTTCAGTCCCTTGGCGACGACCCTCATCCGGCGGGTGACCTCGCCGACCCACCCTGGCACCGACAGGCAACCCTCGAAACCGGTCTGATCGCCGTCGGTACGCACCATCTCCGGGTTGGCGAGCTGATAGATCTGATTGTCGACGCGAAGCACGATGACCCGCAGCGACACCCCCACCTGCGGAGCCGCGAGCCCCACCCCGTTGGCGGCGAACATCGTCTCGACCATGTCGTCCATCAGACGGCGTATCTCGTCGTCCACCCGCGGCACGCGAATCGCCTTGGTGGTGAGCACGTCGTTGTGGTCCGAGACGAGGACGATGGGAAGGATGGCCACGCTGATGTCTCCGTTCACGCCCCGGGGTCGACGTCAATACTCCAGCCCCGAGCCCTGGGAAGGTGAGGAAATGCCCTCTCGATGTCGGTGCCTCGCACCGTGATCTGCCAGCGGTATTCGCCTCGGAGGCGGTGGAGGAACGCCGGCGTCGGACCGAGGACGTCAAGCCCGGCGCCAATTCCGAGTGTATCAGACACTCGCTGAGCCTCCCGGCGAACTTCGATCTCAGCCTCGCGGTCGTCCTTGTGCACGTACGTGCAGACGCAGAGGCGCGCATACGGCGGAAATCGCAACGCCTTGCGCACGCGGATCTCGTCGTGCGCGAATCCGAGGTAGTCGTGGGTGGTCGCGTGGCGGACCGCGTAATGACCGGGGCTGTACGTCTGAAGCACCACGCGTGCCGGCTCGTCACCGCGTCCCGCGCGCCCCGCCACCTGGGTGAGCAGCGAGAAGGTCAACTCGCCACTCCGATAGTCAGGGAAGTGCAGGGACGTGTCGGCGTTGACGATGCCGACGAGACGCACGTTGCCGAGATCCCAGCCCTTGGCGACCATCTGCGTCCCGATCAGGCAATCGGCCTCGTGCCGGCGGAAACGGTCGTAGATGTCGAAGTAGGCATCCCGCGATCGCGTGGTGTCGCGGTCCATGCGAATCAGGCGCAGCGCCGGGAAGCGTTCGCGCACCTCGCGCTCGAGCCGCTCCGTGCCCATGCCGAGCGCGCGGATCGTGCGCGAGCCGCATGCGGGACACGCGCTCGGCATCGGGATCGACAAACCGCAGTAGTGACAGTCACAGCTCCCGCGGTCGACGTGGTGCACGAGGGACACGCTGCAGTTGCTGCACGTCACGGCTTCGCCGCAGGTTCGGCAGAGCACCACCGTCGAGGTGCCGCGACGGTTGAGAAACAGGATCGACTGACCACCGTCGGCGTGGCATTCCTGCAGCGCGCGGTCGAGGGTCAGCGACAGCGCGTTGGTGTTGCCCGCCTTCAACTCGTCGCGCAGATCGACGACCTCGATCGGCGGCAGCGGGCGGCCGCTCACCCGCTCGGGGAGGGTGGCGAGCTCGAGATCCCCGGTGTGCGCCCGGTAGAAACTCTCGACCCGTGGGGTCGCGCTTCCCATGACGACCGGCGCGCTGGAGAGCGCCCCAAGCATCAATGCGACGTCGACCGCGTGATATCGGGGGACGCGATCCTGCTTGTACGCGGGCGCATCCTCCTCGTCGACGACAACGATGCCGAGGTCGGGAACTGGGGCGAAGACCGCACTCCGCGAGCCGATGACAACTGTGTGCTCGCCGCTGCGGATGCGCCGCCATTCGGCCGCGCGCTCGGCGTCGGTGAGCGCAGAGTGGACGACCGCGATCAACCCGGGAAATCGCACCGTGAAGCGACGAATCATCTGCGGTGTCAAGGCAATCTCGGGCACGAGCACGATCGCGCCGCGACCCGCGCCGAGTGCCGCGTCGATCCCGGCGAGATACACCTCGGTCTTCCCGCTCCCGGTGACGCCGTGGAGCAGGATGCGGCGGTGGGTACGCGTCGCAATAGCATCGAGCAGCGGCACCGCCGCGGCCCGCTGTGCGTCGTTGAGGAGCGGCGCCGGCTCGGGTGGCCCGGCGGCGCCTGCTTCGGCAACCGCGCGCGAGATTGACCTCGGCCCCGCTCTTCGCGACGGGCGCGTGCGAACGCCCTTGGGCAGCATGGCCCGGAGCACCTCACCGAGCGGAGCGCAGTATCGCTCCGCGATCTGTCGCGCCAGTGCAAGGTGATGATCGAGCAGCAGTCGCGGTTCGTCGATGACCCGATCGATGGCGCGGACTTCCGCGAACTCCGTCTCCTCCGATCGCTCCACCACGTAGCCGAGGATCGACCGCTTGCCGAACGGGATCTCGACACGCACGCCCGGAAGGACAAGTTCGGCGAGATCCTCGGGAATGGAGTACGTGTAGGCGTCGCGTGGCAGCTGCGATCGCGTCTCGGGGACGACCGAGGCGAAGGTCATCGCAATCTGCTCGCGATGATGCGCACGATCGCGTCGGCGACGACCGACTTGGGTGCGCGCGCGATCGTCCGCACGCTGCCGTCGCGGCCGATGATGGTGACCTCGTTGTCGTCGGCGCCCATGCCGATGCCTTCGCGTGAGACGTCGTTGACGACGACGAGATCGAGTTGCTTGGTGTGGAGCTTTGCCCGGGCGTTGTCGATGACGTTCTCGGTCTCCGCCGCGAAACCGACCACGAAGACACCATCCGCCGCGCCGTCGTCGCGCAGCGTGCGGAGGATGTCGACGGTCGGAACCAGCTCGATGGTCAGCGTGTCCGCTCCCTTCTTGAGCTTGTTGCGCGCCACGTCGCGCGGCCGCCAGTCGGCCACGGCAGCAGCCATGACAAGCACGCGCGCCCCGGCGAGCGCGGCCCGCACTGCAGCATTCATCTCGTCGGCGGTCTCCACGGCGATGACCTCGAGGCCGGCGTCCGCGGCGGGTGGAATGGCGGCGGTTACCAGCGTGACCGTCGCTCCCTGCCGGATCGCAGCGGCGGCGATCTCGTTGCCCATCTTGCCGCTCGATCGATTGCCGATGAAGCGCACCGGATCGATCGGTTCGCGAGTTCCACCCGCGGTGACCACGAAGCGCAGACCGTAGATGGTGGGGTCAGGCCCCGGCGACAAGGAGCTCCCTCACCACCGCCACGATCGCATCGGGCTCGGCCATCCGGCCGGTGTTCTCGTGGCCGCTCGCCAGCCGTCCGTAGACGGGTCCGATGATCCGGCCGCCGCGTGCGATCAGCGTGGCCACGTGGCCCTGGGTCGCAGGGTGCTCCCACATCGCCGACTCCATGGCGGGTGCCACGAGCAGCGGAGCGCGGCACGCCAGTGCGGTCGCGGTCACCGGATCGCCGGCAAGTCCGAGCGCCAGCCGAGCGATGAGATCCGCTGAGGCGGCGACCACCACCTGGACCTCGCACCAGGATGCGAGGTCCAGGTGCGTCATCCCATGTCCGGCCTCGGCTGGATCGTCGTCCCAGATGCTGGAGGCGACCCGGTGGCCACTCAGGGCGCGGAGCAGCGTCGGGGTCACGAAACGGGTTGCTGCCTCGGTCATCGCGACCTTCACGTCGGCACCCTCGCGGCGGAGGTCGGTCACCACCTGACAGGCTTTGAACGCCGCCACGCTGCCGCCGATCCCGAGCAGGACACGACGCGCATCGAGGGCGAGGGTCATGCCGGGCTTCGCCCGGCCGCCGACCGCGCCGCCTGGATGATAGCTTCGATCTCTCGCGCCGCGCGCTTGGCGTCATCGTTCACCACTTGATGATCGTACGTGTCCTTGAGCGCAAGCTCGGCAAGCGAACGCTCGTGGCGGGCCTGGAGGCTTGCCGGGTCCTCGGTGGCGCGCTCGACGAGACGTTGCTCGAGGGCCTCGACACTCGGGGGCAGCAGATAGATGTAGATCGCGCGGTCCCCGATCCGCGACCGTACTTTCTCCGCACCCTGGACGTCGATCTTGATCACCGTGTCCTTGCCGCTGGCGAGGGCCTTGTTCACCGTCTCGTAGGTCCGCCCTTTGAGCTCGCCATAGACCGTCGACCATTCGAAGAACTCGTCGCGAGCGATCATCGCCCGGAACGCCGGCTCGTCCACGAAGAAGTAGGACACGCCGTCAACCTCGCCGGGACGAGGCGGGCGCGTGGTGTACGAGACGCAGTACTCGAGGGCGGGATCGATGACGAACAGCTCACGCAACACGGTGTCCTTGCCGACACCGCTCGGCCCGGTCAACACGATGAGCCTGCCCTCCGAGCTCATGCGGGCGAGGGACGCAGCCGCTCGGTGGCGGCGACCAGCTCCTCCGGGATCGGCAACTCGTACGACCGCTCGGTGCCGTCGGCAGGATGGCGCAGGCGCAGGCGCATGGCGTGCAGTGCCGGACGCAGGAGCGTCGCGTCGGGACGCCCGTAGACCGCGTCACCGACGATCGCATGTCCGATCGAGGCGAGATGCACGCGAATCTGGTGGGTGCGTCCCGTCCGCAGCGAGACCTCGAGGACCGTCGCCCCGCTGAGACGTTCGAGGACTCGAAAATCGGTGATCGCCTCGCGGCCCCCCTCGACGATCGCCATGCGCCTGCGGTCGCGAGGGTGACGGGCGATCGGCGCGTCGATGGTCCCGGTGTCCTCCCGGAAGCCGCCGTGCACGAGCGCCCAGTAGGTCCGCCCGAGTGAGCGATCGCTGAGCTGCCGGGCCAGGCCACGGTGCGCGGCCTCGGTCTTCGCCACCACCAGCAGTCCGCTCGTGTCGCGGTCGAGCCGGTGCACGATCCCCGCGCGCTCGGTGCCGCCGAGCAACGACCAGGTCGTGCCCCGCTCCTTGAGCGCGTCGGCGAGGGTTCCGGTGGGATGGCCGGGGGCAGGGTGGACGACCATGCCGGACGGCTTGTCGACCACCGCCAGCCAGTCGTCCTCATCGACGATGCACAGGTCGCTGACGGGGGCGATCGACGGGGAGCGCGACCCCGCGGTGATGTGGTGCTCGACCGCGGGCGTGACCACGACGTCGGCGCTGTCGCGAACGCGCTGCCCGGGTCTGCCCGGTCGCCCGTCGACGGTCACCATACCTGCGTCGATAAGGGTCCGCGCGGCGTGGCGCGTGATCCGTCTGGAGTTGGCGAGCCACACGTCGAGTTGCGGCGTGACGACCGTCGCGCTGCCGGCGCTCATGACGGCGCCGATGATGGGTGTGACGACGGGACGAAGCTGAGCACGAGCAGGAGCACGATCGCGACGACGATGCAGCTGTCGGCCACGTTGAACACCGGCCAGAAGTGGAAGTCGATGAAGTCGACGACCGCCCCCTGCACGAGCCGGTCGACCCCGTTCGACAGCGCTCCGCCGAGGATCATGCCGAGCAGGACCTGGCGATACCACGTGGTCCCGTACCGGTAGCCCGCGAAGGCGATGTAGAGGCTCACGATCAGCGCGACCGCCAGGTAGAGCCAGTGCAGTTGGGGAAGCACGCTGAAGGCGGCGCCGCTGTTCTCGACATGATCGATGGACACGAACGAGCCGCGCCAGATCTGCTGTCCGAGGGGGATTTGCGAAGCCACGAGCCACTTGGTGATGTGGTCGACAAGGGCCACAATCGCGGCGGTACCGAGCATCACCGAGTAGATCCGCCGCCGCGAGGTGCGCGGGGCGGCCGCTACCGCCGTACTCCCAGCCAGCACCGTGCGCCTCCCAGCTCGCCTTCCCACTCGGCGAGCGCTTCTCCGCGCCGGTCCTCGATCGCCAGCGCGAGCGTCTCCCCCTGCAACCAGTCCCGATAAGCGTCGAGCGCGCGCCGCGCGTCGCCATCGGCGTCGACCAGCAGCGTGATCCGATCCTCGACCCGGAGCCCCGCCTGCTTGCGCAGCTCGTTGACCTTGCGGCTGACTTCGCGCGCCAGCCACTCGAGGCGAAGCTCGTCGGTGATCGTGGTGTCGAGGACGACCAGGGCGCGCCCACCGTCGGGGTCCGCGTAGCGCACGGCTTTGACGTTGAGCTCCTCCATGAAGATCGCCTCGAGCTCGGGGTCGAGTGGGGCGCTCGCGATCGTTGCGGTGGCGAGCGGCTGGCGGACGCGCACGCCGGCGGTCGTGCGCGCGGCGAGCCCGTCCTCGACAAGCCGGCGCAGCCGGCTCATCTCGACGAGAACGTCGGGGTCACGCCACGCTCCCGCCACCTTGGGATAGTCGGTGAGATGCACCGAGTTGGGCACTCCCGGCGCCGAAGGCGGGTCGCCGTTGAAGCCGCTGAGGTTGCGGTACATACGCTCGGCCATGAAGGGCATGAACGGCGCGACCAGCCCCGACAGCGTCAGCAACACCGTGTTCAGCGTCGCGAACGCTGCCTGGGCGTCGTCACTGCTCCCGGCGCTCTTCCAGAAGCGCCGGCGTGAACGGCGCACGTACCACTTGGAGAGATCCTCGACGAACGCCTCGACGGCGTGGACAGCGTCCGACGCGTCGTACCGCTCCATCGCCTCGCGAACTCCATCGACCGTCTCGGCCAATCGCGAAAGGCACCAGCGGTCGAGCACCGGGCGTTCGATGACCGCCAGCGCAGCCGATGCCGGGTCGTACTCATCGGTCAGCGCGTAGGTGACGAAGAACGAGTACACATTCCAGAGCGTCAGCATGAAGAGGCGCACCACGTCCTGGAACGACGCCGGGCTCACGCGCAGCTCGGCGTTCTCAACGCCCTGCGCGTAAAAGTACCAGCGTGCGGCGTCGGCACCGAACTGATCGAAGATGATGCTCGGCTCGATCGTATTGCCCCGCGACTTCGACATCTTCTTGCCGTGCTTGTCCTGCAGCGTTCCCACCACCACGCAGTTCCTGTAGGCAGGCAGGTCGAACAGCAGGGTGGACTCGGCGAGCAGCGAGAAGAACCAACCGCGGGTCTGGTCGACCCCCTCGCAGATGAAGTCCGCGGGATGAGTGCGCTCGAAAAGCTCTCGATTCTCGAAGGGATAGTGCTTCTGCGCAAAGGGCATCGCTCCGGAGTCGTACCAGGCGTCGATGACGTCGGGAACGCGACGCATCACTCCAGCGCAGGCGGTGCAGGGCAGCGTGACCTCATCGATGAACGGCCGGTGGAGATCGTCGTCCACCGTCAATCCAACCTCGGCCGCGCTCCCGGCACAGAACTTTTGGTCGCACTCCTCGCAGACCCAGATCGGCAGCGGGGTGCCCCAGTACCTGCTTCGCGACAGGTTCCAGTCGATGAGGCTCTCGAGCCAGTTGCCCATGCGACCGTCTCGGATGTGCGCCGGCTGCCAGTGCACGCTCCGGTTGTGAGCGAGCAGGCGATCCTTTACGGCGGTTGTGCGTATGAACCAGGACGTGATCGCGTAATAGAGCAGCGGCGTGTCACAGCGCCAGCAGAACGGGTACGTGTGCAGGATCCGCTCGGCTCGGTAGAGGCTGCCCTGCTCGCGGAGGTCCTCGATGATCTTCGGATCGGCGTCCTTGACGAACATCCCCCGGTATCGCGTCTGGCCGTCCAGGAACCGTCCGTCGAGCCCGACTACGTGGCGGATGGCGACGCCCATGCGCTGGCAGAGCTCGAGGTCGGCCACGCCGTATGCCGCGGCGGTGTGGACGACTCCGGTGCCCTCGTCCATGCTCACCAACTCGGGTGCGTCGAGCACGACAAACGCGAGGCCTTCGGGGAGCATGTCGGTGAACAGCGGCTCGTAGGTGGTGTCGACGAGGTCCGCGCCATCCATCTCGTCGAGGACCTCGTATGGTCCCTCGAGCACGTCGAGGCGCTGCTTCGCGAGGATGTACGACTCGTCGCCCTGCGCGACCCGGACATAGCGTTTTCCGGAATGCACCGCGAGCGCGACATTGCCGGGGAGCGTCCATGGCGTCGTCGTCCAGGCCAGCAGGAAGGTCTTGCCGTCCAAGTCGTTGAGGCGGAACTTGACGTACACGGATGGATCGGGCGTGTCCTCCGCATATCCCTGGCTCAGCTCGTGCGAGGACAGCGTGGTCTGACAGCGCGGGCAGTACGGCGTGACCTTGTAACCCTGGTAGAGCCGCTCGTCCTCCCAGAGCTCCTTCAGGCTCCACCACACCGATTCGATGTAGGTGCCGTCATAGCTACGGTAGGGATGGTCGAAGTCGAGCCAGAAGCCCAGACGTTCGCTCATCTCGCGCCACTGGTCGATGTACTCGTTCACCGACGCCTTGCAGCGCGCGTTGAACTCCGCGATCCCGTACTCCTCGATCTGCTTCTTGCCGCTGATCTTCAGGGCGCGCTCGATCTCCAGCTCGACGGGGAGTCCGTGGGTGTCCCACCCGGCCTTTCGAGCCACCGAGAATCCGGTCATCTGCTTGTAGCGCGCGAACACGTCCTTGTACGACCTGGCGAGCACGTGGTGGAGACCCGGCAACCCGTTGGCAGTTGGCGGTCCCTCGTAGAAAACGTACGGGGGCGCGTCGCGACGCATTGCCAGGCTGCGCTCGAAGACGCGGGTGCGTTGCCAGAGCTCGAGGATCTCGAGCTCCGCCTCGGGAAAACCCGCGCGGGCGCTGACGGCTGAATACCTGGGCATCGCTCAAGGATACCGGCAGATCGTTGGCTCCCGAATCGTCGAGCGCTCTCTACGCCGGCCGCTCGCCGAAGATCGCTCGACCGATCCGCACCATGGTGGCGCCCTCTTCGATTGCGATCTCGAAGTCGTTGCTCATGCCCATGCTGAGCTCGGGGAGCGCCCAACCGGTCACGTGCTCCATGTGGTCGCGGAGGCGACGGAGACGGGTGAACGTGGCGCGCGAGTCCTCGGGATCCTCGGAATAAGGAGCGATGGTCATCAGCCCCATAAGGTGGAGCGACGGGACGTTGACGAGCCGCTGCACCACTCCCTCGACGTCCGGTTCAGCGACCCCATAGCGGGTTGGCAGCCCGGTCAACTCAACCTCGAGCAGGACGCCGAGGGGATCACGTCCCGCGGGTCGATGTGCGGACAGCGCATCCGCGACGCGCGTGCTGTCGACGGAATGGATGAAGTCGAACAGCGTCGCCGCGCGTCCGGCCTTGTTGGTCTGCAGGTGGCCGATCAAGTGCCAGCGCGCAGCGTTGCGGACCTCACGCTGCTTGTCGGCGGCCTCCTGGATCCGGTTCTCGCCGATGTCCTCGACGCCCGCGGCAATCACCTCGTCGACACGGGCGGCGAGCATCCCTTTCGTCACAGCGATCAGGCGCACGTCGAGCGGGTCGCGGTTGGAGCGCGCCGCGGCTGCCTCGATCCGGGCACGCACCGCCTCGAGCCGGTCCGCTACCGGCGAATCCTCCTCCACCACAGCCATTTCACTTGCCCATGTCGAGGGGCAACTCTCTACCTTCGGTGTCACGACGCTTGCGCTGCCGGCGCGCGGAATCCGGGCGCGTGCCTGGAGGATGCGCGAGCACATCCTCGATGGTTGCGCGCATCTCCTGCGCGTCCTTGAAGGATCGATACACCGAGGCGAATCGAATGTATGCGATCTCGTCGATGTCGCGCAATCGCGCCATCACCATGGCGCCGACCTCACGGCTGGGTATCTCCGTCAGGTTCTGGCTGCGCAGTGCGTTCTCAATCTCCGCCACCATCAACTCGAGATTCGCCGGAGCGAGCCGCGTCTTCTTCGACGCCATCACGAGCCCCGACAGAAGCTTCGAGCGACTGAATTCCTCGCGCCTGCCGTCCTTCTTGACGACGTACAGCGGCGGCGCCTCGACACGCTCGTAGGTGGTGAAACGCTTGCCGCAGCCGAGGCATTCTCGACGGCGGCGAATCGCCTCACCGGTTTCGGAATCGCGCAAGTCGACGACCTTGATGTCCGTCTCGCCGCAGAACGGGCACTTCACCTGCTGCCCCCTATAGGCTTGGTCTGCAGCGCCGGTCGACCGCGTTGCGCAGGCAGGCGCTGCACCGAACCCAAACCTACCGACGGTCCCTCAGAAACGCGGGGATGTCGAGGTCGTCGACGCTGTACGGACCCGTGGGCCTGCCGCCAACCGTGAAGGCCGGTTGCCGCTGGTCGGAGACCACGGGACGCGCCGACGGCTCGTAGCTGAGGGTGCCGATCACATCAATCTGGCCGGTGAACCCGGTGGCGATCACGGTGATCTTCACCTCGCCTTTCATGTGCTCGTCGATGACCGTGCCGAAGATGATCTGCGCGTCGGAATCGGCCAACTCACTGACCAGCTGCGCCGCCTCGTTCACCTCATACAGCGTGAGGTCCGGTCCGCCGGTGACGTTGAGCAGGATGCCCTTGGCGCCGGCGATGGTGGTCTCGAGCAGTGGGCTCGCGACCGCGTCCTTCGCGGCGTCCGCGGCGCGCGTGTCGCCGCTGCCGAATCCGATGCCCATGAGCGCCTGTCCCTGGCCCTGCATGATCGTCTTCACGTCGGCGAAGTCAAGGTTGATCAGTCCGGGGAAGACGATCAGGTCGCTGATGCCCTGCACGCCCTGACGGAGCACATCATCGGCAACCTTGAACGCGTCGCCGATCGGAGTCTTCTTGTCGACCACCTGCATGAGCCGCTCGTTCGGGATGGTGATGAGCGTGTCGACGCGACCCTGGAGGTTGGCAATGCCTTCCTCGGCCGACTTCTGACGGCGCAGCCCCTCGAAGCGGAAGGGCTTGGTCACCACGCCGATGGTCAGCGCTCCGGTCTCGCGAGCGATCTCCGCGATGATCGGCGCGGCCCCGGTCCCGGTGCCACCGCCCATTCCGGCGGTGATGAACACCATATCGCTGTCCGCCAGCGCCTTGGTGAGCTCGTCAGCGCAACTCCTCGGCTGCGTCCTGTCCCTTCTGGGGATCGCCGCCGGCGCCGAGCCCGCGAGTCGAGCTTGCCGCCGATGCGGATCTTGAGATGTGCGGATGACGAGCTCAGCGCCTGGTGGTCGGTGTTGATCGCGATGAACTCAACGCCCTTGAGGTTGCTCCGGATCATGCGGTTCACGGCATTGCTGCCGCCGCCGCCGACCCCCACGACGCGGATGCGGGCGTTGCCTTCAAGTGTCCGGTCGAGGTCTGCCATGAGTCTCTCCTCGCGTTGGGTTGGCGTTTCTCGGGTTGGGGGCGAATGCTGTGACGATCTCCGGCGGGCCAGTGCATCCCCGGGCTGGTCGAGTCCCTGAGTGCGCAGATGATCAAAATAGGTCACGAAACCACCTCGATAATTTGACTCCGGCGGCAGGGCCGTCCGAGCTCTTGCCGTTGGAGCGCGAGGGTTTGCGTCCGAGGTTGCTCCGGGCTCCCCAGCGCAGCAGGCCGACCACGGTCGCGTGGCTCGGGCCGCGGATCTCGTCGTTCATGCCGTGCAACCCCTGGGGTGCGGCCACGCGAGCGGGGAGATTGGTCTGCTGCTGCACGATCTCCGCGAACCCGCGGAGCAGCGCGCCGCCGCCGGTGATCACGATGCCACCGGGGAACATGCCGAGCGGCCCGGCCCGCTCCACCTCGGCCGCGATCAGCGACGCCATCTCGCGGGCGCGTGGGCCGATGATCTCCGCGAGATAGCGTTGCGGCACACCGACCGGCTCGTCGTAGCCCATCGGTGTCAGGGTCACCTCGGCGTCGGCGGGCAGTGTGAGCTGCAGACAGTGACCGAAGTTGCGCTTCACGGTTTCGGCGGTCTCGAGGTCGCAGCGCAACCCGACCGCGAGGTCCGCGGTCACGTGGTTGCCGCCGACCGGAATCACGCTGGTGTGCACGATGCTGCCGCGTGCGAAGACCGCGATATCGCTGGTACCACCGCCGACATCGACCACCACGACGCCGCGCTCGATCTCGTCCTCGGTGACCACCGCTTCAGCGGATGCGAGCACCTGCAACACCATGTCGTCGACGTTGAGTCCGGCCTTGTGCACGACTTTGACGACGTTCTGGATCGCGGTGTTGGCACCGGTGATGATGTGCGCATCGACTTCGAGCCGGTTCCCGGCCATGCCGATGGCGTCGCGCACGCCCTCCTGCCCGTCGATGGTGAACTGCTGCGGCAGCACATGCACGATGCGCCGCTCGGAGGGAACGCTCACCGCGCGCGCCGCGTCGATGGCGCGATGCACGTCCTGGTCGCGAACCTCGCGGTGGCCCGCCTCGACGGCCACGACGCCACGGCTGTTCTGCGACGTGATGTGCCCGCCGGCGATGCCGACCACGGCGGAGTCGATCGCCACCCCGGACATCTGCTCGGCCATGTCGACCGCCTCGGCGACCGCCTCGGCAGCCCGGTCGATCTCGACGACGGCCCCCTTGCGAACCCCCCTCGACGCGACCAGACCGACACCCAGGACTCGGAGACCGGTGGTCTCAAGGTCTGCGACGGCGCAGCAGACTTTGGTGGTTCCGAGATCGAGTGCGAAGACGCGGCGAGGACGGGTCACTTGTATCGGTCTCCGAGTGTAGCCGTCGCGGGTGCGCCCTACAAGGGTTTTCAGGCGCAAAACCGCAAGATGCTGGGTTCGCACCCCCAGTATGCCACAACATGTTGGTTGTCCTCGAGAGGCGGGAGCCCGTCAAACCCCAGGCTCCGGAGATCGAAGCACCCGTCTCGAGCCAACCCTGGAGACACGGACAGGACCTCGCCACTGCACCTTCTGGACGAGGCCCCGTCCGCCGCGGTCACTGGACGGCTGAAGCCGGGCAACCGTAACACCGCGCGTTCACGGCGTCTACGCTTCGCGACGCGTCTTCGCCGCGCGTGCTCACACCTCGAGAACGATCTTCCCGCGCAGGTCGCCACTCGCCATCTCGGCAAACGCTCGTGCGGCGTCGCCGAGCGGATGGGTCGACCCGATCAGGGGCCGGAGAGCGCCGGTGGCGCTCGGATCGACCAGGCGTCGCAGCTCCCCGCGAGTTCCCATCGTGGTTCCCGCGACGGTGAGGCTCCTGAAGAAGATCCGGTTGAGCTGCGCGGCGGGTTCGGACCACCGGTCGATCCCGGAACGACGACCACGCCTCCCGGTTTCACCGCGCGGAGGCTCAGGTCCCAGGTCGGCTCGCCGACGGTGTCGACGACGGCGTCCACGCCGATGCCCCCGGTCGCACCGACGATCGCACGCGCCGTCTGGCGCTCCACCGGGAACGCCGCCTCGGCGCCGAGGTCCACGGCGAATGCCCGTTTCGCCTCATCGCGCGACGTCGCATAGACAGTGATGCCCGCGAGCCGTCCGAGCAGGATGCACGCTGTTGCGACGCCGCCACTTGCCCCCTGCACGAGCACGCTCATCCCGGGCCGCAGTCCGGCGCGAACGAAGAGCGCTCGATACGCGGTCAGGTAGGCGGTCGGCAGGCATGCTGCGTCGGCGAAGCTGACCTGGTCGGGCAGCGCGACGAGATTCGCGACCGGGATCTCGACGTACTCGGCGAGCGCACCGCCGAGTGGTGCCTCGCTGAGCATGCGGAAGGACCGGCAGCCCAGCGGCTCGTCGGCGAGGCAGGCCGGGCACTGCCCGCAGGTGACGATCGGGTAGACGACGACCCTCGCCCCCAACGCCGGCGCGCCCAGTGGTGGCTCGCCGCCGTACCCGTCGACCTCGCCGGCAGCGTCGCAGCCGAGGATCTGCGGCGGGGTCACCTCGGACGAGGACACTCCGCGAAGGGTCCAG
Organism: Candidatus Dormiibacterota bacterium; assembly: GCA_963709585.1. Classification (GTDB taxonomy): domain Bacteria; phylum Chloroflexota; class Dormibacteria; order Aeolococcales; family Aeolococcaceae; genus Palsa-851. The sequence goes on along the minus strand of CAVPXI010000004.1, from coordinate 254,850 downwards.
ATGTCGTGGTGGTTCAGGGATGCGACGCGCACCTTGACCCGGGCCCAACCGGCCTGCGGCACGGGTGCGGACAGCTCGCCGACGGCGAGGTTGGCCAGCGGGTCATCGCCGCCGACCGCCGACGCGTACACCGCAAGCATTTCGCGGACCGTAGCATGGTGGTCACCATGCGTCTCGACACCGTCCTCGAAGACCGCCGGCAGCCCCTGTTCTCGTTCGAGTTCTTTCCTCCGAAGACCGACGACGGCGTGCGCCAGCTCTTCGAGGCGATCTCACACCTGCGCGAGCTGGAGCCGACCTTCGTGTCGGTGACGTATGGCGCCGGGGGCTCGGTGCGCACGCGCACCGTCGACCTCGTGACCCGCATCCGTCGAGAGCTCGACATCGAGCCGGTCGCGCACCTCACCTGCGTCGACGCGACCGTCGACGACCTCCAGGGCATCCTCGACGGGCTGCGCGACGCGGGGATCGACAACGTGCTCGCGCTGCGCGGCGATCCCCCGGAGGGCGTCGAGCGCTTTGTCGCCCCTGCGGGTGGGCTCGCGCACGGTAGCGAGCTGATGGAGTTGATCATCGCGCGATACGGGTTCTGCGTCGGCGGCGCCTGCTACCCCGAGAAGCACCCGGAGTTGGTGGACACCGACGAGGACATCCGCTCCGCGAGGCGCAAGCAGGACGCGGGCGCCAGCTACCTGATCACGAATCTCTTCTTCGACAACCGGGCGTACTTCGATTTCGTGCCGAGGGCGCGTGCGGCCGGAGTGACCGTGCCGATCATCCCGGGCATCATGCCGGTCACCAACGTCGGCCAGATCCGCCGTTTCACGTTGAAGATCGGCGCCACCATCCCGGAGGCGCTCCTCGAGGCGTTGCGCTCACGCGAGGACGACCCCGAGGCGGTGCTGCAGCTGGGGGTGGCGTGGGCGACGCTCCAATGCGCCGAGTTGCTCGCCGGGGGTGCACCCGGTGTGCATTTCTACACGATGAATCGCTCGCCGGCGACGCGCGCGATCCTCTCCGCGTTGCGGGCGGCGCGCCCCTGGGACCGCGTCCGCTAGGACCGTTATTCGGTCAGGGTGGCGCCGCCGGCGTGCTCGCCGGTGGGGTGATCAACGTGATCCCGGACGCCGGGCTGACACTCGGCGACGTCGACTGGGTCGGGGTTGGACGGGGGGTCGGCGGCGCGGTGGGCGGAGCCACGGCGGACGCCGCCGGCGGCGGCTGGATCGTGGGTGCGATCGGAAGGAGCGCTGCGGTCACCTCGGCCGGGAGGCCCGGGTGGCCGCCGCTGACCGGGTAGGCGGGGGCCTCGACGTCGACGTAGCCGAAGGTGGGCTTGACGAAGTCGAGCCGGCCCTTGAGCGCGGCGAGGGTCTCGATCTGCGCCGGGAGAGCGCGCATGGAGTCCTCGGTGTCGAGGTGGCCCAGCACCGCGCGCCATCCGGTGCTCGTCCAGAGGCTGACCACGTCGTCGGCCCCCCAGAGGTACGCGGCAACCGAGCAGCCGAACACCGCCGGGAAGCGTTGAGCGATGGAGCCGAGCAGCTGGACCAGCAGGGGGTCGATCGGTTGCTCGGACCCGGCGCGGTCATCGATCAGCACCGGGATGCCGCTTCGCGCCGCCGGGGTCGCATCGATTCCGGGAAGCGTGGCTCCGTCCGAGGCGACCAGCGTGTCGGTGCCGTCACGACGGATGCGGAGCATCGGCGCGCGTTCGACGACCGAGATCTCCACGGTGGCGGGCAGCTCGGTGGTGACCATCGCGCTCGCGACCCAGGGCAGCGACTGCACGCGTCCCTGGATCGCCGCTCCGTTGATCGTGAAGATGCTCTGCTCGGGTACCTCGGCCGCGGCGACCACGGCGCCGGTGGTGAGCAGGTGGGTGCCAACCACGGTCACCCGCCGCACCTGGAACCCCGGGAGCGTCAGCGCCAGTGCCAGGAGGCCGACCTGCACCGTGAGCGCCGCGGCCGCGATCAGCCGCCGTCTCCAGGAGGTGTGCCGCGGGACCACGGGTGGCGGCGGCGCCGGGCCGCGGCGCGCGTGACGCCGTTTGCGCGGCGACGACATGAGCTTCGCCCCGGGGCTCACCACCAGCCGGCGCACAGCTCGCGACGAATCGGCGATGAGCGCCGCCTGGGCGCGAACCAGGGCGACGTGGCGCGACCGCTCGTCGAGCACCTCGGTGCTCACAGGGCGTGCTCGGTGCGGTGAGGACGTTGCATATACGCAGGCTGAGACGTGTGCTGAGACGTTGTGGCCGTACGGAGCCGCGCCGATTATCTCCCAGGCGAAGCCGGCGTGACCGCTCTACGCGCGAGGTGCGCGCGCCACGGGCAAATATGTGTCGGGGAGATCGTTGGCGAACAGCACCACGTCCCCGGGGCGGGACAGCCGCTGGAGCAGCATGGTCGCCTCGTCGAGGGTGTCGACCACATGAATACGATCCTCGCCCATGCCGCCGTCGCGCAAACCGGCGCACAGCGCCGCGCTCGTCTTCGCGGACATGACGATCACGTGGTCGCACACCTTCGCCGCGTGCTCGCCATAGCGCCGGTTCTCCTCGGTCTCGACGCCGCCCAGCTCGACGAGCCCGGGCGTGACCAGGAATTTATGAGCCCCGCTCATCGCAGCGAGCACCTCCAGGCCGTTGTGGACTCCGACCGGGTTGGCGTTGTACGAATCGTCGATCACCGTGAGCGGACCCGCGCTGGCCATCAACTGAAGGCGGTGCTCGACCTGCTCGAGTGACGCGGCGGCGGTGATCGCCCCGTCGATCGAATACCCGAGGATGCGGACCGCGGCCAGCGCCGCGCTCACGTTGGCTACCTGGTGGCGTCCGAGCAGCGGGATCGTCACCTCACGGTCGAGGCCCTCGGCGTCCCAGCGCCAGCGGAATGCGCCACCGTGCGAATCGATCCGGATCGACGACGCGACGACGTCGGCGTCCACCATCTGGGCGTCATCGGCGAGCGCGTAGCGGATCAGGTGACGCTGGTCCGCCCGCGCCCGCTCTGCGAGCACGGCACCGGCCTGGTCCCCGGTGTATACGATCAATGTCCCATCGGCCGGCAGCGCGCTCGCGACCTCATACATCGCGCCGGCGATTCGCTCGATGGTGCCGAAGCGCTCCATGTGCTGCGGGCCGATGGCGGTGATGATCGCCATCCGCGGGTGCACGAGGTCGCTCATCGCCGCGATCTCGCCCTGCGCGTAAGCGTCCATCTCGACGATGAAAACCCGGTGCTCGGGGGTGAGATCCTCGTTGATCACACGGGTCACGCCCATCAGCGTGTTGAAACTCTTGCGCGTTGGCAGCGTGTTCACACTCGGTTGGAGCAGCTGCGCGAGGATGTGCTTGGTGCTGGTCTTGCCGAAGCTGCCGACGACGGCGACGACGACCGGGTCGACCACTTTCATGCGCGCCGCGGCGAGCCCGAGATAGTGGCGGCGGATCCGCGCCTCCGCCGGCTTGGTGACGACATTGGCAGCAACCAGCAGGATCTCGCTGAGGCCGGTGACCACGCCGCCCGCGATCAGCACGAGGATCGCGGAGATGACCGGGTGCAGGGTGACGATGCCGAGCGCGAGCCCCGCGGCGAGCACCACCGCGAGGAATCCGCCGGCGATGAGCAGGCGGCGCATCCGGGCGGTCATCACCAGCGGTCGCTTTGGCGACGTCCATCGCCACGTGAACTGCGCCGCCGCGGCCGACGCCAGCCACGCGATCGCGATGCCGACCGGTCGCGCCGCGGGGAGCACCGCCGCGGCGCTGAGCGCCACCGCTCCAACCAGGAGCCCAAGCCAGACCGCGCGATGGGCAAGCCACTGGCGGGTCAGCCCCCAGCGCAGGAAGCGAACCGATTCGTACTCCTCGATCTGGAACATTCGAGCCGCGACGAGAACGATCCGAAAGATGAGGATGAGCCAGACGATCGCCGCAAGCGCGACCAGCGGGCCGACGAGCGGGCTCATGCCGAGCCCTCGTCCTGCTCGTCACGCAGGAAGACTTCGACGATCCGGCAGAATCGCCCAGGCTGCTCGAGGTACGCGAAGTGACCCGCGCCCTCGAACACGACCAGCCCCGCGTCGGGGATGAGGCGTTCCATCACCCGGCCGTCCGAGAGCGGTGCCTCGGTGTCGTGGTCCCCCCAGATGAGCAGGACCGGAAGGTCGAGCGTGGGCAGGAGTGGTCGGAGGTCCTCGTTGACGATGCGGACGAGCGTGCCGCGCATGACCCCCGACACCGCGCGATAGTCCGCGGAGCCGCGCTGGTCGGCATTGCGGCCGGCAGCCCGGCGCAGTGCCTGGGGCACCACCCCCGACCGTTGCACGGCTCGGAGCGCCTTGTACGACCGGACCCGCGCGGCTCCGCGCAACGTTCGTCGCGGCCGGATGCCGGCGCTTCCCGTCAGCACCATCCGCCGCACCCGCCCGGGGTACGTGGCGGCGATGACGATCCCGATCCGGCCGCCGTTCGAGTGTCCGACCAGGTCGCAGCTGTCGACCCCGAGCCGGTCGAGCAACGCGATGCACCAGGCGGCGTACTCGTGCACCGACCAGGGAGCGTCCGGCTCCGCCGTGGCGCCGAACCCGGGGAGGTCGGGGACGATCAGGTGGCTTCCCGCCTGCAGCCCGTCGAGAATCGGGGCAAAGAGCTCGGACGAAACGCCCCAGCCGTGGAGGAGCAACAGTGGCCGGCCGTTGCCCCGCTGCTCCACCGCCGCGCGCGGGATCTCTCCAGCGCCCCCGGCCATGCTCACTCGCTCCCCAGGCAGGTCGCCGCTCAGCCCGGCCGGCCGGTGAGCAGCCACGTGTCGATCGATGATGTGGTTGCCTGCTGCTCGCGGTGACGCGCCATCGCCATGTCGATGAGGCGGACGAGCAGGGCGTCGAATCGCAGTCCCGACGCTTCCCACAGATAGAACGACAGTGAGCCGGGGAGCGTGTTCAACTCGTTGACGACAAAGGAATCACGCTCCGGCGAGACCAGGAAGTCAATCCGTGTGACACCGGCGGCGCCGATGGCGCGAAACGACGACATCGCCGTGTCCTGGATCCGGCTGGTGAGCGAGTCCGATATGGGTGCGGGGATGATGCGCTGTGAGCTCTTCATCCCCGACGCCGGTGCCTTGGCGCCGCCCTTTCCCTTGGCGCCGCTGAGATATTTGTCGGCATAGCTGAGCGTGCCACTGCTCACGGGTTGCTCACATACCGACACCCGCACTTCGTCGCCCCACCCGAGCACGGAGCAATTGACCTCGATGCTGCCGTCCTGAGCCTGCTCGGCGAGAATCGAGGTGTCGTAGCTGAAGGCGACCTCGAGCGCGTCGCGCAACGCTGCGTCACCGTCCACACGCGCCACACCGATGCTCGACCCGAGGCGGCGCGGCTTCACATACATGGGGAATCCGGGGCGCTCCGCGAGTCGCGCGCGAACGGCGTCCGGCTGTTCGAGCCAGCGAGCGCGCGAGATCATCACGTCGTCGAGCACGGGAATGCCCGCCCCGCGGAGCGTGGTTCGAGACAGGCGCTTGTCCATGCTCACCGCGGCCGACACGACGTCGCATCCGCAGTACGGCAGTGCTGCCAGCTCGAACAGACCCTGGAGCGTGCCGTCCTCACCGTTGGAGCCGTGCACGAGCGGCATCGCAACGTCGAAGCGCGCCGCCGTGCGAGCGGATCCTCCGAGCAACCCCCGGCGGGCTTCGACCTCGATGAGCTCACCGCCGCTCGACGGTTCGGGGCGCATGGTGACCCTCGTCGACGCCGCGATCAGCCGGTCGATGTCCTTGTACCGTTCGAGCTGGAGCAGCTGGTCGCCGGTGTACCATGCGCCCGACTTCGCGATGTACACGGGTACGGGCACGAAGCGATCCGCGGGCATGGCCGCCATCGCCTGCTGCGCGGTGATGACCGAGACCTCGTGCTCGACAGACCGGCTGCCGAAGAAGACGCCGACCTTGACCTGCTCAGTCACGCTCATCGCCCGGTTCCTCTCCACCGAGGACGATGATCTCCCGCTCGAGATCGACGCCGAATTGCTCGTGGACGGCGTCGTGCGCGACGCGGACGAGATTCAGAACGTCCGCGGCGGTGGCGTGATCGACGTTGACTATGAAGTTCGCATGTTTTGGTGAGATCTGTGCGCCGCCGGATCGTCGCCCCTTGAGGCCCGCCGCCTCGATGAGCCGCCCGGCCCGGTCATCGGGCGGATTCTTGAAGACGCTGCCGAGGCTGCGAATCCCGTATGGCTGCGACGCTTTGCGCTCCGCCTGGATCGTGTCGGTGCGCTCGCGAACCCGGTCGGGGTCGTCGTCATGGACGCGCAGCCGAGCGCTGACGATGGCATGACCGCGGAGGTCGTCCTTGAAGCGGGAGTGGCGGTACTTGAAGTCGCACGCCGCCGCCGGGAGCGTGAGCGGCTCCCCGCTCGGACCCAGCGAAGTGCAGTCGATCAGAACATCGGCCAGCTCGGTTCCGAAGGCGCCCGCGTTGCCGAACACGCTTGCGCCGCACGTGCCCGGCACGCCGATGCCGAATTCGAGTCCCGCAAGGCCGCGCAACGCGCAGTCGAGTGCCACGCGCGGCATCATGCAGCCCGCGCCGAGCTCGAGGCTGTGCGCATCGGCGACCCGGACCCGGCGATCGTTGTGGCGTACCACCAGCCCCTGGATGCCCGAGTCGCTGATGAGCGCGTTGCTGCCGGCTCCGACCATGGTCACCGAGATCCCGGAAGAGGTGCAGCGGCGCAGCAGCTCCGCGAGCACGGTGACGTCTCGGGTAGTGATGAACCAGCGCGCCGGGCCGCCGACGCCGAACTGGCTGTGGCGCGCGAGGGGCTCGTTGACGAGCACGCCCGGATACGCGTCGAGCCAGTCACCTGCGGACACCCTGGGCCTCCAGGGCATCGCGGAGCCGCAGCGCCAGCTTGTCGAAGCCGCCGAGGGAGAGCACCAGGAGCACATCGCCGGGCCGAGCGATCCGCGTGACCATGTCGATCGCCTCGTCGCTCGATTCGACCACGTGGACGGCGTGAGACGGCCCGGCGCGGTCGGCGACGTCCTGGCTCGACACGGTCCTGGGCATGCCGCGCTCGCGCGCCTCCTCAATCGGTCCGATGATCACCACGTCGGCGCCGTTGAAGCTGCGCCGGTAATCCTCGAGCAGCCGGCTGACACGCGAGTACGTGTGCGGCGTGTGGATGGCGATCAGGCGGCGTCCCGGGTAGCGCTGCCGTGCAGCGTCGATGGCGGCCGCGACCTCGGTCGGATGATGCGCGTAGTCGTCGACGACCGCCACGCCCGCAACCTCGCCGAGGATCTGAAACCGGCGCGCGGGCCCACGGAAGTCCGCGCACGCGCCCACCGCGATCGCCGATTCGACACCGGCAAACTCGGCGACGATGAGCGCGGCGCAGGCGTTCTGCGCGTTGTGGAGCCCGGGAAACGTGAGCGCCACATCGAGCGGTGCCCCGGCGTTCCGCTCCACGCGGAACCGCTGCATGCCGTCCTGCTCGTGGGCTTGTCGGATCAACCAGTCGCTCCCCGCCTTCGTGCCATAGGTGACAGCAACAGCGGTGGCCGCGTCGCGCAGGGCGAGGCATTCGGGGTCGTCGGCGCAGACCGCGAGCACCCCGTCCGACGGCATGGTCGCGGCCAGCTCGACAAACGGCGCGCGATACGCCTCGAGGCTTGCGTAGACGTCGGGGTGATCCAGCTCCAGGCGGGTGACGCACGCGGCGTTCGGCCTGGTGTGCAGGAATTTCGGGCGTGGGTCCCACGGTGCCGACGTGTACTCGTCGCCCTCGAACACGAACGGCCCGGTGCCCAGTCTCGAGGTGCCACCCAGGTCGAGCGATGTCGAGCCGAGACGGAACCCGGGATCCAAGCCAGCGCGATCGAGGATGTGGGCCAGCAGCGCCGCCGTGGTGGTCTTGCCGTGGGTGCCGCAGACGGTGAGCCGGGAGCGGTCGCCGGCGAGGGTCACGTAGAACTCGATCTCGCTGACGCAGGGGATACCGCGCCGGCGCACGGCCTCGAGCTCGAGGTTCGCCGGGCGCGTCTGGTTGCCGACCACGACGAGATCGGGGACGCCCCAGCGGTCGAGATTGGCCGGGTCGCTGTGGTTCTCCCATTCGATCCCCGCGGCGGTCACCGCGTCGCTCATGGGCGGATAGGCGTGGTCGTCGGAGCCGGTCACCAGGTCGCCGCGCTCGCGGGCGAGGTTTGCCGCGCCGAAGGTCGCGTAACCGCAGATACCGAGAACGTGCACGTGCATCGTCAGGCGGCTTGGCTCCGAGTCGGGCCCGCTGCCTCGACGATGAGCCGCACCACCGAGTCGGTGGCGTCCGGAAGGCCGAGCGCCGCGCTCGCGGCCGCCATCGATCGCCACCGCGACGGGTCGGAGACCAGCGCGGTGATTTCGGCTCGCAGACGCTCGGGGGTGCATTCGGCGTCGTCGATGACCATGGCGGCACCGGCCGCGACGTAGGGGGCGGCGTTGTGGCGCTGATGCCCACCGGCATGCGGGTACGGGACCACGATCATCGGGCGCCCGAGCGCCGCGCATTCGGCGATCGACGATCCGCCCGCCCGCATCACCACGAGGTCGCTCTGCGCTATCCGCTCCGCCATGTCGTCGAAGAAGGCGCCGGCTGTGTACCGAATTGCCAGCCGCGGGGGAAGCGCCGCGGCGGCGCGCTCCACGTCCGCGTAGTCGAGGCTGCCGCACTGGTGGACGATGCTCAGCTCCGGGTCGGCGCTGAGCAGCTCGACCATGCATCCGGCCACGGCTCGATTGAGCCGCCTCGCGCCCTGGGACCCACCGGTGATCAGGATCGAGCGAAGCCGGTCGCCGATCGGGCGGACGCTGATGCCCCGGACCTCGGCGCGCACCGGGTTGCCGGTATGGACGACCCGGGCGTGGGGAAGATGCGCCGCCGTTTCCGCGAACGAGGCGGCGACGACCCTGGCTCGACGGGCGAGCATCCGGGTCGCGCGGCCCGGTACCGCGTTCTGCTCGAGCAGCACCACCGGGATGCGCTGGGCGAGCGCGGCCACGACCACAGGGACGGACACATACCCCCCGGCGCCGACGACGACGTCGGGCCGCATCCGGCGCAGCAGCCGGCGCGCGGCGATGGTGGCCCGCGTCAATTGGGTCGTGGCGCGGGCAACGCCTCCGGCGCTGCCCACATCGACTCCACTGATGTCGAGGGTCTCGAGGTGGAGACCGGCTGCGACCACGAGGCGCTCGGCCACCCCGTCCCGGCGGCCGACCACGGCCACCTCGTCCTCAGGCCGATCGCTTCGGAGGGCGAGCGCGACCGCCAGGGCCGGGGTCAAGTGACCCCCAGTTCCCCCCCCAGCGATCAACGTGCGCACGATTCGTCGTCCCTTGCCGTCGACCCTGAGCGGAGATGTTGAGCAGGATGCCCATGCCCACGAGGGTGGTCGCCAGCGAGGTGCCACCGTAGCTGATGAAGGGCAGCGGGATGCCTGTGGTCGGGATGACCCCGGTGACCGCCATCACGTTGATGAACGCCTGCATGCAGATCCACGATGTGATGCCTCCCGCGAGCAGAGCGCCGAATCGGTCGGGCGCCCGAAGCGAGGCGCGAACGCCGCGCCACGCAAGGAACAGGAACGCCCCGAGGACCGCGACGGTTCCGATCAGCCCGAGTTCCTCGCCGATGATGGCGAAGATGAAGTCGGTGTGCGCCTCGGGGAGCCACTCGTACTTCTGCACCGAGTTGCCCAGCCCGACCCCGAAGATTCCGCCGGAGCCGAAGGCGTAGAGCGCCTGGCAGTTCTGGAACCCCGAGCCGAGCGCGGCGGCGCAGGGATTCAGGAAATGAGCGAGGCGGTCTGCCCGGTAGGCGACCAGGTCCACCAGGGCGAAGCTCAGCCCTCCGAAGCCGACGATGATCAACAGGAGGTGCCGCTTGCGGGCGCCGGCCAGGGCGAGCAGGATCAGCGCCGTCGCGGCGATGACGATCGAGCTGCCGAAGTCGCGCTCCGCGAGCACGAGGCCGAGGAGCGCCACGAGCACGATGACGTAGTCGCGAACGCCGCGCAGGGTTCGCACCGAACCTTCCCGGTCGGTGAGCCAGCGCGAGAAGAAGACGATCGCGACCCCGACGGCGATCGCAGACGGCTGCACCGAGAGCGGACCGACCTGGAACCAGCGTTGCGCGCCGAAATGCCGCGCACCGACGTGCGGGATCAGCACCACCACGAGCAGGACGAGCATCAGGAACATGGCCGGACGCGCGAGCCGGGAGAGGCGGTGGTAGTCGACCTTCGCGGCCACGACGAGACCGACGCCGCCCAGTGCCGCTCCGAGCAGCTGATGGGCGAAGAAGTAGTTGGGGTCGTTGTACCAGAGGAAACCGAGCGCCTCGGATGCGCTGTAGACCATCACCAACCCGAACCCGACCAGGCCGACGACGATGATCATCAGCCAGCCGTCGACCCCGGCGGCTGCGGCGGCGCGATCCGCCGATGCGAAGGCACCGGCCACGCGGGCACCACCACGCCAGCGCCATTTGCCAGCGAGGCCGTCGGTGAGCCTGCCGGTCCTCGCCGCCATCAATCCCTGCTCACAGCGTGCGTCGAGAGGTGCTCGACGGCTTCACGGAACGCGTGACCGCGATCCTCGAAATCGCGGAACTGGTCGAAGCTCTTGTATCCGGGGGCGAGCAGCACCACGTCGCCGTCGCGCGCGAGCCCGGCGGCAGCGACCACTGCATCCTCGAGGGTGGCGACGACGGTGCGGGCGACAAAGCCCCGCCGCGCGAGCGCCTCGTCGAGCTCGCCCGCGCTCGCTCCGTTGAGCACCGCGTGGCGCGCCCGAGCTGCGATCTCGTCGGCGAGTGGCTCGATCGACGTGCCGGCACCCTTGCCGCCGCCGATCCACACGATGGTCCGGCCCGGAAAGGAACGCAGCGCCGCGGTCGCGGATTCGACGTTGGTCGCCTTGCTGTCGTTGATCCAGAGCACGCCATCCCGATCGCGGACGGTCTGCAACCGGTGCGGCACCGCGTGGAAATCGCGCACCGCGCCGGCGATCGGCGACGTCGCGACCCCGGCGGCACGTGCGACCGCGACCGCGGCGAGCACGTTCTGCAGGTTGTGCTCCCCGAAAAGCGGGATGTCACCCACCGGCAGCACCGGCGTCACCGCGCCCTGCTCGACGACGACCACGTCGTCGCCGCTGCGCGTCGCGCCGTCGATGATGCCGGGGCCGATACCGAACTCGTGCACGCGGCACTGTGCAACCTCGGCCATCGCTCGCGTGGTCGGATCGTCAAAGCCGAGGACCGCGTCATCGAGCGCGAATCGCACCAGGCGTCGCTTGGTCTCGGCATAGGCCGCGAAATCGCCGTGGCGGTCGAGGTGATCGGGTGTCACGTTGAGCACGCACGCGATCGCGCAGCGCGGCTCGCGCACAAACTCGATCTGGAACGATGACAGCTCGAGAACCACCCAGTCGGTGTCGCTCACCGCGTCGAGACGGTCGAGCATGGTCACGCCGATGTTGCCGCCGAGGTGGACGCGTTCTCCGCCGCGCTCGAGGATCGCGGCGACCAGCGCGGTCGTCGTCGTCTTGCCATTGGTGCCGGTGACGCCGCAGATGCGCGCACGGCAGCGCTCGAAGACGAGGTCCATCTCGCTGCGCACGGGTACGCCGTGACTGCGAGCGATCTCGAGCTCGGGGGCGTCCCAGGGCACGCCCGGACTCGGGCAGACCATGAGCGCGTCCGCCGCGACATCGTCGGGGTAGCCGCCAAGACGCACATCGACCGTGGCGGGGAGCAGCGCGATGCGCTCCCGGATTGCGAGGGTGTCGGAGCGATCGACGAGCACGACGTGGTGGCCCTCCCGGGCGAGGGTCAGCGCGCAAGCGAGGCCGCTCCGCCCCGCTCCGATCACCACCACCGGCGTGTCGGTCACGACGCCGGCCCGGCGACGCGCGCGAACAGCACGGTGATCGCCGCGCCGGCCGCCGCCGCCGCTGCGAAGGCGGCGACGAGTCGCTGCTCCCTGAGCCCGAGCTCCTCGAAGTGATGGTGGATCGGGCTCGCGCGCAGCACTCGAGTGCCGAACCTTCGTATCGCGGTGACGTTGACCACGACGCTCGCCGCCTCGACCACGAAGACGATGCCAAGCACCGGGAGCAACCAGATGAGGTGCAATTCCGCGGACAGCGCGACGATGGCGGATCCGAGCGCCAGCGACCCCGCGTCACCCATGAACACCCGGGCCGGGAACCAGTTGAAGAGGAGGAAGGCGGTCACCGACCCGGCGAGTGCCGCGGCGAGGATCGCGACCGAGAGGTCGCCGCGCATCACCGCGATGATCGTGATGCCGACGAGCACGAGCGACGTGCATGACGCGGCCAGGCCGTCGACACCGTCGGTGAGATTGACGGCGTTGCTGGTGGCGACCACCGCGATCGCCACCACCACCGCGAGTCCCCAGCCGAGGTTCGGTGCGCCGAGCCCGGGAAAGAACTGATGGGTGAACCCGGCGATGGTCAGCCCGACCCCGACGAGCACGCCGGTGACGCCCTGAAGGCCGAGCTTCTGCCACACCGAGAGCCCGAGCCGCCGGGCGTCGTTGATGTTGACGATGTCGTCGAGGGCGCCCGCGATCGCCCCGGCGAGCAGCGCGAAGATCGGGATGAACCCCTGGCGGGAGCGATCGACGGCGAGCCAGGCGACCAGCACCACCAGGCAGAACAGCGCGCCGCCGAGCGTCGGTGTTCCCTCCTTGGCGCGGTGGCTCGCCGGACTGTATGAGGCGACGTGCTGACGCGCCCCGAATCGCACCAGCAGGCCGATGAACGCTGGATACAGGACAACACCCGCCACGAAGGCGAGCACGCCGACGAGGATGGCCTCCCTCACGGTTCGATGCGCCAGTCGTCGATCATCATCTCGGCCATCTGTTTCCAGATCGGCGCGGCGAGGATGGAGCCGAACCGATTACCGGCGCTCACCTGTGGGTTGTTCAGGATCACCATCATGGTGAACTGCGGGTTGGTGACCGGCAGGAAACCCACGAAGGACGCCACCACGTTGGGGCCGTAGCCTCCCCCGTTGGGGAGCGCGACCTGGGCTGTGCCGGTCTTGCCCGCGATCTCCATGCTGTATCCGGGGATCTTTGCCCGCTTGCCCTCGCCGCCCGGGTCGTTCACCACACCCACCATCATGTGCGCGAGGGTATTCGCGGCGGCGGCGGAGATGACGCGGCGGGTCACCGGCACGAATGGCGTGGCCTTGCCGGTGTTGGGGTTGACGACGGCATCGACGACGTGCGGCTGCACCCAGATGCCGCCGTTGGCGACCGCGTTCACCGCGGCCAGCATCTCCACCGGCGTGGTCACGAGCCCCTGCCCGAAGGAGGCCTCGGCGTAGCGCAGGTCATTCCACGACGACGCCGGCGCCAGTGGGTTGTTGACCTCGCCGGCCAGGTCGATCCCGGTGGGGGCGCCGATGCCAAAGGCGAGCAGGTTGTTGTAGAACGCGTTCTGGCCTTCCATCTTCTCGGCGTCGATGGCCCCGTTGTTCAGTGAGTTGTCGAGCACCCACTGCATGGTGACGTTGCCGTGCGATTTCCGATCCCAGTCATGGATGAGGTAGCCATCGATCCGCTGCTGCTTCTCGTCGATGACCGTGCTCGGGGTGAAGGCGTTGTTGTTGAGTCCACCGGCGAAGGTGATGACCTTCATGATCGAACCCGGTTCGTAGGGCTGGGTCACCGCCAGGTCGCGGAAGTTCGCGATGCTCGCGGAGGCGAAGTTGTTGGCGTTGTACGAGGGGTACTGGGCCCAGGCGTCGATGGCCCCGGTCTTGGTGTCCATGATCATCAGGGTGCCCGACGTGGACTTCGACGAGTTCACCCCGTTGGCGATCGCCAGGTCGGCCCAGTACTGGATCTGCGAGTCGAGCCCGAGCTGCAGGTTATCGCCATTTTTAGCAGGAACCATCTGCTGTCTGCTGAGGACGATGGCGTTGCCGTTGACGTCGGTCAGGGTGGACTCGTGTCCGGTGACGCCGGACAGGATCGAGTTGTAGTACCCCTCGAGGCCGTACTGACCGACACCGCCGGCGTTGACGAAGCCGAGCAGGTTGGCGGCGAACGAATCGCCGGGCACGGGCGACGGATCGTAGACGGTCTGCTCGGACGGGATCGTGCCGACACCGCTGAGGCCGAGTGCCTGGAGCTTGTCGTTGACATCCTGGGAGACGCCCTTGGCGAGGTAATCGAACTGATTGGGCTGATTGAGAGCGCGCAGGACCTGGCTCGCGCTGAGCTGCAGAATCGGGGCGAGCATGCCCGCCACCTGCTCGCGATCCGCGGCCGGCACGAGCGCGGGATCGGCGAACACGTCGAAGACCTGGACGTTGCTCACCAGGACGCGTCCGTTACGGTCGAGGATCACGCCGCGAGTGGCGTGCAGCGTGATCGACGTGGTGTGCGACGCGGCTGCCGCGCGGGCGAGCGCCTTCCCCTGGATCACCTGGACCTGAACCAGGCGGCCGAAGACGGCGGTTGCCATGGCGAGGAACGCGAGCACCAGCCAGAGCCCGCGACGACGCAGATCGGGCGCGTCGGAGAGCGCGTGCGCGTGCGCCGACCGTGCCGAGCCCGGCGTGCGGCGGCGAGGGTTCATCGACCCCATGCACCGTCGAGTGCGCCGATCAGCTGCTGCAGGGTGCCGTTGGTGTCGCTGCCGGTGAGCTGCTCGGCGGGCGGCGACGTGAGTACGTTATGCGGCGCCGAAACGACGAACGCCCATTTCCCAGCCGGGCGCATGCCCATCTCCTGAGCCGCGAAGATGATCCGCTCCGACGACTGCAGGCGGGAGAGCTCAGCGCTGAGCTGCGAGTCCTGGGCAACGAGCTGCTGCTGTTGGGAGGCGAGGCGCGTGGCCTGGTAGGTGGCCGTGGTGACGTGCGCCGTCTGGTTGACGTACGCGATGCCGATCCCGGCGGCGATCGCGATCACCGGCAGCAATGGCAACGGCGTCCGCGGGCCGCCGCGACGGATGCGAAGCCGCCGAACCAGCGGTTCGAATGGGACGTCGTCGACGCCGGCAGCCGTCGGGGTCGACGCTCGGTCGACTCCACGTGCGAAACGCAAGTTGGGCACTGCCCTGATCTCCAGTGGTGAAACGTTGAGGTGGACGATGGAGGGGCACCGACGGTGCCGGGCCGGGCGACGGGAGTGGTGGCGGGGAGAGCCAGGCGCGGCTCTCCCCTGGGGCGCGAAGTGAGGCGTAGAGAAGTGGCGGCGCTCGTCACCCCTCGGTGGCGAGCTTCTCCGCCACCCGCAGGCGCGCCGAGCGCGATCTCGGATTCGTGGCCAGTTCCGCGGAATCCGGCCGGATCACCTTGCGGGTGAGGAGAAAGAGTGTGGCCCGGTGGACGCAGGTGCAGTGGGGCTGTTGGGGCGGACAGACACAATTCTGAGCTGCGACGTGGAGTGCATTCTTTACAAGGGTGTCCTCGAGAGAGTGGAATGAGATGACCCCAAGACGCCCACCGGGCCGGAGGATGCTGATCGCTGCCTGCAAGCCTCGTTCGAGGCTTTCCAGTTCGTGATTCACCGCGATGCGAAGCGCCTGGAAGGTGCGCGTCGCCGGGTGGATCCGCTTCGGCCAGAACCGCCGGGGCACCACCTGCTCGACCAGCTCGCGAAGCTGCGTCGTGGTGGTGATCGGCGTCCGCTCCCGTGCTCTGACGATTCGCGTTGCGATCGATCGCGCGAACCGCTCGTCGCCGTAGTCACGGATCATCGAGGTCAGCTCGTCCGCTGTCAGCGAGTCGACAAGGTGCGCGGCGGTCATGCCGGAGCTCGGGTTCATGCGCATGTCGAGCGGCCCGTCGAGGCGGAAGCTGAAGCCGCGGGCCGGGTCGTCGAGCTGGAGGGACGAGATGCCGAGGTCGAAGACGACGACGTCTGCCGCCGCCACGCCGTGCGCGTGGACGATGGCTTCGAGGTCGGCGAAGTCACCCTGGACGATCTCGATGGCGCCGCCTGCGCCGAAACGGGCGCGACCGGCGTCGACAGCGCTCTGATCGCGATCGATCGCGATCACCCGGCCGCCCGGGGAGACGCGCTCGAGAAGCGCGCCCGTGACCCCGCCGGCGCCAAAGGTGGCGTCGACGGCGATCTGCCCGGGCCGGGGCTGCAGGCTCTCTATGAGGGGTGTGAGAAGGACCGGCCGGTGGCCCGCGCCGTCAAGCGACGGGGCACCGGGCGTGGCACCGACGAGCGTCCCCATGCCGGCCACGAACGACAGGGGGATGGTCATGTAACGAGGCCGGTCCGTCTGGGGCGCTCACGCCGGAGACGGAGATGCGGGCGTGCCGCGCTGGTGGACCAGGTCCCAGACCTGGGTGAACTCGTCGGGATCGAGTTCTTCCTGCTCCTGCCAGCGCTCGTCGGCGGTGATCTCGACGCCTGTGTCGAGTCCGACGAAGACGACCATGTCGATGATCTGGGCGAACGCCCGGTGATGCGCCGACAGGAGCAGACGCCCCTGGGCATCGAGCTCGAACGGGTAGCTGTTGCCGGTGAGACGGCGCAGGAAGCGACGCTCCTGAGCGGGAGTCTCAGCAGTGCGCCGGAAGAGGTCTTTCTGGATCGCCCACTCGTCCGGGGGCCAGATCATCAAGCGATGCTCGGGACCTGGGGCGACGACACTGCCTTCAGGGAGGAAGCGGCGCAGCTGAGCGGGAATCGCCACGCGGCCCTTCTCGTCGATACGATGACGGTAAGTTCCGCAGAAGTGCGCTGGAGCAGGCAGAGCGACCTGCGTTTGCTCGAGCCTCGCCGTCGTCACGTCGGTATCCCCACTACTCACCACTTTTCTCCACCGGCGGGCCGAACCCTAACAGGTGTGTGGTGAGGCGTCAACGCAAACAAATGTACGCATCACCCGTAGCGCGGGGTTTCCAGCAGCAGCCAGGACAGATCCGCTCCGCCGGACAGCTGCCCGGGCTCGGCGCCCCTCCGGAACAGCACTGCCCCGCCCGTCCCGCGCAAGCGCATCGAAGGGCCGTCGACCTCGAGCCAGCTCTGCTCCCGGAGCGCCACCACGGTCGCTTCGTTCTCCTCGAGGAACTCGATCAAGCGTTCCTCGCGGGTCTCGCCGATGCGGGCCTCTGGCGGCGGCGGATCGATGTAATGGGGGTTGATCTGGAACGGCACCAGGTTGAAGGCCTCAAAGCTCGGTGGTTGCACGATCGGCATGTCGTTGGTTGTCCGGATGGTCGGGCACGCGACGTTGGCACCGGCGCTCGCGCCGAAATAGGGAATCCCGCTGTCGATCGCAGCACGAACCGGGTCGATCAGCGACAGTCGATGGAGCGCGCTGACCAGCCGGAAGCTGTTGCCGCCGGTGACGAAGATCGCCTCGGCGCCGGCGACGGCCGCGGCGGGATCGGCCCCGGTGTGCACCCCGGCGATCTCGATGCCGTGTGGGGCGAGCCATTCGGCGAACCGCGCTGTCGCGCGATCGTGGTCGCTCTGGGCGTACGGGATCATCACCGCGCGGCGAGCCCCGCGAAGGTGGTCGATCACCGCGGAGCGCGCGGACGCCCCATCACCCCCGGCGTGGAGCAGCAGACGCCTGTGCATGGTCGGCGGATCCTCCTCAAAGCGGATGTCGTGTCCGGCAGCTCCAGAGGATAGACTCGACACGCAAGCCGGCCAGACGGTCGCGGACGCACGCCGTCCGAGGAAAGTCCGGGCTCCGCAGAGCAGGGCGCTGGGTAACGCCCAGTCGGGGTGACCCGAAGGAGAGTGCCACAGAAATGACACAGCCCCGGACCTGTCCGGGGCAACGGTGAAATGGTGGGGTAAGAGCCCACCGGCGGCCGGGTGACCGGCCGGCCAGGTAAACCCCGCCCGGAGCAAGGCCGAACAGAGACCGAGCGCTTCGGCGCTCAGGAGTTGCTCGCTTCCCGCGTCTCAGGTGGGCCGCTCGAGGCGCCGGGCAACCGGCGTCCCAGATGGATGACCGTCCCTCATCCGCCGCGCGGAGGAGGACAGAACCCGGCTTATCGGCCGGCTTGCACTCCCCTCACTGTCCCAGCAGGGTCGCCAGCGTCGAATCGCCGTCGGTCAGGAGCCCCGCCGCCGGCAGGCGCAGCAGCAGATCGCGCCAGCCGGGTTCGCGCGACGTGATGTCGGCGAGCAGCTCGCGTGCCTCATCCGCTCGCCCGGCGCCGGCCATGAGAATCGCCGCCCAGAAGGTTGCCTCGTCGTTGCCGGCAAGCAGCGTGCGCGCCCGCTCGTAAGCCTCGAGACTCCCGGTCATGTCACCGGCGTTCTCGCGCTGCTCGGCGACCTCCATGTGCTCGTAGCCGCGGTGCACGGACAGCAGGCGGCGCAGCTCGCCAAGCGGATCCGGCGCATCGTCCACGCGCAAGTCGACGATTCGATCCTGCCATGGTTGGCCAGAACCCGTCGCCTTGACGATCAGCATCGCCGCCGACTGACGCCCGCGAATGTCGCCGCCCGCGGCCTCGGCGGCGTCGAGCGCGGCCATTAAACGATCGGCGAGATCGCCGTCCGACGCCCGGTACGCGTCGAGCATCGCCGGCCACACCTCGGGACCGCGCATCATGTTCGCCTGACACGAGACCCCGCCGGCGGTTACGTGCCCGGCAGCCTCGATGCACTGGTCACCAGTGTGCACCGCTACTCGTCCACCGGCGTCGACGAAGGCGACCTGGCGGCGGCCCTGATCGGCGTCCGCGCCGGTGAGCGCCGCGAGCGCTGTCACCGGGTCGACGCCGAGGCGCAGGAGGGCGAGCCCGCGGGGTCCGTAGGCGGGTTCCGCAAACGACTGGGTGGCGATCGCACCGACACCGGATTCCGCCCAGGTCACCCCCGAGCCCACCGAGAACCAGTGGGATTGCACCGCAACGCCGAGGTCTCCGGTCTGCGGGTCCCGAGCCACTATCGAATATGTCATCGCGCACCACCTCCGCCGGCGTGGCCGGCCATGATCCGCTGCGTCTCCTCCACCGCGAGGCTGTCGACGCGTTCGTTCCCCGGATTGCCACTGTGACCGCGCACGTGCTCGAATCGCACCCGGCTGTCGATGAGCGGGTCGATGGTCGGGTAAAGGTCGAGATTCTTCTTGCGCTTCCACGACCCGGTGAGCCAGTTGATGACGCCGAGGCTGTCGGTGCGCACCACGATCCGCCACGCGGGATCGTCACCTGTGCGCGCGCGAATGCGCAGCAGCGCTTCGCGGACCGCCTTCAACTCCTCGCGATTGTTGGTGGTGTCGAGGCCACCCCCGGCGGCTTCGTCGATGGCGCCGTCGGGCCACTCGATCCGGTATGCCCATGCGCCGGCACCCGGGTTCCCGGAGCAGGCGCCGTCGGTGTAGGCGATCACGGTCGCGGTCACGGGGCGAGGATCCGATCGCAGTTGGCGCACTGCGTGAGCCCGATCCCGGTGCGCACCGCACGGCGTTCCTCGTTCGATACCGGCATGTGGCACCCTGCACAGAACTCACCCGCAAGTCCGGTCACCGCAGGGCGGCGGTGAGCGGCGATTCGCGCATACAGCGAGAGATCGCCGGGGTCCACCTCGGCACGCAGCGCTTCGCGTTCGGCGGTCAGGACAACGCGCTCGGCGGTCAGGGAGGCGAGACGTGCGCGCATCGGTTCCATCGAGCTGCTTCGTTGCGATTCACGTGCGGCCACGCCGGCGGATGCGCTGTGGAGGTTCGCGAGGGACCGATCCACCTGCTCCATGCGTTCGAGAGCGTCGTCCTCAGCCGTGGACAATCTCGCACGCATCGCCCCGAGCTCGCGCTGCATCTCGATGAGCTCGGCGGGGTTGCGCACCGTGCCCCCGTACAGACGGCGGTCCAGCTCGCGGATGCGCGCCTGCAGCGAGGCCGCCTCGAGCTCGGCGAGCCTCGCACCGGCGCCGAGCGTCCGGTGCTCCTCGTGGGCCGCGGCCTCGGCGGCACGCAGGCGATCGAGCTCGGGATCGCCCCGGAGCGATGCTTCCAGCGCTGCGATATCGGAGGTGAGCGTCGCGATCCGATCGTCGATCTGCTGCAGGCTGAGCAACGACGACGCGCGGCTCACGCGGCCTCCTCGTGCGAGACGCGAGCAAGTTGTTCCAATGAGCGTCCTGCGGCGCCGGAGTTGATCGACCTGCCGGCGACGGCGACGCCGTCGATAAGGGTCGTGACGTGGTCGGCCGCGACCAGGACTGCCGCGGCGTTGAGCAGCACGACGTCACGACGCGGTCCACGCTCACCTTCGAGAACTGACCGGATGGTCGCGGCGTTGGCCGCAGCATCACCGCCGCGCACAGCGTCGAACGGCGCCGCCTCGAGCCCGACGTCGCGCGGGTCGAGGACGAAATCGCGCACGCCTTCGACGGTCACCTCGAAGCATCGCGCGCTCCCGGCAACCCCAAGCTCGTCAACGCCGTCGGGGCCGGTGAAGACGAGCGCGTGGACGTGTCCCAATCGATGCAGCACCTCGGCCATCATCGGCGCAAGTCTCGCGTTTGAAACACCCAGGGATTGACGGCGAACCCGAGCGGGATTCGCGAGCGGGCCGAGCACGTTGAAAACCGTCCGGATCCCGAGCTCGCGACGGACCGCGGCGACGTGGCGCAACGCCGGGTGAAAGTCGGGAGCGAACAGGAAGCCGATCCCGGCTTCTTCCACGCAACGGCGAACGCCCTGCGGCGAGAGGGAGATCACCACGCCAAGAGCTTCGAGCACGTCTGCGCTGCCACACCGTGATGACGCCGCGCGGTTGCCGTGCTTCGCGACCGGACAGCCGGCACCCGCGGCAACCAGCGCCGCGGCGGTCGAGATGTTGAACGTCCCCGCGCCGTCCCCGCCGGTGCCGCAGGTGTCCACGGCATCGACTTGCAGGGGGACCGGTGTGGCATGAGCTCGCATCGACTCGACCATGCCGGAGAGCTCATCGACCGTCTCGCCCTTGGTGCGCAACGCCGCAACCAGCGCCCCCACCTGGGCTGCTGACGCCTTGCCCTCCATCATCGTGTCCATCACCGCCCGAGCTGTCGGAATATCCAGTGAGCGGCCGGCTACGACCGTCTCGAGCGCCTGCCGCATCATCTCCTCGCCCATGGCGGGCGACGGTAGCACCGAGGCTCGCGAGGGCGATCCATATACTCGAAGTCATGACCGCCCGCACGCTCGCGCCTTTCGACCCTGACGCCGTCCGGCCGTGGCACCTCGGTGATGGCCCTCGGGGCGCGCTGCTGATCCATGGGTTCGCGGGTACCCCGCCCGAGTTGCGCCGCCTCGGCGAGACGCTCGCCGCACACGGATTCACGTGCCACGCACCGGTGCTCCCGGGTCACGGCACAACCCCGCAAGATCTCGAGGGGACGCGCTGGCAGGACTGGGCGGCGAGTGTCGCGGCGGCGTTCGACGACCTCGCCTCCGAGTGCGACGCCGTTGTGGTTGCAGGCCAGTCGATGGGTGCGACGCTCGCGCTTCACCTCGCCGCGCGCGATCTGCGCGTCCGCGCGGTCGCGTCGCTGGCGGCGCCGATCTGGTTGAGCGGGCCGCTTGCGCCGTTGCTGCCGGTGATCAAACGGGTGGTGCGCTGGCACCGCGCGGGCGACGACGTCGACCTCTGGCACCCCGACGCGGTCGAGGAGCTGTACAGCTACGGCCTCCGTCCCACGCGGAGCATCGACGAGCTCCGCCGCCTGTGCGCCGCAGTCCGCAACCAGCTCGCCGAGATCCGCGCCCCGGTGCTGGTCCTGCATGGCGAACGGGATCGATCCATCGATCCGCGCTGCGCGCGAGAGATCGCGCGAAGGCTGATCGGCAGCGCTGCGGTGGAGCTGACGATGCTGCCGCGAAGCGGCCACGCGATCTCCGTCGATGTCGACCGCGACACCGTCAATGCCCAGGTTCTGCAGTGGTTCGAGCGCTTCGCACCGGCGGGGCGCGCGACCGCGACCGCGGGACGATGAATCAGCCGGGATCGCCGCTCGATTCCAGCAGCCGCGCGGCAAGCTCCGGATCGATGACCGGGTTCGGAGGAGGGCCCTCGTCCAGATCGCGATGACGTTTCGACGTATGGCGTTGCGGCGCCTGGACGGTTTCACGCGCTGCGTCATGGATCACGTCACCGCATGCGGCACAACGCAGGACCGCGGCCGCCGTTCCCCGGCCGGCGTACTCGCGGTGCGAGAAGCGCAACTCGCCACCACATTTCGCACAGCGTCGTCGAGGCTTTGTCTCAGCAGGCGTTGCGGCGCTCATCGGCCCAAGCGTACGGCCTCGACCCGGTGCGCAGGCTGCAGGGTCGCCCGATGACAACCGCAGCGTCGATCATCGATCGACTCCGCAGGGCGGTCCGCGATCCGCGCGAGCTGGTGGACATCGCGCCTGACGGCCTTCGGCCGGCGTTGGTGTTGCTCCTGTGCGATCCGGCAACACCCGGGGTGCCGCTGCTCTTCGTGCTCCGCTCCGAGGAGCTTCGCCACCACCCCGGTCAGATCGCGTTCCCGGGTGGCGGCACTGAGATGGTCGATGTCGGCGTGATCGCCACAGCACTGCGCGAAGCCGAGGAGGAGCTGGGCATCCAACCCGACCGCGTCGAGGTTCTCGGCGTCCTCTCCCCCTTCTCGACGGTGGTATCCGGTCGCTGGCTCACGCCCGTCGTCGGGCTGCAGCGCGGTCCGATCGAGTTGCGAACGGACGACTTCGAGATCGCGGAATGGTTTCGCATCGATATCGCCGACCTCATGACGGCGCCGCACACCGTTCGAGAGATAGAACGCAACGGCATGCGCGGCCGGGTGCACTACTACGAGGCGTCGGGTCGCGTCATCTGGGGCGTCACCGGCGCGATCCTGCACGAGCTCCTGGAGCGCCTGGGGAGGACCGACTGACGGTCAGGTCGCCGTAGCGACGATCTTTTGATCCTGCGCCAATGCGACCGCCGAGGCGAACGCCGCATCGACCGGACCCGCGGAGTTGACCACCAGAACCACAACGATGACATCGCCGTCCTGAAACGCCATGCCGACCTGGCTGTAGCCGGTCGATGCCTTGCCCACGAACTCATCGGCCTGACAGCCGAGCGTCGCCGGCGACGATGTGCTCGTGAGCGTCGCAAACTGCGCCTTCACCGCATCGCGCAACTGCGGATAGTCCGCGCCCGCCGCCTGCGTCGAGGTGTCGAGCACGACGTCATCCTCGACGCGATAGGTGTTGCCGGTATTTGCAAATCCACGTTGATCGGTATTCGCCGTCTTGTTCATCTCACCGTCGCTGATCTGCTCCAGCGGCGGTCCACCGGCGGGAAGATCGCTGACAGTGAGCGCGAGCCGGGTGACTGGAGACGTCGCGGAGGTGACCTGAGGATTGGCACAGACGGAGGGCGAAGCCGATACCGACGGGAGTCCGGCGGCGGGGTCCGATATCTTGTTTGCGATCGTTGCATCGCCGCCGCATCCGGCGGTCGCGCCCATGACCGCGCAGGCGCCGATCGCCAGTGTTGCACGCATGATGTAGCTCATTCTCATCGCCCCCTCTCGATCACCGTAGCACACGCTCCCGGGATCAGCGGTATCGCGGATGCACCACAAACGGGTTGGCGTGCATCTCCTCCTCCACCGTGGTCCGCTGGCCGTGCCCGGGGTAGACGACCGTCTCGGGAGGCAGCGTGTAGATGCGCTGCTCGATCGAAAAGACGAGTGCGGGCCACGACCCGCCGGGCAGATCGCAGCGACCGACACCCCGGTTGAAGAGCGTGTCGCCAGAGAGCAGATCCGGTCCGATGCGGAAGCACACCGAGCCGCGCGTGTGACCCGGCGTGTGCACCACCTCGATGTCGAGGCCGTGCCAGCGAAGCAGCTCGCCGTCCTTCAGATCTTCCTCGCAGACCACATCGGGAAGGTCATCGGGAACGCCGGGAAGATAATGCACCGCCTCGAGTTGTTCGCGATCATCGGGATGGATCGCGGCCGCGCATCCGAAGGCGGCCTTGACGGCCGGGACCCCACTCACGTGGTCGGGATGACCATGGGTGAGCAGGATCCGATCACAGCGCAATCCACCCTGCTCGAGCAGCGCGAGTGCCTGCGGATGCTGCAATCCGGGGTCGACGATCAGCACGTCGGTGGTGTCGCGCCGGCGCAGCACGTAGCAGTTCTGATCGAACGTGGGATCGACGACGATTGCCAGTTCGACGAGGTCGCGGAGCGTGTCGGTCACGACCGAAAGACTAGGCGGGGCCGGCGTTGATCGGGCCTATGACGTCAGCAGCGGTGATCGGGAGCACGAATCCCGCACCCCTACGTTCGCGCCGGCGCGGCGCGTCCGACTCGACCAGGGCGCGGTCGAGCACCTCGCCCACGTTATCGACCGGCACCACGACGATCGCGTCGAGGATCTCCTTGTCAACTTCGTACAGGTCGCGCACGTTCTTGGCGGGCAGGATGAACGTCTTCAATCCGGAGCGATGCGCCGCG
Source organism: Candidatus Dormiibacterota bacterium (assembly GCA_963709585.1). GTDB lineage: Bacteria > Chloroflexota > Dormibacteria > Aeolococcales > Aeolococcaceae > Palsa-851. Next base: position 230,326 of record CAVPXI010000004.1, on the reverse strand, counting down.
AGCAGCTTGTCCTTGACACCGCCGATGGGCAGCACCTTGCCGCGCAAGGTGACTTCGCCGGTCATCGCGAGGTCGCGCCGCACCCGGCGGCCGGACGCCACCGACACCATCGCCGTCGCCATGGTCACTCCTGCCGACGGACCATCCTTGGGGATCGCACCGGCGGGGACGTGCACGTGGATCGCATGGGTGTCAAAGAAATCTCGCGGCGCGCCGTATTCGACCGCATGCACCTTCGCCCACGACAGTGCGGCGCGGGCGGATTCCTCCATGACGCTGCCGAGTTGCCCGGTCAGCACCAGGTCCGGCTTGGTCTCGATCGCAAGCGCCTCGACGGTGATGATGTCGCCGCCCACCTCGCTGACCACGACCCCGGTGACCGCACCGATCTCATCCTGTTCCTGCGCCTCGCCGTAGTCGTGCCGCCGGGGACCGAGAAGGTCGGACAGGTCCTCGGGGGTGATGACCACGGGAGGCGTCGCACCGGCAGCGAGCTTGCGCGGCACTTTGCGCGCGACCTCGGCGATGGTGCGGTCGAGTTGACGGACACCGGCTTCGCGCGTGTATCCATGGAGCATCGCGATGATGGTGTCGCGTGGAATCGTCAGCTCATTCGCGTCGAGCGAATGCTGATCGAGCTGTCGGGGAACAAGATGGCGCTCCGCGATCTGGACCTTCTCCTGCTCGGTGTATCCGGTGATGCGGATGATCTCCATCCGGTCGCGAAGCGGTGGGCTGATGGTCTCGGCGATGTTCGCGGTGGTGATGAACAGCACCTGCGAGAGGTCATACGGGACCTCGAGATAATGGTCGCTGAATTCCCAGTTCTGTTCCGGATCGAGCACCTCGAGCAATGCCGCCGACGGATCCCCTCGAAAGTCGGCGCCCACCTTGTCGATCTCGTCGAGCATTATGACCGCGTTGCGCGTCCCGGCCGTGCGCATCGACTGGATGATCCGTCCCGGCAATGCTCCGATGTACGTGCGACGATGGCCTCGAATTTCGGCCTCATCGCGGATGCCGCCAAGGCTCATGCGCACGAACTTGCGGTCGAGTGCTCTTGCGATACTGCGGCCGAGCGACGTCTTGCCGACGCCTGGCGGACCGACAAAACACAGGATCGGGGTCTGCAAGGTGCGCCTTTTGGGAGCTGTGTTGAGTGCGGCTTGTCCTGAGGGCGCGGGCACGAGTGCGGCGGGTCCTGTCGGAGCGGTTCCGATGGTCGCGCCTTCCTCCGCCTCCTGGGCGGCGTCTTCGCTGGCAACGCCCGCTTCAACCGGAGCTGCACTCTCTGACTCTGCTTTCGCTGCCTCTGCTGCCGCGAGCTCGGCGAGGCTCTTGGCTCGGATGCGTTCGCGGACGGCGAGCCATTCGAGGATGCGGTCCTTGACTTTCGTCAGGCCGTAGTGGTCTTCGTCGAGGATCGCGGCGGCGCGTTCGATGTCGAGTGTCTCGGCAGGTGGGTCGGACCAGGGGAGGTCGAGGAGCCAGTCCACCCAGGTGCGGACCATGCCCATTTCGGGTGAGGCGCTCGGGATCTGCTCGAGGCGATGGACTTCCTTGAGGACGCGCTGTTTGACGTTGTCGGGCATGCCCGCTTTTTCGACACGCGCGCTCAGGTCTTCGTCGTCCTCGCCGGCGTCGTCAAGCTCGGAGAGCTCCTTGCGGATGGCGCGCAACTGCTCGCGAAGGATGTGCTCGCGCTGCGAGTTGTTGATCGTCTTCTGGACGTCCTCGTGAATCTTGGTGCGCAGTTGCGCGACCTCGACTTCGCGCGCGAGCAGCGGGATGAGCTTGCGCAGGCGCGCGATCGTGTCGGTCTCCTGCAGCAGGGCGACGCGATCGTCGAATCCGAAATCGGGACACGTGCTGGCAATGTCGGCGATCAACTCGGGCTGGGAGGCGCGGGCCATCGCGACCGCGGTATCGGCGCCGACTTGAGCGCCCGCGTTGACGTATTCGGCGAAGAGCGTGCGGACCGACCCGAAGAGCGCGTCCACCTCGGTGCCTTCGACGGTCTCGATCGGGATCGGCGTGACCGTCGCGATCCAGGCGTCACCCGAGGCGTCGAAGGCATCGATGCGCACGCGCTCCTTGCCTTCGACGAGCGCGTGGGCGCCGCCGCCCGGCAGCCGCCGGAATGCGCCGACATGGGCGATGACGGCGATCGTATGCACGTCGTCGATCGAGGCTTCGTCACGCTCGGCATCGCGCTGGATCGCCAGGACTACACGCCCGTCTCCGTTCACGGCAGCCTCGAGGGCGGCGACCGAACGAGGCCGGCCAGCGGCGAGCGGCGCAAGTTGCGAAGGAAAGACGACGTTGTCCCGGAGCGGGACCGCCGGGAGCGTCAGCGAAGCGGGTCCGGGAGCGGCCGGAGCGGGGTCGGAGGGCCCCGGTGGCTCGACGTCGGGCATCCGAACAGAATAGCCGGGCCTTTCCGGCGTCAAACCTCGATCCGGAGACCTGTCTCCCAATCGCGACGCCAGGCGGCGGCGTAGTATGCGGCCGCGCCGGGGTGGTCGATGCGCAGCGCTGCCTCCCAGTTGCCACCCAGGCCAGATGCGCTCCAATTCGCCGAGGAGACGAGCGCCGAGGCGTCCGCGACCATGCCCTTGGCATGGCCCGACGTGGAGCGAGCCGGGTCCATCCGGCGTACCGGGAACGGCAATGCGGTCAGCGCGTGGGCATCGTTCGGGTCAGGAATGCCGCCGAGCAGGAGTGCGCAGGCGACCCCGCGTGACGATGCCTCGGTCATCCGATCGAGCAGGTCGCGAACCGGCAGGGCACTCGGATGCGCGTACGGGACGGTCACCAGCACCCGCCGGCGGGCGGCGATGATCATCGCCCGCAACGTCCGCCCGACCTCGGCTCCTCCAATGATCAGGCGAAGCCGGCGCGACGCCACGCAGAGGGTCCTCGGCGCAAACTGGGGCATCGGCGTGCCGATCGGGGGCGCCACCCGCTGTGGGGCCGCGCCCCACGCCGGCGGAGGCGCCGTGGCCGTGGTCCAGTGAGCATGGAACGCCTCGGCGGCGGCGCAATGCAGCCGCCGCGACCCGGCTGCCGTCACCCACCACTCACGCGTCCCGGCAAGAAGCGAGCCACTGTGGCGTTCTCGCGGGGCGTCCCGCCAGATCAGGTTCCCGGTCCCGACGGCCACCGTCGAGTCCACGACCAGCAGCTTTCCATGCGCCGCGTCCACTCCCAGTCCGGCCACGCGACACTCGCCGCCGGCGGCGATCAGCGCCCGCGCGGTCGCGCCATTGCCGTCAGAGATATGCGCGTCGAGCACCAGGCGGACCCGCAGCCCACGCTCCGCCGCCCGGACCAGCGCCCACCGGTACGACGGCCCGACCTCGTAGATCGCCCCGTCGATGCTGCGACGCGCACCGCGCAGGACCTGCATGAGCACCGTGCCCGCTGCGTCCGGACCGAGCGCGCACGTCATCACGGTCACCGCCGCACGGGTGTGCTGATATGGGCAGACGGCACACCAGAACGCTAGATGCCGGAGACACCCCCGCGACGCACGATGATGGCTCAGGCCCGGGCGCCGGCCCGCGCCTATGCGGGCGCGGGTCCAACTCTCGCGGAGAGCTTCTGCAACTCCACGTGATGCTCCTTCACGTGCGCGACGACGTTGTCGAGCACCGTGTCCTGCGCCTGGAGATGCGCCTGAAGTTGCAGGCACTCGCTGAGGATCGCCTCGGCATCCGCGTACGTCTGCTCGGAGCGCTTGTCAGCCGCTTTGCCCTGGATGTTCTGTCCGACGATGATGATCGGCAGCAATACCAATTGGATGAACGTCTGCGCGATCCAGGCCACGATCACGATCGCCTGCCCGCTGGAGATCGCCGACGGTAGCGAGATCAACGCGATCAACGTAAAGATGTAGGCGCACCACATCGTCCCGACCACCGCGGTGATGATCAGCGCGACCTTGCCGTTGACCCCAACACGCCCGTCGTCGACTTTCACCGGCTTCTCGTGCTTGCGCTGCGCGATGCGCGGATGCGGAATGTGCGTGAACAGCTCTTCCACCCTGGGAATCGGTATGGGCCGCATGGGTTGGTCTGTCATCGTCAGGTCTCCTCACGGAGGGCACTCGGAGGTGGGCGCCCGATTGCCGGAATCGTGAACGATGCGCGTGGTTTTGAGTGAAGCCGGGCTGCCGCGGGTCACACTCGGCGTCGCACCATCGCCGGCGGACGCGAGCGGCGCAGGCTCCATGCCGGTTGTCGCTCGACGAACTCGTACATCGCAGCTGGGCGTCCAGGACCACCTTTGGCGAGCGAGCCGGTCGCTCGCACCAGCCCGGACTGCTCCAGCTCGCGCCGGAAGTTCGACGGTTCGTACGTCACACCGCTGATCGCCTCGAACACGTGTCTGGCCTGGGGCATGGTGAAACGCTCCGGGAGCAGCCCGACGGCGATGTTCGACCACCAGAGCTTGCCGCGCAACCGTTCCACGGCGTCGACGACAATGCGCGCGTGGTCGAACCCCAGCGGCGGGAGCGCGTCGACCGGTTCCCACCTCGCGCTGGACTTGTCGGCCCGCAGCACCGCCGCGTCGATGAGGGCCAGGTACGCGACCGTGGGAATCCAGCCACGCGGGTCGCGCTGTGGGTCGCCGTACGTCTCCAGCTGCTCAAGGTACACGGCGCCCACCCCGGTCTTCTCGGTGAGCTTGCGCTGGGCGGTCTCCTCGGGCCGCTCGCTCGGGCTCATGAAGCCACCGGGGAGCACCCACGTCCCCGCGAACGGCGCCTCCGCGCGCTGCACGAGCAGCACGTGGAGCCGCCCCGACAGTGGCGCAAGCACGACCGGGACGGCGTAGACGCCCGCCGGAGCCGGAAACCCCGACGAGTTGACGGCGGTCATTCCGGCCGCGCCGCCGGAATCTGCACCTGGTCGCATCGCGATTGATTGTGGCGACGCGCTAGGCTGCACGTCGATGGAGAGCGGGAACATCAGCTCCGCGGATGGCTTCCGCACCGCCTACGCCGAGATCTTCTCGAACGTCGGCGAGCTGGCTGAAGCGCTCGACGACCAGCGGGCGATGCGCGCCACCGGGTGTCCCGGCTGGACGGTGCGCGACCATGTCGCCCACATCACCGATCTCGAAAGCATCCTGGTCGGGCGGGCGCGCGCCGAACACATCGTGCCCGACGGCCTCCCGTACATTCGAAGCAAACCCGGGGTGTTCATGGAGGTTGGTGTCGACGCCCGGCGTGGCGTCCCCCTGGCGGACCTGCTCGCCGAATATCGCGACGTCACGGCGGAGCGGATGGCCCGTCTGGCGACCCTCGAGGACTTGCAGCTCGACGAGATGGGTCGTGGACTCTTCGGTGAGGCCAGGATGCGTTCGCTGCTTGCCATCCGGGTGTTCGATCTCTGGGCTCACGAGCAGGATATCCGCCGCGCCCTGCATGAGCCCGGTGGGCTTGACGGTCTCCCCGCGGCGCACAGCCGCGAGCGGATGCTGATGGGCGTGGGCAATCGAGCCCAGGAGCGCCTCGGACCGCCCGCCGGAACGGTGATCGTCTTCGACGTCATCGGCCCCGCTGGCGCCCTGCGCTCGATCACGTTCGACGGCGAGCAAGGGCGGTCCGCAGCGACCGTTCCCGCGGGGCCGGCGTTGACGCTGCGGCTCGACCTGTCGACGCTGACGGTGCTCGCCTGCGGACGATCCGATGACCCCGGTGCCCGCTCGCGAGTTATCGTCGAAGGTGACCAGAACCTGGCACGCAGCGTGCTCGAGGACATGGCGGTCACGCCGTGAACGTGCGCATTCTCGTGACCGCATTCGCGTGCACCGTGATGGTGGCCGGGTGCGGGCTGCAGCAGGAGCTCTCCTCCGTGCCGAGCCTGGGCAACGGGCCGACCGGCCCGGCGACGCCGATCACCGCCCCGACCCTGTCCGGGGCGCCGTTCGTCTGGTCGTCGACGCGCGGGCACGTCGTGGTCATCGACTTCTGGGGATCGTGGTGCGCCCCGTGCAACGCCGAGCAACCGGACCTCAACACGCTTGGGGCGCAATGGGCGCCGAAAGGCGTGTTGTTCCTCGGTGTGGACGAGCAGGAATCCAGCGCCAATGGAGCCGCCTACGAACGGCATTACAACGTCGCCTACCCGAGCGTCAACGACGCGAGCGAAGTAATCGCCTCCGAGTACAACGTCGCGGCGCCGCCGACGGTGATCATCGTCGACGCCAAGGGCAACATCGTCGATCGATTCCTCGGGACCCTGTCCGGCGTGAGCGCCGACCTGACCCGGCTCACCTGATGGCCCAGGTCACCGTCTACGGCGCCCCGTGGTGCCCGGACTGCAAGCGCGCGAAGCGCTTCCTCGCCGAGCAGCGCGTCGCGTACGACTGGGTCGATATCGACCAGGACGCCGCCGGCCTGGAGCACGTCGAGGAGCTGCAGAAGGGCGGGCGCACGATTCCGACGATCGTTTTCGACGCGACCGACGTGCTCGTCGATCCGACCAATGAGGAGCTCGCGCACAAGCTCGGGCTCACCCTCGAGGCCAAGCGCACCTGCTACGACCTGGCGATCGTCGGCGGCGGCCCGGCGGGTCTCGCCGCCGCCATCTACGCGGCGCGAGAAGGCATCGACGCCGTGGTGGTCGAGCGCAGCGGGCTCGGCGGCCAGGCGGGCGTCACCGAGCGCATCGACAACTACCCGGGGTTCCCGGAGGGCGTCGGCGGAGCGGACCTCGCCGAGCGCTTCATCGCCCAGGCCCGTCGCTACGAGGTCGAACTTCTCAGCGCGGTGAGCGTCGAGCACGTCGCCGCCGAGGGCGCGGAGGCGGGTGACCTCTGCCTCCGCCTGGCAAGCGGCCAGGAGATCGAGACGCACGCGGTGCTGATCGCCACCGGATCGTCGTATCGGCGCCTCGGCGTTCCCGGCGAGGACGACCTCATCGGCGCCGGCGTCCACTTCTGCGCGACCTGCGACGGGCCGTTCTACCGTGGCGCCGAGGAACTTCTGGTCATCGGCGGCGGAAACTCGGCGCTCGAGGAGGGCCTCTTCCTCCGGAAGTTCGCCAACCGCATCCGTGTCGTCCAGCGCGAGCCCGAGCTCACCGCCTCACGCCTGCTCCAGGACAAGGTGAACAACGACCCGCACTTCGTGGTGCAGCGCAACACCGAGGTCGTCGAGCTCGCCGGCAGCGGACGGCTCGAGTCGGTCCGCCTTCGCGATCGCGCCACCGGCGAGGAGCAGGTGGTGACCCCGCGTGCTGCCTTCGTCTTCATCGGGCTCGATCCCAACACCGAGTTTCTCCGCGGCAGCGTGGATCTCGACGCCCGAGGGTTTGTCGACACCAAGGGCGGTTTCGCCACCTCCGTTCCCGGGGTGTTCGCTGCCGGCGACGTCCGCCGTGGGTCGACCAAGCAGTTGGGATCCGCTGTCGGAGACGGCATCGCGGCACTGATCGCGATCCGCGAATACCTCCAGGAGCACCACGAGGTCGCCCGTCACTCCGAGGACTGAGCGCCTTTCATCGCGCTCATTGCGTCGTGCTATAGTGCGATTCGCAATATGGAAATCCGCACACAGCCCAAAGACATGGTGGCCCTGACCACGCTCGGCCTGCTCAGCGAGCAGCCCTGCCATCCGTACGAGATCCAGCGCCTGCTCAAGGAGCGCCACAAGGCGTACGCAGTGGGCAAGACCCGGACCCTCTACCGGGCGATCGAGGAGTTGGAGTTGGCCGGGTACATCGAGCCGATCGAGACGAGCCGCGAGGGCCGGCGACCGGAGCGCACCGTCTACCGGATCACGCCCGAGGGCAGCGAGGAGCTCGAGAACTGGCTTGCCGACCTGCTCTCGACGCCTGTCGATGAGACGCCCGTGTTCCGCGTCGCTGTCGGCCTCCTCGGCTACATCACCCAGGAGCGCGCAGAGATTGCGCTGGCAAGCCGCACCGTCAGCCTCCGGGTACGGGTGACCGGCCTCGAGGCCACCCTCAGGATGGCCCAGGACGACCTTGGCCTTCCGAGGCTCGTGCTGCTCGAGCTGGAGCATGCGATCGCCCTCGCCGCGGCCGAGATCGAGTGGATCCGACTCCATCACCGCGGACATGCAGTCCGGCGCGCTCGTGTGGAACGAGGAGCTGATCCGAGCGCATTTCGAGGCGATGCACGCCGCCGACTCGGAGCGTCGCAATCGCCATCGGGAAAACCACCTCGCCAAGCTGCTCCACACGTCTCCGGCGGGGAATACGAATTGATCATTCAGATCAGCGGCCAGCGAAAGACTTTCAAATCGCGCAAGGGCGCGATCCCGGAGGGGACACGAATTGATTGAGACCCACAATCTGCGCAAGACCTTCAAGTCGCGCAAGGGAGCTGTGGAAGCCGTCGCCGGAGTCGACCTCGACGTCAGGAAGGGCGAGATCTTCGGATTTCTCGGGCCCAACGGCGCGGGCAAGACGACGACGCTGCGCATGCTTTCGACGCTGTTGCCGCCGACCAGTGGCGAGGCGACGGTCGCGGGCTTCGACCTCCTCCACGCCCCGGCCAAGGTGCGTTACGAGATCGGCTACGTGAGTCAGGAGGGGAGCAGCGCGCCTGAGATTCCGGGTCGCGCCGAGCTGATCATTCAGGGCCGGCTCTACGGCATGACCAAGGCGCGAGCCCAGCAGCGGGCCGCCGAGCTCATCACCGCGCTCGAGCTCGCCGACTGCGCGGACAGGCCGACAAAGACATATTCGGGCGGACAGAAACGCCGGCTCGACATCGGGATCGGCCTTATGCACCTGCCCCAACTGCTGTTCCTGGACGAGCCCACCACGGGGCTCGATCCGCAGAGCAGGGCTCGGATGTGGGACGAGGTGCGCGCACTGCGCGACACCGGAACGACCGTCTTCCTCACGACCCATTACCTCGAGGAAGCCGACGCGCTCTGCGACCGCATCGCGATCATCGATCACGGCAGGATCGTCGCCCTCGGCACACCCGACGAGCTGAAGCGCCAGGTCGCCGGCGACGTGGTCATCGTGGGCACCGACAACGCGAGCGACCAGGTGCTCCAGCTGCTGCGCGGCCAGGCGTTCGTCCGCGAAGCCACCTCGGGAGACGGCGTCGTCCGCCTCTACGTCGACCGGGGCGAGACTGCGATGCCGCAGATCCTTCGCGCGCTCGACGCCGAGGGCATCGCCCTCGCGTCGCTGTCGCTGACCCGTCCAAGCCTCGACGACGTGTTTCTGCGTCAGACCGGGCGTTCGCTGCGCGACGCGGCATAGGAGCGCATCGACATGAAATTCCTCAAAGACACGTGGCTGATGTTCCAGCGATATCTCTTCGTGTTCCTGCGCAACCCGGCGTGGGTTGCGATCGGCGTGCTCCAGCCGGTGCTCTACCTGGTCCTCTTCGCACCCCTGCTCAAATCGTTGACCGAGACGCGCGGCTTCCCATCCGGGGGTGCGTACAACGTGTTCGTCCCGGGGCTGCTCATCCAGCTCGGGCTGTTCGGCGCGAGCGGCGTCGGCTTCGGACTGATCGCGGAGCTGCGTGCCGGTGTCATCGAGCGCTTCCGGGTGACGCCGGTGAGCCGGTTCGCACTCCTTCTCGGGCGCGCGCTCCGCGACATCCTGACGCTAGTGGTGCAATCGATGATCCTGCTGCTGCTGTCGATTCCCTTCGGCCTGCAACCGACCGTGTCAGGCGTTTTCGTCATGCTCGGACTGGTCGCGCTCATCGGTCTCGGCATGTCGTCGCTCGCCTACGCGGCCGCGCTCGCGCTGAAGAGCGAGGATTCCTACGCGCCGCTCATCTTCACGCTCTCGCTGCCGCTGCTGCTCCTCAGCGGCGTGCTGCTCCCCCTGCAGCTCGCACCCGAGTGGCTGCAGCACGTCGCGCAGGCGAACCCGCTCTCCTACGCCGTCACTGCCGCTCGCGATGTCTTCAACGGGCACGGCTCGGACCCCGACGTCTTCAAGGGCCTCGCAATCATGGCCGCGCTGGCGGTCGTCGGAGTCCTGGTGGGCGCGCGGCGCTTCAGCCGGGCGATCGCCTGAGGCCGGGCGGCGCCTGGCGACAAAGCGAGCGCGCGGGCGCTGTCAGCCGGTGAGCGCTGGGGCGTCCTCGAAGCACGAGCGAACCACCGCCCCGAGCCCCGGCAGGCTGAACGGCTTGGTGATCAGGTGATTCGCGCCGGCCAGACGGGCCCGCTCCACATCCTTGTCCGAGGAAAGTGAGGTGAACACCAGAACCGGCATCGACTGCGTGCCCGGCTGCGAGCGGATGTGCCGGCACACCTCGATCCCGTCGACCCCCGGCATCATCACATCGAGGATGGCGAGGTCGAACTCTTCGGTCTCGAGCATCGACAGCGCCTCGGTCCCATCCGACGCCTCTCGCACCTCGAATCCTTCCATGCTGAGATACAGACCGACCACATGCAGGAGGCGCGGTTCGTCGTCAGCGAGAAGGATGCGCTGCTGGGTCAAGGGTTGCGGCCTCCCGGGCGCGTGGACAGGTGGGTCATCGCAGTATCGGAGCGCCAGAGCGGTCTGATCTCGGCGACCATCGTTCCGTCACCGGGTGGAGACATGTGCCGCCGGACCGCGCGGTCGAGGGCGCTGCCGTGCTGGATGATGGGGTGATGGCGGTCACACCGGCCCGGATTGAGCGCGGAGGCCCGACCACCCGTGTCTGAGCCCGAGGGACCGCGCCGCGCCACCCCACGCATCCTCACCGAACCGCGACGTCCGGCGCGCATCAGGGCATTGCACGCCGCCCCGTGGCTCGCGGTGGGGACGGTCTGCGTCGGCGCCTTCATGGGCCAGCTCGACGCCAGCATCGTGTCCACAGCCCTTCCGGTCATCGGGAAAAACCTACACGGATCCATCGCCAGTGTCGAATGGGTGGTGCTCGTGTACGTGCTCGTCCTCGCGGGGACGGTTGCGGCGGTGGGCAGGATCGCCGATCGGGTCGGTCGGAAGCTGCTCTACACCTATGGCTTCGGCATCTTCGTGGCAGGGTCTGCCGCCTGCGCGGTCGCTCCGTCGCTCGGCATCCTCGTGCTGGCCAGACTCGTGCAGGCGATCGGCGCCGTGATGCTCCAGGCGAACTCGTTCGCGCTGATCCGCGACGTGCTTCCCCCCTCTCGGCTCGGCACCGGGCTGGGCGTTCAGGGCGCGGCGCAGGCGGCCGGCCTCAGCGTCGGGCCGGCCCTCGGCGGCGTGCTCACCGCGCTCGGTGGCTGGCGTCTGATCTTTCTGGTCAACATCCCGATCGGTCTGATCGGCCTGGCGCTGGGATGGTTTCTGCTGCCGAGGAGCACGCAGCACGACCCGGACAGCCGCATCGATCCCTACGGCACCCTGCTCCTCGCGGCTATCCCGGCGGCGGTTCTCGCAGCCCTGTCCTTCGCCGCCCAATCGGGGACGCCGGTGTGGGCCGAGCCTGTTCTCATCGGCCTCACCTGCATCCTGGTTGTCGGCGCGGTGATGCGACAGCGGAGCGCGATCGGGTCGGTGGTCGACGCGGCGTCGATACGCATCCCGCCCTTCGTGGCCGGGGCGATCGCGGCGCTGCTCTCGTACGTGGTCCTCTTCGGCTGCCTCGTCTCCGTGCCGATCTTCCTGGAGCGGTCGGGCCGCATCGGCCCGGTGAAGGCGGGACTCGAGCTCAGCGCGCTTCCCGTGGCACTCATGGTCGTGGCTCCGTTGGGCGGAGCGATCCGAGACCGGATCGGATCCCGCGTGCCGACCGGCGCCGGCATGCTCCTGACGGCCGCCGGAATGGCGCTGCTTGCCGTCCCGGCGAGCCGGGACGACCTGACCGTGGTCGCGCTGGCGGTCGCCGGGGCGGGTCTGGGGCTGTTCGTCGCGGCGAACAACGCGGCGACCATGTTCTCGGCTCCTTTGCAGCGGGCCGGTGCGGCCGGAGGACTGCTGAACATGGCGCGCGGTCTCGGGGCTGCGCTTGGCGTCGCCTTGACGTCGCTCGTGATCGCCTCGGGACGAGGGATCGCGTCGGTCGCCGTGCTGCTGGTTGCCGTGGCGCTTCTCGCCGGGGTGATCAGCGTGACCTGGCCGGGATCGGCCGTCCGCGCCCCCTCATCCGCCTGAAGAGTCACCCGCCGGGTACCAGTGCACGGGCCGCTCCTGGTCCCGGCGCGCCCGTCCCGAACTTTCGAGGAGGACCAGGTGCGCGAGCGTCTCGCCCACCGCCGCGCGCCGCATGTAGCCGACGATCTGCGACCAGTCTCGGGACCAACGCAGTCGGAGCGTGGTCTCCCAGCAGGTGAGCCCCGGCGTGTCGCTGATCGCTTGATGGGTCTCGTCGAGCCGGTGGCGGTGGTGGTCGAGCAGCTCGTCGACACGCGCGTCCAGGCCACGGAACCGCCATTGGTGCGCCGGCAGCACTTCGTCGACGTCCAGGTCGCGCACGCGGCGCAGTGCGTCGAGAAAATCTGCGAGCGGATTGATCGGCTGCTGCACGTGCAGCGCCACGCTCGGACTGATCCGCGGGAGCACGTGGTCGCCGCTGAAGAGCAGCCTGCCTTTGCGATCGTGGAAGCAGACATGACCGGGCGAGTGGCCGGGCGTGTGCAGGGTGAGGAGGTCCCATCCCGGCAGGGGCACCCTGACCCGGTCCTCAAGGAGCACGTCCGGTTCGGTGGCGGCGACGAGCTCGCGGATCCCCATCGAAGCGACGGTGAGCTCCGTCCGCACCTCGTCGGGGACGCCGGCGTCGATGAGCAGGGCATCCATGTTCGCGAGCAGGTCGTCGATACCCAGGCCGTAGCGAGCCGGGATCAGCGCGGCGTCCGCCGGATGTAGCGCGACCCACGCCCCCGAGGCCTCGCGCAGCCGCCCGGCAAGCCCGTAGTGGTCGGGATGGATGTGCGTGACCAGGATCGCCTGGACATCAGCTGGGGCATACCCGGCCACCGCCATCCCGGCCACGAGCGTGCTCCAGGCCTCCTCGGTGCTCCAGCCGGTGTCGATGGCCGCGACGCCGGCGTCCAGCTCGAGCAGGTAGACGAGGACGTAGCGCAGCGGGTTGTTCGGCAGCGGGACGGGAACCGACCAGAGCCCGGGACGAACACGCTCGACCTCGGGCAGCCCCACAGACTCCCAGGAGCGCCGTTGAGCGGTCCCGGTGACCTCGATGCCGGCCATCAACGCCGGCTGAGCGGCCGGCGAGCGGGTTGGCCGCGAGATGTTCGAGAAACAGGTCGGCGACGTCACCCCAGTGTTCGTCGGGAATCCAGTGCGACCCACCCTCGAGCTCGAGCAGGTGATAGTCCCCGGTGCAGTGCTCGGCGGTCAGCTCGGTCGCCTCGCGCGTGAAGACAGGGTCGTGATCGCCCCAGATGTGCAGCACGGGGACAGCGACCCGGGCGGCGTGGGGCCGCTCGGTGCCCAGCGCCCGGTACCAGTTGAGGGCGCCGGTCGCACCGACCTCGCGGAGCGCCGCGACATCGCGGTGCGCATGCGCTGGGCTGAGACCGGTCGCGGTCAGCAGTGACTTGGCGGCGATGCCGCCTCCAGCCTCGATCAGCGATTCAGGGATCAGTGGAAGGCGGAGGACGGGGATGTATGCCATCCGGATTCGCTGCTGCGGTCGCCGGAGCGCCTTTCGAAGCGCCCCGCTGTGCGGCGTGGAAACCGCGGTCAGCGACGCCACCGCCTCGGGATGCTCACCGGCGAGCGCCCAGGCGACCGACCCGCCCCAGTCGTGGCCGACCAGGTGGAAGCGTTCCCTCCCGAGTGCGGCCGCCATGGCAAGCACGTCCGCGCAGAGCTCCGTGACCGTGTACGCCTCGACACCCTCGGGACGGGCGCCGCGCGAGTAGCCGCGCTGGCTCGGGGCGACCGCTCGATAACCGGCATCGGCCAGAGTGTTCAGCGCGTCGAGCCAGCAGGTCCCGGTCTGAGGAAAGCCGTGGAGCAGGAGCACGAGCGCACCATCGGCGGGACCTGCCGCGAGCGCGTCGAAGCGCATGCCCCGCGCCGCTAGCGTCGTGCGCCTCGCCGCCACGAGGACGAGCGTAGCAGGCAGCCTGAGTGGCGTTCCGCTCACGGGCTTCTTGGTGCACCATGCGGCGATGCCCGACGCGCTGTTCACTCCCCACAAACGCGGCTACGTGCCCAGCGAGCATGCGCGGGGGCCTTGGGATCGCGGCGCCATGCACGGCGGCCCGCCGGCAGCGCTCATGGCCGCAGCCATGGAGGCGCTTCGGACCGAGGCGCCCATGGCGGTCGTACGGATCACCGTTGAGATCTTCCGGCCGGTGCCGCTCCGACCCGTTGAGGTCTCCGCCCGCGTGGAGCGCGAAGGCCGCCGCGTCCAGCTGGTGACCGCGACACTCACCGACGGCAACACCGAACTCTGCCGAGCGACGGCGTGGCGCATGCGCATCGCGGACCTCGACCTCGGCGAGCAGCCGCCGCTCGAGGTGCCGTTCCCGGGGCCGGCCGAGTTGACCGCACATGTCGCCGAGAGTGACGATCCCGCGTTTCACCGCACCGGTGTCGAGATGCGTTACGCGCGTGGGTCGTTCATGGAGCCGGGGCCCGCGACCGTGTGGATGCGGCTCGCGATCCCGCTGATCGCGGGTCAGACGCCGACGCCGCTGCAGCGCACGCTTGCCGCGGCCGATTTCGGCAACGGCGTCTCGTCGGCGCTGTCGTGGCAACAGTTCATGTTCATCAACACCGATCTGACCGTGTATGTGCACCGTCAGCCCGAGGGCGAATGGATCTGCCTTGACGCGAGCACCGATGTCGATCGGCACGGTGTCGGCGTCGCGCACAGCAGGCTCTACGATGAGCGGGGGCCGATCGGCCGTTCGCTGCAGGGCTTGTTCATCGACCGCCTCCGGGTGACACCGCCGCAGGCGTGAAACGGGCTATCGGACCCGTCTGCGCACCCACCAAATGGAGAACAGGGCCAGCGCGATCGCGAGGACGATGAACAGCGCGGACTCGATCCCCTGGAACAACCAGTAGCGGTCGTACGGCTGAAACGTGGCGACGACGTGAATTCCGTTCTGGGTGAGGCATTGCTGCATCGCCGCGGAACCAGGTGCCGAAACAGGAGTGAGATAGGGACAGATGTGCTGCATCGGGACATAGCTGAGGCTGACTCCGTTGGAGTCACCACTCACGGCGAACCCTGACGCCGTAACGGTGTTCTCGGCGAGAACCCACGCGCCATCGGGTGGACCGGTCTTGGAGCTGAAGCTGAGAGGGTAAGCGGCCGTGACCGCGCGTTGGTAATTTGGGCGCAGCACCAATTCCACAAACAGCCGCGCAACGGCAAACCCGCAGAGCGTTGCCACCATGGCGACGGTCGTACGCCGCAGCACCACTCCAGCAGCGACACCAAGTGCAACCGCGAACAGTGTGTAGGCAACCGGTACAACCCCGAGTAAGTCAAAGATGCCGTATTTGAAGCGCTGGACGGATGGGTCCCCCACCAGCGGGTCTGCCCACCACCACAATACCGCCGAGAATATGGCCGAAAGAATCACAGCGACTGAACCGACAATGAAGAGTTTGGTGACGGTCCAGCGGCGGCGGGTCACCGACTGTGTCCAGGCCAGCCGGTAGGTCCCCTGCTCGACTTCACGCGCAATCAACGGCGCGCCCCAGAAGACTCCGAGCAGTACGGGCAGCAGGAGGAAGAGCGGGATCAGGAACTGCAACGACGAGTATTGGTTTTGGAATTGACTGAACAGCATGGTGCAGTCTCGCGCCGGCGTAGCGGCCAGGCACGTGGCAACACCCAGGGAGTCATAGGTGGAGCGCATTCCCAAGCCCGTGACCACCAGAAAGGCAACCAGCACACCGCCGAGAACCACACCCGCGATGAACTGTGCGCGATGTTGGCGCCACGTCAACCACATCACGACGCGGACGCCTCTGTCATCGCTCGCGGGGCCGGAAGCGCGGTCGCACCCGGACGTGCCAGGTAGGCAAGCACGAGATCTTCCAACGTGACTGGTTCGGATATCCATTTTGGATCAAGAATCGGTCCATTGGTGCGGACCAGGAGGCTGGTCTGGCGCTCTGAGTCCGTCCTCTCAACGATGGACGCGACACCCGCAATGTCGGGCTCGCGGGAGTCGCAATGAGGCCCCACAAGAACGCGGTGACCGTCCAACAGGGTACCGATCTCCCCCACGACCTGAGTGCGCGACGAGGACAGGACCACAAGGTGGTCACATACACGCTCGAGGTCGGCGACCAGGTGGGATGACAGGACGATCGTGATCTTCGAGTCGGCGGCGGTCTCCATCACCACGCGCATGAACTCCCGCCGGGCCAGCGGGTCAAGACTGGCGAGGGGCTCATCAAGCAGCAGGATGTCGGGCTTCTTCCCCAAGGCGAGAGCCAGCGATACCTGCGCTCGCTGCCCGCCCGACAGTTCATGGACCTGCTGATTCAGGGGGATTTGCAGCTTCTCCATCCGCTGCTGGGCCAGTTGCTGGTCCCAGTGGTGGTTCATCTTTTGACCGAAGCGAAGCATTTCGGCGACGGTGAAGGACCCGTAGAGTGGAACGTCCTGCGCAACGAAGCCAATTCGTGAGATCAGTTCCACGTCCCGATCGGGAGTCCGGTCAAGAACAGTGATCGTTCCAGCGGTTGGAGCGAGCAATCCGGCAGCGAGTAGGAGCAACGTGGTCTTTCCCGCCCCATTGGGGCCGACAAGTGCAGTGACACTTCCCGAAGGAATCTCCATCGAACAGTCGCGGAGCGCCACACGTTTGCCGTACCGCATTCCGAGCCCGGTCGCGACGATGGCGGTCATGCCACGCTGTCCTCTGTGACATCGCGTATGGCTGCATCGACAAAGGCAAGGACGGCATCGGGACTCAGGCCCGCTTCGAATGCCGATTGCAGCCACCGCTGCAATGATTTTCGAAGAGCAGCCTGCTTGTCGGGAGGCGGACCCTCCAACGAGCGCAGGACGAAGGTCCCCATTCCCGGGCGCCCTTCAACCAGGCCGGCGTGTTCCAGTTCGCGGTACGCCTTCAACACCGTGTTGGGGTTGATGGCGAGCGATCCAACGACCTCTTTCACTGTGGGGAGTTGATCCCCAGGCTCGAGCAGTCCAGACCGCAGGGCATGGCGCACCTGATGAACCAGCTGCACATAGGTGGCCACGCCCGATTGGGCGTTCAGACGGAAGTGGATCATGGTCCGGTGGTTCCCGCTAAGGGTATTTATCTACTTGAATAGATATTAGCAGAAAGAATCAGGCATGAAAAGGGCCTGCGAAGTTTGACCAAGAGCCTCTCGGGTCAGCCACTCAGGCGCGAAGAAAGCCGTCCATGAGGGGCGATCAGGGGCCGAGGAGGCTCTGCACGCGGGGATCGTCGCGGATGGGCTCGATGTCCGCATCGTCGAGCGCGAAGCTGCGCAGTTCAGGACGCGACCGGAGGGCGGCTCCCAGCAGCGGCAGCGCCTCGTCAGCACGTCCGTTCCGCGCGTAGAAACAGCCGTAGTTGTAGTCGGCGATTGCCTGGTTGTCGGGGAAGAGATCGGTGTCAAGCGAATATGCCCATCTCGCGGCGTCCTCCGCGCCTGCTTGATCGTCGTGCTCGGCAGCCCAGTACGAGAGGTGCTGGGCGACGTGACCATGACCGTTGCCGGGGATGACACGCCACACCGGGCCACCGTCACCGGGGCGGTCACGAATCAGATCCTCGTCGGTGCACGCCTTCACCGCCTCGATCAGCGCCGCGTAACTGTCGCTTGCGGCAGCACGGACCGTGGCCGCCGAGTTATCGCGATGAGCCTCGTAGATCTCCGCGTTGCGCCCGTCAAGGTCGCTCTCATTGGCTGGTCCTTCGACTGGTTTCCCGAGGCGCACCGCATCGAGGGTACGGGTCGCATGCTCACGCCAGCTGCTGAGGTGCGCGACGTTGTCCTTCGCGGTCCAGCGACCGGCCTCGGACGGCGGGGAATCGTCACACAGCGCAAGCAGCGCGGCCTCTCGAGTGGAGGCCGCATCGAGCGTTTGCAGCAGGCGGGTTTTGAGCGAATCGGCGGTCATACCGGCAGCATGATCGCGCCCACCGGCGCGGTGATCCACGGCTCTGCCATCTCCACAAAGCGGCATAGCGCATTGACGAGTTGCATCTGCTCCGGCGTACGGCAACGAGCACGGAGCAGTTCGGGCGAGCAGACCAGGATCGAGAGCCCGCGCGCTCGCGACACTGCCACGTTGAGGCGGTTGAGGCTGAACAGGAATTCGAGATTGCGCGGCAGGTCTTCGACGCTCGACGTCGCCATCGAGAAGATGCTGACCGCGGCTTCCTGCCCCTGGAAGCGATCGACGGTGCCCACTCTCGCACCCGGCGGCAGCGACTCGAGAAGACACGCGACCTGCGCGTTGTACGGTGCGACGACTACGATGTCGTCGAGCGACAGCGCACGCATATGGCCTCGGTCGTCCCGCCACGCGGATCGGATGAGCTGGTCGATGACGTCGCCGACACGCCCCGCCTCCGCATCGGACCGAACGCGATCGCCTTGATGCTCCACAAACACCGTCCGCAGGCCCGTGATCGCGGCACCGTCGATGACGACCGCCTGGCTCGCGCATCGCGGTTCCGAGCCCAGCCGTCCCTCGTAGAAGGAACGCGATACGAAAGCACTCACGTCGGGATGCATTCGCCAGGTGAGGTCGAGCAGCACGCCGCGGTCGGGAGCGATGGTGACGTCGTCACCGAGCAGATGGTCGAGCGCGGAAACCCCGACGCCCGGTGGGTGGCTCCCCTGGAGCGGTTGGGCGAGCTGTCGCGGATCGCCCACCAGGACGAGATTGCGGGCGGCGCGCGAGACCGCGAGCGTGTCCGCGAGTGACATCTGGCCGGCCTCGTCGACGATGAGCGTGTCGAAACCCGCCTCGAACTCCGGGCGAGAGAAGAGCCACGAGGTTCCGCCGACGACGTCGACGGTGCCGTCCACGACCGCCGCCTCGACCATCTCGTTGCTGCGGACAACCTGGATCGCGGCGGAACCGGTTCCGTCCCCTTTGCGGTGTTGCATGCGCACGGTCATGCCAAGCGAGGGGGCCAGCTCCTCGATCTTCGCCAGCAGGGTGCGAATCGCGTTGTGCGTGACGGCGGTGACACCAACCGGTGTGCGCCCCCTCGCAATGAGCCGGAGTGCCGCCAGCGCGGCCATGTGCGTTTTCCCGGCTCCGGGCGGACCCTGGACCGGGAGGCATCCACGCCGCAGGCCGAGGATCAGTCGTATCGCAGCCTCGGATGCCGTCTCCCCTGCGCCCCGGAGCACGCAATCGGTGCCGTCACGCAGGCGCGGCGGCAGCCGAAGCAGCAGGTCGCGTCCGGCGCGATTGGGCCCGCCGGCATCCGGGCCGTTGGCGACGACCCAGCGGCCGAGGTCGAGGAGCGCCGCCTCCTGCGCATCGGTCGCGAACGGTGTCGTCTGGATCAGAAAGCGGACGGCTCCGCGCTCTGCCTGACCGGGAGTGCGCGACAGTGTGATTGTTCCTCGTGCCGAGTTCGAGCTCGGTCACCTCCCCGGCGACGGGTGCCCAGCGCGCGTCGGTTTCAGGATCGAGCGGAATGTCGCCGAGGCCGACGCGGTGTTCCTGGGGTTCGAACCGGTACCGCTCGATGGTGCGACGGCCCTCCTCATGCGCGCCGATCATCTCGAGCGGACCGAGCGCGTACGTGTCGCGCTCGAGCTCCTCCGGGCTCATCGCCAGCTGGTCGTAGTGACGCCACCAATTGACCTTGTTCTCGCGCCGGTGATACGACAGAAGCGGCGCCAGCAACCACCTCGCTCGTTCGGCGTCCGTCTGCAGGTCCGGGTCCGGGGGGGCATTGTCGACCAGTGCGGCCGCGACCTCCTGGGTCGCGACGATCTTTGCGCCGAGGGCCTCACTGACGTCGCGCTCGACGACCGCCGGACGCTCGATGGGCGCGCCGCGAAGCCTCTCCTCCTCGATGCGACGCGCCTCGAGCCAGTCGCGCAATTGCGCGGTCGAGATGCAGTCGCGCTCGTTGTAGATCGCGATCTCGTCGAGGAGCGCGGCGTCCCCATCGCCCCCATCGCGGCTGCTGTTCAGCCAGCGCTCGTACATCACCATGCTTCCCGCTGCGTCCGCGATCGACTCCTCGCGTGCCGGCATGTACAGCCGCTCGACCTTCTTCAGCGAGTACGAGTTGGTGGACAGCCGCACTCCCTGTCGCACCACGCGATAGAGGTCGACGAGCACCTCGTTGCGGAGCAGGCGGTCGACCTCCTCCTCGCGGGTGCCGTGGCGGCTCATCAGCCGGCGGAGTGCGGTCTTCTCGTACGCGGCGTAGTGGTAAATGTGCATGTCCGGATAACGTTCGAGTTGCGCGATGGCGTGGTCGACGAACCCCTCGAACGCACGTCGCTCGCCGGCGTCGTCGTGGCCCCACCACGCTCGATACACGCCGTGCATGTCGACCGCACCGAAGAGGTACTCCAGCGGCACGTCGCGTGCGAGGCCGTCGCCCTCCATGTCGAAGAAGAGATCGCCTGGTGACGGACTCGGAAGCGCACACAGACCATGTCCGACCTCCCATGCATCGAGCAACTCGTGTCGCGGCGCCCCGTCAGCGTGAGGACCCGTGTGCTGCAACGCCGCCTGGGCGCGCAGGTCGCCGAAGGAGGTCGGGCTCATACGTGCCGGAGGCTCGACGTCGGCGGAAACCTGAGCGAGCGCGGTCATGGTGGCGATGCCGACGGATTTCAGCGCGAGCACCTGACCCGACCGCATGCGCGCGACCTGGGAAAGATGATCGTCCTGTTTTCGCTGAGCTGCACAGCGCGCGGCGAATCCACACGTGTTGCAGTGCTCGACCGGGTCGGGGTACGTGCTGCCGAGCTCGGCGAGCATCGCCACCTCGAAGTCCCGCTTCACGGCTGCGTGGTACGCGGAGAACTCATCGATCCGATATGCATGCTCGACGCCGTCACCGAGAATCAGCTGCATCAGCGCGGGCGGCGTCCCCTGGAGCCGCTCCAGGTGCGCCGAGTACTCACAGAGCTGGAGGATCGCCTCAGAACGCACGCGGCGGGCGAGCTTCGCGTCAGCCGCCTCGTACGCCCACGGCCACCGGGCGCTCGGCGTCTCGAACTCGAAGCAGGAAGTCGGCGCGACCCATCCAGCGCCCGTCGAAGAAGGTGGGCTGATAGATGACCTCGAAACCCTGAGCCATCGCCTCGACGGTCTCGGCCTCAAGAGCGCGGAGTTCGCCGGCGGTACTCGCGTAGCGGTCGCGGTCGTCCTCGAACGCCTTGACGGTCAAGCCCCGTGCCCGAAGCGCGTCGAGATAGCGCTGCTCGTGCTCCGCACCCAGATTCGCGAGCACCTCGCTGAGCGCGGTCCGGTCATGCTTGATCGGCTCGCCGGCAGCGATGCGCCGCTTGAGCGCGACCAGGTGCCCGCACGCGAGGTAGTCGCAGAGGTCCGTGGCCGTGTACACGGGACAGCCGTCCTCGAGGTATCGCATCAGCGCACCATCCTGGGCCGCCGGCGCGTGGGTTGGCGCGGCATGGGCAGCGTGAGCTGCCGGCTCGCCTGCCGGAGCTTCGAGGCCGCCCGGTCCCGCGGCGGGCCGCTGACAGCGGCGAGCCGCACCGAGCGTCCCGGCCCGGCCAGGAAGAGATCCCCTCTCGCGGCCACCAACTCCTGGGCGCGCCGAAGGTAGGGCCCGTCGCCGGCGGCCGCGGTGTCGATCGGCGCCGCTGTGTCCGTATCCATGCCGCAACCATGAGCGGCTCCGGCGACAGATGTCTGTCGCGTAGGGTTTTCTCAGTGCCTGACGAGATCGAGATCCGCCCGATCCGCGAGTTCGAGTACGAGGCCGCAGGCGAGTTCGACCGTGCGCGCCTTCCGCGAGTTTCTGACGCCTGACTCGCCCGGCTGGGAGGCGTACCTGGCGAGAATCGCCGACGTGGGAAGCCGGGCCGGCCGGGCCATCGTGTTGGTGGCGGTGGAAAATGGCGTCATCGCGGGATCGGTAACCCTGGAGCTCGAACTCGCGAATCAGCCCCGGGGTGGCCGACCCCCTGGCGCCAGACGAGGCGCATGTCCGTATGCTCGGGGTGAGCCCGGACCATCGTGGACGGGGGATTGCTCGCCGCCTCATGTTGGCGTGCATCGATGCGGCGAGGGCCCACGGCAAGCAGGTCATGACGTTGGACACCGACCCGGTCATGACGGCGGCGCAGCAGCTGTATGCAAGCCTTGGTTTCGCGCCCACCAGCCCGCAGGCACGACCGGACGGGATGGTGCTGCTCAGCTACACACTCGACATCGAGTCCGCGGCCCCGGCAAATCGCTAGGCTCGTCATGTGCCACGCGTGTACGAAAAGGGAGAAAAGCAACTCCGCGTCATCAAGCTGTTCGCACGCCTCTGTGAAACCGAGGTCGGGCTGACCACCAATCAACTCGCCGACGAGCTCGAGGTCAACCCGCGCACGGTGCAACGCTACGTCGCCACCCTTCGCGACAGCGCCGGCATCGACGTCGAGGAGACCGGAGGTCGCTGGCGGATCGGCAAGGGCAGCCTGCTGCCCCCGTTGCAGCTCGACCACTACCAGGCCACGTTGCTCCTTGTGGCCGTGCGCCTGCTCCAGCAGGTGCGCACCGAGCAGGATCCCGCGCTGGTCGGCGCGCTCGCCCACCTCTCGCGCGCGTTGAGCGTGCCGGTCGTGAGCGAATACCTGCGCCGGACCCTTATCGCCGCCGAGCGCCAGCCGGCTGACACCGAGCGGCTCAAGGTCGAACGCACCGTGATCGACGGCTTCGTCAGCCACCGCGAGATCGAGGTTCGCTACGTCGACGCCAAGGGCAATGAGACCCGTCGCGATCTTCGTCCGTTTTTCATCCAGCCGACCGCAGAGGGGCGGCACATCTACGTCTTCGCGCGCGACTCCGTGTCCCGCGAGGTTCGCTCGTTCCGGCTCGACCGTATCCGGTCGGCGCGCCTGCTGCCGACAACGTTCTCGGTCCCGGCCGACTTCGACATCGACATAGTGCTCGGTGCCTCGTGGGCCATCTGGCAGGGCGCCGGCGCCGACCGGGTGGTGCTGCGTTTCTCACCCGAGGCGCGTCAGTGGGTCGATGAGACCCCATGGCCCGCCCGTGCCAGACGGACAGACCTGCCCGGCGGCGGGATCGAGGTGCGGCTCGACGTTGCCGGCGAGGTTGAGATGCGCCCATGGTTGCTGCGGTGGGGCGCCAACGTCGAGGTGCTCGAACCGGCGTCGCTGCGTCGGCACATGGCGGAGACTCATGCCGCGGCCGCGGCACTGTATGCGTCGAGTCCCGCGAAACGGGGTAAAACCTGAGCATCATGGACGAGAAGATCACCCTCACCGACGACGAGTGGCGTCAGCGCCTGACGCCTGAGCAGTACTCCGTGCTCCGCAAGGCGAGCACCGAGCGCCCATTCACGGGGCAGTACGTGCACGTGGATGACAAGGGCGTGTACACGTGCGCGGGCTGCGGCGCCGAGCTGTTCGGCTCCGACACCAAGTTCGAACTCGGGGACCGGCTGGCCGAGCTTCTTTGCCCCGCTGAATGAGACGGCGGTCGAGGAGCATCGGGACTGGAGCATGCTCATCCCGCGCACCGAGATCCGCTGCGCCAAGTGCGGCGGGCACCTCGGACATGTCTTCCCCGACGGCCCGGCGCCCACCGGCCAGCGCTACTGCATGAACTCCTGCGCGCTCAAGCTGGAGAAGTCGGCGAGCTGATGCCGCTCGAGCCCTCGCCTCGGGCTCGCGCGGTCCTCGAGCAGACCTTCGGATTCGCGGAGTTCCGACCCGGGCAGGCCGACGTCGTCGCCGCATCGGAGGCGCGCGCGGACGTGCTCTTCGTGGCGCCGACCGGCTCCGGGAAGAGCATCGCCTACTGGGTCCCGGGAATCGCCGGCGGCGGTCTCACCCTCGTGGTGTCGCCGCTGATCGCACTGATGGTCGACCAGGTCGCGCGCCTCAACGCGCTCGGTGTTCCCGCCGCCTGCGTGCACAGTCAGGTCAGCGCGGCAAACCGGGCCGAGTCACTGCGAGCCGCGGCGGACGGCGAGCTTCGATTCCTGTACCTCGCCCCGGAGCGTCTCGGCGCCCCCGGCTTCCTCGACAACCTCGGCAGGTTGTCCGTCGATCGCTTCGTCGTCGACGAGGCGCACTGCATCTCGAGCTGGGGCCACGACTTCCGCCCCGATTACCGACGCCTTGGCGACGCCATCGCGGCGTGCGGCCGCCCGCCGGTCGGCGCCTTCACGGCGACGGCGACCCCGCGGGTCCGCGAGGACATCGCGGCAAGTCTCGGCCTGCGAGCAGCCGTCGAGCGGATCACCGGGTTCGTCCGCGACAACCTGACCATGTCGGTCATCCGCTGCCGCGGCGCGGCCGACAAGCGCGACGCCCTGTTGGGCCTCGTGCAACCGGGCAGGGGCCGCGCGCTCGTGTACTGCGGGAGCAGGCGATCCACCGACGAGATCACCGAGCTGCTCGCCGGTGCCGGGGTCGCGGTCGCCTCGTATCACGGCGCCGTCGACGGGGACGCGCGACAGCTCGTGCACGAGGGCTTCGCCGCGGGCCGTCTGCAGGCGATCGTCGCCACCTCGGCGTTCGGCATGGGCGTCGACTTCCCGGACATCCGCCGGGTGATCCATCACGACTTCCCCGGAAGCCTCGAGGAGTACTACCAGCAGGCCGGTCGCGCCGGCCGTGATGGCGAACCATCCGAGTGCATCCTGCTCTACAGCCCCGCCGACCGCCAGCTGCAGGAGTTCTTCATCGAGCACGCCTACCCCGAGCGCGACGCGGTCCGCGCCGTGTACCGCGAATTGCTCCGTGAGGGGAGCGACGCGATCGACGACTGGCAGGCGCGGGGCATCCCGATCAACGGAGCACGAGCCGCGCTCGACCTGTTGCGCCGCGCCGAGGTGATCCAGCCGGACGGCGGGATTCGACGCCTGACCGGAGCGCCCGTCGACTTCGAAGAGCAGGCGCTGCTCAAGGCCAACGCTTACGCGCGGGTGAACCAGGTCATGGAGTACGCGGGCTCACGCACCTGCCGGCATGCGCGCATCGCCGACTATTTCGGCGAGCAGGGCGTCGCTCGGAGGTGCATGGCGTGCGACAACTGTCTCGACAGCAACCGCGCGCCGTACGCGGCCGTCGACCCCGCCGATGTGAATGCGGCGCTCGCCAGCGTGGCGCGGTTCGATGACCACCTCGGTGGTGTTCGAATCGCCTCGATCCTGCGCGGCTCCGTCGACGCGTGGACGGCGTCGCGTCCCTGGGTCGCCGAGCTCCGATGGTTCGGCGCACTCCGCGGTTGGGACCTGGAGGCAATCCGCGAGCTGCTCGAACGACTCGTCGAGCTGGGCTGTATCAGCCGCGGCCACGGCGAGAAGCCGACGCTGAGGATCACGCCTCGGGGGACGTCGGTGCTACGCGGCGAGGAAGCCCTTGATGTCGACGTGCGTGCGTCGCAACCCAAGCGTGCTAGCGGCCGGCGCACTCGCGCGACCGGGGGCGCACCCGCGCTCGCGATGACGCCGGAGGTCGCGGCGCGCTTCGAAGCGTTGCGGACCTGGAGGCTCGAGATTGCGCGGCAGGCGGAGGTCCCGCCCTACGTGGTCTTTCACGACCGGACCCTCGCCGAGATGGCCGAGCGCCGTCCGACGTCCGCCGGGGCCCTGGCCGGCATCCCGGGGGTGGGTCCGGCGAAGCTCGACCGCTACGGGGAATCCGTGCTGGCGGTGCTCCGCGACGGAACCGTGCGCTAGGCTGGGATGTTGCAGGTCGCGGCGATACCGCGCCGGGAAAAATACTTCTGGTGGTACTCCTCGGCGTCCCAGAACCGCGCCGCGGGAACGATCTCCGTGACGATCGGGCGGCGGTACTGGCCCGACTCCTCGAGCCGCTTCTTCGACGCAATCGCGGCGGCCTCCTGCTCCGGTGAGTGAAAGAAGATCGCCGTTCGGTAGCTGTCACCGACATCCGGACCCTGGCGGTTCAACTGCGTCGGGTCGTGGTTCATCCAGAAGATGTCGAGCAGCGTGTCGTAGCTCACCCGAGCGGGGTCGAAGGTGATCTCGACCGCCTCGGCGTGCCCGGTGCGGTGTGAGCACACGTCCTCATACGTGGGCGCCTGGGTGAAGCCACCCGTGTACCCGACCTTGGTCGCGGTGACCCCGTCGACCTGTTCAAAGACCGATTCCACACCCCAGAAGCATCCTGCGCCGAACGTCGCTGTTTCCATGGTTCGAGTATGCCTCGATCCGGCTTCAGCCAATCACCCGGAGGAGAGCGAAAGCTTGACCTGACCGGTCGCGTAGACCGGTGGCCAGACCACGACGCTGTGCCGGGGCGCCTGCCACTGCCACACCACCGCCGCAGCCCGGGTGTTCTGGCCGAGCTGATCGCGGGCGGTCGAGAACAGCACGCCGCCGCCGTTGGGGAGGCTGCCGCTGGGGAGGTCGAGTGCTCGCGCCGCCGCGGCGACGCTCCCGGCGCTGACATCGCCGGCCCGTCCGAGGACCTCGGCGAAGAGCACCCAGGCGGCGCTGAAGCCGGCGATCCCCTCCTCGTCCGGAGCGGCCGCGCCGGTGCGCTGCTTCCACAGGGCCGCGAACCGGTTGTAGAGCCCCCGCGCCTGCGGATCGAGGGCGCCCGGGTTGAAGTCGCCCTGGGGACGATCCGACGCGAAGACACCGACCGCCGCCGAGCCGAGCACGTTGCCGAAGTCCTGGTCGCACTGCGCCATGGTCGTGCCCATGAACACCTTGACCTGAAGGCCGGCGGCGAGGAACGCCCGCCGAAAAGCGATGCCGTCCTGGATGTGCGACGAGAGCACGAGGATGTCGGGCTTCTCGGCGGCGAGCGCGCGCATTACGGGGGCCCAGTCGGGTGTGTAGGGGTTGTAGATCGATTCGCCGCTTATGCTCATCCCACCGGCTTCGAGCGCGGCGCGAGTGGCATCCGCGACCGAATGACCGTAGTTGTCGTCCGCGGTGACGAATGAGACGCGAATCTTGTTGATGGGGATGCCCATCCGCGGCACCAATTCCTGGAGCATGAACGTCCCGGAGTTGCTGCCGAGCTCGGCGCCGTTGACGCCGACACGGAACACCAGCGGCGACCCCTGGCCGGTCACCCGGTCGGCGACCGCGCCCGTCTCCCAGTACACCATCCCCGCCGCCGACACTGCCGCCGCGGCGGGAATTGAGAGCTGCGACGAGTATGCGCCAATCACGACAGGAACTCCATCAGCGTGAAGACTTGACACCGCGGCGGGGATCTGGCTCTGGTCCTCGACGTCACGCAGGTCGAGCGAGATCGGATGGCCGGCGACGCCGCCCTGGGCGTTGACCATCTGCGCCGCAAGGGTCGCGCCGAGATACTCGTCGGTCGAGCCCGGAGCCGTGCTTCCGGAGAGCGGAAAGATCGCCCCGACGCGGAACGGCACCGGCCCGGATGCCGCGACGGTTGCGCATGCCGCGGCCAGCACCGCGAGGATCAGCGCGCCGATCAATCCGAAGGGACGGGAACGCTCGGCGCGGGGCCGCTGTCGCACGGGCAGATCTTACCCGCGACGCCTGATCGACGGTCCGGGGCTATCCACTCTCGGCGCCGACGGTCCGGCGTCCTGTGGATCCCACGCGCGGTGACGAATGCCGGTTTCGCCGCGACGCTGCCCACACCCTGCCCGCGGCGTACGTCCCCGCACCGATGGAGCCGACGAAGAACCCGATCGGAAGGTTGGACAGATACGCCAGCGCGATGGCCGACCACACCGTGCCCAGCGCGATCAGCACCGACAGGCTGATGGCCGTCAACGGCTTGTTCGTGAACGACCGGGCGGCGGCAGCTGGACTGATGAGCAGGCTGAAGATGAGCAGCGCGCCGACGACCGGGACCGCCATCGTGGTCGTCAGCGCGACGACGAGAAGGAATATGACCTCCATGCGACCGCTGCCGACGCCGCGTGCCTCTGCAACATCGGGCATCACCGAGGACAACATCAGGGGTCGATACACCAGAAACATCGCGGCGATGCAGATCACACCGATCACTGCGATGGGAATGAGTTCGCTGCTGCTCACACCCAGCACCTCGCCGAAGAGCAGCGAGAAGATCACCGGCGCGTACTCGGTGGTCATCGACAGGAAGAGCGATCCCAGGCCGAGCATCAACACGATGACAAGTGCGGTGGCGACGTCGTGGCGAGCCCGCCGCCCGAGGCCGGCGATGGTCAGCGCCCCGAGCACGGAGAACACCGCGAGCCCGACGATCGCATCGACGCCGATGAGGCTCGCCCCTGCCGCGCCGGCAAACGCTCCGTTGGGTAGCGCGTGCGCCGCAAACGCGGACCCGCGCAGGACGATGAAGAACCCGACCACGCCCGCGACGATGGCGACGATCGACGCCGACCCCCAGGCGTTGAGCATCAGGTCCGAGAACATCAGCCTGCCTGCGCGGCGGTCGAGCGGCGTACTGCAACGGAGCGTCCGCGAAACCGAAGCTGCGAAACGAGATACCCGAGGAAGATCAGGGTGACGACGAAAAAGCTCACCGGCCAGCCACCCCCGCTTGGGAACCAGTAGTAGCTGTCGTAAGCGAGGAGCACGCCGAGCCAGGTCGCGATGACCCCGATGCCGGCCGCGATCACCGCGGCGCGACCCGTCCGGTTGGTGATGCGCAGCGCGGTTGCCGCGGGTCCGATCAGCAGGGCGGTCGACAGGATGGCGCCGATGGTGACCGCGGAAAGCGACACCGCCAACGCGAGCGCGATGAGATAGCCGATACCGACCAGGCGAACCCGAACGCCCTGAGCCGTGGCGAGATCGGAGCTGATTGAGCTCAGGATCAGCGGGCGGTACATCGCGAGCACGATGCCGGCGGCGACGACGCTGAAGATCGCGATGACCGGGACCATGGATGCGGGCAGGGTGAAGATCGACCCGAACAGAACGTTGACCGTCGCCCCGGTGGTGCTCGACCCCGTCGTGTCCAGGTAGAGGAACAGCGCGGCGAGCCCGAGCGCCGCGCCGAGCACGATTCCAGTCGCAAGGTCACGTCCCCGCGGCCGCCGGATCCCGATCCACTCCATCACCCCCGCAGCCATCAGGTTCATCGCGACGTACCCGAACAGTGGGCTGATCCCGAGCACGAACGCCGCCGACCCACCCGCGGTGCCGATGTCGGCCAGCGAGTGACCGGCGAATGACTGGCCACGCATGACCGTGAAGGTGCCGACGATGCCGGATACGACAGCGACCACTCCACCCACCACAAGAGCGGTCTGCACCGGCAGGTTGGAGAAGAAGCCTGGCTCGATGATCGGTGAAAGGAATCCGGGCACCGCTACACCAGCTCGACGATCGACTCGGTGTCCCCGTGCTGAAGCGCCTCCTCGCGGCGTCCCGCCACCACGAGAATGCGATCGTGGACGTGGATGACGTCGACGTGGACTCCGTAGAGCTTGGTGAGCGACTCGCTCGAGACAACCTCAGCGGTCGTCCCGGTCGCAATCCGTCCGTTCGCGATATAGACGATGCGGTCCATCACGGGAAGCAATGGGTTCATGTCGTGCGTAGAGATAAGCACGGCGATCCGCTGCTCCCTCGCGATTCGCGCCAGCAGGTCCACCACCTCCTGCTCGCTGCCGAGGTCCAGGTTCGCGAGCGGTTCGTCGAGGAGCAGCAGGCGCGGACGGCTGATCAGCGCATGGGCGATGAGGATCCGCTGCTGCTCGCCACCGGACAGGTTGCCGACCCGCGAGTTGGCGAAGCGCGTTGCGTCGACGGCCTCGAGCATGTCGTCGACCTGCTTGCGTCGTGTGGACGACGGCAGCGGCAGTCCGAACCGCTGACCGTCGATGCCGAGCCCGACCAGGTCGCGCGCGCGCAACGGCATGTCCGGGTCGAGCGTGATCCGCTGAGGCACGTAGCCGATGAGCGGTTGACGCTGCCCTCCACCATCAACGCGCACCGTGCCGGCGCTGGGCTGATGAGCCCGAGGATGACGCGGAGCAGCGTTGTCTTGCCGGCACCGTTCGAGCCGATCAGCCCGGTGAACTCACCCGCATTGATGTGGAAGGTGACGTCGTGGAGGATCTCGCGCCCGGACAGGGTGACGCTGATGGCGTCGACGGCGAGGATCTCGTCCGAGCCGGTGGCGGCGCGTCCCTGCACGTCTACAAGTGTTGCGTGGAGATACCGTCGGCGACGGCCTTCTGCAGCGCAGCGACCTCCGAGAGCATCCACGACTGGTAGTTGTAGCCGGGCGTCGGCATCGTCTCGTACACGCCGATGACCGGGATCTTCGCGGACTGTGCGGCGCTGATGAAGGTCTGCGTCAGCGTGTCGGTGACCTGCTGGTTGTACACGAGCACCTTGACCCTGTGCTGAGTGAACAGACCCGTCTCGAGCGACACATCCTGGGGTGCGGGATCGACCCCGTTCATGATGTCCGCCTGAAACTTGAAGGGTGTCAGGTTGTCGGCGCCCGCCGCCTGAAGCATGTAGTCCGCGACCGGTTCCGTGGTGGCCACCGGCGTCCCGGCGTACTGCGACTTGAAGCTCGCGAGAGCCTGCAGCCAGGGGTTGAGCGAGACGATGAACCGGCTTGCGTTCGTCGTGAAATACGAGGCATCGGCCGGCTTCAGTGCCGCGTAGTCGGCAGCCAGCGCGTTGGCCACCTTCGGCATGGTTGTCGGGTCATACCACAGATGCGGGTTTGGCGTGCTGTCAGGAAGCCCGAGGAGATGCTGCACGTTGATGACCTTGCGAGTTTGGCCTGGTGACGCCGACAGGATCTTGGTCATGTAGTTGTCGTAGCCGACGCCGTTCTGGATGACCAGCTCGGCGGCCCCGACCTCCTGGGCCACGCTCGGGCTGACCTCATAAGTGTGCGGATCGGTGTTCGGGTTGCTCTCAACGGACGTCACGGACACGTCCTTCCCGCCGATCTGGGCAGCGACGTTGCCGTACTCGTTCTCGGCGGCCACGACTGCAATGGTGCCCGGCGCCGCCTGGCTGGAGGTCGCGCCGCACGCGCTGACCAGGACGATCAGTCCGAGCCCGGCCGCTGTCATCCGGGCCATGTCTGAACTGCGGCGAGGATAGGAGAATTTCATGAGACCGAAGTCTACATGAAACTCAGTCTCGTTTAGCTACTCGGAACGATCTCCCATCAGGCTCACCAGTTCGTCATGGAGCAGGCCGTTGGTGGTGATCACGGTGCCGGTGTCGATGCGCACCTCGCCGTCGAAATCGCTGAAGCGGCCGCCGGCTTCAATCACGATCGCCTGGGTCGCGGCGACATCCCATGGGTTGACCCAGGCTTCGACGGCGACGTCGATCACCCCCTCGGCGACCAGCATGTGGGACCAGAAATCGCCGAAGGCTCGCACCACCCGCGCCCGCTGGAGCACGGTGCGGAACCCCCGCTCACCACGACGGGTCGCGAAGTCACGCACGTCGGTGCACGACACATACGCCTCCTCGAGGACCGGCGTCCCCGAGACGTGGATGCGCTGTCCCGAACCGGTGAACGCACCCTGGCCGGTCGCCGCCCACCATCGCCGGCCCAACGCGGGCGCCGAGACCACGCCGCAGACGGCGCGGTCACCGCGCATCAGCGCGATCAGCGATGCCCAGACCGGGACACCGTTGGCGTAGTTCACCGTCCCGTCGATGGGGTCGAGGATCCAGCGCCACTCACCCTGCGCGTGGCCACCGAACTCCTCGCCGACGATCTCCTGCCCCGGGCGCAGGCGCTGCAACGCGCCACGAAGCGCCTGTTCGGTGGTGCGGTCGGCGTCGGTCACCGGGGTGCGGTCGGCCTTGGTGTCGACGCGCAGATCAGGCGCACGGAAGCGCGCCAGCGTGATCGCATCGGCGATGTCGGCGAGCTCCAGCGCGACCTCGAGGTGGGATGACATCGGAGGGCATGGTGACGCGATCGGCGGTCGAGTCGTGCTCGATCACCGCACTCATACCATGCGTAGGTGAGTGTCGCGATCCCGGCCAGCACGGTTGCGCTGCTGCGCGACGTCGACGGAGGCGTCGAGGTCTGCATGCTGCGCCGTCCGGGCCGGAGCAGCTTCGCCGCGGGGGCATTCGTCTTCCCCGGTGGCGCGCTGGACGCCGCGGACGGCAGCGGTGAGGCGGCGTACGCGGTCGCCGGCGTCCGCGAGGTGCTCGAGGAGGTCGGCATCCTCATCGGCGGTGGGGCTGACGGCGTTAGCGATGGCGACCTCGCGGCACGTATCGGAGCGGCCCGTTCGAAGCTGCTTGCGGGTGGAGACCTCGCCGAGACCCTTACCGAACATGACCTGGTGATTGCGCCCGAGCGTCTTGTCTACATCGGGCATCTCATCACGCCGCCACGCGAGGGGCGTCGCTACGACACGAGGTTCTTCGCGCTCGCCGCACCGGGCGGCCAGGAGGTGTGCGTGCACGCGGCGGAGGCCGTCGAGGGCGGGTGGCACCGGCCGGAGCAGATGCTCGGCCTCGAGCTTCCAGCGATCATGCCGCCCACCCGGGTGATGTGCCACGAGTTTGCCCGGCTCGGATCCGTCGACGCGATCCTGAGAACGCTCGGTGCGCACCCGATCGAGGAGACCGAGATCACCCCGGAGATCATCGCCCGCTGGATGGCACTCGAGCCCGAGCAGGGCGGATCGTCGTGACCAGCCCCCCGACGCGCGTGCTCGCACCCAACCCGTCGGTGTTCACGGGTCGTGGGACGAATACGTACCTCGCCGGCGGCACCTCCCTGGTGTGCGTCGACCCCGGCCCCGACGACGACGGTCATCTCGCCGCCATCCTCGACGCCGCGGGCGCCCGTGCCGGCCGGATCACGACGATCGTGCTCACCCACTCGCACCCGGACCATCGCCCGCTGGCGCTGCGGCTCGCGCAGCGGACTGGAGCGACCGTGCACTGCTTCGACCCGTCGGCGGGGAACGAGCATGCGCAGGCACTCTCCGACGGCGACGTCATGCGCCGTGGCGACCTCGAGCTGATCGCCGTGCACACGCCCGGGCACACGCGCGACCATCTCTGCTTCCTCGACCCCGCAACGCGCACGCTCTATACCGGCGATCACATCCTGAACGGCACCACATCGGTCGTCCATCCCGGCGAAGGCGACATGTCCGACTACATGGAGTCGCTGCGCCGAGTGCGCGCGCTGCAACCGCTGACCATCCTGCCCGGGCATGGCGAGCGCGTCGACAACGCGGGGGCGCTGATTGACGAGTACATCGCTCACCGCCTGGAGCGCGAGGCGCAGGTGCTCGCCGCGGCCCAGGGAAGGCCAGCGTTCACGCCCATGGACCTCGTCCCCACGCTCTATGCGGGGTACCCGGTCGAGGTCTATCCCCTCGCCGCCTGGACCGTCCAGGCGCATCTCGACAAGCTGGTCCGTGACGGTGGCATCGAGCGGGTCGACGCGGGGTCTGACACCGACCCTCCGCGATACCTCGCAGCCGTCTCCTGAGCGGTCAACGGCGGCGAATCTTCCCCAGTGCGGTGCGGTCGAGGCGCTCGACGATGATCAACTCGCGGGGCAGCTTGTGCCGGGCAACCGTCTGCGCTGCGTGATCGCGCAGCGAGTCGAGCGTGGGTGGGTTCGAGCGGCGTCGCGGGACGACGCGCACCACCACCCGCTGGCCCCATTCGCGGTCGGGGCTCGCCGAGACCAGGGCACCCGCAACGTCCGGATGGCTCATCAGCGCCGCCTCGACCTCCGCCGGCCAGATCTTCTCGCCGCCACTGACGATCACGTCCGCGATCCGCCCGTGCACGCGGACCGTCCCATCGGTATCGACCTCGCCGGCGTCTCCTGTGCGCAACCACCCACCCGGTTCGAAGGCGGCGAGCGAAGCGGCGGGATCGAGCCGGTAGCCGCGCATGAGCGTCGGCCCGCGCACGAGCAGCTCGCCCCAGCCCGCGGCGCGCACCTCCACGCCGGCAAGCGGGCGGCCCGCGTACACGACCCCGCCGCAGGTCTCGGTCATCCCGTAGGTCGGCACCACGCGCAGACCGGCCTTCGCCGCCCTGGTCGTGAGCTCGGCATCCACCCCCGATCCGCCGACGAGGATCGCCCGGAAGCGGGCGAGGTCGGCATCGACGTCGAGCAGGCGGGCGAGCTGCGTGGGCACCAGCGACGTGAAACGCGCGTCGCCGAGCCGAGCCACGACCGAGCGTGTGAGGCGGCGCCGGAACGTGATCGGCGCCCCGAGGAGTAGATGGCGCTCGAGAACGAGCAGTCCGCCGATGTGCGCCGGCGGCAGGCAGGAGAGCCACCGGTCCTCGGCGCGGGCGTCGATGGCCGTGGCCGAGGCCACCACCGCCGCCTCCACCGCGACCGCGGGGAGTTCAGCCAGCCGTGCCTGACCCGAGGTTCCAGACGTGGCGATGACAAGGGCGATCTCGGGATCGATCGGCTCCCCGTCCGCCCGACGGATTCCTGCCTCGTCGGCGATCACGGTCGGCTGCGCGATGACGACCAGCGCCGCGCGCTCGGGCTTCGAGAGGCGAATGTCGATCGGCAGGATCGCCGCGCCCACCTCGCGGGCGCGGCGGAGAACCGGGAGCCACGATGCGCCAGGTTTCAGGGTGACGGCGGCAATGTCGCCCACACGCAGCACGCGGCGTAGCTCGGACGCGGTCATCCGCCGAGCGTACCCCGCCGCCCGCCCGGACCCTGGCGGGCTACCATCGAGAGCGATCGATTCGAGTTCAACGTGAGGTGCATGCCATCGTGGAGTGGGTCGCGACCGGCGACTGGGAGGACCTTCGCTACGAGACCGCCGGCGGCATCGCCAAGCTGACCATCAACCGGCCGGAGGTTCGCAACGCGTTCCGGCCGACCACGCTCTTCGAGCTGTCTCGCGCCTTCGAGATTGCCCGCGACGATCCGACGATCGGGGTCGTGGTGCTGACTGGCGAGGGCACCCAGGCGTTCTGCTCGGGCGGCGACCAGCGCGTCCGCGGCGATGACGGCTATCGCGATCCCGCCGGGATCGGACGCCTCAACGTGCTCGACCTGCAGGTGCAGATCCGGCGCCTGCCCAAGCCGGTCGTCGCCATGGTGGCGGGCTACGCGATCGGTGGCGGCCACGTCCTCCACCTGGTGTGCGACCTGACCATCGCCGCCGACAACGCGCGCTTCGGTCAGACCGGACCCAAGGTGGGCTCGTTCGATGCCGGCTACGGCGCCGGGCTCCTGGCCCGAACCATCGGGTTGAAGCGCGCCAAGGAGATCTGGTTCCTGTGCGAGCAGTACGACGCTGCCACCGCCGAGCGTTGGGGGCTGGTCAACCGGGTCGTCCCGCTCGAGCGCCTCGAGGAGGAGACGGTCGCGGTGTGCAACCGGATGCTCGAGATGAGCCCGCTCGCGCTGCGCCTGCTCAAGGCCGGCTTCAACGCCGACAGCGACGGTCTCGCCGGCGTGCAGCAGCTCGCCGGCGACGCAACCCTGCTCTTCTATATGAGCGAGGAGGCGCAGGAAGGCCGCAACGCGTACGTCGAGAAGCGCAAACCCGACTTCGCGAAGTTCCCCCACCGGCCGTGATCGCGGAGGCGGCCCCCCGGCCGGGTCCGCTCGCCGTCTGGTGGATCGGTGCGCGACCGCGAACGCTGGTCGCGGCAATCGTTCCCGTGCTCGTCGGTGCGGCTGGGCCGGCCGGAGCGCGGTCTCGATTCCACGCTCCCTGCTCGCCCTGGTCGTCGCCGTCGCCCTGCAGATCGGTGTGAATTACGCCAACGACTACTTCGACGGCGTGCGCGGGGTCGACACCGCGGCGCGGATCGGGCCGCGGCGCCTGGTCGCGTCGGGCCTCGCGCCACCGCGCGCGGTCGCGACCGCGGCGATCGCAACGGTGTGCATCGCCGCCGTGGCCGGGCTCGTCCTCGCCCTGCTCACCACACCCTGGCTCATCGCCGCAGGCGCGCTCTCGGTGCTCGCCCTGGCGCTCTACTCGGGCGGTCCGAAGCCATACGCTGCGAGCGGGCTTGGCGAGATCTCGGTGTTCGTCTTCTTCGGTCTCGTGGCCACGGCTGGCACCGCGTTCGTCCAGCAGGACCGGCTCGACGCGAGCGTCTTCTGGCTCGCGATTCCGGTCGGGTTGCTGGCGTGCGCGCTGCTGATGGTGAACAACCTGCGTGACATTCCCACCGACAGCGCGGTGGGCAAGCGAACCCTCGCGGTGCGCCTCGGTGCGCCGCGAAGCCGCAACCTCCTCGTGGCGATCGTGGTGATCGCGCTGCTTCTGCCCTCGGCGGGTGCGCTGGTTCGCACGCTGCCGTGGCTCGTCGCGCTCACGCTGCTGACGATTCCGCTCGCGTTCGCGCCACTGCGCACCGTGCGCACCGCCGAAGGTCGGGCGCTCGTGCCCGCGCTCATCGGCATCACGCGATTGCAACTGGTGTTCGGCGCCGTCCTCGCGGGCGCGCTGCTTGCGTCGTGAAGCGTCTGCCTTTCAGCGTCGCGCTGCGCCACCCGGTCATGGGCGTGACCATGCGCAGCGGATACCTCATCGAGGGTCCTGCCGGATGGGGCGAATTCTCGCCACTGCCAAGCTGGGGCGATGCCGAGCGCGCGGCGGCCGAGCGATCGGCGCTCGAGGCGGCGACGCTGCCGTTCCCAGCGGAGGCACGCGATCGCGTCGCCGTCAACGCGATGGTCCCGCGGCTCGCGCCTGACGCCGCCGCGGCACTCGCGCTCAGCTCGGGGTGCGCCACCGTCAAGGTCAAGGTCGGCGACGAGCAATCGCTCGACAGGGTCGCAGCGGTCCGATCAGCGTGCGGCCCGCACGTCAAGATCCGCCTTGACGCCAATGGTGCATGGGATGTCGAGACCGCCGTTCGCGAGCTGGCGCAACTCGCCGCCTACGACATCGAGTTGATCGAGGACCCGGTCGCGTCGCTGGAAGAGCTCGCGACGTTGCGCGGCCGTGCCGGCATGCCTGTCGCCGCGGAGTCGTGCATCAGGGCGACTGCTGACGCGCGACGCCTCCGCCAGCTCGAGGCCGCCGATGTGATCGTGCTCAAGCCTCAGCGCATCGGCGGAGTGCGCCAGGCGCTCCGAGCCGCAGAGGAGAGCGGCGTTCCCGCGATCGCGTCAAGTGCCCTGGAGACGTCCATCGGACTCGCCGCGGTGGTCGCGCTCGCTGCGTCACTGCCGGACGCGCCGTTCGCCCACGGCGCCGGCACGGCCCTGCTGCTTGCGTCGGACGTGGTCAGCGATCCTCTCATCCCCACCCTGGGCTGGCTCATCCCGCGGCGGCCATCGGTGGACATGCGCCTGCTGGTCACCGCGTGACGGAACCCGGCGAAGGGGATATCGCGCTCGCGTGCGTGACGGCTTTGCTCGACGGTCTCGTGGGCGGAGGCGTCGAGCACATGTGCATGACACCGGGATCACGATCGACGCCGATCGCGCTGGCGGCTGCTCGTCACCCGGGAATCACGCTGCATGTGCACGTCGACGAGCGCTCATCTGCGTTCTTCGGGTTGGGCATCGCCGCCGGATCAGGGAAACCTGTGGCGATGTTCTGCACGTCGGGTACCGCTGCCGCAAACCACTTCCCGGCCGTCGTCGAAGCATGCATGGGGCGCGTGCCGATCATCGTGATGACCGCCGACCGGCCTCCGGAGTTACACGGTGTCGGCGCCAATCAGACCATCGACCAGCAGAATCTCTTTGGCAGCTACGTCAAATGGTTCTGTGACACCGGCGTTCCCGTGGCGGGAGATCGCGAACGGCATCGCTGGGCCCAGTTCGGGGTCGAGGCAACCACTCACGCGGTCCGGTTTCCTCCGCCGGGCCCGGTGCACCTGAATCTGCCTTTTCGCGAGCCGCTGTTGCCGAGCGGCGCTGCCATCGACGCGCCGTCGATCACCTACACGACATTGACGACCACGCATCGTCCGGTGGACCGCATGCCCGCGTTCCTGCGCGAGGTGAACACCGGCCATCGGGTCGCGGTCGTGGCGGGGCGGCTCCGGGTTGTGCCCGCGGGACTCGTCGACCTGTGCGCAGAGCGTGGCTGGCCCCTCCACGCCGAACCCCACTCGGGGCTTCGCGAATCGCCCCATGGACACGGCCGCGCAGGTGCGCTTCAAGCCGGCGCGCTGCTTGCCGCCGACGCCGCCTTCCGGGAGCAGCATCATCCCGACCTCGTCATCCAGTTCGGCGCCGCGCCCACGTCTCGTGGCGTGCAGGAGTTGGTCCGTGGTGCCGACCGCCTGCTTATCGTCGACCCCGACGGCCTGGTGGCCGATCCCGATCGGCGCGCCACCTTGACCATCGACGACGATCCGGCAGAAGTGGTTGCAGCGCTGTTCGGACGGAGCTCGTCGCTGCCTGCGACGCGACCGCAGTGGCTCCATGAGTGGCACGCTGCGGACCGCAAGGTGCGCCAGGCCGTCGACGAGCTTCTCAACTCGTGGGACGAGCCGTTCGAAGGGCGGATCGCGCGCGATGTCGCCGCCGCGATCCCGGACGGCGGGGTGCTCTTCGCCGGATCGAGCATGCCTGTCCGCGATCTCGACATGTACATGCGTCCGCGCACCGGCCTTCGAGTTCTGGCCAACCGTGGCGCCAGCGGCATCGACGGCCTGGTGTCGACGGCGCTCGGCATCGCCGAGGTCAGCGGACCGACGTACGCGTTGCTCGGCGATCTGTCCGTGCTCCACGACGCATCGGGTCTGCTCTGGGGCGCGCGGCGCGGCCCGGGCATCGTGCTCGTGGTCGTGGACAACGACGGCGGCGGCATCTTCTCGATGCTCACCCAGGCGTCGCTGCCGGAGGACGAGTTCGAGCTGCTCTTCGGAACACCGCACGGGCTCGACCTCGAGGCGATCGCGCGTGCGGCCGGCATTGGCGTTCGGACTGTCGACAGCGCCCGAGTATTGGTGCCGGCGATGAGCGAGGCGGCCACGTCGGGTGGCGTTCAGATCGTCAGGGTTCGCGTCGATCGCCGGCGTGCAGTCGAGCTGCGCGGCGAGGTGACGCGCACGGTGGCCTTGGCGCTTGCCGGGTAGGCCGCGCTCAGGTCTGAGGCGGTTCCACCCCGAGCGCTCGCAATCCGACGCCGAACTTCGCCTCGGTCTCGAGTTCCTCGGACGCAGGCTCGGATCCCGCCACGATGCCGGCGCCCGCGTGCAGCCGCGCCGTGGATCCCGAGACCTCCGCGCACCGCAGGGTCAAGGCCCACTCCCCATCGCCCTGCGCATCGACCCAACCCACGAGGCCCGCGAAGAAACGGCGGTTGAAGGGCTCGAGGCGGCCGATCAGCGCAGCTGCAG
Organism: Candidatus Dormiibacterota bacterium; assembly: GCA_963709585.1. Lineage (GTDB taxonomy): Bacteria > Chloroflexota > Dormibacteria > Aeolococcales > Aeolococcaceae > Palsa-851. The sequence goes on along the minus strand of CAVPXI010000004.1, from coordinate 191,001 downwards.
CAGCCTGCGGCGTGCCGCACACCGCCGGGGTGGGGTGCAGAGCCGCGGCGATGGTCAGTGCATCGGGTGCCTCCGGATTGAGCGTCCCCTTGATCGCGGTGTGGAGATGCCAGAGCGTCGCCGTCGAGGTAAGGCTCGCCTCACCATCGACGACGAGCTTCGAGCAGAACGGCGCCATCGCGTCCGCGACTGCCTCCACGACCAAGCGATGCTCGCGCTGCTCCTTGACGGCGTCGAACAGTTGCCGGGCGATCTCCTGATCCCGAGCCCGATCCCGCGATCTGCGAGCCGTGCCGGCCAGCGGATCGCTGAAAACCTTCCGCCCCCTGCGCCGGATGACGAGTTCAGGCGACGCGCCGACCAGGTGCGACTTGCCTCCGGGGAGCGCCACAAGAAACACGAAGGATCCAGGCTCCTCCGCGTTGAAGCGCCGCGCGAGCAGACGCGGATCGATCGGCGCGTCCGCTTCCACCAGCAGGGTTCGGGCGAGGACCACCTTGTCGACCTCGCCCGCGTCGATCGCCTCGAGCGCGCGCTCAACCGCGGCTTCGTACTCGACCGGCAGCGGTTCCGGTATGAGCGCGGTGATCGCCCATAAGGGCTGCGGCGCGATCTCGCCGTGGAACGGCGCCCCCCGGATCACCCGCTCAGGCAGACGGATGACCGCGTCGCAGCTGCCCTCGAATGGCAGAGCGCCCATGGCAATCCCGAGACCGGCCGTCCCGTCGAGGGCGGTCTGCACGAGCGCCGCCGCTCGTCGCACGTGATCCGGTCCCGCGTCCACGTGGATCCCTCGAGAATCGCTCGCTGCGGCAAGACCGTCGGCGCCGTGCCGAAGGACAACACCAGTGTCCTCGCGGTACAGCTCGAAGAGATCGCGTGCTGTCGACGCGGCCGGCAGATCGGGCGCCTGGCGGATCGCGCTCACCGCCGGGTCCCGATGAGCAGTTGCGCGGCGCCGGCACCCAGCTGCACCCGATGGCAGCGGACAAACCCGGCATCGGACAGCAGGCGGAGGAGTTGGTCCGGCGATGGCAGGTATGCGGTCGACGCGGGCAGGTACTGATATGCCCGCCGGTCGGAGAGCAGTCCGCCGATCATGGGGACGATCCTCCGGAAGTACAGCGCGTGCGCGCGGCGAACCAGCGGGCTCGGTGGCTCCGACACTTCAAGGAAGACGGCGCGGCCGCCCGGGCGGATCACCCGCGCCGCCTCGCCCAAGCACGCGCCGATGTCGACCACGTTGCGCAGCGCGAAGCCGCTGATCGCGCCGTCGACGGATGCGTCGGCGATGGGGAGCTGCAGGGCATCGGCGCGCACCAGGGGAGCCGAGGTGTGTGCCCGAGCGAGCATTTCCGCGGCCACGTCAACCCCAACCGCGCGGAGCCCGGCGCGTCCGAGGCCCCTGCAGAGATCGCCGGTCCCGCAGCCGAGGTCGACCACCCGCGCCCCCGGGTCCAGGTGCAGCTCGCGCACTGCCCGACGCCGCCAGCCAGCGTCGAGCCCGAGCGTCATCACACGGTTCACCAGCTCGTAGCGCGGCGCGATCCGGTCGAACATCTCCTCGACGGCTCGCGCCTTCCGCTCGCCGATGGGAAGTTCGGCCCCGGTCACGAATCCACTCTAGCAAGCGCTCCCCGGACAGGGACGCGCTCAGGCCGTGCGGGCAGGATGCACCCGGAAGACGGCCTCGCTCGCGAGGACGATCAGCGCAGTGGCCACCGCCACGGTGAGGAGCAACCTGGCCAGGCGATCCGATCCTCCCGAGGATGCCCCGACGATCCACCAGAGCCAGTCGCGAAAGGCGAGTGTCACGGGAACGGAGGCGCATCCGATCACCGCGGCATCGATGATCCGGCGGCGCGCCCCCGCCGCCGGGCGGTTTGCTCCCACCAGGCCCAGATACGCGCCAGCCGCCACCAGGAACGCGAACATCCCGCTGCCCCCGACTGCGACGTCGAGCCAGATCGCCGGCCCAGGGCCGGCCCGGAGCAACGTGTTGAGGGCCAGGGAAACGCCGAACAGCAATGCGCAAACGATCGCCGCTGTCACCGGACGCCGGCGGAGAGCGCCGACTACCTGGCGATCGAGCCCGCGGGTGACCTGGACGCCGAGCACCTTGAGCGGACCCAGCCGACCGGCATGGAGCTCCACCGCCGCGACGAGGTCGTTGAACCAATCGGTCCGCTGCGATCCATCGCGAAGGTCACGGACAAGACGCGACGCCCGGAGATGCACGACTCCCGCGGCGATCACCAGCAATGTCATCGCCGCGAGCAACGCAATGTCCGATTCCGTCGTGCCGTTCCAGTGGGCGTGATTCGCTTGCAGGGCGACGCTGGTCCAGTCCGAGAGCACGGTGAGGAGCATCGTGCCGATGAGCACCCGACCGCCGCGCATCACGCTGGTCACCCGCGCGACCGCGAGGGGCCGACTGCTGCGCCAGAGCGAGATCCTCACGATCCCCAGCGCCGCCGTCAGCGGGACGAAGAACACGACGAAGGACACAACTGCGTCATAGGGGTCATCGCGCCAGGGAGCGTGGTGATCCAGCACGCGAACCTGCTTGACCGAGAGAGCAAAGACCAGGAAGATCGCGGCGACGGCGAGCGTGCCGAATGCAGCGACGCCGAGCTGCCGCCGGCGCGGATCGCCGACCTCGAGCTTCGATCCCCCCTCCGTATCCCCCACGGATCGACATGATACGGGCTCCATCGGCGCGAACCCGAACTTCGTCTACCCTGGCACCCAATGGCGGCGATCACCACCGCAGGGGCGACGACGACGGCGGCGGATGCCAGTCCCATCGCGGCTCGAACCACCGATGCGGTCAAGGAATACGGCAAGGGCGACGCCATGGTGCGTGCGCTCGACGGCATCACGGTCGGATTCGACAAGAGCCGGTTCAGCGCGATCATGGGGCCGTCCGGGTCGGGCAAATCCACCCTGCTGCATTGCATCGCCGGCCTCGATCGCCTGACCTCGGGAACCGTTCACATCGGCGATATCGAGCTGGGCAGCCTCAACGACCGCCAGCTCACCCTGCTGCGACGCGTGCGGGTCGGCTTCATCTTTCAGTCGTTCAACCTGGTCCCGACGCTCTCCGCACTCGACAACATCGTGCTGCCGCTCACCATCGCCGGACAGAAACCCGATGCGGCGGCGCTCGCCGAGGTGGTGCGCATCACCGGCCTGGGTGACCGGCTCAAGCACCGCCCCAACGAGCTCTCCGGAGGGCAGCAGCAGCGCGTCGCCGCCGCCCGCGCGCTTGCCAGCCGGCCGGAGATCATCTTCGCCGACGAGCCGACCGGCAACCTCGACTCACGCGCGAGCACGGACCTGCTCGACTTTCTCCGCCACGCCGTGACCGAGTTGGGACAGACGATCATCATGGTCACCCACGATCCCCTCGCCGCCGCGCACGCGGATCGCGTGGTGTTCCTGGCCGACGGTCGCGTGGTCAGCGAGATGCACGGACCAACGGCCGACAGCGTGCTCGACGTCATGCGTCACCTCGGTGACTGACGCCATCGCCGAGCGCTGACCATGATCGGGATCAGTCTGCGAAGCCTGCTCTCGCACAAGCTCCGCCTCGCGCTCACCACGATTGCCGTCATCCTCGGCGTGTCATTCGTGGCGGGGACGTTCATCCTCACCGACACGATCAACGCGACGTTCACGAGCATCTTCGCCACGGCGAACGCCGGTGTCGCGGTGACGGTGCACGGTCGCCCGATCGCCGGTGATTCAGGTGGCATCGGCGGCGGCCAGAACCATCCGATTCCGACCTCGCTGCTGGCCACGGTGCGGGCGGTACCCGGCGTCAACGATGCGGTCGGCAGTCTCTTTCGAGAGGGTGCGACGCTGATCGGGCACGACGGCAAGCCGATCGGCGGCAACGGGCCTCCAACCTTCGGCGCCAACTGGATCACCGATAGTGCGATCTCGCCGTATCGCCTGCGCAGCGGCACGGCACCGACGCAGCCGAATGATGTCGTCGTGGATGCCGGCACCGCCGCGAAGAACGGCCTCGCAGTCGGACAGTCGCTGCCCATCGTGTTCCTGGGAGGAGTCGAGGAGCACTTCACGATCACCGGCCTCGCCGGCTACGGATCTTCCGACAACCTTGCCGGGGCAACCATCGCGCTGTTCACGGAGTCGACCGCGCAGCGCGTCCTCGAAGGTCAGAACAAGTACGACAGCATCCTGGTCAGCGCGCAGAGCGGCGTGACGGACGTCGTGCTCCGAGAGCACATCGCCGCAGCACTTCCCACGTACGCAGTGGCGGAGACGGGGCAGCAGGCGGCGGCGGCGGCGGAGCAGAGCACCGAGTCGACGATCAGCACGTTCATCGGGACACCGCTCCTCGTCTTTGCCTTCATCTCGCTGTTCGTCGGCAGCTTTCTGATCATCAACACCTTCAACATCCTCGTTGCCCAGCGCACCCGCGAACTGGCGTTGCTGCGTGCGCTCGGTGCAACTCGAGCCCAGGTGATGACGTCGGTGCTTGTCGAGGCGGCGGTGACCGGGCTGGTGGCGTCAATCCTCGGCTTCCTTGTCGGAATTCTGATTGCGCGAGCGCTGCTGTCGGTGTTCGGCTCGGCCTCGACCGGCGGCGTGACGCTGCTCCCTCGCACCGTCATCATCGCGGTGCTCGTCGGCACCATCGTCACCGTCATCGCGGCGAGCCTCCCGGCACGGCGTGCGACGCGCATCCCGCCGGTCGCCGCCCTGTCAGAGGCACTCCCCGAGACCCAACCCCTGCCGCGACGCCGGATCGCGGTCGGCGTGGTGATCTTCGTCGTCGGGTGCGCCGCGCTGGTCATCGGGCTCTTCACCTCCGCGGGTTCGAAGTTGCAGCTCATCGGCGCCGGTTTTCTCGGAGTCTTCCTCGGCGTTGCGCTGCTTGCCCCAGTGCTGGTCGTGCCGGTCGCGACCGTGCTTGGATGGCCGGTGGCGCGCATTCGCGGAGCGCCCGGAATACTCGCCGGTCAGAACGCTCGGCGCAATCCGCGCCGCACAGCGCTCACCGCAGCTGCGCTGATGATCGGCCTTGCGCTGGTCACATGCGTCGCGGTGCTCACCGACTCGGTTCGTGTCTCCACCAACGATGCGATCGAAGGCGCCTTTCGCGCCGACTTCATCGTGTTCACCCAGGGCCCGGACTTCAACACGCAGGCGGCGCAGGCATTGCAGAAGGATCCGAGCCTTCGGGATGTGACCGAGGTCCGCGGCACATCGGTGATCATCAAGGGCAGTTCGCAGGGCATCGCCGCCATCGATCCGGCCAACCTCGGCAGCGTGCTGTCGCTGAGCATGGTGTCGGGAACGGCGTCCTCGGTCGCCTCGACGAACACGGCGATCGTCGACTCCACCGAGGCGAACGCCTCCGGTGTGCACATCGGTCAGCTCGTGACCTTCAACTTCCCGCAGGGCGCGAGCATCCCCGTTCGCATCGGAGGCATCTACACCGCCAACGCTCTGGTCAGCGGCTATGTGGTCTCGCTCGCAACGATGGCACCAAACGTGCCTACAGAGCGTGACTCAATCGTGCTTGCCAACGCCGCGAACGGCGTGTCATCGAGTTCAGGCGGAGCGGGCGCTCCACCAGGATGTGAAGGCATTTCCGCTGCTGATGGCGATGAGCCGCTCCGAGTACCGTACCTTCGTCGGGGCGTCGCTGGACAGCTTCCTCAACCTGATCTACACCCTGCTCGCATTTGCGATCATCATCGCCGTCCTGGGAATTGCGAACACGCTGATCCTGAGTGTTCTCGAGCGTACCCGCGAGATCGGCCTGTTGCGAGCGCTGGGAATGACAAGGTCACAGACGCGTTCGATGGTGCGCTGGGAGTCGGTGATCATCTCGCTGCTCGGAGCGGTGCTCGGGCTGGCCGTCGGGCTCGGACTCGGCGTCGCGGTGAGCGGGTCGTTGCACGACCTCGGGATCACCGAGATCGCGATCCCCGGCCAGAACCTGATCATCTACGCGGTCATCGCGGGAGTCTTCGGTGTCGTCGCCGCCATCTTCCCGACGATCCGCGCATCGCGAATCGACATCCTTCGGGCGATCACCACCGAGTAAGCGCGCGTCAGCGCGATCGCTGCCGCGCCGCGGCGCGTTCCCAGCGCTGTTCGATGCGCCCGAACCGCCATATGGCGAGCGCCGCCGCCCAGGTGATCACGAACAAGCCGACGATGATGAAGCCGGCCTCGTTGATGTTGAAGCCGGACATGAAGGCCCAGAAGCCACCGGAGAGATTAAGCTGAGCCGCCAGCAGCCCGAAGATCTCGATGGTGCCGATGAGCATCGCCACCGCGACCGACAGCCCGGTGATGGTGATGTTGTAGTAGACCTTGCGCACCGGCTTCGAGAACGCCCACCCGTACGCGAAGTTCATGAACGAGCCGTCGAGCGTGTCGAGTGTGGCCATGCCGGCGGCGAAGAGGATCGGCAGGCTCAGCACCGCGTACCACGGAAGTCCGGCTGTGGCGGCACCGGCGGTGGCCGCCAGGAGCGCCACCTCGGTTGCGGTGTCGAATCCAAGTCCGAAGAGCACGCCGACCGGGTACATCTGCCACGGCTTGCGGATCGACCGCATCAGCTTGCCGAAGAAGCGCGTCATCAGCCCGCGTGCGTTGAGCTGCTGCTCGAGCTCCTCGTCGTTGTAGCGACCGCGGCGCATCTCGAGGAAGACCTTCACGATCCCGACCAGGATCACCAGGTTGAGGAAGGCGATCAGGTACAGGAACGTGCCCGACACGAGCGTGCCGATGATCCCTCCAAAGGACGCGACCGTCGAATTCGAGCTGCTGAGCTGACCGATGATCGCCCGCGCCGCGAAGGTCAGGCCGATCCCGAGGCCGAACACGACCGACGAATGGCCGAGCGAGAACCAGAAGCCCACGGAGAGCGGGCGCTTGCCTTCGGACATCAGCTTGCGGGTGGTGTTGTCGATGGCCGAGATGTGGTCCGCGTCAAAGGCATGCCGGAGACCGAGCGTGTATGCGGTCACCGCGACCCCGATGCCGAGGAACTTGGAGTGCTGGGGCAGGATGGCAACGATGAACACGCCCCAGCCGACGACATAGAGGCCGATGATGAAGCCGACCATACCGCCGACCCGTCCCCACTCCCGGGGGGTCAGCGCGCCGCGGATCCGGGCCAGGCGAGACGCCGTCGCGGCCATGGTGGTCCTCCTCATGTTCCCTCAACGTCAGGAGCCCACCCAGCGTATCAAAACGCGACCAGCACGCAACAGCGTCCAGAAGCCAGGTGCTTCGTCCGGGCGATGGCTGCCGGTCGCGGCTATCCTTGAGTGATGAGCAGCACCGTCGACGAATTGGTCGCCCAGCTCCGGGACGGGGGCTCCCGGGTCACCACCGCCCGTCGCCTGGTGCTCACCGCGCTCGTGAAAGGGCCGGACCACCCGACCGCGGAGGAGCTGCTCGTCGCCGTCCGGGCGCTGGCGCCGGACGTGCACCCCTCGACGGTGTATCGCAATCTCGAGGAGCTCGAGCGCCTCGGCGTCGTGGTGCATACCCACCTCGGACATGGGGCGGCCACGTACCACCTGGCGACCGAAGCCCACGGGCACCTGGTGTGCGAGGTGTGCGGGGCGACCCTCGAGGCGCCCGAGGACCTTTTCGAGGCGATGGCCGATGGCGCCAAGCGACGCCTCGGGTTCGAGCTCCGTCCCTATCACTTCGCGGTGCTCGGCGTCTGCGCCGAATGCGCCGGAGTTGACGGCTGATGGCCGGGAAGGTGTTCTTCAGCGTGTCGATGTCGCTGGACGGGTTCATCGCGCCCGGGTCCCTCGGGGGGGCAGCAGTGGATGGAACTGCAGCAGTGGATATTCCCGCAACGGTTCTTCCGGGAGAACCTGAAGCTCGGCGAGGGCGGCGAGGAAGGGCGCGACAACGACATCGCGCGGGAGACGTTCGAGCGCACCGGCGCGAACGTGATGGGCAAGCGGATGTTCGACGCCGGCGAGCAGATGTGGCCGGAAGAGGCGCCGTTCCACACGCCGGTCTTCGTCGTGACGCACGAGAAGCGTGAACCCTGGGAGCGGCCGGGCGGGACCACCTTCCACTTCGTCAACGATGGCATCGAGCCCGCGCTCGACCGGGCCCGCGAGGCCGCCGGCGACCGGGACGTCCGCATCGCGGGCGGCGGCGCAACGATCCTCGAGTACGTGAACGCCGGCCCGATCGACGAGTTCACGATCGCGCTCTCACCCGTCCTGTTCGGCTCCGGAATCCGCCTGTTCGAGGGGGTGGACGCGGGCCGCGCGGCCCTGGAGCCGGTCCGCGGAGCCGACGCAGCGGGTGACCCACCTGACCTACGCAGTCCGGGAGCGGTAACTGTCTCGACCTCAGCGGGCTGATCGCTCCCGATCCGGCACCAGCCGCTCAACCCGGAGGTACTCGGCAGGAGCATGGTCGACCTGTAGGGTCGTGTGCTCGACGTGGAAGCGCTCCTCGAGGAATCGCTCGAGGTCGAGTCGGATCGCATGGCAATCGTCGTTGGGATGCACCAGCACGTGGGCGGAGAGCGACGGAAAACCCGAGGTCAGCTCCCAGACGTGGAGGTCGTGGACGTTGACCACATGCGGATGCGCGGCGAGCGCACTCCCGATCTCCTCGGGATCGAGGTCGGCGGGAGACGCCTCGAGGAGCACCCGGCCGGCCTTTCCCAGCAGCCGGATGCCGGCGTACACCATGAGCGCGGCGACCACCACCGAGGCGATGGCATCGGCACGCTCGAAGCCGGTGGTCACGATCACGATGCCGGCGATCAGCGTCCCGATCAGCGCGTACAGATCGGTGAGGATGTGGCGGAAGCTCGCCTCGATGTTCAGGCTGCGGCGATTCGCGTGTGCGAGCTGGTAGGTGACCGCGAGATTGACGACGACGCCCACCAGGGCGATCGCGATCACCGCACCGCCCTGCACGGGCACGGGTGACGCGAAGCGAAGCACCGCCTCGAACACGAGCACAGCCGCGAGCACGAGCAGCGTCGCGCCGCTGATCAGCGCCGCAAGAACCTCGGCGCGTTTGAGGCCGAATGTCAGTCCGCCCTTCGGAGGCCTCTGGGCGAGACGAAGGGCAACCAGCGACACCCCGAGCGCCGCGACGTCGGTGAGCATGTGCGCCGCGTCAGAGAGCAGGGCGAGGGAACGGGCGAGGACCGCGGCGACCACCTCGACGGCGATGAAAATTCCGATGAGGCACAGCGCGGCAACCAGCGGTCCCTGATCCGCATCGGTCGGGACGTGCTGCGGGGGCGGCCCGTTGGGTCCGTGATCGTGCACCACTTCACCCTACTCCGCAATTTCAGGCCGCACGTCCCACCACACCGTGACCACGGGTTCGATCGGCGGCCTGACCGACCAGAACGCCCCATCGTGAACCAGGCGCTCGCCCAGCGCCGCGGCCACGTCGCCATCCCGGGCGGCGTCGAGGCACAGACGGCGACGAATCCATGCGACCGCATCCTCGCGGCGCTCGAAACCGCCCGCACGCCGCGGCGAGATCGCGGTATGCCGCCGCGCCGGCAACCCCAGGCTGCGCAGCACCGACACCAGGTCGTTCGCGTCCGGATGAGTCGGGCGAGGCAGCGCGTGAAACCGCCACCACAGGTCGGCCATCCACGCGGTCGGATGCCGGGCGGTGATCTCCATGACGACGCGCCGCCGTGCGTGACCGGTCAACGCCAGAACGAACGGCGCGAGGTCGGCGACGTTGTACGCGACATGGTTGCAGACGGCGACATCGGTGATCGGCGTTCGCCTCGCCACCGCCGGCCACTCGCCGGCGACCGTCCGCGCCGTCACGTGCGCGCGATCCGCCTGCCGACGGAACTCGGACAGCTGCTCCGCGGATGAGTCGACAGCAACGATCAGCGAGCATCGCCGCCGGAGCGGGAGCGACGCTGCTCCGGCGCCGGCGCCGACATCGAGGACGGTACCTCCTTTCGGCAGGGCGTCGCTCGCGCGCCGGTTCGCGAAGGTGAGGTCTCCGTCCGTCGCCAGTTCGGCGCGCGATCGGAACAGCTCGACCGCGAATCCCCACGGCGATTCCGGCGCGGCAGCGAGGATCGCGTCGGGGAGCGCCCAGTCGCGCATCGCATCACGCCATCCCGCCGCATCCATCGCGGCGTCAGAGCGCGTGCACGCCGGCGGCTGTGGCGCATGCAGCTACGACAACCACGAGAAACGGCGCCCGCATGGTCACCAGCACCAATGCCACCGCGAGCCCGGCGGCGCGCGAATCGAGCGTCAGATGACTGCCGGTCGCGAACACGGAGACCGCGATCAGCGCGCTGAGCAAGGTGACCGGCAGCGCTTCGAGAGTCCGCCGAGCCAGGGGCGATTCGAGGAGGCGCGAGGGCACCACAAAGCCGGCAAGCTTCAAGGCCGCACACCCGGCGCAGGCGACAGCCACGGCAAGCCATAGCTTCATCGATCCAACACCAGGAGCAGGGCGACCGCCGTCAAGCCACCGATGAGAACCGGCGCCCCGACCGGCACGATGGGAACGGTGACCAGCGCGATCACCCCGGATCCGAGCGCAACCAGGCGCAGGCGGAGCGTGGTGAGGCGTGGCGCGAGCAGGGCGATGAACGCGGCGGGCCCGGCGACGTCGAGTCCCGTCGTGGCCGGCGAGCCGAGGGCGTTGCCCACCAGAGCCCCGATGCTCGTCGACACGTTCCAGAGCACGTACACACTCAGTGCGGTTGACCAGAACGCACGCGCCGAGTGACCCGATGGCGCTTCGCTGACCGCCATCGCGGTGCTCTCATCGATGGTGACCTGCGCCATCACGAGGCGACGCCAGCCCGACGGGCGGAGCAGCGCGTTGATGCGCGCGCCATACAGGCCGTTGCGGACTCCGAGCAGCAGCGCCGTCCCCACCGCGGAGAAGTACGAACCGCCAGCGCCGATGATGCTGACGAGCGCGAACTGCGACGCCCCGGAGAACAAGACCAGCGATAGCAAACACACCTGGATCAGGTTCAGATGCGCTTCCACCGACACCGCCCCAAACGACAACCCGAAGGGGGTCACGCTGAGTTCGATGGTCAACGCGCGATTTCGGATCCGGCGTTCGGCCGGCGTCCGGTTCACGGCGCCATTGGGATGGTCGTTTCGGGACGGCTCGGACATCGACGGCGCAAGCGTAGGGAATCCGTGTCCCGAACCGGTCTGCCGCAGGACAGCGCCGGCAACCGGTTGCGGCATCGGGTACGCTACCGCGCTGATCAGGATCGACGAGCAACAGCGATGAGCAGACGCGCAGAGCCACCCTTTCGCGCCGACCACGTTGGCGGCCTCCTGCGTCCCGCGGCGCTGATGCAGGCGCGAGCCCAGAAGTCCGCGGGGACGATCACCGCGGTGTCACGCAGGCCGACGAGAAGCTGCACGTGCAGTTCTTCAACGACGGCGGCACTCTCGATTTCGCCCCTGCCGCATTGCGCATCAACCAGCGCATCCGCCTCGGCGAGACGATCTTCGCCGACCACTTCCGGTACCTGAAAGACAACGTCAGCGACGGTGTTACGCCAAAGCTCACGATTCCGTCGCCGAGCATGGTGCATTACCGTGGCGGGCGCGCGGCGATCGACCAGTCGGTGTACCCGGATATGGATCGATTCTGGAACGATCTCACCGCCGCGTACGCCGAGGAGGTGCGCCCCCTCGGTGACCTGGGATGCATATATCTCCAGCTCGACGACACGAGCCTCGCGTATCTCAACGATCCACGCCAGCGCGAGTTGATCGCATCGCTCGGGGGGTGACCGCGAGCATCAGCACGAGCTGTACATCAGGAACATCAACCGCGTCCTCGCCGCAAAGCCACCGGGCATGCGGATCACAACCCACATGTGCCGGGGCAACTTTCGCTCCTCAGGGGTGGCGGAAGGCGGCTACGACTTCGTTGCCGAAGCGCTCTTCGGTGAGCTCGGCGTCGATGGATTCTTTCTCGAGTACGACGACGTTCGCTCCGGCGGCTTCGAGCCGCTCCGCTATGTGCCGAACGACAAGTACGTCGTGCTCGGGCTGGTGACGACCAAACGCGGCAGCCTGGAGACGAAGGACGACCTCAAGCGACGGATCGAGGCTGCCGCGAAGTTCGTGCCGCTCGAACAACTCTGCCTGTCGCCGCAGTGCGGATTCGCCGCCACCGTCGAAGGGAACGTCCTGACCGACGATGAGGAGGTCGCGAAGCTCCGCCTCATCGTCGAGACCGCCGCCGAAGTCTGGGGGTAGTCCGGCTCAAATGGAAGGCGGTCCGCTCGTCAGACGTTCCCGAATCTCGAGCATCCGCTCGTCACTGTGATGCGGCATCTCCCAGCGAGTCTCGAGCCACCAGGTAGCGCCGGCGTCCGCCCAGGGCACCACCTGCGCTGCCGCGGCACCGCGGTCGCCGGTGGGAGTTTCGCCGTCGATGGCCACGTCGATGTCATCACGGCCGCGCTCGGCCAGCCAGGCGCGCATGTCGCGGACATCCTCGGGCGATCCCGCGCGTCCGGCGATTTCGATCTGGGGCACCACGCCGTCGCAGCGCAGGACGCGCCGCATAGACTTCGCCCTCGGCCACACGCCGACGACCCAGATCGGGATGCGCTCCTGGACCGGACGTCCGACCTCCGCGAGGTCTGTTCGGTCGCACTGGTAGTGGTAGTGGCGCCCGTGATAGCTCGTTCCGCCCTCCCAGAGTGTCCGGATGAGGTCGATGCCCTCGTCCAGGTGGTCGGCGCGCACCCGTAGATCGATGACCTCGCCGGTGAGCGGCAGGTCGGTCGAGATCGCGCCAAGCCCGACGGTGAGGATCGCGCGTCCCGCGGAGAGCTGATCGAGCGTCACGACCTGGCTGGCGACCTTCCACGGACGCCGCCAGGGAAGCGGTGTCAGCAGGGTGCCGAGCATCACCCTCGTGGTCCGCGTGGCCATTGCCGCCAGCAGGGTCCAGGCGTCGACGCCGTACGCCGCCTCCCATACGAACACTCCATCCCATCCGGAGCCCTCTGCCACCGCCGCCTGCTCGAGTTGCTCGGTCGCCGTCCCGCCCGGGAGAACCACGCCGAACTTCATGCTCTGGCTCCGTGAGTTGGGTGGTCGTCTTGGCTGCGCCGCGAACGTGGTTCGGCCCCTTTTCCGGATACAGCCCGTATAACCCCTGTGCGATCGACAACACCTAGGCTCCTGGCCATCGCCGCGGCCACATCGATTCTCGCTGGTTGCGCGCTTCCGGGCACATCCACGAGCCCGACCGCATCGACGCGCCCGAGCACATCGGCAGGCCCGACCGCGACCCCGTCCACGTCGCCGCCGCCGACTTCGAACGCCTGCACGAACACGAGCGTGCTCGCAAGCTGGAGCCTCGACCCGGCTCGCGGAGCAGACCCTGGTGGTCCCGGTCCAGGAAAGCGACGTGGCGTCGGTGAGTGGGGAGATCGCCGCCGGCGCGGGCGGCGTCATTCTCTTCGGATCGTCCGCCCCGGCCAACCTCGGCTCGAGCCTGCGCACCCTCACGGCATCGGCACCCGGCGGCATCGCACCGCTGGTGATGACCGATGAGGAAGGGGGAGTGGTTCAGCGCATGGCGAATCTCGTCGGTTCGCTGCCCTCGGCGCGGCAGATGGGTGCCACCATGTCGCCCGCACAGATCCGCCGGCTGGTCACCGCCGTCGCGTTCCGCATGCGGGCCGCGGGGGTGACCATGGACCTGGCGCCGGTGCTCGATCTCGACAACGGCGTGGGCCCGAACAACCGAGATCCTGACGGCACGCGATCCTTCAGCCTCAATCCAAGCATTGCGGCTGCAGACGGCATCGCCTTCCTGCAGGGCCTCGAGGCCGGTGGCGTGATGCCGGTCGTCAAGCACTTCCCCGGGCTCGGCCAGGCCTCCGGGACCACCGAGGTGGCGCCCGCGACCACGCAGCCGTGGCCCGCGCTGCAGCATGCCGGGCTCGGCCCGTTCGAGAACGCATTCGCTTCTGGCGCCCCTGCGGTCATGATCGCCAACGCGTCGGTGCCGGGTCTGACGAGCCTTCCGGCGAGCATCTCCTCGGTGGTGATGACCTCCCTCCTCCGCGATCAGCTCGGGTTCAACGGCCTGGTGATCACCGATTCGCTGTCAGCCGGAGCGCTCGCCGATATCGGTTATTCGGTTCCCAAGGCGGTGGTTGCGGCGATCAGCGCCGGCGCGGACATGGTCCTGTACACGGCCGCACCCGCCCAGGTGGCTTCGCTCACGAGGGCAACCGCGGCGGCACTGGTGGCGGCCGTCAACGCGGGGACGCTCGAGCGCGGCCGGTTGATGGGCGCGGTTGCGAACATCCTCACCGCGAAGCACGTCAACCTCTGTGCCGGTTGACGGCACGGAGTTGAATTCGGCCGGTTTCGGATGCTCAACCCGTATAGGGAGTGTGACCCCAGCAGCGGCGCGGTATGACAGGGCCCCGATGACCGCAACGATCGATCAACATCTCGATGAGCGCAGCATGACCTTCGAGGCCGAATTGCGACCCCTGCTCGGCGTGGCGTTGCGCCTGGCCACGGCGATGCGCCTCGAGCGGAACGACGCCGAGGATGCTGTCCAGGAGGCGGCGCTGCGGGCATGGAGGCGGCGTCAGAACCAGCGTCCCGGCACCGACCTGCGCCCTTGGTTCCTCGCGATCGTCGCCAATCAGTGCCGCGAGACCCGCCGGGCGCGTTGGGCTTCGGTGCTGCGTTTCGCTGATCCGCCTGACGGTGCGGCCGCCCTGGCTGCTGACAGCGCCGGAAGCGTCGACATATCCAGGGCGCTGCGCCGGCTTCCCCACGACATCCGGCTCGCGGTGGTGCTCCGCTTTTACCTCGACCTCTCGTTCGACGAGGTCGCGGCAACCAGCGGTTGCAGCCTGGAGGCCGCCCGATCCCGGGTGCGGCGCGGACTGACCGCGCTGGCCGCAACCCTCATCGCATCGGAGGAACGCTCATGAGCGACGACCACATCGAAGACACGCTGCGCGCGCGACTGCACGAAGTGGTCGACCCGAGAGTTCCCGGTCCTGCCGCCGAAGAGCGCGTGCTCGCGGCGGCGATGCGGCCCGCAGGCCGCTTCGGTTTTCGCGTGGGACCGCGCATCGGCGCGGCGATCGCCGCAGCGATGGTCGTCCTTGTCGTGGGCGGCGCATTGGGCGTCAGCCTCGCGTTGCGCAACGGCACTTCGAGCAACGGTCATCCGGCGCCAGCCGCCACCGCGCCGGTGATCGCGCCGTCGTTCTCTCCATCGATACTCCCTACCGCAACGCCGTCGCCGACTCCGTCGCCATCCCTTGAGGGGATCCAGCCATGCGCCGCGGGCGTCCTCAGCGCCCGGCTCCATGACCAGGACGGGGCTGCCGGCACGCTCGGCGGCGACATCGCCTTGCGCAACGGCGGCAGAGTGGCATGCACGCTCAAGGGCTATGTGAACTTCCAGGGAGTGATCGGCGGCCGCGTGCTCCAGCTCGGTGTCACTCACAGTGCCGGGGGCCCGCTGCTCAACAACAACAATGGCACGCTTCCGACGGTGCGCTTGGTCACCCTGCAACCGGGCCAGAATGCGTACGTCGCGTTTGAGAACTCCGACGTTCCCAACGGTCCCACCCCTTGCGCGTCGACGCAGACACTGCTGATCACGCCGCCACAGGGCGATGGCGCCGTCTCCCTGGCGGGCATGCCGCTGACATTGTGTGGCGGATTCCACGCCTCACTCTGGATCGACATCGCGCCGGTGAGCAGCACCACGTACTTCCACACCGGCACCCCCTGACCGCCGCTCCCCTGCCTCCGGCGCGGGACCCGCCGGAGGCATTGGAGTTGGCGGCTCAGATCAGCAGTCGACGCAGGGGGTGAGGTCGACCGGCCCATCACCCGCGCGGCGGCGGTAGACGAGCTCGACGTCGCGAGGGGCCCAGAAGGCGCTCCAGGCGCGGGCGACGCGTCCGGGGCCGAGCTGGCGGCGAAGCTCCCGACGCTGCTGGGCGCGGGCGCGTGCCATGACGGCGTGCATCATGTGCTCCTGCTCAGCCACCTGAGCCATCTCGATAAGTTGCGGTCCGTTCATGATCATGTCCTCCGTTAGGGTAACCGTTCAAGGTGGTTTACTGGTGATATCTTACCGCACGATTCATCACTTGTCAAATGCGTATACTGGTAACGATGACCATCGCGAGCACCGCCTGACATGACCACCACCGGAACCCGCGACCCTGCCCCGGGATCGCTCGCGCTCGTCCAGAAGTTCATCAACAGCAACGAGATGCCCGACGGGGTTGACGAGCTCCGCACCGCTCCGCTGGCGGCCCAGTGGCTGCATGACGCGACCGGGGCCGATCTCACCGTCTCCGAGCGGGACCTGGAACGGCTCATCGCGACCCGGGAGGCGCTTCGGGATCTGCTCGAAGGACACACAGGAGAGAACGTCGATCCGGCCGTGGCTGTGAGAACTTCGAGAAGCTCCTCGGTCACGCGCCGTTGCGGCCGATCCTCTCGGTACACGGAGCCACCCTGGCGGTCGACTGCCGCGGGATCGACAGCTTCCTCGGGATGATCTCGACGGCGCTGGTCGAGGCGACCCTGATGGGCACGTGGGAGCGGTTCAAGGTCTGCCGGAGCGACAGCTGCCGGTGGGCGTTCTATGACCATTCCAAGAACGGCCGCAGCTGCTGGTGCTCGATGCGGGTGTGCGGCTCCCGCGAGAAGGCTCGGACCTATCGAGCCCGGCAGCGCGCCGGCGCGACCGCGCAGCCACAACCTGCCGGCTGAGCGCGACGCTCAGCCGGCAAGGCGAATGACCTGTCGCCGATCAGCGAGTCCTAACTCGTGGCGCACGCGTTCTTGTGCAGCGGGCCTTCGAACTCCGGGTAGCCGATCGTTGCGAACTGGTTGGTCCCGTACTGCGCGTCCTTTCCATAGGCGTTGACGAGCGCCGAGACGTTGCCGAACTCGAGGACACACTGCCCACCCGTCTTGGTCTGACTCCAGTACGGATAGAAATTGCCGGGACCTGACGGCGGTACCGTGCAGCCGCTCAAGGTCGTCGGCGTGCAGGTGTTCTCGCTCAAGGCGATGTCGGTCTGGAAGTAGAACTTCGGGTACTGCGCCCCACCCGTGGTCGGAAAGGCCTGCACGAAGCTCGCGGGATAGGTCGACGCGCTCGTTCCCTTCGGCCATTCGGCCCAGTAGGCGCTTCCGTCGAAATCGAGATCACCGTTCTGGAAGATGTTGGCAAGACAGCCGGCGACCTCATCAGGCGTTGAGTTGAGCGTTCCGTGCGTGTCTCCCTTGGTCCAGCACGCGGCGTCGGCCTCCGGGCTGCCGGTGTCGGCCGTCGACTTGTACGGCCCGACGCAATTGTTGTAGAGAGGATCGCCGGATCCGCCCGCACCGGTGCCGATCGGGTCGGTCACCGAGGTGCATGCCTCGAAATGCCCGATCTCGTACTCGGTGCTGATGTTCGTCTGGAGTGCGGCCCATGGCGTGATGTTGCCCTTCTTCGCAGTCGAGTATTCAGGCTGGAAGTTGAACGGGGTGCCACTGCAATCAGCCATCAAGGTGTTCGCGAACCCGTTGGCCGCCGACGCCTGCATGAACCCGCTCCTGTGCAGGGTCAGGTCGTCGATGGTGACCTTGAACGCGTTTCCGCCGCCTTTCGCCGGTGCATCCCCCATGTGAACCACGATCTTGTCTCCGGGGTTCATGAGCAGCGTGTGCGCATTCGGGATGAACTTGGCAGGACTGGTGGTCTGCGGATTCGGCGGACCGGTCGGCACGCCGTTGGTCTGGATGAACGCGAAGTTCACCGGCTCGGTGCAGTTGGGGTTGCACGTGGCAAAGCCGTTGGTGCACTCGAGGCTGTCGATGTTGAGCGCCGCGCACCAATGGGTGTTGTCACAGCTCACGCTGTCGATGAACGGCGCGTCGCCCGGCGGGTAGAACTGCATCTCCATGAACGCCGATCCCCCGCCTGGGAATGTGGTCGTCGGGGCGTTGGCGTCCGAGTTGGGGGTGCAGGGTGCTTGCGGATAGGAGTTTGGATCGCACTGGGCCATCGAGAACCACGGGGCCACCGACAGCTCGAACCAGTGCGAGACGTCCTTCCCGGGGGTCGCGACTGTGGGCAAAGCGGTCGGATCGGAGCCAAGTTTCTCCGTCCAGGTGACGCTGTTGCCGGAGCCGGGACTCTGACGAGACGAACGTTGTGTCGGGCTCGTCGTGACCGATGTACTGGCCGTTGTCGTAGAACTTGCCGCCCCAGGTGTTCTGGTTGTCGACGCCGGCAATGCCCTTGATGTCGGTGCAGGTCATCGCTCGGAGCGACTTCTGAGCCGGGCTGTAGCCGTTGCAGTCGAGCTCGCCGACCGTCGAGGGCTTCAGCGCCCCGCTCTTTGTCGAAGCCGCGACCTGGCCGTTCGCGCCGACGCCGAAGAGTACCGCGCTCAGCGCGAGGGTCATCCCGGCTCCGATCAGTCGCGAGCGCCGGCTTCGACCACGGGCCCGTAGCGCGGCCTCTCACGCCTCGAGCCTCGCTTCCAGCCTGTCTCTCTGTCATGACGCCCCCTCTCTGCAAACTCAATGATCGTGCTTAACTGACCAAACGCACTATCCGCCTGGCGTCGGTGAACTGTCAAGGCTACCGGCCCAACTCGATCCCTCAGGTTCGACCGACCTCGGTCAGACCTCTCTGCGGTTAAGGCTCCACACCGCCAGGGCCACGATCGCAGCGACCCAGAAGATGACGTATCCGAGGAACACCGCGGAGGGCGGGGACTGGACGAAGAACGGATTGCCCGCGCGCTCGGTCGTCGCTCCGAGAATGTCCCGGTACAGCACAGGCTCGAGCTCGTACACCGACCCGCGCCAGAGCGCGTCGGTCGGCAGCAGCAGTTGCGTGATGGTGCCGGCGTTCTTGATCGCATGGCTGCCGAACACGTCGCCGATCGCGCCGGCGATGCCGCCGATCCAGGCGACGAAGAAGAGCACCAGGCTGATCACCCCGGCTGTCATGCCGGAGAGCCGTGTGCTGATCAGCAGAGTGAGCGACATCACCACGATCCCCTCGCCGCTCAGATACGCGCCCAGGCCGACAGGCCCAGGTGGGACGTATCCCGTCGTGAGCCCCACGACCACGAGCTCGAGGGTCGTCGTGGCCGCGACGTACACGACGATGAGCGCGGCGAGGCCGAGCCACTTTCCGAGGACCACCTGGTACCTGCTGAGCGGGCGAGCCAGCATGGCGAGGGCGACGCCGGACTCCACGTCACCCGAGATTGCCGGCGAGGCCACCACGACGGCGCTGAGCGCGAGCACGCCGCTGAACATGAACTCGACGAGCACCAGCACCTGCGACGTCGCGAGATGGAGCTCACTGGCAGCGATCGGGGTCCCGTCGGGGTTGGTGAGGGTGGTGAGGTGCTGAAACCCCCAGCCGGTGAGCCCGATGACGATGACCGTGAGGACGGCGAGCGCGAGCAGCAGCCTCCGCCGCGCGGCTTCGCGGATCGTGAGCCGGGCGATGGTCAGCGCTGCCATCGCGCCTGCTCGGCCTCGATCAGCGCCAGGAACCGCTCCTCGAGCGTCTGGCGAACCGGCTCGACTGCATACACCCGCGCACCACTCGCCACCACTTCCGCCACCAGGTCGGGGACGAGATCCGCGTCGACACCATTAACCACGAACCACCCGTCGTGCTCGGCGAGCGCGCCGCGGCGCGCGAGCGCAGCCCGCCCGCTGTCGGTCAACCCGGTGAGCCGCATGCGCACCCCGCCGCTGCCGAGGAGCTCGTCGAGGCGTCCGATCGCCAGGACGCGGCCGTCGGAGACGACCGCTGCACGATCGCAGATCTGCTCGACCTCGCCGAGCAGATGGGAGTTCAGAAACACTGCACACCCCCGATCCCGAAGATCCCGGATGATCGTGCGGGTATCGGCGCGGCCCACCGGGTCGAGCGCCGAGGTGGGCTCGTCGAGAACCACGAGATCCGGATTCCCGAGCAGCGCCACGCCAAGGCCGAGACGCTGCTGCATCCCCTTGGAAAAGGTCTCAACCCTCGCGTCGCCGTGGTCGCTGAGGCCGACCGTCGACAGCGCCCTCGAGATCTGAGCGGGCCATTCGGCGCGAGCGAGCCCGGCGAGCCGGCAGTGGAGGCCGAGCACCTCGGCGCCGCTGAGCCAGCCCTGGTAGCGGAAGAGCTCAGGCAGATACCCCACCCTGCTCCGGGTCTGGCGATCCCCCGCCGGCCGCCCCAGCACCCATGCCTCCCCGCCCGTGGGCCGGCTGAGTCCGAGGAGCAGCTTCACCGCTGTGGTCTTGCCGCTGCCATTCGGTCCGAGGAATCCGAAGACCTCTCCACGCGGCACCACCATGGTCAGGCCCGAGAGCGCCACGGCCGCCCCGTAATGCTTGGTGAGCTCGAGGGTCCGCACCGCTGCCCCGTCCGCGGACGGAGGCGGCAGCGCGGCGGCGGCGGCCATCAACGCGTCGAACGGGCGACGCCGAGCACCTGGGTCGAGGTCAGCGTTCCGGCGATCGCATACACGACGCCATTGTGTTGCCAGATCACGGCGCTGCCGAGCCCCGTCGAGTCGCCGATCAGGAGTTCGCGCGCGCCGTTGATGGTGACCGCCGAGCCGCTCGCGAGGTTGACGGGGATGGGCACGGGGATGGTCTGGGTGGGATCACCGATCGCGTGGATCTCCGATGCGACCCCGGCGGGAATGCCGGGTACGGAGAGCAGATAGTCCTCGAGCTGCCGAGCGGTGACACCCGTCGACATGACGGTCGGCGTTCGCGACGCGACGACGACGAACGCCTCGCCGCTGGGCACGCTGCCACCCTGGAGCAGCGTGGCGGGATCGACACCGTAGGAGACGACCACCGCGGGCGCGATCGACACGGACAGCGTGCTGCCGTCCAGCCCCGCGGGCATGCTTGGCAGCTGGCCGCCCGCGCGCGCGGCGGCCGCCCGGGCAAGCGCCGCGTTGAAGGTGAAGGCAATGACACCGCCCGAGACAACGGCGTACGTCGGCGCCGTGGGCGCCCCCGCCGGCAGATCCGTCACCAACGGTGCGCCGAGGCCGGCCGCGGCACCCGCGGCCGCAGCATCCGGCTCGGGTTGGAAGGCGATCGACGACCCGCCGCTGACCGTCCCATAGCTCGTGAGTCCCGCGAGGGAGCGGACGTCCGCGGCCGTGACCGGGACGGCGGCGAGCTGCGATGGCTGGAAAAGGCTGAGGAAGTCCTGGGCTCCTCCGGTGACCACGAGCAGCGCGCTGGCGACGGCGGCGATGCCGACTCCAGCCACCACCCGGCTCGCTCGTCTGTTCGCGGTGCGCAGCGGTCCCGCGTGCGGCCGCGTCACGACCCCGTCCGCGGCGGCAGCCTCGGTGCGCAGGAGCCGGGCGCGGGCCCCGGGCACGTCGACGGCCGGGTCATGGGCCGGCAGCATCGCCTGGACCCATCCGGCGTCCGCGCTCATGCGCTGAACCCGTGCCGCGCAGTGAGCACACGCCGCCACGTGCTTGCGATTCGCGGCGTCGACGGCGTCGGGTTCGTCGAGTGTGCGGCGCAGGGTGCCGTCAGACGGGTGCATCACCAACCTCCTTGCGAAGGCGCGCCTCGGCGCGCCGCAGTCTCGTTCCCACCGCGTTCACCCCGATTCCGAGCGCCGACGCCATCTCCGCATAGCTCAGACCGCTGTACCGCAGGGCGAGCACCGTGGCCTGTCGCTTCGGGATGCGTCCAAGCGCGGCGCGCACCGCCCGGGTGGTCTCGGCCGTCTCCATCGCCACCTGCGGGTCGTTTGCGAGGCTGGGTGCGGTGGCATACCGCTCCTCGCGCACGGCCCGGCGCCGGTTGCCCCGGATCATGTTCAGGGCCGTGTGGGCGGCGGCGGTCCGAGCCCATGCCGGCGCCTTGGCCCCCGGGGTGTCGCCGAATCGCCGGTGAAGGTCGAGGAAGACCTCCTGGGCAACGTCTTCCGCCGCGACGGGATCGCCGAGCACGCGGCGCGCGATCGCGACAACCCTCGCGTACTCCTCGTCGAAGAGCCTGTCGAAGCTCGTCGGTCTGATGCCGACGGCAGTCGTAGGACGCGGGACGCCGGTCACGGTGTGGCTGCCCAGAGCTTGAAGGGCGGAAGACTCGACCACATCATCTGAAGCACCGCAGCTCCCCGATTTGTGACACATGAGGCTCTCGGTCGCACCATCCCTGGCACTGAGTACCCTTCGGCGTGATGTCCGAAGCCCTGGCTCGTCGCCTACGCCGCATCACGCCCGGACAGCTCCTCGTCGCCGCCGCGTTCGTGGTGATCCTCTGCGTGCTCGTCCGCAGGGGCGGTGATCCGGACATCTTCTGGCACCTCGCCACCGGCCAGTGGATGGTCGATCACCACCGGATTGTCTCGCAGGACCTCTTCACGTTCACCGTGAGCGGCAAGCAGTGGATCGACCCCGAGTACACGACCGAGATCATCGCCTACCTCATCTACAAGCTTGGTGGACTCACGCTGGTGTCAGTCGCGTTCGGCGCGGTGTCGTTCGTCGGTTTCCTGCTCATCTGGCGGCGGGTCCGGCTCGAGCACGCCAACCTGGTGATCGCCGCGCTCGTGATCGGCATCGCGGGGTTGGCCGGCGCGGCGGTCTGGGGACCGCGCCCCCAGATGATCACCTTCACGCTCACCTGCCTCGAGTTGCTGTGGCTCGACCGCTACCTGCGCGGTGGCTCGCGCGCGATCTACTGGCTCCCGCTGGTGATGGTCGCATGGGCCAATCTCCACGGCGGGTTTATCTTCGGCCTGGTTCCGGTTGGCGTCGCAGCCTTCGTCGAGGCGGTGCACTGGGTGCGCAGAGTTGACGGTGGCGTCCACAGGCGCCGCACGCGGAACCTGGTGCTTGTGTTCGTCGCGTGCACCGTCGCGGCGGTCATCACTCCCAACGGCATCCACCTTTACGGCTACGTCATCCAACCGCAGTTCTCCGGCATCCAGCAGAGCTTCATCGCCGAGTGGCAGTCGCCCAATTTCCACGTGCTCGAGGAGCGCGGCTTCGAGGTGATGCTGCTGCTGCTCCCAGTCGCGTTCGTGCTCCGGCGCCCATCGTTGTGGGACGTCTGCCTGACTTCTGGTCGTCTCGTACCTGGCGCTGTCGGCGGTGCGCCACGCCGCCCTGTTCATCGCCGCGGAAACGCCTTTGCTCATATGGTCTTTCTCGGCGGGATGGGAGCGATTGGCGCTGGCAGGCCGAGTCCGCGCCTGGATTGCGCCGCGTGCCCGCGACATGCTCGCCGGCGCCGCCGCGGTCGTGGTCATCGCGGTGCTCGGAACCGGGTACTTCGTGCGCTCGACACTCTCCAATCAAACACGTGCCACCGCGACCAACTTCCCTGCAGGCGCGGCGGATTGGCTGGCCGCGCACCCGACCGTTGGAACCCGCATGTTCAATCAATACGGCTGGGGCGGATACCTGATCTACCGCTTTTATCCCGAGCCGAACCGGCGCGTCTTCTCGTTCGGCGAGGCGACGCTGCTCGGCACCCGGATCATGCAGCAGGTGAGTGACGTCGAGACCGGCAACGCCGACTGGCAGCAGATCTTTGCGGAGTGGGGCATCGACTACGTCATCGACGTACCCGGCGCGCCCGCGGTGCTCGCGCTCGAAGTGGACCCCCAATGGACGAAGGAATACGACGACGGATTCGCGGTGATCATGGTGAAGAACTCGGCGCTGGCCGCGGCGGCACGCGGATAGGCAGCGCGCGCGTGTCCGAGGTGCCACGCCATCCCTCCCTCCGCGATGCCGCCCCGGCCGTGTTCTGGCTCGACGACCCTCGAGCACCGCGACCGGAACCGCACCTTGAAGGGCACACCGACGGTGATCTCGCGATCGTCGGCGCGGGCTTCACCGGCCTGTGGTCCGCGTTGCTCGCCAAGCAGCGGAATCCGGCCCTCGACGTCGTCATCCTCGAGGCGCGACGCTCCGCGATGGCCGCCTCCGGCCGTAACGGCGGGTTCTGCGATGCGAGCCTCACGCATGGTTTTGCCAATGGTCTCAGCAGGTTCTCCTCGGAGTTCGAGATCCTCGAGCGGCTCGGCGTCGAGAATCTCGATGCCATCGCGTCGACGGTTCGCGAACACGATATCGACTGCGACTTCGAGCGAACCGGCATGCTCGATGTGGCGACGGCGCCGTGGCAATACACCGAGCTCGTCGAGGTCGCCGAAGCGATGCGCGCCCATGGCTACCGCGTTGATGCGCTCGACGCCGAGGCGATGCGCACGCAGGTGGCCTCGCCCTCGTATCAGGGCGGATTGTGGACCCACGACCGGACCGCCATCGTCAACCCCGCGAAGCTGGCGTGGGGGCTGCGCCTGCTGTGCCTCGACGCCGGCGTACGCCTCCATGAGAACACCGCTGTTGCGCGCATCGATGCCGAGACGGAGCGGATTCGACTGACAACCGCTCGGGGCAGCGTCCGAGCCCGGCGCGTGGCGCTCGCAACCAACGCCGATCGGCCGCTGCTGCCCCGCCTGCGCCCCTATATCCTCCCCGTCTACGACTACGTGCTCGTCACCGAGCCGCTGACCGCCGCACAACTGACGTCGATCGGATGGGCGAATCGCCAGGGTATTGCTGACGCTGGGAATCAATTCCACTATTACCGACTGACCCGCGGCTCACGAATTCTGTGGGGAGGCTACGACGCCGTCTACCACTTCGGGAATCGCATCGGCGTCGAGCTCGAACAGCGGGCGAATACGTTCGACAAGCTGGCCGCGCACTTCTTCGTGACGTTCCCGCAGCTCGCGGGACTGCGGTTCACGCATCGTTGGGGCGGCGCCATCGATACGTGCAGCCGCTTCTGTGCCTTCTGGGGAACCAGCCACGGCGGGCGCGTCGCCTCTGCGCTCGGATACACCGGGCTCGGGGTGGGCGCGTCTCGTTTCGGTGCTCAGGTGATGCTCGACCTGCTCGAGGGGAGACGAACCGAGCGGACAGCACTGCGCATGGTCCGAACCCGCCCGCTGCCGTTTCCTCCGGAACCGCTGCGCTTCGGCGTCGTGCAGCTGACACGCTGGTCGCTCGATCGCGCCGACCGCAACGACGGGCACCGCAATCTCTGGCTCAGAGCACTTGACCTCGTGGGGCTCGGCTTCGACTCCTGATTCGGGCGCCGAATGCCGCAAAAAGCTTCATGCACTGTATTATCCGTGCCATGAAGGAACGCGGCGCACCCATACTCGACCCGATGGCTGACCTCTCCCTCCCCACCATGGCGCCCGCCGTGCCCAAGCGGGAGGGGGCGTGACCGGTCGGGTCTTCGCCTCGATCGGGAACTTCTCGGTCCGATTCCGCTGGCCGATCGTAATCGGGTGGGTGCTGATCACAATCGTCTCGGTCAAGGTGTTCCCCGGGTTGTCAGACGTCGCCAAGGGGAACCAGAGCAGCTTTCTCCCCGCCAGCTCACCGTCTGTCCAGGCTGAGAACCTGGCGCAGCCGTTCCAGGACTTGCAGCACGGGGTCGCGACCCTGATCGCCGCGCGCGAGAGCGGTCCGCTGAACGCCGCGGATGTGCAGGGCATCAGCGCCATCGAGACGAAGATCCGCCGGCTCCCCGGCGTCCTTCGCGTCCAGGACTTCGGCCTCTCGCCGGACAAGCACGCCGAGCAGGCCCAGGTGGTCACCGACCTGCCGCCCTTCGGCGCCGGGAGCGACGCGATATCGCTGGTGGCGGCCATCCGAGCGACGTTTCCCGCTGACGCATCGGGACTCCAGTTCCATCTGACCGGGACGATCCCTGGTCTGGTCGATCAGCAGAGTCAGTCGAAGAGCTCGCAGGGGAATATCCAGCAGTTCTCGATCCTGTTCATCATCGTGCTGCTGCTCATCGCGTTCCGAGCCCTGCTGGCGCCGCTGGTGACGCTCTTGCCCGCGGCACTGGTGCTCGCGCTTGCCAGCCCGGTCATCGCCGGCGCGACCCATCTCGGTGTGCAGGTGTCGGCGATCACGCAGTTCATCCTGATCGTCCTGGTACTCGGCGCCGGAACCGACTACGGGCTGTTCCTCGTCTTCCGAACGCGAGAGGAATTGCGACGAGGGCTCGAACCCAAGGACGCCGTGCGGCGCGCGGTGGCGACGGTCGGGGAGTTGATCACTTTCAGCGCGCTGATTGTGATGGCCGCGCTGATGTCGTTGATCATCGCCCAGTTCAGCTTCTACCAGGCGCTCGGCCCAGGGCTTGCCATCGGCATCGGGCTCATGCTCATCGCGGGCCTCACGCTGCTCCCGGGTCTGCTGGCGATCTTCGGTCGCGCCGTGTTCTGGCCGTCACGGTCCCGGCTCGTGGAGAACCCGCGTGCGAACGTCTACGGGCGCATCGCCGCGGTTGTGGTTCGACGTCCGATGCCGATCGCGATCATCGGCGCGATCATCTTCGGCGCGATCGCCCTCGGGCAGATCGGCACCACCACGGCCGGTTTCGCGGATCAGTCCGCGCCGACCGGGACCGATTCCGCCGCCGGCGACACGCTCGTCGCCGAGCACTACGGGAGCGCAAATCTGAATGCGACTGAATTCCTCTTCAAGTTCGCCACCCCGATCTGGTCGCACGCCGACGATCTCCAGACGATCCAGACGAGCTTGCAGACGGGCGCCTCCTTCGCCACCGTCGAAGGGCCGCTGGCATTCTCGGGACACGCGCTGACCCCGGCGCAGCTCGTGGCGGTGCACGTCGGCGGCAACACGCTCGCGACGGCGGCGCTCGCCCGGTTCGTCAGCGCCGACGGACGCACCGTCCAGTACATCGGCGTCGAGCCAGGCGGTGCGTCGCCGCCGATCAGCCAGGTTCCGGCGCTGCGGACTCTCGCCGAGCGTTCCGGCGCGGCGGTCCACGCGGATGCGCAGGGTGTCTTCGGCATTCAGCCGTTCGCGTACGACGTGGACAAGCTGTCCTCGTCGGACCTGTGGCACATCATTCCCGTGGTCGCGGTGCTCATCGCCATCCTGCTCGCGATCGTGATGCGCAGCCTGGTGGCGCCGCTCTACCTGGTCACGAGCGTCCTGCTCTCCTACCTCGCTGCGCTCGGGTTGACAGCGTTGATCTTCGTCCACCTCGGCGGTCAGAGCGGGCTCAACTTCGTGCTCCCGTTCCTGATGTTCGTCTTTCTCATGGCGCTGGGGTCCGACTACAACGTGCTCGTCATGACCCGCATTCGCGAGGAGTTGCATCACCTGAGCACGCGTGACGCGGTGCGCAAGGCGATTGGCGCCACCGGTACCACGGTCACCACCGCCGGGCTCATCCTCGGCGGGACCTTCGCGGTGCTCGCCTTCGCGGGCGGGGGCGCGTCGGGAGGCTCGCAGATTCAGCAGATCGGCTACGGTGTTGCCTTCGGGGTGGTGATGGACACCTTCGTGGTTCGCACCATTCTGGTTCCCGCGATCGTTGTGCTCCTGGGACGTAGGAACTGGTGGCCGTCCGGACTGTGGCGTCAGGGAGAGCCGTCCCGAGTGCTCGCCGCGAGCCCCCCGGAACCGGCGCCACCATTGCAGACAACCGCGTCGCGTTGAGGGAAAAGGACATGAGCACCAACACCGAGCTGCTGGCCGTGCTGTGGGCGTCGCACCACCGGCTGGATGACGCCACCCGTCCGCTGACGGACGATCAAATCTCCGGACCCTCGTACTGCAGTGACTGGTCGACGGCACAGGTGCTGTCGCACATCGGGAGTGGTGCGCAGATTTTCGGATTGCTCCTCGACGCCGGACTTGCCGGCGCCGAGGCGCCAGGCCGCGAGGAGTTCGCCAGGATCTGGGACGTCTGGAACGCGATGAGCCCGACCGAGCAGGCGCGCAACAGCCTCATCGCTGACTCCGCCTTCCTGCAGCGGGTCGATGCGGTCCCGGGAGCTCAACTCGATTCGCTGCAGATGACCCTGTTCGGAACGCCTGGCCGACGCGAACCGGCTTCTGGGCATGCGCCTCTCCGAGCACGCGATCCACACGTGGGACGTCGTCGTCATCCGCGACCCGTCGGCCGAGGTCGCAGCGGATGCGGTCGCTTCGATGATCGGCCGCCTCGACCAGGTTGCAGGTCGATCGGGGAAGCCGGAGTACGGGCCGCTCGAGGTCGACATCACCACCACCGACCCCGACCGCACCTTTCGCCTCTCGGTGTCCGACGCGGTGACGCTCACCCCCGCCGGCATGGCGAGCGCCGCGGAAACCGGTCCCGCGACCGCGAAGGTTCGGATGCCGGCGGCGGCGCTGGTGCGGCTCGTGTACGGCAGGCTGGATCCGGAGCACACCCCGGCAGCGATCGAGGTTGACGGGGTCGGCCTGGACACGCTCAGGGACGTCTTTCCCGGCCTCTGAGCCTCGCCTGAGCTACGGCTGTTCGGCCGGATCGCCCTGACGGGTGGCCGCAAGAACGCCGACGGCGATGACGATCAGCACGGTCATGCCGAGGCTGACGATCCCGGAGCCCCAGTTCAGGCCGCTTCGAGCGTGTGAAACGCCGACCCAGTCCGCGTATGAGGCGCCCAGCGGCCGGGTGAGGATGTATGCGAACCAGAAGGCGAAGACCGCATTCAAGCCGAACCACTTGTGTGCGACGAGCGGAATCGCGATCAGGGCCGTGAACAGCAGGCCGGAGGCGAAGAAGCCGAGGTGGAAGGTCGTCGCGGTCATGTCTCCGGCCGCGGTGCCGAGGGCGAAGGTGGTCACCACCGTGAGCCAGTAGAAGGCCTCGCGCCGCCGAGTGTTGATCGTATGGATGGAGAGGGTGTGCTCGTTCGAGTACCAGACCGCGAACACCGCGGCGAGCACGACCGCGAAGAAGACGGTCGAGACCACATACGGAACGCCAAACTCGATGTGCACGACATCGGCGGCCATCGTGCCGAACACCGCGACCATGACGACCGCCAGCCAGTAGATCCAGGGTCGATACCGCGGCGCCGCAAACTGCAGCGCCAGCGCGACGACGAATCCGACAGCGCCCAGGGCGACCGCGACGTACGGGGAAATCGCACGAACGAGCGTATCCGAGGTCGCCTCACCCATCCCGGTGCTCAGCACCTTGGTGACCCAGAAGCCCGCCGTCACCTCCGGCACCTTGCGCAACAGGAGCGTTCGTTGGGTAACGGGGAATCGGCGAAGATCCATGACGATGCTGGAGCTTAGCCCTCCGGGCCCGCCAGCTCGCGAAGCGATATCGGCGCGACGGCGATCCGATCGCGCCCCTCTCGCTTCGCCTGGTACATAGCGAGATCCGCAGCCGCAACCACGTCGTCCAGCTCCTGTCCGTGATCTGGGAACACGGCGACCCCGATCGACGCCGTGACGCGCTCGATTTCGGAGGTCGGCGCGCGCAGCTCGGCGATCGCCGCCTGCAGTGCCTGGGCCACACGCATGGCGCCCTCGACTGTCGAATTGGTGAGCACGATGAGGAATTCCTCGCCGCCGTAGCGCACCGCGTAGTCGCTGTCCCGAACCACGCGGCGCACGGCGCGCGCGACCGCGCGCAAGACCGAGTCTCCCGCCGCGTGACCCGCGCTGTCGTTGATCTGCTTGAAATAGTCGAGGTCCATCAGGAGGATGCCAACGCCGGCGCCGGTGCGCAGGCTCTGCGACATCACGCGCGGACCCATGTCTCGCCACCAGCGGATGTTGAAGAGCCCGGTCAGCGCATCGGTCAGGGCGCGCCGCTCCAGTTCGCCGTACATCTGAGCGTTGCTCCACGCCGCGGCCGTGACGAAACCGAGCAGCGCGCATCGCTCCAGGTCCTCCTCGGTGAAGGCGTCGAGGCCGTCGCGCCAGACGTCGATCACACCGAGGCGCTGGTCACCCGCGATCAACGGAACCAGGAGCAGAGACTTGGGTTCGCGCAGCGTGCCGGGGATCGTGGACGCCGCCGGGTGCGAATCCGTGTCGGCGCACCGATACGGCTGACCGCGCATGAACGCCCATCCGGTGATTCCCTCGTTGAGGGAAACCTCGATCTCGAGGAACCCCTGGGTTCCGGCACCGGCGAGGACGCGTGGCCGGAAGCGATGACGCTCCCAGTCCGCCTCGAAGATCGCCAGGCGGTCGAATCCCATCAACTGGCCGACGCGATCAGCGGCGATCTCGAGAATGCGCTCGGGGTCGTGCTCGGCCTGCAGGGTGCGGGCAGCGTCGACGAGGAAGCGGGCAAAGCCGCGGTCGTCGAGGACCGACGCGCCCTCCGCCGGCAGTGGGGTCAGCTCGATCGGGGCGCTCAGCGTGTCGCCGCGCTCTCGGAAGACGCGGACTTCGCGCCGCTGGAACCAGGCGACCGGGACCACCTCGTCCATGGGTTCGGCGAGCTCGGCCTCCACGACGAGTGGATGTGCCAGGTGGGGCCCGACGCCGTACTGGACGCCCAGCTCGGCAAGAGCGGCTGCGGTCGCCTTGGTATCGATGCCGCGCGCGACGATCCGGCCGCCGAGGCGGGCGACGTAGACCACCGCGGCGGCGAGATGCGCCTTGGCCACCTCGTTCTCGTGCAGCCGTTCGGGGACGGACGGATCGAGAAAGACGAAGTCGGGTCTGAGATCGGCGATCAGGCGCCGATCGAGCGCTGGGGAGAGAACACCGTCGACGGCGAGCAGATATCCGAGGTCACGGAGCTGCAGGAGCCGCCGAACGCCGTCGTCCTCGAGGTCGGTGTCGATCTCACTGTGGATGATCCAGGCGAGCTCGCCGGGATTGACAAGGTGCCGCCGTGCCATCGCCGCGACGTCGAAATCGCCCGCCGTCAGCAGGTCTCGGTGAAGCGGGACGAGGAGCACCGCCGGACCGGTGTGCTGGGCGAGCGTCAGGGCAGCGGCGATCACCGAGCGAGGCGCTGTGTTCGCAGGCCGAGGCAGCGCCTCGTACCCCAGATCGACGCGGTCGATGAGGTCGATCACGGGCTGCAGCGCCACTCCCGGCCCCGCCGGCTGCACGGCCGGGCTGGTCGAGATGCCGCCCATCACTGCGGATTTCAAGCTGTCCCTCACATTGGTTCTCTATTCGGCACTGTTCCCCCGTAGTCCCGTCACACCTTCGCACCGAGCGTCAGACGAATCTGTGTCGCTCGTCTGCCGGCATCACATCCATCACTCCGGCCGCCCTTGCGGGACAGCCCCCTCACATCGTCGATTCCATCCCCTGAGGAGTCCGACGCCACCGGCCTGACCCCGGCAGCTCGGGCTCCCCATGACGCGCGCCCCCCTTTTGCGGTAGGACGATTGTCTTAAGACCACTGCGACGCGACGCCATCCCAGAGGGTGACGAGGTAGTAACGCGGGTCCTCGAAATCGGTGCATGCGCTGGGAGGGTGCGCGTGCATGGACGCGTTGCCGGGTGCCGCAGCCGGCTATCGACGCGACCGCGCAGTCGTCAGCGCGTGACCGGTCTGGGGTCTACCGAGGGGCCGGTGCCCCGCTGAGGACGCGTCTCGATACGGCGTGCCGGGTGTGCGATGACCGTGTAGATGGCACCGATGAGGATGATGATCACCACGACAACCAGGGTGATCCAGTCGTAGTTGAAGAGCGCACCTCTCGCGCTGGTGATCCCCGACGGGAGGAGGATATTCCCGAGCATGAAGAGGAGCCACAGGCCTCCGACAACCATCACCGGAACCGCCCAGGCGCCGAGCCGGAACGCCCCCTGCGCCTGCCAGCCTCGCAGCCGTGCGATCAGTGCCGCGATGACCACGAGCAGGAACGAGAGGTAGATTCCCGAGACCGCGAACGAGACCAGCAGGAAGAGCGCGTTGACCTTCGCCGGGATGGTGATGAACGCGATGGTGATGTTCGATGACGGCGTGAACCGTGCGAGCACCGCGAAGAGCGCCGGGATGACCGACGCGACGATGAGCGCGTTGACCGGCGTGCGAAACCGCGGCGAAACGCTCGAAAGCGTGCCGCTCGCCGGGAGCGCGCGGTCGCGGCTGTAGGAGTAGATGAGCCGGGCGGCGGCCGCCTGGATCGCCAGGCCGCAACTGAAAAAGGCGAAACACACGACGAACAGCGCGATGTCCTGGATGACCTGACTCGAGACGTTCGAGCTGATCAGGAACGGCACCCCACCGCTCACCGTGTTGCTCAGCCCTTTCGGGCCGGACGGGATGGCCAGGATGAGCGCGCCCACCAGCACGAAGCTCGTGACCCCCGCGGTCAGCAACGACGAGATGATTGCTCGGGGCACGCGTTTGGACGCGTGCACCACTTCCTCGGCCACGTCGCCGGCGGACTCGAAGCCGTAGAAGATGTAGACGTGCGCCAGGATGGCCACGAACGCCGCCCCCAGCCACCAGTTACCGCCGAAGTCGACGCCGAGCGGAACTCGTCGCCGCGTTCTCGGTGCCCTGCGTCGAGAACAGGTAGTCAAAGCCGTGGTGAAACCCGGTGATCGCCAGCATGATCGCGATGCCGAACGTCCCGACGATCTCGAAGTAGACACCGATCTGAGAGATGCGCCCGAGGAAGTTGACGCCTCCGACGTTGAACGTAAGCTGCACCAGGATCAGCAGAACCGTGCAGATGAGAATCTGATTGGGGTCGGCGAAATTGATGGCTGTGTGAAAGATGTTGTTGATCAGCGGACCGACATAGATGATAAGTTCCGTATCCACGGAGGCGACCGTCATGATCAACGCCCAACCGTAGATCCACCCAACCCACCAGCCGTAGCTCGGCCCGATCAGGTTCTTGCCCCACTGAAAGAGCGCGCCCGCAATCGGGTAGTGGCTTCCCAGCTCAGCGAATACGAGCGCCACGAAGAGCTGACCGACCACCACGATCGGCAGCAGCCAGAGGTATCGCGGCCCGCCGGTGCCAACTCCCAGGATGAACAGCGAATAGATGCCGACGACCGGCGAGATGTAGCAGAAAGCGACCGCGAAGTTCTCGAAAAGGTTGAGGACGCGCCGCAACTCCTGCCCGTATCCAAACCTCGCAAGTTGGGCGGCGTCGGCGTCACCCGCCTCTGGCGTCGAGACCACGGTTCCGCCACTCATCTGCGCCTCCTCCGAGCGTGATCCGCCTCACAGGCGGCGTGCGGGCGGAAGTATCGACCAGCGGCCACGGGCTCCGCAACCAGGGGCACGTGTACCGTGACCGCGGCCATGACCCTCCCCCTCTCCCCGCTGACGGCCATGGCGTCCGCGGTAACTCTCGGCATCGCCGACTTCTCGGGCGGGATCGCGGCAGGCGAAGCAGCGCCCCGAGTGTTGCCATCGGGATCGAGTTGGTGGGCCTGGTCGCGGTCCCACTCGCGTTCGTGCTGCTGCCCCACGGTTGGGATCCGCAGGCCGCACTCCTGGCTTTCGCCGGCGGCGGGGTGGGCGGTCTCGGGCTGCTCGCCTTCTATCGCGCGATGTCGCTGAACCTCATCGGCGTGGTCGCCCCGATCACGGGGTTCGTTGCCGCAGCCCTGCCGGTCGCGGTGGGACTGGTGGGCGGCGACCGCCTCCAGATCTGGCAGCTGGGCGGCATCGCGGTCGGGCTCGTCGCGCTCGTACTGATCAACGGCCCGAGCGGCGATGGATCCGGCAACGCCCGGCTCGGCGTGATCCTGGCGCTGCTCGCGGGGGTCACCTTTGGACTGTTCTTCATTCTGTTCCACGCGGCGAGCCATGCTGGCTTGACCGCATTCGTGAGCGGACGCCTCGGTTCCATGACGGCCGCGCTTGCGGCGGCTGCAGTCAGCCGGACGTCTCCCGTGATCAGTCGCAGCGTGGTTCGCCTGATCGCCGTCGGCGGCATCTTCGATGGCACCGGGGTGGTGCTGTACCTGTACGCGACGCACACGGGGCTCCTGTCGGTGACCGCGTTGCTCACCTCGTTCTACCCCGCGTTCACGGTCCTCTGCGCGCGTCTCTTCACCCATGAGCGCATGACCCCGCTGCAGATGATGGGCGCGGTTCTGGCCATCGTCGCCATCGCCATGATCGCGATCACCTGAGCCTCGGGCGAGCCCTCAGATCACGCGAGCGCGCGTCGGATGAACTCAAGTTCCAGGAGCAGGAGGTTCTCGGCAACCGTCTCGTCGTTCGCCATGTGTGTTGCACCGGTGAGCGGGAGCACGGTGTGCTCGCGTCCCGCCGCAAGCAGCGCGGCCGAGAAGCGCAGCGTGTGGGCGACGACGACATTGTCATCGCTGAGGCCGTGTATGAGCATCAGCGGGCGGATGAGACGGCCGGCATTCGGGATGAGCCACCCTCTCTCATAGTTGGCGGGCTCCTGGTCGGGATGCCCCAGATAGCGCTCGGTGTAGTGCGTGTCGTACAGGTGCATGTCGGTCACCGGTGCCCCCGATACCGCCACACGAAAGACGTCCGGTCGCTGCAACACCGCGAGGGCAGCGAGGAACCCGCCGTACGACCAACCGCGGATGGCCACGCGGGAGAGGTCGAGATCCGGCCACGCAGCCGCGGCGGCGTGGAGGCCATCAACCTGATCCTCGAGCGCGGGGCCCGCCAGGTCGCCGTGGATCGACCGGGCCCAGTCGGGGCCACCACCGGGCGTGCCCCTGCCGTCGATCACGAGCACGGCGAAGCCCTGATCCGCGAACCACTGCAACTCCAGGTAGGCGCCTGCCGACGCGGTCACCTTCTGGAAACCCGGACCGCCGTACGGGTCGAGCAGCACCGGAAGCGTGCCGCTCCCGGGCACGTGCCCGTTCGGCAACAGGATCGCGGCGCGGAGTTCGCGCTCGCCCAGGGTCACGAGGCGGAGGTTGAGCGAGATCGCCGGGGTCTCCGCGACCGAGTCGATCTCCCCAACCAGTCTCCCCCCGCGGTGCATCGATACGCGAGCATGCAGGTGCTCGAGATCACGGGACACCAGCACGGTGGTGCCGCCGGCTCGGCGCGCCCGCCACACACCTGGGGTGACGCCGTCGGGAAGCAGTTGCGCGACGCCGGCAGCGGGCGACCACGTGTACACACCCACCTCGGTCGGCTCGGTCGACCCCCTGAAGAGGACGACGTCGGAGTTGACATCAAGAACGTCACGCACTTCCAGATCCGGTGGAGTCACCGGTTCATCGCCGCTGAGGAGTCGCCTGGCGCCGTCGCGTTCGGCGGTCCAGACCAACATCCCGTCCGCCATCCTCGCCGGCACCCCATCGACGATGTCGACCCACGCATCGTCGGTGTCCTCACGCAGCACGGACGTCGCGCCGGTCGACGCATCCACGTCGAGGATTCGCATGGTGCGCTGGTCGCGGCTCTGCACGACGATCAGCAGCCCGTGCTCCGACCAGTCGACTGCCGTCAGGTACTCGAAGCCCGCGCGATCCCAGTGCACCTCGACCGACGGTGAGCCGATGAGATCGACGATGTGCAGCGTGACCTCGGCGTTGTCGGTCCCCGCCGCCGGGTACGCGACCGCGACTGCGGGACGTTCGGGATTGGAGGGATCGGCGATGTACCAGCGACGCACCCGCGCGACATCCACGCGGGCGACGAGCAACCGAGTTCCGTCCGGAGACCACCAGTAGCCGCTCTGGCGCCCCATCTCCTCAGCGGCGACGAACTCCGCAAGCCCGTAGGTGACGTCGTCATTCTCAGGGTTGAGCAGCGCGCGCGCCTCACCGCCGTCCACCTTCACCGCATGCAGCGCTCCGGCTTCCACATATGCGACCACTGCGCCGGTCGGATCGATCCGCGGATCGATCGCCCGGCCACTCGCCGGCAGCTCCACCACGCCACCCGACGCAAGGTCCACGACGTAGATCCTTCCGGCGACGTCGAACACCGCGCGCGTGACCTCGCGGTTGGTGGAGAACCGAACGATGCCGCCGGAGGCTTCGCGCGCCCGCTCGCGACGCATCCGCTCCTCGGCCGGCACCTCGTCGCGGTCGTGGCGCAGCAGCTCGCCCGGGTCCACGACCAGACGCTCCGCACCGCCGTCGACATCGACCTGCCAGAGACAGGTGGACGGGTCGGTGCCGCTCCGAGTGCGCAGAAACACCACGCGGCGGCCGTCTGGCGCGATCACGAAGTCCCTCGGGACCCCGAGGCTGAAACGACGCGTGCGCGCCTGCTGTCGAGGGAAGCCTGATGTCGTTCACGCTGACATGATCGCGCAGCGCTCGCTCAGTTGATTGTCAGGACGATGGCACCCTGCACCTTGCCGTTGCGCAGCCGGGCGAGCGCCGTGTTCGCCTCGGCGAGCGGCAACGTGTCGACCTGGGTGCGCACCGGAATCTGATGCGCGAGCGCCAGGAATTCAGTGCCGTCGCGGCGCGTCAGGTTGGCGATGGATCGCACCGTGCGCTCCCCCCACAGCAGGTCGTACGAGAACGACGGTATGTCGCTCATGTGGATCCCGGCGCATACCACGATCCCACCCTTTGCGACAGCGCCAAGCGCGAGTGGGACGAGCGCTCCGACGGGCGCGAAGATGATGGCCGCGTCGAGCTCCTCGGGCAGCATCTGGTCGGTGTCTCCGGCCCAGGTCGCCCCGAGGCGCATGGCGAATTCCTGGCTCGCGGTATCGCCCGGGCGCGTTATCGCAAAGACGCGCCGTCCCTGATATCGGGCCACCTGAGCAACGATGTGGGCCGAATCCCCGAAACCGTACAGCCCAAGGCGCGCGCCGTCGCCGGCGGCGTTGAGCGCGCGGTAGCCGATCAGCCCTGCGCAGAGCAGTGGCGCGGCTTGCACGTCGCTGTACGAGCGGTCGAGTGGAAAGCAGAATCGCGCATCGGCAACCGTGTACTCGGCGTACCCACCGTCGATGTCGTAGCCGGTGAATCGAGCGTTGTCGCACAGATTCTCGCGCCCCGTCGTGCAGTAGATGCACGTGCCGTCAGTCCAGCCAAGCCAGGGGATGCCCACACGATCTCCCACCCGGGCGGTCTCCACCGCGGTCCCGGCCGCGACGACTTCTCCCACAATCATGTGACCGGGAACGAGTGGCAGCTTGGGACGGGTCAGCTCGCCGTCGACGATGTGCAGGTCCGTGCGGCAGAGCGCGCATGCTCCGACCTTGACGAGGACCTGACCGTCACCGTGCACTGGATCGGCGACAGTGCCTTCGCGAAGGGCGGTGCCGGGCGCGTCGAGAATCATAGCCCGCATGGCGGGACATCCTAGTGCGGCGGTGTCGTGCTCCGCTCATGCGTCGGTCAAGCTTGGTAGACACAGAGAAGATCACTGCTCGCCACCGTGGCCGGAGCCTGCACGATGCGACCATCGTCCACGACGAAGAGCAGCCGGGCGGCCGGGGGCGGAGCGTCGTGAGGACCGATGACCAGCACGTCACCGGGTTTCGCAGTGTCCATCTGCGCCAGCGTTCTGACGACGATGATCCGGGCTCGCCGCACGAAGTCGTTCTGCGGGGGTGGTGCGTCGACCGCGTACATGAGCTGCAGGGCCGGTTGATTGAGCGTTGCGGAGAGAAAGAGTTGATGTCCCCCCGCCTCGGCCCTGGCATACGCCATCGCCATCGCCGCTCCTTCGCCTGCTTCGAACTCAAGCTCAGCCCGTGCCGGGTAGCCGTTGAAGAAATCAACAAAGTACGGAGCGGCACTGGCGATCACGACTGCAACCAGCCCGAACGCGATCAGCCTGCGCGACTGCAGCAGCGTCCAGGCCCACGAGACGCCCTCCACCATCATGAGGATGAGAAATGGGATCAGTCCGGCGCCACGGAGCGCGTGCGGGGCGACCAGCGTCAGGGCAGCCGGAACGGGGGCGACCAGCGCGCCCAGGACGACGAACCGCGAATACGGGTTGCGCCACGACCGGACGAGCCGCGCCGCGCCGATGATCATGAGCGGGATGGTGGCGTCGAGCAGGACGCCGCCGAATCCCGTGGTCTGGCGGAGGTTCCCATCACCGTGCAGCACCAGGAATCCGGGGCTGAAGTAGCTCCCGTAGTTCCCCAGAAATCTCGCCAGCGCGGCGATCACGGTTGGATGGTCGGCGAGCAGACCCACGCCCTGGAAACGCGCCAGCAGCGCTCCAGGGTTATCGAACGACCAGATGGCGAGGATGATGTAGGCGGCCGCGATGGGGAACAGGAAGCGGAGCATCTTCTCGCGACCGAACTCGAGCGAAGCTCAGCACCGCAACCGCAGCGATCAGAAGAGCAAGGAGGCGGCCAACGGAGTACGTGTAGATGCAGATCGCCAGCGCGACGCCGGCACCGGTCCACCATCTCCCTGACGCCCCAGCGACATTCGCCTCGACGATGCACCAGCAGGCGCACATCACGGCGAGCACCATGAGAATGTTGCCCTCGAGCATTGTGTGGCTCTGCAGGAAGATCCAGGGCTGCAACGCCGTGAGCGCGATGATCACGAGTGCGACAAGCCTGGAACCGGTGCTGACCAAGGCGATTCGCCCTGCCACCACGGAGAGGGCGATTCCGGCCAGGACGCTCGGCAAGCGCACCACTGCAGCGCCGCCGGCGAAGACCCACGTGAGCGGCGCTACCAGATAGGTCGCGATCGGGCCCTTGTAGTCCCCGAAGTCCGTAAAGAACAGTGGAAAGTGAATGCCGTACTGATCGGTGCCGTAATGCGCGATCGTCCAGGCGTTGTAGCCGATGCTGGCCTCATCCGCGTACAAGCCCGGAGGATCACTGCCGATTCTGTAGAGATAGAGCGCCGCGACCAATGCGATCATGACCAGCACGACGTAGGCGAATCGGTTGCGCCACCACGGTCGCCTGTTCATGACCGCATCGTCCTGCTGAACAGCACGCATGGCGCGCATCTTCACATGGGTGCACGACCAGCGCCGCTCGTCGAGTTGGGACATCAACATCCCGACTCTGGAATCCATGCACTAACATCCCCGAGCGAGTTGGACCGTAACCCGCGTGGCTGAAACGGAAGTCGGCGCAGATCGGTTGCGCCGCCGGTCTGGATCGGCGCCATCGCGGTGCTCGCGGTACTCGTGGTCCTCCGCAACCTCGTCGACCTCTCCGCTTCACCGCCCGGGCTCTACGTGGACGAGGCGTCGATCGGCTACAACGCCTGGACCATCGCCCATTTCGGCGTTGATGAGCATGGGATTCACATCCCGCTCTTCTTCGAGGCGTTCGGCGAGTACAAGAACCCGATTTACGTCTACGCCGTCGCGGCGCTGGTCCGTTTTCTGCCGCTGACTGTTGCGGTCGAGCGGTTGCCGGCGGCGCTCTTCGGTCTCGCGGCGGTCGGGTTCCTCACCGCGGCCGCGTGGCGGCTGACCGGCTCGCGGGCGGTCACGCTCGGCGCCCTCGCGCTGACCGCGTTCACGCCGTGGCTGGTCATCGAGAGCCGAGTGGGCTTCGAGACCATCTCCATGGTCGCGCTCCTGTCGGCCGCACTCTGGTGCCTCGCCGGACGGCGGCCGAACCCACGCCGGTTCGCGATCGCGGGCGTGTTCCTCGCGCTGGCGATCTACGCCTACACCACGGCGAGGCTCGAGATCTTGCTGCTGGCCGCTGCCCTCGCGATTGCCTGGGGGTTGGCAAAGACACCTGGCTGGTGGCGTGCCCTGATACCGATCGGTGCCGGCTATCTGGGTCTGGGCGCCTACGCGCTGCTCAACCCCGGGGCACTCACCGGGCGCTTCGCCGCGATCAGCATCTGGGCCGACGGCGCCCCGCTCAACGTAGTCATCGATCGGTTCCTCACCAACTACCTTGCGTATTTCAGCCCGAACTTCCTCCTGCTCCAGGGCGATGCGAACCCGCGCCAGAACACGGAGATCGGGGGGATGCTGCTCTGGGCGATGGCTCCGTTGTTGATCGCGGGCATCGTCGTCTGCTGGCAGCGGCGCGGAGAGCCCCTGGTGCGTTTTCTGGTCGCCGGGATCGTGCTCGCCCCCATCGCGGCCGCCCTGACCAACAACGGGACGCCGCACGCACTGCGCTCATCGGGCCTCCTCCCCTTCCTCGTGATCCTCGCGGTGCTCGGCTTAGACGGCATCCGAAGCGCTCTCGCCAGTCACGCCAGCCTCCGCCGCCTGGTCGCCGGCGCGCTCGCCATCGGCCTGGTTGCGCAGGCGGTGCTTTTCAGCATCGATCTCTACTCGGCATATCCCAACCGGGCCGCGCCATTTTTCGACACCGGCGAGATCGCCGCGATCACCACGGCGCACAACGACGCCGCGGGTCACCGCGTCTACCTCTCTTCGACGCTCGAACCGCCGTACATCGAGGCGTTCTTCGCCTTCCTGCCACCGCCGCCGGCACACCAGGTCACCGATAACGCCACCCCGGGGCTGGCTGCGCTGGGCATGCAGGTGGTCCCGCCGGAGTTTGCCGAGAGCGAGGCGTCGGCGGGAGACATGCTCGTGCTCGCGGCAGCCGATCTGGCTCCGCCGGGCGTCTGGACGCTGGTCGCGACCGAGCGTGGGCCAGCGAATCCGCTTGACGCCGCGGCGCCGAGGCCTGCGCTGGAGACCGTCTACCGCAAGGGGTGATGCGCGGCCGTGGCCAGGTCGAGCGCGCGACCCGGAGATTGCGACTGCTGATCGATCCAGCGATCCAGCCAGGAGGCGGCGATGACGGCAATCGGGAGCGCGAGCAGCGGCACCCCCAATTGGGTCACGAAGCCGATGAAGAAGCCCGCGGCCGCACCTGCGGCAGCGATCGTGACTTTATTCCGCACCCCCGCGAGCTCGGCGAGCGAAAGCGCAAAGCCCGCGCAGGCAATCGCGGCTGCAAGTTCCGCAAACAACGAGAGTCCGCTGATGTCTGGCCCCCCACACGACTCGGTCGTGCGAGATGGTCCCACTTGCTTGCGACGGAATGCAAGTGCCCTAGGCGCTGATGGCTCCGGCACCTCGGTTGTGCAGCCGTGGATCGGTCGCCCGCCCAGTGGAGATCGACGGGACCACGGGCCGCACCGCCAGCAGAGTCTGAGACGGCGATGACCACGAGCAGGAACGGCTGCAGGTGTTGCGCGCCGCTCGGAAGTTGGAGCTGGACGACCTCCACTGCGCTGATCGCCACGGCCTCGGCCAGCGCAAGGAAGGGCCACCGACGCGCGATGAGCGCTATGGGCAGGACGCAGAGCATGAAGTCCTCGATGGTCACGTGCGGCGAGCACAGCAGGGAGAGGACCACGCCGATCGTGACCGCGGCGACCGGCTGACCTCGCAGGAAGTCGCCTCGCCAGAGCAGCAGGACAGTGGCAATCCCCCCGAGGCAGCCTGCCGCGATGAACCCGACCTCGCCGCTCCCGGTCGCGGCCGAGATGAGAGAAGGAATGCCGATACTCCGGTTTGACTGGCCCGGGTAGTTCCCGGCGACGAGCTCGGCCAACGCAACCAGGCCATGGGGACCGGTGATAACGACACTCACCGCGATCCATACCGCCGAGCCCACGAGCAACCCGCCGAGATACCGCCACGACCTCGCCGCGACCAGTGCCGGCACCACCAGCCAGAGCACCTGCGGCTTGAGGATGAGGGTTGCGAGCACCA
Organism: Candidatus Dormiibacterota bacterium; assembly: GCA_963709585.1. Lineage (GTDB taxonomy): Bacteria > Chloroflexota > Dormibacteria > Aeolococcales > Aeolococcaceae > Palsa-851. Next base: position 149,530 of record CAVPXI010000004.1, on the reverse strand, counting down.
ACCCTGCCAGGCCATAACGCCGTCGCCCCGCGAGCAAGACTGATCCAACCAGCGCGACGGTCATCAGAGCGTCCCACTGAAAGATCGCCTCGACCGCGGGAATGCACAACACGGCGGAGAGTGCGATCGCCAGGCGTACCGGCCGCGAGGCGACGGCGGCCAGAAGCCGAAGTGTGAGCAGCAGGGCGACAGCAAAGAGCAACGCCGAGGTCAGCACTGCGATCCCGGTGGCAGCCTGCAGGTCGACATGCGCGAGCGGACTGAGGAGCAGCGCTCCCGCGGCAATGTTCGGATACGGGTTGAGGAAGTGATCCGCCATCGGCAGGTCGAGGAGCCGAGCTTCGACTCGCTCCTGCGCTTGCGGGGAATAGAGATGCTGCGGATCCGAGCTGACCAGATCGGCGCCGGTGACGAAGGCGATCGCGTCGCTGTTGCCGGGATCGGTTATCTCCCGACGCGCCTCCAGGACCAACGATGAACCGAGCACCGCCAGGAGCAGGAGCACGCCGATCCACGGGGCCGCGCGACGGAGCGGAACGCGAGCCATGTGGGCACCGTAGCGGGGATGACCGGCCGGCCAACGATTGTTGCCAGAAATTCACCCGAGCACACCGGCCCGGGATCAAAGTCGTTCTGGTATGGCGGAAGTGATCGAGCGGGGCCAACTCAGCCTGCCCGCCACCGGCGGCCCTTCTGGGATCCGTGGTCGGCTGCGCCCGGACGCCCGTAACCGAGCACTCGGATTGCTCCTGCTGCGTGCCGCGGCGATCGCCTCGGTCATCGCCGGGGTGGTGACCTTCGTGATCGCGCCGATCCGGGGCACCTTCACCGGTGAGTTCGAGGACTTCGGCGCCTATATTGCCGCCGCGCATTCGGTGGTCAATCACACCGACCTGTACACACAGTTCATCCACCAGACGCCAAACGTGGCCCTGAGCGGGTTCGACTACCCGCCGGTTGTCGCCTTCCTTCTGCAGCCGCTCGCCTGGGTCCCGGCGCATACCGCGGCAATGCTCTGGCTGTGGCTGACGATTGTGTGCACCGCCGTTGCGGCGGCTATCGCAGCATTCGCCCTGCTGCCGCGAACATGGCCTCGACTTGAGATCGCCGCACTGGGCACTTTTCTCTTCTCGGCGGCAACGTACAACTACTGGCACGGTCAGATGAATCCGCTGATCTTCCTGCTGCTCGCCCTTGCCCTCCACGCGTGGGTGCACCAGCAGCAAACGCGCTTCGGCGTGCTGATCGGCATCGCGGCATCGATCAAGCTGGCCCCGATTCTCCTGATCGTTCTGATCGTCCGGCGGAGATGGTGGCGTGCTGCCGCCGCTTGTGCCGTCACGGTTGCCGTGGGTGTGGCTGTTGGTGTTGTCACCCTCGGGACGGCGACGCTGCATGAGTACGTCACTCGCGTTCTTCCCGTCCTGTCGGCGCAGGACGGGTGGCTGTACAACCAGTCGATCAGCGGGGTGGTCAGCCGTCTCTTCGGGCACGCCGTCCTCGTCCCCCAAGCCGACTCCCTGCTCATCAGCCTCGTGACATACGCCGTGCTGGCAGTGATGCTTGGCTTGCTCTTCTTCGCGATCGGTCCCACGGCTCGGAGCCGGCAGATCAGCGGCGCCGAGTTCGCTGCCGCGACGCTGCTCATGCTGCTCGCCAGCACGATCACCTGGTACGCGCATTACGTGACCGCGATCATCATCGTGTTCGCCGCTGTCGGGCTCATGGCCCTGGACAGAGCGTGGAGATCTCGCGCGCTGGTCGCGTCGACCGCAGCGTTCGTGGTCGCGATCGCCGTCCTCGCGCCGCTGCTGATCGCCAATGTGACATCCTCGACGCAGCTGGTCGCACTCAGTCACACCCTCTGGTGGTGGTGGATCACTCAGGTTGCCTCGCTCCCCGCGATCTGCGCTGCGGCGATGCTCGTGGCGCTGACGCTGCGGCTGCGACCCGGGATCTTCACCATTCCGCAAGGGTGAGCCGGGTAGGCTTCCATCCATGCCGCGACAGTCGCAGTTGGATTCCGCCCGCCTTCGGAGAGACCTCGGCCTGGCCCGCGCCCGGCGGCTGACCGTCTACACGGCGGTCGGAGCCACCGCGTTCACCGGGGTCTTCGCGCTGGTGGCCGCCACCAGCTTTCCCGGACGATCGCCCTCCAGCGCGCCGGCAACGCAGCCTGGTTCGACCGACAACAGCGGCGTCACTCAACCGGGGCTGAGCGCGCCGGTCCAGCTCCCTCAACAAGCATATGGCGGGGCACCCGTAGCGATCTCGGGCGGATCCTGACCCGAGCCGTCCGTTGCCAGCGGCACTCGCCGGACCAACCCCGATGTGGTACGCGACGCGTGCCAGCGGTTACACCGCCCTCCTGTTGCTGAGCGCAAGCGTCGTGCTGGGAGTGCTCACGTCATCGCGTGAGAGCCGCCGGGAATGGCCGAGGTTCGTGGTCCAGTCGTTGCACCGCAACCTCTCGTTGCTGGTCGGCCTCTTCCTGATCATTCACATCCTGACGTCGGTGATCGACCCCTTCGCGAAGCTCACGTTCGTCGACGCGTTCGTGCCGTTCATCGCCTCATACCGTCCGCTGTGGCTGGGCCTCGGTGTCGTGGGGTTCGAGTTGCTGATCGCGATCACCGCGACCAGCCTGATGCGCCATCGCATGGGATGGCGGTCATGGCGTTTCGTGCACCTCTTCGCCTACGCCAGCTGGCCGATCGCCGTCATCCACGGTCTGGGAACCGGCTCGGACACCAAGTCGATCTGGGCGCTCCTGCTGGTCGCGGTGTGCGTGCTGGCAGTTGTCGCAGCACTCGTATGGCGCCTCGCGCAAGCGGGACCGAGGTTCACCGCGCTCCGTCTCCTGGGCATCACCGGCAGCGTGGCCGCGACCGGTCTCCTGGTGGTCTGGATGGCCGCCGGTCCATTGCAGCACGGCTGGGCCAAGTCAGCCGGCATGCCGGCGGATCTCCTCGCCGGCATCGGGGCCACCCCGGCGAGCACAGCCGCCCCGGTCGCCGCGCTCGCGGCCGGCCTGAACGATCAGCTCATCGGCAGGCTCGTCCGTTCGGCGGCAAACGTGACCGCGACGCTCAGCGATACCCGTGACAGCACACTTCAACTCGTGGTCGTCGCCAATCCGGACGGCACCGGAACGCTCACCGTCACCCGATCCGGGGCACTCGTCTGCCAGGCGGCCGCGACCATCGGCAACACTTCGGTCACCGCCCGGTGTGGGTCTGTCCTCGCCTCCGTGCAGGTCGTCGACCAGGGCAACGGCTCGATCGGCGGAACGCTCACGACCCAGAAGCAGAGCGCGTGAGCCTCTCGATGGACGTCGAACGCACCGCACAGCGTCTGCTGCCCCGGCGTCCCGTGCCGGAAGACCTCGACGCCCACCTGGACGGCATGGGACCACGCCCGGTCCTCGATTCGAGCGACATGATCACGGCCCTGGACCAGAGCGGCCTTCGCGGACGCGGCGGCGCCGACTTTCCGACTGGTGTCAAGTGGCGGGCGGTGAGGGAGCATGCCCAGCGCGGCGGTGAAGCCGTGGTGGTCGCGAACGCCGCCGAGTGCGAGCCCGCGAGCTTCAAGGATCGGTTCCTGATCGCCTACCGGCCGCACCTCGTTCTCGACGGCCTCGAGCACGCCGCCGAGGCGGTGGGGGCGCGACGGGCCGTCATCTATACGACCCGATCCCACAGCGACATCGAGGCGGCGCTTCGCGTTGCAATCAGAGAGCGGAGACGGCGCAGCGACAGCGAGCGCTTCATCGACGTGCAGATCGGTCCGAACCGCTACGTCTCCGGGGAGGAGACGGCGGTGGTCTCGCGTGTCTCCGGCCATCTTGCCAAGCCGAAGGTTGTGCCCCCGCGGCCGTTTCAGCACGGTGTCGACCGGCTGCCAACCCTCGTCCAGAACGTCGAGACGCTCGCCCACGCAGCACTCGTGGCCCGTTTCGGTGCCCCATGGTTTCGATCGGTCGGCACGAAACGATCGCCAGGGACCGCGCTGTTGACCGTCAGCGGGGCGGTGCGAACCCCGGGCGTTCTGGAGGCGGCCTGTGACGCCACGGTCGGGACGATCGTGGATCGCGCCGGCGGTGTCGAGGCGGAGCCCGCCGCCGTCCTGCTGGGGGGGTACTTCGGCCGCTGGGTGGCGGCCGACCGGATCTGGGACACGACCATCGATGCCGATTCGCTCCGATCGGTCGGCGCATCCCTGGGGACCGGCGTGCTCGTGGTCGCGCCGGCCACGACCTGCGGGATCACCGAGACCGATCGCGTGCTGAGCTTCCTCGCAAGCCAGACCGCGGGACAGTGCGGGCCGTGTCATGTGGGCCTGCCGGCGATCGCCGAGACGTTCCACAAGGTCGCCACCGGGCGGGCCCGCCCCGCTGCGCTCGACCTCCTCATCCGATGGTCGAACGACGTGGTCGGGCGGGGCGCGTGCAGGCATCCTGATGGGGCGATGCTGTTCCTTGGCAGCGCGATGGAGGTTTTCGCCGCCGATCTCCGCCATCACCTCAGGCACGGTGAGTGCAGGTTCTCCGCGCAGCCGTCGTTGCTGCCGGTGCCAGCGATCGAGGTTGGATGGTGGTGAGGGTCCGCCTGCGCGTCGATCCAATCAAGTGCAAGGCGCACGGCATGTGCGGCGAGCTGTTCCCTGAACGCATCCGGATGGACGACTGGGGATACCCGATCATCGACTTGCGCGCGCTGTCCGATGACGTGCTTGAGCACGCCCGTCGTGCGGTCGATGAGTGTCCCCGCTCCGCCCTACGGGTGGATCTGATCGACGATCCGGGCGCGCGAAACCGGCCAGACGACCCCGACTGACGTACCGCCGCCGGGCACGCCGGTGATCTGCCAGCGGCCCTTGGTCGCCTCCACGATCGCATTGCCGATCGCCAGGCCGAGCCCGGCGCCGTCGCCTTCGCTGGTGCCGCGGCGAAACCGCTCGAAGATCCGGGCGCGCCGCTCTGCCGGGATGCCGGGACCGGTGTCACTCACGGTCAGGCGGACATGGTCGCGCTCGCGCACCGCCGAGATGCTCACGGTGCCGTCCGGCGGTGTATACCGGCACGCGTTGTCGAGCAGCACGCCGATGAGGCGGTCGATCCAGTCCGCGGGAGCGTCGACGAGGGCGAGCGCCGCTCCGTCGCTGCGATGCTCGAGATGCAGCCGCGCGTGCTCGGCGATCGGGACGAACCGCTGAGCCCCGACCGTCGCGGCAGTGGTGAGATCGACGGGCTCGGTGACCGGGTCGGGGGGCACCGCGTCGAAGCGAGCGAGCCAAAGAAGATCCTCGACGATTCTGCGCATCCGGTGGGTCTCGTCCGCGACTTGGCGGAGCGTCGCATCGTCGGCGCCACCGCTCTCGAGGTTCGCGAGGGCGAGTGACGTCTCCGCTTCGATCACCGCCAGCGGCGTGCGCAGCTCGTGGGATGCGTCGGCGGTGAATTCGAGTTGGCGCCGCCGTGCCCGTTCGATCGGTCCTGCGGTCTGCCGTCCCACAACGAACGCGCCCGCAAACACCAGAACGAGCAGGACCGGTCCGACGATCGCCTCGGTGATCGTGAGCGCTGTGAGCGCTTTCGACTCGTTGCCGAGACTCACGGCGCCGATGAGCCTGCCGGTCGGAGTTCCCACGCCGGCCACCAGAACGTCGGCGCCGGCGATGCTTGTCTCCGAGGGTGCGGTTGCGTTGAGCTCGCGTGCGGGCAGCGCCGGTGCACCGGGAGTTGACGCAAGGATCGCGCCCGCGTTGCTCACATTCCAGACCAGCACGGGGTCATCGACGTCGGGCTCCGCAAGGTTCTGTCCGCCCGGCTTGTGCGCCAGCTGCGTGAGCTCGGTGGTGAGGCGAGTGGTGGCCGATGAGCGCAATGACTCAGCGACGATCACATCGATCGCGATGCACAGCGCGACCATGACGCCGGCGACCGCCAAGGTGGTGATCAGAGCGATGCGCAGTGCATGTCTGCTCAAGCGCGTGTTCACGGACTCCGCTCCACGAGCCGGTATCCGACGCTGCGGACGGCTTCCAACCGGAGCCCCGCGCCGACCAGCTTGGCGCGCAGCCTGGTGACATGCACATCGATGCTGTTGGATGCAATCGGGTCGAGGGCGTCGGTCCACGCGTGGTTTGCGATGGTGTCGCGGCTCACCGCCGCCGGGCTCCGTCGCACCAGCAGCTCGACGATCGCGTACTCGGTCGGCGTCAGCGCGAGCGCGGCGCCGTTCACCGATGCGAGCCGTGTCGCCGGATCGATGCTTAACCCCCCGGCGCGGAGACGCACGCCGAGTGTCGCTGAGGGGCGTCGCATCAGGGCTCTGAGACGGGCGAGCATCTCCTGGAAATCAAACGGTTTGACCAGGTAGTCGTCACACCCGGCGTCGAGACCGCGAATGCGGTCCGACGGCGTGTCGCGCGCGGTGAGCATGAGCACCGGGGTGGACAGATTTCGTGATCGGATCGTGGACACCACGTCGATGCCATCCATGACCGGCATGCGCCAGTCGATCACTGCCGCCGCATAGCGATTCAGCAGCAGCAGGTCGAGCGCCTCATCGCCTCGCGCGGCGACATCCACCGTGTAACCGGCGGAGCGCAGCCCTCGTGAGAGGACCTCGCGCAGCTTCGCGTCGTCTTCAGCGACGAGGACACGCATCGAGGAACATGATCGGGGAAGGATGAGGCTGGCACACGCGAACTGAGCCTACTCCGGGACCATGCCTTCACCGTTCTGCAAGGGAACGAGCGATAGGCTGCCGGTGTGAGGGCAGAGACTCCGTTGATCGATCGCACCCTGGCAATCGCTCGCGTTGACTGGGCTCCTTCCCATCGCCAGCCCACGCCGGCGCGGCTGGTCGTCGCGACCGTGATCGCCATGATCGGCGCGCTCGCCGCCGACGCGATCCTCGTCGCCGCCGGCACGCGCATCGTTCCCGGCATCGCCGGATACGGGCATTTCCGCTTCGACGACTACGCGAAGCTCACCATCATCGGCGTCCTGATCGGCGCTGCGGGGTGGCCCGTGCTCACCCGCATCAGTTCCGCGCCGCGCTGGCTCTACGGCCGGCTCACAATCCTGATCAGCCTGGCGCTCTTCCTGCCCGACGCGTGGCTCCTCACCAGGGGCGCGCCGGCGGCGGCGGTCGCAGTGCTGATGGCGATGCACGTGGCCATCGCGGCGATCATCTACTGCGCCATGGTGTTTGTCGCCCCAACTCGTGGAGTCCGCCGCCGCCACTGATCGGATCAGCTCTCACGGCGCGTCCTGGACACTCGCGGCCGCCTGCCGCCTCATGTCCGCGTAATGACGCCGCCAGATCAACCGGTGAATCGGAATCCAGCGGGGGATGTCGCGCAGACCTGGGATGAAGGGCACCAACAGGAGCAGAGCGGTCAGCAGGAGCATCACCCCGACCACTGCCAGGTCGGTGTTCGCAGAGCTGATGCCGAGGAATCCGGTGGACGAGTTGAAGGGTGGAACCTGGTACCACATCGTATAGAGCCAGAGCCACGCTGAACCCGGGTAGCGTCCGGTCTCGTTCATGACCCCCCAGTCACTGCCGATGAGCTTCTGCTGGGTGGCGAGATCTGCGATGTAGCCGCCATCATCGAGGAATAGCAGAGCGCGCGAGAAATCCGTCTGATAGAAGTGGTCGCTCGTGAGGAGCAGCGCGTCCAGGCCGCCTGATCTGGCCAGCGTGAGCATGCGATCCATGAGCACCGACACCGGGCCGTAGTCCCCGGATGGGACAGTCACGGTTCCGTCCGCCGCAACGGTCGCCGTACCGAGACCGGTGGTGTAGTTGGTGAGCCATTTCTGCTGCTGATCGCCCGACGCCGTGTTGTATGCGGTCAACGCCAAGGCAAGCCCCGAATCCCCGGCGGTTGCCTGTGTGAGCGGCTGAAGCACGAAGTCGTTGGGGGCATTGATCGGAATGTGCACGCCGGCCCACGACTGCGGCGACAGCGGGCCCCAGCTCTGCACCGATCCGCTGCCCGAGTTGTAGGGCGGTCCGTATCCGGCGACGATCGTGGAACCGGACAGCTCGCCCGAGGCGGTCGTGAGGAAATCCACCGGGTTCGCCTTCGACCAGCTCTGTAGCGTCACCGATGGCACGTCAGGTGATGAGAGCACCGCTGAAAGAATGAGGACGACCGCCAGGATGCCAAGCGTGGCGAAAGTGACCTCCTTGAGGAGGTCGTAGGGCATCATGGCGATTCCGCGGTAGTAGGTCTTCTTGTCGACTTTGGACGCTTTCACGGCGCCACCTGCATCGGATCGTCGATCGGCCGGACCACGCCTTTCGCCCGCACCTGGATGACGTGCAGCACCACCAGAAGGGTAATCCCGATCGGCATCAGCATCACGTGCAGCCCGTACATCTGACCGAAGTTGAGTGCGTTGAATAGTCCCCCGAACCCCGTCGAGTTGATGGCGTCCTTGGCATTGATGGCGATCCACTGGGAGTCGAAGTTCTGCTGGATGACATATCCCGTGAAGGCGGTGCCGACGCTGACACTGAAGATGACAACGCCCACCATCCAAGTCTTGGCTCTCCCGTCGCGCCAGCCGGCTCCCCAAAACTGTCCCCAGAGATGAAGCACCATGAAGATGAAGAACATCTGGACGGACCAGAAATGAGTGCTGTTGAAGAAGTGGCCGACGGATGATACGTGCCACCACGCGGATCCGAAGAACGCGAGCACCACCCCGCTGATGACCAACCAGAACAGAGCGGCGATGGTCACGACGCCAAAGATGTAGACCCACGAACCGATGTACGCCGGCTGCTTCGTGGGCAGCAATTCGGTGATGGGCAGCGTCTTTTCGACCCTTCGGCGAATGGACGCCGTCCAGCCCGTTTCATCGTCCGCTGCGGACGGAGTGGGCGGGGCCACCCGGTCGATGGGTTCCGGTGCGGTGTCGCTACTCATCACGCGGCTTCTTCGGACGATGGGATGGGAACGGCGCAACGAGTGCGAGCACGAAGAGCAACACCATCACGCAGATGAGGACGAAATTCGGCAGCGAGATGAGGATGAAGCCCCAGTGAATGTAGGGAGCCGGCGCGTCCATTGGCAGCCTCCGTGTTTCGTTGGAGTGTCAAACGGGAGTGTGCGTGGTCCCGCCCACGGATTCACAGGGCACGAGGTCGCGGAATAGGGTGACCTCGGCCAGCGCTGGATGTGACAAATGGCCTCTACTGAGGTGTCCCACCGTCCCGATACCATAGCCGCCGTGCTGATCCACGATCGGTACGGTTTCGTACTGACGATTCTAGCTGCGGTTGGGGCATTCGCCGCGATCGTCGGCCTGTTCCGTCCCCGAATTCTCCCGATTGTCCGTCTGTATCTCCGCGCGACGATCGTGCTGGCGGCGGTTCAGGTCGCGATCGGGATCGTGCTGGTCGCGACCGGCGAGCGCCCCCATCAATTCCTTCACTGGCTCTATGGTGCAGCGACGTTACTGACGCTACCAGTCGCGATGACGATCGGGAAGCGGTTGGGGGCTCGTGAGGCACGGGTCTGGCTGGTCGGAGGCGCGGTACTGACGATGCTTTTCGCGCTCCGCGCGATCGCGACCGGGTGATGCCAACTTGAGGACCAACGGCACTGGCGGCCGCAGTCCCCAACGCCGAGCATGAATAGCGGACATAGGCAGACCACATCAGAGGAGACATGGCCAAAGGCATCGATCTCAGCGACGCGCTTGGTTCGTGCCCGTATTCAGAGGAAACGGTGACCGGGTGCCGCTACTACCTCCCGGTTTCGCAACACGGTGGCTTTCCGGGTGCGGCCCGCTGCCGGCTGGCGGTGAAACTTCCCACCCCGGATTACATTCAACACACCGTGTGCCGTCGCCGCATCGCTGGCGCCCCCATGCGCTCGTCGACGTGAGTTCCTCGGCCGCTGTAGTCAGCGGCGCTCAACACAAGCGCCTACCGAATCAGTACGAACTCCGAAGTGGCCACATGGTCTTTGAAGAACTGCGCACTGCTCCCTATCGCCTGTATCGGCGTCAGATAGGGAGCAACCTGTTGATCGAAGTAGACGCGGAAATCCGCCGGGAGCACCGTGCGCACAGCGGCGACGATCGCCTGCACGTTGAGATAGAACATGCCGTCATTGCTCGCGCCGACCTGGCCGGCAACGACCCGGTACTGCGGTGAGGTGGTGATGTTGCCGGAGCGTTTGGCATCGATCACCGCGCGCACCTCGGCGGCTGTCGACGCAACGATCACCCAGCCGTCGTCGACCGCGTACGACGGGCCGAGCTCGGAGGCGGTGACGTTGGGGATGGCGATCGTGGAGATGGTCACACCCTGATAGGTCTGGCGGGTCACGGTGGACGAGCCGCAGGCGCCCGCCGCGGAGCAGGCGGCGCTCGTCAACCCGTCGAGGAAGGTCTGCGCGGCCGCAGACGAATTCGTCCCGATGAGCAGCGCGCCCGAGGGCACCTGCGCTCCTTGCGTCTGCTCTACTTCGATACCGGCGTCACCGGTGAGGTGATTGATGATGCCCGACGACCCGGTGATGCCAAGCTGTTGCAACGCCTGGCTCGCAGACGAGCCGATGCTCGGGCCGGCCAGGGAGACGACACTCTTCAGGATCTGAGGAAGACCGACCAGCGTGAGGAAACCCAGGGCATGCGCGGGCACGTAGGCAAGTGCGCCGTTCGCGTGAGCCTGGCACGCCGAGCATTGCGCGCGCCGCAGCGCTGAGCTTGGCGGCGTCGTAGTCGATGGTGCCGGACACCGTGATCCCCGATGACGAAGCGACGACCGCCTCTCCGATTCCTCCGTATCCGTTCAGGGCCGATGTCACACTCGCCGTGGAGGCTGCGGATGGGATCAGCGAATCAAGGCTGGGAACGTTGAGGTAGACGAAGGCGAGGCGATCACTGGGAAGCTGCGCCTGCACCGCCGTGTAGTCGGCAGTCGACAGGAGGTTCGCGTGTTTGCCCTGGGAGGTGTCGATGACCTCGTCGACAGCCGTCTCCGATGTCCCCGCTATGACGGTGCCGGCGGTGATCGCCCATACCTGCGTGGCGGCCGAAGAGTCCTGTCCGACATTGACGGTCACGCCGTCGTAGGTCGCCGCTGTCCAGCGTTGGGTGTGCCCGACCGGCCCCGACTTGTACTTGGTGAACATAGCCTGCGCAGAGGCGTCATTGGTGCTCGCCAGAAGCGAGACCTCTGACGGCGTGACGGCTCCGGGGTTTCCCAACATGATCAGGGAGAGTTGCGACCCGAGCCAGGTGCGAACGTCGGTGTGAGAGAGCCCCGAGGACTGCAGCGCGCTGTCGAGCCAGTGGTTGATCGTCGCATCACGCGACGAACCGCCCAGACCGGGGAACTTGCCGAGGATGCTGTTGAGGGCCAGCAACTGGCCACCCGACGGCTCGAGGTCGACATTGACATAAACCGACGTGTCGCTCGGAGCGAACGACACCATCGAGTTCAGCGGTACCGCGAAGGAAGCCGAAGGCGAGTACGGCCGCCGCGACGCCGCCTGCCACAAGAACCGCGATCCCGCCACCCGCGACCGCCCGGAACGCCTTCGAGTGCTCGCGGCGAGGCGTGGGGAGTGCCTGGTCGCTATCCGGCACCGCCGCGGGCGGCTGCAAGGCGGAGGGCTCAGCGGGCGATGGAAGCGGTGGCGGTTCAGGCGAGCCGGCCGTGCTCACGCCGACGCACCGGCGGTGTTGATGCGCACGGGTTTGCAGTCATCGGCAGCCCTGGCACCCGCGCGGCTCTTCTTTTCCATGGGGTCGAGGGTGTCATGCGCGGTGGCGAGCCACACTCGGCCGCAACCGGACCGTTCCTGCATGCGCATGCGAACCGTTGCAAATGCCACGCCCGCTGGGCCGCGCGTTAAAACGCCGGGGCGCGAACGAACCCGTCACGGGGCGAATGTAGCTCGGCGAAGCGGCTCAGCACCATCCCTACCGGCCGACCATGATCGGGACCCAGCAGGTCGAGCCCTCCCCCAGCGTCACGACGTTCGACCACTCACGCACCGGAAGCACTTCATGCCATCGCCAGACCCCACGGATGGGCATGCGCAGGTCGCGCTGCCGATCGCTCAGGGTCCTCGCCGCGCGCTCGAGGTCGTAGCGGGCGAGCAGCGGACGGCTATCGAGCGGGTCGATGGTCGCGAGCTCGTCGGCTGGATAGGCGACATGACTGAGCGCGCCATCGAGATGGGTCAGCGTGGAACCGGTCGCGCCCTCTGCGATCAGCGTCACCTTCCCCTCATCGTGCGACACCGAGAAAATCCTGAGCGGTCTGCCCGCGTGGCTGACGATGTCGGACGATACGCATCAGGCTTGACCGTCGAGAGCATGTCCGACTCCGATCCGAATCGTCCGCCCCGAGGGCTCGAGCAGCCTTCCGCAGCCAGGGTGCTCCGCTCGCTCATCCCCAACCTGGTCATCAATGGCGGGTTTCCAGTCCTGCTGTATGTGGTGCTCAAGGGACGCGGCGTCGCCGACGTCCCAGCGCTCGTGGCCGGCGCGGTGTTCCCGCTGGGGTACACCGCCTGGGATTTGGCGCGCGCCCGACGCATCGACGTGATCGCGGCAATATCGCTCTTCTTCATCGTCGTGGGTGCCGCCGCAAGCCTCATCTCGGGGACTCCTCGCTTCACGTTCGTCAAGGAGTCATTCTTCACGGGCCTCTCCGGTCTGGTCTTCCTCGGCTCCCTGTTTGCCCCGCGCCCCCTCATGTTCTACATCATCCAGGAGTTCGCCACCGGCGGTGACCCGCAGCGATCGCACGTCTGGACCGACCTCTGGCAGTACCCGGGCTTTCGGCACTCCATGCGGATGATGACGGCCATGTGGGGAATTGCATTTATCGCGGACGCACTGATTCGTGCCGGCCTCAGCTTCCTCCTCTCCACCACACTCTTGTTAGTCGTCTCGCCGCTGCTTTTCTTCGGCGTCTTCGCGCTCACACTCGTGCTCACCATCGCGTACGGTCAGCGGGCCCAGCGTCGGGGGCAGGCGCAGCAGCGCGCGGCCGAGAGCAAGGAAGCCTAAGGCACGAAGTTGACAAGCCGCGACGACGCTATCGCAGCTCTCGAGCGCATTGCCTACCTCCTCGAACGCGAGCGCGAACCTACCTACCGCGTGCGTGCCTTTCGCAACGCGGCCGCCGTCGTTCGTGCGCTTCCAGATGCGGACCTCGAGGAGCGGAGCAGGCGCCGCACATTGCACGGCCTCGCGGGGATCGGCCCGGTCACCGCGCAGGTCATCGCCGAGGCGCTGGCGGGGGCGACACCCGCGTACCTGCAACGCCTCGAAACGGAGGTCCCGCCCATTGCGGAGGCTGCCCTGGCGCTGCGACGGGCACTACGCGGTGACTGCCACGTGCACTCGGACTGGTCGGACGGCGGTAGCCCCATCGAGGACATGGCTCGGACCGCGATCGCCCTTGGTCACGAGTACATCGTCCTCACCGATCACTCACCGCGGCTCACGGTGGCCCGCGGGCTGAGCGCCGCGCGGCTCCGCGATCAACTCGACGTCGTGCGCGGCATCAACGAACGACTCGCGCCGTTTCGCATCCTGACCGGCATCGAGGTCGACATCCTCGACGACGGCTCGCTCGATCAGGAGCCAGACCTGCTCGCGCAGCTCGACGTCGTGGTGGCGAGCGTGCACTCGAAGCTCCGCATGCCGGAGAGGGAGATGACACCGAGGATGCTCACCGCCATCCGCAACCCGCACATGGACGTCCTCGGCCATTGCACCGGGCGCATCGTCGTCGGCCGAGGGAGACCCGAGTCGGAGTTCGACGCGGCCGCCGTCTTCGCGGCGTGCCGCGAGCATCACGTCGCGGTCGAGATCAACTCACGTCCGGAACGGCTCGATCCCCCGATGCGCCTGCTGAAGCTCGCGGTCGAGACCGGATGCCGGCTCGCCGTCGACACCGACGCACACGCGCCGGGTCAGCTCGAGTGGCAGCTTCGCGGGTGCGAGCGCGCTGCCGCCTGCGGTGTTTTGGCCGAAATAGTCATCAACACCATGCCGGCGGACGAGCTCGTCACATGGACGAAGATGACGTAGCACCACGACGGGGATCTCACGCCGGGTATTGCTGCTGCAGCGGCTGACGGAGTGGCGCTCATGATGCGATCCAGGAGTAGCCGCCGCTCGTTGGCAGCAGCGACGCGGGCGTGAACCCTCCAGGTTTCCGCGCGGATCTCCGCGATCGTCGTCCGATTAAAGCGATCCTGGTTGCGAAGGTGTTCAGGCCGGTAACGGGCTGGTGGCGTCTGTTCCGGGGTCAAGTCCCCAGGAGGCTGTGGCCTGGCGCGAGTGAAAGCCTTCCGGATGGCGGCGATTGAAACCCGTGTCTTAGCGCAAGCCGCGGAAGAAGGTGCGCACGTCTTGGACGAGGAGGTCGGGAACCTCCATCGCCGCGAAGTGGCCGCCGGTCTCGAACTCCGACCAATGCACGATGTTGTTCCCGGCTTCGCTGTAGCGGCGAATGGCCACATCCTCGGCAAACACCGCCACTCCAGTGGGTGTCTTGCCCGGTTGCTGGCCCCATGAGCTGCCGTGCATGTTCTCGTGGTAGAGGCGGCCCGACGATCCAGCGGTTCGGGTCAGCCAGTAGAGCATCACGTCGGTAAGCATGAGATCGCGGTCGATCGCACCCTCGGGCGTTTCGTCGGCGTGTGACCACTCCTTGAACTTCTCCACGATCCACGCCAGCTGACCGACCGGCGAGTCCGTCAGCCCATACGCCACCGTCTGCGGCCGCGTGGCCTGAAGCTGGAAGTAGCCATTCCCGTCGTTCATGAACCGGTTTAGCCGTTCAATGCGCGCCTTCTCCCTGTCCGAGAAGGTCGCGGCGTCGGCGGGGTCGACGGGCCCAAATGGAATGAACCCGAAGGTGGCCGCGTTGACGTGAACGCCGGCAACGCGGTCCGATGCGATGCGTCCCAGTTCGGGGCTCACGAACGCCCCCCAATCGCCGCCCTGCGCCCCGTAACGTTGGTAGCCGAGGCGGTCCATCAGCTCGGCCCACGCCTTGGCGATCCGAGCGGTGGTCCATCCCGTTTCATGTGTCGGTCCGGATAGGCCGAAGCCGGGGATCGACGGGATCACGACGTGAAAGGAGTTGGCCGGATCTCCGCCGTGAGCGCGTGGATCGGTCAGCGGACCGATGACATCGAGGAATTCGACGATCGACCCGGGCCAGCCGTGGGTCAGGATCAGCGGAAGGGCCCCGGATTCGGGGGAGACCACGTGGAGGAAATGAACCGTCGCGCCGTCGATTTCCGTAGTGAACTGAGGCACCTCGTTCAGCCTCGCCTCCTGTTGGCGCCAGTCGTCCGCCAGCTCCTTTAGGTAGCCCAGGGGCACACCTCGGCTCCATCCCACCCCCGGCAGCTCTTCGGGCCAGCGGGTGCGGGCTAGGCGGTCTCGGAGATCCTCCAGATCGAACTCGGGGACTTCGATGCGAAAGGATCGGATTCTGCGGTCGGTGGTCACGGCCAACGTTTTCGCCTCCTCAAGACTACTGGCTGTATGACAGAATGCTGTCATGACGACTATAGCAAAGCGACAGCATGCTGTCAATGTGCCCCAGGGCGAGGAGCATGTCTCTCCGGCAGGCGAAGTGCTGACGTCGCTTATCGTTCCGGTGATCCAGCTCGAGGCCCATTTCAGCCGCGCCGGGGAAGGCATCGCGGCGACCGGTGGCCAGACGATGGCGCGTTGGTTGGTGCTCGAGGCCGTGGCGGATGCGCCGGCTCCCGTCGCGCGGATCGCCCGTGGATTGGGGTACACGCGCCAGAGCGTTCAGCGGGTAGCCGATCTCCTAGAGCGAGACAGGCTCACCGAGTACGGCATCAATCCCGCGCACCAGCGATCACAGCTGGTTCGGATCACGCCTCTCGGTCGGAAGACGCTGACCACCATTCGCCGCGCTCAACGGGCCTGGGCTGACCGCGTCGGACGCGAGATCGGTGAGGCCGCGCTGCGTCAAGCAAGTTCGGTGGTCGACAACCTGACGCGGATCCTCAAAGGCACGTAGATCCCTGGCGCGTCGCCGTTGCAAAGCGTGGGCGGACTGAACCCAGCACCAGCTTGATGCCGAGCCGGACCCGAACCAGCGGCCGCGTCAGCGGCGCTGACCGTTGATGACCGCGCGCTCTACTGGAGTTGGATTGGGCGAGTCCAGGTCGAGCGGCTCGATGGATCTGAGCGGTCGCTGGGCCATGAACCGTGGCGTTCGGCCGCGATGAGCAGTCCCCGCATGCGCTGCAAAGCCTCATCCGATGAGACTCCGCTGGGCGAGGGCTTGGCGAGCGCGGGCGATGCCTCAGTCAACCTCGCATTGAGGCGACGCGCCACTGACGGCCCGGACGAGCAGGTCGTAGAGCGTTGCCCTCTCCGCGGCGCTCAGGGCGCTGAACAGATCGTCCTCGATGAGGCGGAGCCGGCCGTAGGCCAGACAGAGCTCGTCCTCGCCGCGGGGTGACAGCTCGACGATGTGGCGGCGGCGATCGGCGGGATCCCGACGTCGGGTGATCAGCTGCCGCTCCTCAAGCTCGTTGAGCAGGCCGACAACATTGCTCGGATCCAGGCTGAGCGAGTCCGCGCACGCCTGCTGGCTCGTGGGTCCGCCCTCGCTGAGCAGCCTCAGAGCGATGAGATGACGGGGGCGCAGCCCCCCAGGCTCAAGAGTCGCTTCGCCCGAGCGGCGGGCAGCGCGCGCGAGGTGGTCAACAAGGGGCAGCAGCTGCTTGTCGGCCAACGTGGTGGTGGCGGTGTTGGCTTCGATCTGAGTGTTGGTCATGAACCAACAGTATATCAGCAACCTGCTACTTGTGTTATACAAATGATTTGTGCTATACCATTCATATCTGAACCACCAACCAAGGAGCGTCCCCCATGACCACCACAGCAGAACAGACTATCCCCGGCTACGTCGTCGGCACCTGGACGATCGACCCGACCCACTCCGAAATCGGGTTCTCAGTGCGCCACATGATGGTCAGCAAGGTTCGCGGCAAATTCACATCCTTCAGCGGCGAGATCGTGACCGGCGAGTCCCTGCTCGACTCGAGCGTCACGGCCACCATCGATCTCAGTTCCATCGATACCGGGAACGCGGATCGGGACAAGCACATTCGCGCAGCAGATTTCCTCCAAGTCGACCAGTACCGGACGATGAGCTTTCGTTCGACTGCCGTTCGCCCCGATGGCGACCACTACGCGCTCGACGGCGAGCTCACGCTCAAGGCTGTCACCAGACCAATCACGCTCCGACTCGACCTGGGAGGCTTTGCGACCGACCCGAAGGCGGGCACGCGCGCCGGAGCCACTGCCGTCGGCCGGCTCAACCGGCGTGACTTTGGGGTCGACTTCAGCACGATCCTCGAAGCCGGCGTCGTCGTCGTCGGTGACCAGGTAGACCTCCAGCTCGAAATCGAAGCGAAGCTGAACACGTAACCCATAGCGGTGAGGACATGAGCGGAAGTCGCATGGGCGATTACGGTCACGACATTGAGTTCGGTGTCTTCATCACACCCGCGGCCGAGTGGGCGGATGAAGTGGTTGCCTGGTCCGAGCTCGCCGAGGAGGCGGGGTACTACCTTGTCACGTTCAACGACCATCCTTACTCCGCGACCCGGCTGGACGCCTGGACGTTGATGTCCTTCGTCGCCGCGCGAACGCGCCGCGTTCGACTGTCGCCCAACGTGTTGAGCCTGCCACTCCGGCCACCGGCCGTGGTCGCCCGAGCTGCCGCGAGCCTCGATGTCCTCAGCCACGGACGCGTCGAGCTTGGCATCGGCGCGGGCATGGCCTGGGACGCCATCGAGACGATGGATGGGCGACGCCTCGGCCCTGGCGAGAGCGTGGAGGCACTCGAGGAGGGCATCCACGTCATCCGCGAACTGTGGAACACGGGTGCGTCGGGCGACGCGTGGTTCGACGGGCGGCACTATCGGCTGGCCGGCGCCGCCCGCGGGCCGGTGCCGGTGCACAACATTGGCATCTGGGTCGGCGCATTCAAGCCCCGGATGCTCAGGCTGGTCGGCCGGCTCGCCGACGGTTGGCTGCCCACAACCGCCGGCCTGAAACCCGGCGACCTCACTGCGGGCAACGCCGCGATCGATGCTGCCGCTGTGGAGGCCGACCGCGAGCCCCACGCGATCCGCCGCCTACTGAACGTGGGCAGAGTCGACTCGCCCGCACGAGATACGGCCTCGGAGTTCACCAAGCTCGCGCTGGAGGACGGGATAGACACCTTCATCGTGACGGTAACCGAACCTCGCGCCATTGTGGACTTCGCGGCTGAGGTTGCGCCCCGCGTGCGTGAGGCGGTCACACAGGCGCGTCAGCGCGGGCCGGGCGATTCAGCGGGGGCCACCCCCCGTACCACGGTTGGTGTCGGTGCGCCGGCGGGGCTGGCGGCGCCGGTTGCTGAGACCGAGGTCGACGGGCTTGGGGTCACCCCGACGCCCGACGGAACAACCCGTCTCAGCGACCGGGCGCCGTGGGACGAGTTGGTACGGCCGCGGCGCGACCGTCTCGGTTTAAAGGTCCGCTACAGCGATGCGGGGCGCCGCGCTTCCAAGACACTCGTAGGAGTGCACGACATGCTCCGGCAGGAGTTGTCGGAGCTACGGGATATCCTGCGGCAGGTACGCGACGGCGCGATGCAGGCCGCGGACGCCAGAGGGGCGCTGAACGAGATGGCCCTGCGCCAAAACGATTGGACGCTGGGAACGATCTGCTCCCGCTACTGCGGCGTCGTAGCCGCGCACCACAGCGGCGAAGACTTCGTGCTGTTCCCCCACCTGGCGGGCCGCGAACCGCAGCTCAAACCGGTGATCGATCGCTTGACCGATGAGCACCTCGTTATCCACGACGCGATTGAGCAAGTCGACCACGCGTTGGTTCAGCACATGACGCGACCGGAGGGTCACGATGCCATCCAGGAGGCGATTGACTTCCTGACCGACGCCCTCCTGTCACACCTTGCGTACGAGGAGCAGGAGCTGGTGGAGCCGCTCGCGAGGCTCGGCTTCTATCCCGGACGGGTACCTGACGGCGCGGGGGCCGCTGTGTGAGCGTGCCGAAGCGGCATAGAAGTTCGGGAATGCGGCTCGGGAGGGAGAACGAAGACCGTCAGGACTGGATGAAGGGTCGTTTGGCACGTGCTCGATGCCAACCTGTCAGTTGCCACCGGTCGTTCCATCGGGCATCGGCAAACAAGTAACTGAGTTGCCCGAGTCCACCGCGCGCACAGTCGCTCAGGCCGCGGCGCCCGCCCGCCGCTTCTCGACGAGCCGCTTCATGATCTCGGTGAGCAGGTCGACGTCGTCGACCTCCTGGCCATCGGTGGCTGCGACGACCACCCGGCGCTTGCGATCGATCAGTTCCATGATCCAGTCGTCGATCGTGTTCTCCGCCAGCAGATGCCACACGGTCACGCTGTCAGTCTGCCCCTCGCGGTGGCAGCGGTCCCCCGCCTGGTCGATTCCGGTGGGCGTCCAGCCGAACTCCAGCAGCACCACGTCGCTTGCCGCCGTGAGCGTGAAGCCCTCGCCGCCCACGTCGATGCCGCAGACGATCAGGCGGCAGTCCGGGTCGGTCTGGAAGCGGTCCATCTCGGCATACAGCTCGACGTTGGTGGTGGGCCGGGCACCGTCCCGAGTGGTGGCGGCGAGCCGCGCGCAGCCGGGAAAGTGGTCGGCGATGGCGCGCTGAACCTCCACGCGCTCCCCGAACACGACGAGCTTCTCGCCGGACTCGAGGAAGTCTTCGATCCATTCGATAGCGGGTTCCAGCTTGCCCTTGACGGCGAGGTACTTGAGCGCGTTGATCCGGACCAGCGCCTCGGCCCGCGCTGCTCGCCGCCCCGCGTCGGCGGCGTGTTCCCTGGTGGCCTCCTGGCGGCCGAGCGTGCTCATGCCGTCGAGCGTGCGTAGGAAGGCTGCATCCTCCGCCGCGTGACGCTCGATCCAGGTGATCACATCGTCCTCAGCGCGGGCGTACTCCTCGCGGTTGGTCAATTCGAGCGTGACCGGCGCGAGCAACTTCGGCTCGAGTTCCGTCATCACCTCTGACTTCGTGCGGCGGATGTAGCACGTCTTGCGGAGGGTGTCGTTCAGAGCCTGCAGATTCATGCCGTTCACGTAGCGGCGCTTGTACGCTTTCGGGCTGCCGCCGAAGGCATCCATCTGGCCGAGAATAACGATCTGGGCGACGAACTCACCCGGATTGTTCATGATCGGCGTGCCGGTGAGGAGCAGCCGGACCTCGGTGTCCTGCGCCTCGACCAGCCTGCGCACGGCGGCCGTCCGAATCGCGCTCGGGGACTTGAGTTTCTGGCTCTCATCGACCATCACGGACGCCCACTGCCGGCCGTGCAGGAACACCTTGAACTTGCTCAGCGCCTCGTAGTTGATGATGACGAAATCGCTGCTCGACGCGAAGAGATCCGGCCTCGCGCCAAGCACGGTGACGCTGCGGTGCGGCACCCACTTCGCGAGCTCCCGCGCCCAGTTGGGTTTGAGCCGGTTCTTGCAGACGATGAGGCAAGGAAATGCGCTCAGGTGCTCGACGGTTCCTATGCCCTCCGCGGTCTTGCCGATGCCCTGCTGATCCCCGATGAACGTCCGCTTCGCCTTGACCGCGTACTCGATGCCCGCCCGCTGGCAGGGCTTCAGTGACTGCGGCCGGCCGTATTGATCGACCTTCGACATCGTCGGCACGTCGAACTCGCTGACCTTCGCGCGGCTCAGCTCGGCCATGGCCTCCGCCTGATCGCGCTGTTCCCGCGCAGACAGCAGGCACTCCTGCATGAAGGTCACGGTGTCGTGATCTCCGTGGAAGCCGTAGTTGTGCAGGAAGTCGTTGAGCTCGGAAAGCAGATCCGTCGACGCCGGGACCGTCCAGCGTTTCGTGACCTGATTCCACGCCCGGCGGGAGAGCGTCTTGATAGCCTCCACCAGCGCCGGGTTGTACTCGAAGGCGATGGCAAATTCGAGCGGGATGCCGGCTCGGTCGCGCACGAGCACGCAGCGCCGGTCAGCGGTGGACGAGCGCGGCGGTGCAAGCGGTGTGCCGCCCGTGTCGTCCATCCGGCTGCTGTCGATCACCATGGTGACCACGCCGTCGTAGGGGTTCGGCGGCGCGGGCAAGGCGTCGAAGTCGATGCCCTCGTTCGCAAGCTGGCCGCGGTAGCGCTTGCAGATGCGCCACGCCTGATAGAGCATCTTCGGCGACCACTCGCTCGGGTGCCCCTCCGCGAGCTTGTGACCAAACTCGGCGTCCATGGTATTGAAGCCCGCGCCGTCAAGGGTGGTGGCGTAGTTGGAGCGCGCCGCGATGCGCTTGATCGCCTGATGGATCGGCGGCGCAACGTCGCGCTCGACCTCGGGGGCAAGGCGCATCACGATGGATTCTGGAGCAGATGCGCGGTCTTTGCTCCCTGCACTTCGTGTCGCCTCAATTTCCTAGCTTCAGCAGGGTGAGCTATAGCCCCCTACTTTCCTGGCCGGGGTCTCTGACGAGCTCGCGCCATGCCTCCCCTCGCACGATGTACCCCACGTTCGCTGAACTGACTCCGAACACTGATGCGTTGGCCCGGTACGTGACTCCGGAGCGCGCCAAGCGCCGGATAGACGACACGTCATCGACTGTAAGCTTCGCATTGGGATGGCGCTCGCCGCGGATTGAGCGCCGATTGAGCATCTGCTGCTCCCAGGTCGTCCAACGGCAGTTGCCCGGTTCGTAATGGCTTTCGTTGTTGATCCGATCCAGGGTGAGGCCGTCAGGACATGGGCCCATGTCGGCGAGAAAGTGCTCGAAGCGATGCCAGCGACGGCAAACGGTGATGCCGCGCCCGCCATAGCGCACCCAATCGGCACTAAAGGGATTCCTGCAACGGCTCAGCATGCCCTTCCAGGCGTGGTACGTGCGAGTGCCGCCGCCAGCTGCTTGTCCATGACGGCGCGACATGCACGAATCGAAGCGGGTCGTCGCGACCTGACTGCGGACAATCGCGGACCTGGCGGCGACGGTGTCCGGGCTGCCGAAGCGGCGGATCAACTGCAATCAATGGTTATACGAAGCTGATTGAAACTGGCTAGGTCAGCGGCAGACGGGGCTCGAACCCGCAACTTCAACCTTGGGAAGGAGCTGGTCCGACTTTGAACTCGAGCGTGCGCCATATTGGGGTGCCGTACGACCCCCCAGCCGGGTGGGTGGTGGAGCTGCGGAGTGCGCAGCGTTTCGGCGAGCCGGAGGAGACGACGTACGTTGAGGGTTCGTAAACAGCACCACCCTTCGCCTCGAGGCCGGCTTGACGCGGGTGGCCGTCCGGCAGTAGGGTTCCCAATCGCGGCGGCCAGGGGCAAATAGATCCCGCCGGGAGGGTGGGCCATGACAGGTCGAACGACACCGAAGCGCCTGGCGAAGGTCGCAGTGCTGCTCAGCACACTCGGACTGATGAGTGGACAGCTCGCGTTCACCGGCGTCGCCGCTCAGACGTCGCCGATGAGAGTGCGGCCCAGCGCCACCGGCGAGCTGGATTGCAACGGTTTCAGCAAGCTCCAGAAGACGCTCAAACCGACCCTCGTGTGCGCGGACCCACGCACCAATCCAACCAAGCGCTTCGAAGACAACGGTTGGTACATCGGCCACGATGAGCCGACCGTGCGCTTCGTCTCGAACAAGCCGGGGACGGGCAACGACTTCAACATCACCGAGACGATCGGCAAGGATCCCGTAGCGGATCCGACCGTCGCCCATCCCGGCTCGGACATCACGCACAACTTCGAGCTTTCGGTTGCGCCGTGGTTCTCCATGTCGCTATGCGATTCGAATTCCTTCCCGCAGCTACCGTGCACGCCCGAGAGGGATGGCAACGCACCCAGCGGCCGGTATCCGGGTGCCGGGGGAGCATTCCTCGAACTACAGTTCTACGCGCCTGGTTTCGCGCCATTCGCTGACAACGTTAGCTGCGACAACTCGCACTGGTGCTCGGCGCTAAACATCGACAGCTTGGAATGCGCCGCCAACGGCAACTGCAACAACAACTGTGTCGAGCCGGTCAACTTCGCCTTCATCCAGACCAACGGCGTACCGACGGGGCCACCGAGCCCACAACTGACGAATCTGGCCACGTTCACCCCCAACCACAACACGTTCCTCATGAACCCAGGCGACAGGGTGAACGTCCACATCTTCAATGCCACGATCAATGGAGGACACGCGCTGGAGGCGTTGGAAACCGATCTCGCCACCGGCCAATCCGGCTACATGATCGCGTCCGCGGCGAACGGGTTCATGAACACGAACATCGCGGACTGCTCGGGGACGCCGTACAACTTCCAGCCCGAGTACAACAGCGACAGCGCGCAAAACATCCTTCCGTGGGGCGCCGGCCCGTACGCCATCAATAGCCAGTTCGAAATTGGTCACTTCGAGCCCTGCAGCAAGGTGACCGGCAGCGCGACGTTCACCGACGGCACCTTTACCGACAAGTACGCGCTCCACTGCGTCGGCCCGTACGAGGTGCCACGAGACACGGGTAGTGTCAACGAGCCCGGCGACGCCCCCTGCTACACCAAGGGCGACACGCACGGCGGCACTACCCCGCCCAACCTGGTAACCGGCTGTGACGTCTTCTTCACCGCGGTTGGCGATCTCGACTACGACGGCAGCAACTACGTCGCCGACTGGCCGGATTCACTGGTGCCAGACAGGTACCCAGCAACCTTCCTGCAGAGCCAGCCGACCAGTCGCGGCAAGACTTACGAATCCATTCAGCTCGAGACGGACAACTCGGCGACGCAGCCAGGCTGCAACCTTGCCAACGGCCATGGCTGTGTCATGCCGCCGTCCGGTGCCGCGTTCTATCCGTACTGGACCTTGGCCAAGGTCGAGGGAGCTTGCATGTGGGAGTTCGGACAGATGCGCAACGGCAATACGTTCGGCGGCGACGCGCAGTACGGCAGGGTGACCGCTACGAGCCTCGGCGCCTTCACCGGCCCGATCGAAGCCAATCCCAGCTGCTGATCCAGGAGGCGCGTGCTAGGGGTGGCGGATCGACCGCGGCCCTGGCGAGGCGTGTACGTCCGAACGGTGGGTCTCAGTGGGGCCTGAGCTGGGCCGTAGCCACAGCGCGCGGTAGAGACCGCCGCCATCCTTGGACGATGGTGACTGCCCAGCGCTCCGTTCGCCGATGCAGGCCAAGCCGCTCGGACACCGGCTTGTCGCGGAAATCGATGACGGTGCCGCGGACGTGCCATTGACGTCTGGTGGGCGGCGCGACACACACGAATCAAAGCGAAGCGTTGCGCCCGCACCGCGGACGACGGAGGCGGGGCAGAGCCGGAGCGGCGCGTGTGGCGAGAGCGGGGGTTGTTGCAAGATCGCTCACAGCATTGGGATACAAGAGAAGGCAACCCCGGAATCAACGCGGCACTCGGCACTCACGACCACATTCGATCACGCAGGACCCCGATTCGCATACAGGGTTTCCGTCAACTCGGACGATCAGCTACGCGCCGCGTTTCCTATCGGGACGCGTCCCGTGGGCCTGCACGGGTGTTGCGGACACGTTTGCTCGTCCGAGCACACAGCGGCCAAGGAGGTAAATCGATGCACGGGTCGGCGGGGATGTCTCCTCCCCCTGCCGCGGAACCGGCGTGTCCGATGCCCAACCCGGCTTCACGCGCGCCGCCTTCTCAGATTTGCTCACAAACCGATTGAGAAACGGTCTCAATTCAACTTGCAGGCTACTTAGGCGGCCATCGAGACTGATCCGATCCCGTTCGAAACTGACGCTGTCAGCGGGAGACGGGGCTCGAACCCGCAACTTCAACCTTGGGAAGGTTGCACTCTGCCGTTGAGTTACTCCCGCACGAACTTGGGAGGATAGCGCGTGCGATGCGCCTATGCCAGCCGCTGATCCGCCGGCGTCGTGACCGGCTCGTCACGATCCACGGTCGTGGGGCGGCCATGCTACGTTCGTGATCCGGCTGCGAGCAGCGACGCCGAGCCTCCGGTGTGGCATGACATTGGTGTGCTCACTTGTTGTGGTCACCGCCTGCAGCGGCCCCTCCGGGCAGGCGGTCCCGACTCCGGCCGGAGCCATCCTCGGCGCGCTGCCTCATCTCCCCGGACCTCCCACCGCATCGGCCTCATCGCAGCCCGCGTCGACGGCGCGGGCCACGGCGAGGCCCAGCGCAAAGCCCGTATCCCACACCACCTCGACAAGACCGGCCGCCGCGTCAGGCCCTCGAACCATCGTCGGCGGATGCCAGGTCTTCCCGACCAACAACGCGTGGAACCAGAACATCGCGAACGCCCCGCTCGATCCGATGTCATCGACGTACATCGCCGCAATCGACGCCACGAAGCAGTTCCTGCACCCGGACTTCGGGTCGAACCCGACGTACGGCATTCCGTACACAGTGGTTCCGGCGTCTCAGAAGTTCGTGCCGATCACCTTCAACGCGTATGGCAGCGAAAGCAATCCCGGGCCGTACCCGGTGCCGCTCAACGCACCCGTGGAATCGGGCAGCGACCACCATGTGCTCGTCGTCGACTCGGGAAACTGCCACCTGTACGAGATGTACAACGCGCAGCGGGCCGGCAGCGGATGGGTCTGCGCATCGGGCGCGGTGTTCAACCTGAGCAGCAACGCGCTGCGTCCGGACGGGTGGACGTCGGCCGACGCGGCCGGCCTGCCGATCCTTCCGGGACTCGCCCTCTACAACGAGGTTGCCTCGGGCGTCATCAACCACGCACTCCGCTTCACGGTTGCCGAGACGCAGAACGGTTTCATCCACCCCGCGACGCACCAGGCGGGCGTCAGCAATCCGAGCCTTCCGCCGATGGGACTCCGGTTGCGTCTCGAGGCGTCGTTCAGTCTCGCGGGATACAGCGGCGAGGCGCTGGTGATCCTCAAGGCGCTGAAGACGTACGGCATGATCGTCGCCGACAACGGCAGCAGTTGGTACATCAGCGGCGCGACTGATCCACGCTGGAACGACAGCAATCTCGATCAGCTGAAGTCAGTCCCGGGGAACGCGTTCCAGGTCGTCGAGACCGGGCCGATCCTGCACGGCTAGAACCCGGGGGCGCGCGCTACCGCTTGGTTGCCTCGAGCTCGACCACCGAGTATTTCGCGTGTCCGTATTCAGAACGAATCAGCTTCTTGTCGAGCTTGCCCACGCTCGTTTTCGGCAGCTCGTCGACGAAGGTCCAGCGCTCGGGCAGCCACCAGCGCGCCACCTTCGGTGCGAGAAATTCGCGCAGCTCCTCTGGTGTCGCCGATGCTCCCGGTTTCAGCACGACAAGGGCCAGCGGCCGCTCCGCCCAACGGTCGTCATGGACGCCGACGACGGCTGCCTCCGCAACCGCAGGATGACCGACGAGCAGCGTTTCGAGCTCGACCGATGAGATCCATTCGCCGCCCGACTTGATCACATCCTTGGAACGGTCGGTGATCTGCACGTAATTGCGCCCATCGATGTTGCCGACGTCGCCGGTGCGCAGCCATCCGTCGTGGAATTTCTCGGGCGCCTCTGCGTGGTAGTAGGACGCGGTGATCCACGGACCGCGCACCTCGATCTCGCCCACTGCCTCGCCGTCGCGCGGAATCTCGGCGCCGCTGTCATCGACGAGGCGCAGCTCCACGCCCGGGACGACCCGACCGGTTTTGGACCGGTAGATCATCTCGTCCTCCGCTGCGGTGCCCTTGGGCGGGAAGGCGATCGTGGCGATCGGGCTCGTCTCGGTCATTCCCCACGCCTGCCACAGCTCGATGCCGAGCACATCTCGATATGCTGCGATCAACGTCGCGGGGACGGCGGACCCACCGCAGACCGCGGTCTTGATGCTGGACACATCGCCACCGTTTGCCTGCACGTGGTTGAGCAACGCGGTGAGGATGGTCGGCACGCCACCGGTGAACGTCGGCCGTTCCTGCTGGATGAAGTCACAGAGTCCCTGAGGCTGCAGGAACCGCCCGGGGAGCAGGAGGTCACTGCCCACCAACCAGCCCGCATACGGCGTCCCCCACGCGTTGACGTGGAACATGGGGACGATGATCAGCAGGCGGCCCTTGTCGTCGAGGCGGAACGTTGCCCACACCGCGAACGAGTGCAGGTAGACGGAGCGGTGGCTGTACGCAACACCCTTGGGATCGCCCGTGGTTCCTGTCGTGTAGCACATGGACGCTGCGCTGCGTTCGTCGATGTCGGGCCAAGCGAAGGTCGGCGACTCCGCGGCCAGCAATGTTTCGTAGGCAAGCGCCTCGCCAAGACCCGACACCCCTTCCGAGCCCACCACGATCACCTTTTCGACGCTCGGGCATTGGTCGATCACCGCCGCGAGCAGCGGCGCAAGCGAGTTGTCGACGATGATCACGCGATCCTCGGCGTGGTTGATGATCTGCGCCAGCTGCGGCGGTGGCAGCCGCAGGTTGAGCGTGTGCAGCACCGCCCCCATGCAGGGGATGGCGAAGTACGCCTCGATGTGCTGCTGGTGGTTCCAGCAGAGCGTGCCGACGCGATCGCCGGGGACGATCCCGAGCGTGCGCAGCGCCCCGGCCAGGCGGTTGACCCGCTCCGCCACCTTGGCGTAGCTGGTGTGCCGTGCCCGCTCGCCCTCGAACGTGATGATCTCGCTGTCCGGAAACACTTCCGCACCATGGCGAAAGAGCTCTGTGATGCTCAGCTGCGCGTCCTGCATGGTCGAGTTCATCGGTACCACTCTCCTCTGCACGTTCTGGCGCTGACCAGGCGCCACCCACGGGCAGCCAGGTCGTCGAGATCGTACTTGGCATCCCGCACGCTGTGCAGCATCCGTGCCGGCTTGTTGCTTCGCTACCCTCGATGCCCATGGCAGTCACCCAGACAGGCTCGATGACCGGCGCGGAACGCATGCTCGCCACCGCTCGCCGGCAGCCGGCCGACCGGACCCCGATCTGGTTCATGCGCCAGGCAGGACGCTGTCTCGCGGGCTACCGGGCGCTTCGCGAGACGTACGACATCCTCACGATCACAAGAACGCCCGAGCTCTGCGCCCGGGTGACGCTGATGCCGGTCGAGGAATTCGGCGTCGACGCCGCGGTGATGTACGCCGACATCATGCTGCCCCTCATCGGGATGGGGGTCCCCTTCTCGATCGACCCCGGGATTGGGCCGCTGGTTCACGCGCCGGTGCGCTCCGACGCCGACATCGCGTCGCTGCGGGTCGTCGACCCGCGCGAGGCGACCCCCGAGCTGTTCGAGGCAATCAAACTCGTGCGCCACGAGCTCGACGGCAGGACGGCGGTGGTCGGGTTCGCGGGCGGGCCGTTCACCGTCGCCTCCTACATGATCGAAGGCAAGCCCACCAAGGACTTCGCCTCCACCAAGGCGATGCTGCACGGGGAGCCGGAGCTCTGGCATCGCCTCATGGCCACGCTGACCGAGGTGACGATCGGCTACCTGCTGGCCCAGGTCGAGGCGGGTGCCCAGATCGTCCAGCTGTTCGACTCGTGGGCCGGCGCGCTGTCGGTGTCAGCGTACGAGGAGATGGTGCTCCCGTACAGCCGGAGCATTCTCCATGCGGTGGCGGAGACCGGCGTCCCGACGATCCATTTCGGGACAACGACCGCGCACCTGCTCGAGGCGATGGCACGCTGCGGATCGGATGTCATCAGCGTCGACTGGCGTCTGCCTCTCGACGAGGCCTGGCGCCGGATCGGCGACCGCGGCATCCAGGGCAACCTCGATCCAGGGGCGTTGCTCGCGCCGTTCGAGGTCGTCGCCCGCGAGGCGCGCAAGATCCTCGAGCTCGCCGGGGGCCGGCCGGGCACATCTTCAACCTCGGCCACGGCGTGCTCCCCGAGACGTCGAGCGACCATCTCCGCCGTCTCGCGGAGCTCGTCCACGAGGACACCGCCCAGAGCTGACCGCGAGCCCGGGCGGCCAGCCTCTACCCTTGCGACATGGCTCAGCTGGGCGTCGTCCTCGCCACCTTCGGATCGGCGGTGACCGCCGATGACGTTCCCGCGTACCTCGCCTCGGTGCGCGGCGGGCGTGAGGTACCCGCGGATCTGATCGCGGAGTTCCAGCGCCGCTACGACCTGATCGGTCGATCCCCGCTCATCGACATCACCGAGGCGCAGTGTGCCGCGCTCCAGATGTTGCTCGACTCCCAGAGTGACGACGACACCCGGGTCGTCGCCGGGATGCTCCACTCGGACCCGTCACTGACAGACGCGCTCGACACGCTCGTGGCCGGCGGCACGCGCCGGATCGTCGTGGTGGCGCTCGCGCCTCAGTATTCGCCGATGATCCTCGCCGGATACGAGCGAACCGTCGCCGCGTGGCGAGCCGGGCACCCTGAGGTCGACGTGCACATCGCGGGTGCGTGGCACCTGATGCCCGAGTGGATCGCCGCACTCGCGGAGCGCGTCGAGGACGCCCTGGCGGGTCTCGGTGCGCAGGTCCGTGACCGCATTCCAATCATCTTCACCGCTCACAGCCTCCCCCGCCCGGTCGTCGAACGCGATCCCGGCTACATCACCCAGCTGCGCGACACCGCCACCGCGATCGCGACCCGGCTCGATCTAGACCACGATCGTTGGAGCTTCGCGTATCAAAGCGCCGGGCACACGCCGGAGGAATGGCTGACGCCGGACGTGAAGGATCTCTTTCCCGGGTTTCATACCCGCGGGATCACCGAGATCCTCATCGTACCCCTCCAGTTCCTCGCCGATCACCTCGAGATCCTTTACGACATCGACATCGCCGCCGGAGAGGAGGCAACCGCCGCCGGTATCGCCATGCACCGGATCGCACTGCCGAACACGCAGCCAACCTTCATCCGCGCCCTTGCCGCCGTCGTCGACCGCGAACGCGAACGAGCCGTGTCGGCACCGGTCTCCTGACCGCGCTCTCAGGCGGGCCGCCACCCCGATCGGATTCGGGTAGCGGATGCCATCGGGGTGCTCGAGGAGCACGGCGAGCCGGCGCAGGCTGACGAAGAGGTGCTCGCGTGACGGCTCGTCCATCGCCGCCCAGACGTCACCGGCGAGGTGGTCGGTCATCTCCTCCACATCTGTCCGTAGCCAGCGTCCCTCGGTGGTGAGCCCCCCCGCTGTGTCGAGTATCCGGCGATCGCGAAGGCGTTCCACTCCCTGATCCCATTCCTCCTCGGTCCAGCCGCGAAAACGGCGAATCGTGGGGGCGTCGACCCCGGAGCCGGCGGCAATCGCGGTGACGAGCGACTCCAGCCCGTCGAGGCCATGCACTGTGAGCGCGGCGACGTGGCCGTCGAACCGGTGCTCACGAAGGAGGGTGCACGCGTGCCAGAGCCTGAGATGCGGCGCATCCGGCTCTTCGAGCGCCGCCGTCGCCGTATACAGCGGGCGCCCGCCACCGCCCAGGCCGTGCGCCACGGCCATCGCCGCGGTCGCAGCCTCCGCGACCTCGGCGGACGCGACGTCATCGCCCCACAGACGGCGCAACGCGGAGTTGGCGATCGCGGTTCGCGCCGTCAGCGCCAACGCCGGGCTGGAATACTGCCACGCATCGGGAATCGCCCTCGCAACCATCGCCGGCTGGAAACCGTGGAACACGGCCGTAACCACGCCCGGTGTCACCGCTCCCATCGGCGCCGAACGCGAGGCGAAGTACCCCATCCATCCGCCGCGCAGCCCCGCCGCCTTGTAGTGCTCGCTCGCCTCCGGCGCGAAGTAGACGATGGCATGGATCGGCTCGAAGAGAGTCCACGCACGGCGCGCGAGCGTCATGGTCACGCCTCCCATCCTATCGGTCGGGGAGTCAGGATCGGACCGCACCGGTCGGCGTCAGGGTGCCGTGAAAGATCCCCGAGTGCGTGAACGTCGGCGACGTTCCCGGGCTGAGCACGGTGCCGGTGAGCTCGGAGGAGGGCATGAACTGCAGAAAGCGCGAGTTGGCGCGCGCGACATCGACGATCGATTTCTCGAGCACGCACGAGTTGTACTGCCGTGCAGTGTCCTCGAGCGTGTTCGCGTTGAGGACGATCTCCTGGTCCCAGGTGCGCGTGAAGCGGCGCACGCCCGGGATCCGGCTGTGCTCCGGAGTCAGGCACTCGGCGGCGATCACGTTCTCGCTGCTTGCCCAGATGCCGGTCTCGGTGTTCACCACGAGCGTGTGATTGCCGATCGTGTGTCCAGGCGTCGAGACCAGTGCGACGCCCGGTCCGATCAACACATCCCCGTCGATCGGGAACAGCGCCTCCTGTCGCAGCGCGGCGAAGGTGGACGCCTGATACCACGGCACCTGCAACGGATGCAGCGCCTCGAGCGATTCGAGCTCGGCGCGCTGCACGATCAACCGCGCGCGCGGCAGCGCCGCCGGAATCGCGGACATCGGGGAGAGATCGCGCGCGGGTTCGGTGGTGCCGACCCAACGGCGCACGTCCTGCGTGTGCAGGTGATCGAACGTGATCCAGTCGACGTCACCGGTCTCGATGCCGACGCTGCGCAGATGAGTGACGACGTCACCGAGTGGACGCGCGAAGGCGCGCTCGAATGCCGCGGGCGTCGATTCGCGCAGGCGCGCGAAGTACGGCGTGCGCCGGGCGAGGTCCACGTCGGTGGGTTCGAAGAGCAGCACTCTCGGCTTCCCGTCCGGCTCGCGCCAGCGCACCACCACGAGTTGGTGCGTCAGGGAGAGATACGGCGCCGGGCTCATCGCTGCGCGAAAGAGCCCGAATCGAGTCGGGTAGGGCAGCGATACGAGATCGAAGGTGCCGATCCAGTCGGGCATCCCCGTGGCTCGGAACCACTCTCGAAAGCCGGGCGCTGCCTGCCGGATCAGGTCGAGCTGACGCCCCGGCTGGCGCTCGCGTGCGACGTTCGCGAAATGCGAGATCGAGTTGATCTCCCCGACCAGAGGTGGGACATGCGTTGCCATCGCGGTCCTCGGGAGTCTACGCGGTGGTGAAACCTCGGGTCGATATACTCGATCGCGGTGATCGAAGGAGTGTCACGGTGAGGCGCTGGGGGCACTTTGTCTACCGCCGTCGCATCGCAGTGCTCGCCCTGTCGATCGCGTGTTTCGTACTCTCGATCGCCGGACTGCTCACCGGAGGGCAGCCGATCAATGCGAGCAACTACGACGTCGAGTCGGTGCGTGCCGCCAACCTCGAGAGTGCGCAACTCCCGTCGGCGACAGGCTCGTCGTTCACGCTGATCCTCACCAGCTCACGGTTGACCTTTGGTCAGCCCGCGTTCGAGACGGCGGTCAATGCAGCCCTCGCGAAGCTGCGCGGCGACTCGCGCGTGAGCGCGCTGGCCACACCCTTCACAGCCGCCCCTGCGGCGGTCCCGCTGATGGTCTCCACAGACAGCCACAGCGTGCTCGTGCAGGTGGGATTGAAGATCGACTTCTCGCAGGCTCGGTCGCAATACGACGCGATTCGGGGCAAGGTGATGTCGCCGTCGCTTGCCATCACCGCGACCGGCGACGTGCCGCTGGCTTCAGATTTCGACACGTATCTCGCGAGCGATCTGCGCCGCTCCGAGGTTGTGTCACTGCCGCTTGCGCTCATCCTGCTCGTCATCGTGTTCGCCACCGGTGTGGCCGCACTTCTCTGCCTGGGCGTCGGCGTCTTCGCTGTGCTCGGCGGCGTGGGAGCGGCGCTGGCGCTCGCTCACGCCATCGACATCTCGACGTATGCGGTCAACGTTGTCACCCTGGTAGGTCTCGGGATCGCCATCGACTACTCGCTGTTCATCGTGACGCGGTTCCGCGAGGAGCTGGCGTCCGGCCGGAGCGTTGAAGACGCGCTCGCCACCACGATGGCCACCGCCGGTCGAGCGATCATGTTCAGCGGCCTCACCGTCGCAATCGGGCTCTCCGGTCTGCTCTTCTACACCGGTACGGCACTCGTCTCGATGGGTATCGCCGGCGCGATCGTCGTGGCCATATCGGTGCTGTACGCGGTCACACTGCTGCCCGCGATGCTGGCAGTTCTTGGACCGCGCATCAACAGCATCCGCGTTCCCATCCTGCAGCCCAAGCCATTCGGCCAGGGCGCGTGGCACCGCCTCGCAATCTGGGTCATGCGCCGGCCGTGGATGGTACTGATCCCGACGGTGGCGATCCTTCTCGTCGCAGGATCGCCGTTTCTCGACCTCCAACTTGCCAACAGCGATGTCAACCAGCTGCCGCCTTCGGCTGAAGCGCGCAGAGGTGCTGACCTACTCCAGGCGCAGTTTCCGCGCGTCGGCCAGAACACGATCGCCGTGGTCGTCAACTTCCAGAACGGCGCACCGACCAGTCCTGCCAACGTCGCGGTGGCGTACCAGCTCGCGCGACGGCTTGCCGCACTGAACGGGGTCACAGGGGTGCGCAGCTACGTGACCGTCGATCCCACCTTGACCCTGGCGTCGTACCAGACCCTATACGCACAGCCCAGGCCCTCGCTGCCCGCCACAGCGCAGGCCCTGCTCACCACCCTGACCGGCTCGAGCATCGCGGTCCTCGACGTGGCCAATCCGTATTTCGTCACCAGCGACCAGGCGCACAACCTCGTACGCGACATCCGCTCCATCGACTCGGTGCCGGGTGCAGCGGTTCAGGTCACCGGCGACACAGCCTTCGACATCGACCTCGTCAATTACATGATCGACCACACGCCACTCGCGATCGGGTTCGTGCTGATCACCACCCTGATCGTGCTCACCGTGCTGCTCCGTTCGCTCGTCCTGCCGTTCAAGGCGGTGCTGATGAACGCGCTGTCTTTGAGCGCCGCCTTCGGGGCGCTGGTGTGGATCTTCGACCAGGGACACCTCTCCTCCATTCTCGGGTTCACCGCCGGCCCGCTCGATCCGACCATCCCCGTGCTGCTGTTCTGCGTCGTCTTCGGGCTGTCGATGGACTACGAGGTGTTCCTGCTCACCCGCATGCAGGAGGCCTGGGTTCGCACCAGCGACAACCGAACCGCGGTCGCCGACGGCCTCGAGCGCAGCGGCCGCCTCGTCACCGGAGCCGCGGCGATCATGGCGTGCGTGTTCCTCGCGTTCGCGCTCGCCAGCGTGGTCACCATCAAGTCGATCGGCGTCGGGATGGCAGTCGCGGTGATCGTCGACGCCACGCTGGTTCGCGCACTCGTCGTGCCCGCGGTGATGCGCCTGCTCGGGACTGCAAACTGGTGGGCGCCCACCTGGCTTCGCCGCCGCGAGCCCGAACCTCGGGAGATCGCCCCCGCTGCCTGAGACAACGCTGATCGCCGCGCCCCCCCGCCCAACGCTGCGCGGGTGGAGTCACCTCGTCACCGTGCCACCCGCCATCGCCGGTGCGATCACGCTCGTCGTGGTCAGCGGCGGCAACCTGGCGCGCCAGATCTCCCTGGGTGTCTACGGGGTCTGTCTCATCCTGCTCTTCTCGGTCAGCGCCAGCTATCACCGCGGACCGTGGTCACCGCGGACCCGTCGCGTCTGGCGCCGACTCGACCACGCGACCATCTTTCTCGCCATCGCGGGCACCTACACCCCGGTCGTCGTCAACGTCCTGCGGGGCTGGCCGTCCATCGTGTTGCTGGTTGCCATCTGGGTCCTGGCGGGAAGCGGCGTGGTGGTCGCGACCACTGGGATTCCCCTGCCGCGCT
Source organism: Candidatus Dormiibacterota bacterium (assembly GCA_963709585.1). Classification (GTDB taxonomy): domain Bacteria; phylum Chloroflexota; class Dormibacteria; order Aeolococcales; family Aeolococcaceae; genus Palsa-851. The sequence continues at coordinate 114,876 of CAVPXI010000004.1, read as the reverse complement.
GGGTGACCGTCGTGCTGTACCTCGGCGTCGGCTGGACAGTCGTGTTCTTCCTGCCGGCGCTCGGCGAGCGCATCCACACCAGTGGGCTGCTCGTGCTCGCGATCGGCGGCGCGCTGTACTGCGCCGGCGCGGTCGTGTACGCCCTGAAACGCCCGCAACTGTGGCCGAAGGTCTTCGGCTATCACGAGGTGTTCCACATCCTGGTCATCGCCGCGTCGGCCGTCTACTTCGTGTTCATCCTGGCGACGGTCGCGCTGCCGCGCTGAGACGGTCTGGCGCCCCGGGTCGCTATTCGGCGTCGGCTACCGCAGACGCCTCGACCAGAGCGGCGTGGCTGCCGTTGGTCCCCTCGGCCTCACGCACCTGTGCGAGATACTCGTCGACGAGCTGGCGTCCGCGCTCAGGGTCGGCGACACTCGCGACCACGTGGTACGCGGGCTCGTCGGGATCCGGCCGCACCAGCACGAACCCGTCATCGACGTAGACCTTGATGCCGTCGACCAGGTCGACGGAGTTGGTGCGATGGCGATCGAGCAGGATGCGCATCACCCGACCCTTCGCTTCCCACGGGCAGAACTCGGTGGCGGTGATGTACGCCACTCGCGGGAGCGCGGAGCGCGCCTCGCTCAACGGAATCCCGATCTTGGCGCGCAACTCGAGCAGCTTCACCAGCGTGTACATGGCGTCGAAGGCACCGAGATGCCCCGGCCACGCGAACCCGCCCTCCCCATCCGATGCGATGCTCGTCCCCGACATCGTCGACGCGCGCAGCACCGACGCCGGGTCGCCCGGGGTCGCGCTGAAGCTGCCGCCCTCCTTGCGCACCAGGTCGCTGATCCACATCGGCGTCGCCGCCGGAGCGAGCACCGCCCCCGGGTTGGAGCGCACCCACCAGGACGCCAGCAGCGCGAGGCACTCGTGCGGGGTCAGCACCACACCCTGGTCATCGATGATCGTGATGCGCTCCCCTGTCGGGTTGATCATGCAACCGACGTCGGCGCGAACCGTCTTGCTGATCAGGGCTGTCTCGTCGGGCACGGTGCGATGGTGTCCACCCTCACGCATACCCGCGTTGAGCGGGATGGTGGTGACGCCGAGATCGTTCAGGATGGTCGGGAGCACCGCGGACGCGTCGCTGTAGTCGTAGTCGATCAGCACGCGAAATCCGGCGTTGCGGATGCTGTCCGCGTCCACGGACTTGAAGAGATGGTCGATGTAACCGGGGATCGGCTCGCCGTACTCGATGTCGCCCATCTCGTAGAACCCCGCTCGGCGGAAGTCCTCGCGAAACAGCAAGTTCTCGAGCTTGCGCTCGGCGCGCTTGTCGATCTGCAGACCGTCGGAGTCGAAGAACCGGATGTCGGCGCTGCGCTGATCGAGCGGCGACACGAGCACGTGGATGCCCGCCGCGCATTCCGCGTCTCGCGTAGCCCACTGGGTCACCGGCACGGGCAGCTCGCGCACGTCACGAGCCTTCGCGCCGGCACTGACGATGCCGCTGACGATCGCGCGTTTGATCATCCGTGACGAGCGCGCGTGATCCTGGCCGACGACGACGCACGCTCCCTTGGCGAGGGTCGCGCCGAACGCGGCCCCGAGCCGCGCGCAGAACTCCGGCGTGAGCTCCACGTTGATCAAACCACCGAGCCCGTACGACGAGAACAAGCCGCTCCGCCACTCGCCCGCCCAGATCACCGACTCGTTCACCGTGGAGCCGGGTTCGACCGTCTTGCTCGGCCAGATCTTGACGCCGGCGCGTATCTGCGAACCTCTGCCAAGCACGCACTCGTCGGCGATCACCGAATTCTCCTCGAGCAGGGAATCGTTCTTGATGGTCACGTTGCGGCAGACGATCGCCTGGCGCAGCCTGCAGCGCTCGCCGATGTACGAGTGGGGCCACACCACGCTGTTGCTGACCTTGGTGTTGTCGTCGATGACGCTGTACCGGTCGATGACCCCGTGCTCGTTGACGTGCGTTCCCGCCTTGAGCTTCACCTCGTCGCCGATGAACGCCGGGCCGTCGAGCTGCACCCCGATGCCGATCTCCACGCCCTCGCCCATCCACACGTTGCCCTCGCGGCGCCCGGTGATGTGGCAGCGGACCTTGCCATCGAGCGCGTCCCAGTTCGCCTGCATGTACGACTGTATCGACCCGATGTCGCACCAGTAGTCGTCGACGACGATGCCGTGGAGTGGTTCGTGGCGCCGGAGCATGGTCGGGAAGACGTCCTGCGACCAGTCGGCATTGGCGCCTTCCTTGATGTGCTCCAGCACCTTCGGCTCGATCACGTAGATGCCGGTGTTGGCGTGGTCACTGAAGACCTCACCCCATGACGGCTTCTCCAGGAAACGCTTGATGTTTCCCTCGTCGTCGGTGACGACGACGCCGTACTCGAGGGGGTTCGGTACGGAGTGGAGCACGATGGTCGCGTGCGAGCCGCGCTCGGTGTGCGCGCGCATCACCGCGGTGAGGTCGATGTCGGTGAGCGCGTCGCCGCTGATCACCAGGAAGGTGTCATCGAGGAGGTGAGCGGCGTTGCGCACGCTGCCCGCCGTACCGAGTGGCCGGTCCTCGACCACGTACTCGATCTCCATGTCCAGCTCGGCGCCGTCGCCGAGGCGGTTGCGGATCTCCGCACCCAGGTAGGCGAGCGTGACCACGACCTGAGTGATGCCGTGCTCCTTGAGCAGGCGAAGGATGTGCTCGAGCACCGGGGTGCCGACCACGGGCACGAGCGGTTTGGGCAGGCGGCTGGTCAGAGGGCGGAGTCGCGCCCCTTCACCTCCCGCCATGACCACTGCTTTCACGCAGCCACCTCCTCGGCGCCGGTCTGTTCGTTCAGATCATATGGCGCACCGCGACGAATTACGCGCGCGACGGTGCTCCGCCGGCCGGGAGCAGCACCCGCTGATGCAGGCACATGAAGCGGAGGCGTTCGAGCAACCCGTCGATGACGATCGGCCAGGCGAAGTCGGCTGCGTCGCGGCGAGCAGCGATGCGCAGCCGCTCGGCCAGCGCCGGCTGCTCGACGAGACCGCGAAGCGCGCTCGAGATCTCGGCCGGGTCGTCGGTCTCGACCACGATGGCGTTGCCATAGGGGCGGGCGTACTCCTCGCCGGTCGCACCGACCATGGCGACGCCGCCCGCGGCCATCGCCTCGAGGCCGACGAGCCCGAACGGCTCGTGCCCTGAGTTGGCGAGCACCGCGGTCGCGCCGACGTTGATCTCGGTGATCACCTGGTCGGGGAGAAAGCGGCGGAGGTGCACGATCGCCGCGCCGTCGGTCTCGGTGAGTGAGCGCACGATGCCCCCCGCGTCCTCCACCGGCTCGTACCAGTCGGTCACCGCAAGGCCGCATTCGGCTGCGAACGCGAGCACGGTCGCACCGTACGGCTCCATGCCGCCGCGCATGAGCATGCGAGCGGGCATCCCGTCGGATCGCAGGCCGGCGATGGCGGCGACCGCCTGATTCCAGCGCTTGTCCGGGCTGAAGCGGCCGATCTTGAAGGCGAGCGACGGCGTCCCCGCGGCGGCCCGGATCGCCCGTGCCGCCGAGCCGTCCACCGGGGCAAGCGCGCCCTTGGGGATCCCGTTGGGAATCACCACCGGGTTGACGCCGTACGGCCACATGAGGTGCTTCATGTACTTGCTGACCGTGGTGATCGAGGCGACGTAGTCGAGCACCGGCCAGTCGATCGACTCGAAGCCGAAGAGGTTGTTGGCATTCCAGAGCAGCACCGCGTTCTGGCGCAGACCGAGCGCGTGCAGCCGGTCGCTCAGGGCCTTGCAGAACCACGCCGTGTGCCACTCCTCGCACAGGACCGCGGTGACTCTCCCCGCCTCCGCCGCCGGGCGGAGGATGCTGTCGATGAGGGCGTCGGGGAGGGTGGCGGTCAGGTCTCGAATCTTCGCCAGCTCTCCCTCGTAGACGCCGGTGCGGTAGCGATCGCTGATCTGCTGGCACCAGCGGACGAGCTGCACTCCCTGGTCGAGCTCGACACCCGGCTTGTCAGGGTCGCCGACGAAGACGAGCGTGGTCCGAAATCCGAGCGCCGCGAATGCACGGCAGAGCTCCCGGGCGCGCACCCCGAGACCGCCCGCCTGGCTGTACTGATCGGGTCCCTCGAAGGACACCATGACGACGTCGAGCGTTTCAGGAGTGAACATCGCCGCACAGTTTGCGAGACTTCGGGACCCTGCGGCGCGTCCCGTTTGTGTAGATACTGGTTCGTGACCGCGCGCCTGCGCCTCATCCCCGCCGTTGCGGCTGTGACCTTCGCGGTCGTTGCGTGCGGGGGGACCTCCCCATTCGGAGACGCAGGTCGCCCGTCGTGGCTGCTGAGCGATCACCTCGGCCTGCCGAAGGGGGTCACGACGGTCGGTCTGCCGGGATTGGGCGCCCGCGACGTTGTCCTCCGCTCCGGGGCTGCCCAACTCGAGGTTGTCACGTGGGGCAGTTCAGGCTGTCCGAGGTTGCCCATCCGATTGGTCACTGCGCCATCAAACGCACTGTCGGTGACCATGAGCGATGGCGCGGCACCGGCCGGCTCTTCATGTACCGCTGACGCCGCGCCTACCACGAGCGACATTCAGGTTCCAAGCACGATCGATCTGGCTCAGTCGATCAACGTGACGATCATCGACGGTGTCTACGGCCTGTCGATCGCACTTCCACCCGCGTAAAAGTAGAAGGCTCGGTCGTTCGCCTCGCGGCGCGATTTGGCCGTGGGCTGGCGAGGACAGCGCGAAACCGGCCCACGGAGGTGCCGGCTTCGACATGCACCCGGTCCCTCATCGGAGCGTCGGTTGCGACCACGGATGGGGGCCGAAGCCCCCGATCCTGGTCACGAAAGAGGCGAAGGACCGGCTGGCGGGCGCCGGTTTCTCCGCCCGGGGAAAGTGTCGCAAAGGGCCCGAACATAGCCTCCGATGCTGGGACACAGATTCGTAACGGGAGGGGCACGTTGTCACAGACCAAGCAGCTGCACGGCGTTGCCGCCCATCACCAGCGCTCGCTCCGCGGGCGTGAGCTCCGCCTGCGCGAACGCGTCGATGTAGCGCCGCGCGGGTAGCAGCGGGTGGTCCGAGCCGAAGAGCAAGCGGTCCGCGCCACAGAGGTCGATGACCGCGCGGTACGCCGTCGGGGCGAAGAGGAACGGGCCGGCGGCGGTGTCGAACCAGAGCCGCCGGCACAGTTCGGCCACCTCGGGCATATGCGCGAAGAACGGTAGGCCTCCGCCGAGGTGCGCGCAGACGAGGCGCAGCTTGGGGTGGCGCAGCGCGAACGCCGCGACCAGTCCGGGCGTCGCAGTGCCCTTGCCCGGGTAGTCGTGACCCACCGGCTCGCTGCAGTGCAGGACGAGCGGGATCCCCAGGTCGGTGCACGCCACCGCCACGTCGTCAATCGCCGCAGCATCGAGGGCGAATCCCTGCGCGTCGGCATTGAGCTCACCGGCACCGCGCAGCCCCGCCTCGGCGCAACGCTGCAGCTCGGCGACGGCACCCGGTCGGGCCGCGCTCACCGTAGCGAAGCATGTGAGCCGGTCGGGATGATCGCGCTGCACGGCGATCAGGTGATCGTTGACCTCGGCGCAGAGCGCGGGGTCGGCGAACGGCCAGCCGAAGCACACCGAGCGATCGACCCCGGTCGCATCCATCGTCGCCAGCAACTCCCCGGCGGTGACGATCGAGCGCTCGCCTTGATGACACACGTCAAACCACGGATCGAGGAGCGCGAGGTGGCCACGGGCGTCGCGCATGCTCCCCGGCAGGATGTGGACGTGGCTGTCGATGATCACCCGAGCCACCGCCCCTGGGCGAAGATCCAGGTGCCCGCGCACATGAGCAGGCCGCTGGCGCCGAGTATCGCCGGCCGGGCACGTGGATAGCGCTGGGTGAGATCGGCGACGAGCAGCACCACCGGGAACAGCGCGAGGCTGTAGCGAGGCTGGGAGCGCCAGAACGGCAGTGAGGCGGTCATCAACCACGCGATGGTGCAGTACACAGCGAGCGATCGGGGAATCCGCGGCGACATCCACATGCCGGCGCAGAGCGCCAGGCCGAGCAGACCGAACGCGACCTCGCGGGCGAAGATCGAGCGCGTCTCCCCGTTGTCGGCGTTGATGAGCGTCTGCCAGGTCGCCGCGAACCCGGTCCAGGGCGGCGTGGGCTGCAACCCAAAGGACGCCAGGTGATCGGCATGCAGGAGCGCCAGGGCATCGCCGATATGGATCTGCATGTACAGGCCGTAGAGCGCGAGCGGCACGGCGGCGAGCAGGACCAGGAGCATCTCGGGTCGCGGTCGCCATCCGCCTCGTCGGAGTTGCTCGACGGCGAGCGCCGGGATCAGCGCCAGTCCGGTGAGCCGGAAGGCGCAGGCGATTGCCGCGGCCACGATCGCCTTGCCGGATTGACCGGCGCGCGCGTAGTACAGGCTGGCGGCGGCCGACGCGATGAACGTGCTCTCGCTGAAGGGGGCGATCAGAAACAGCGCCGTGGGCGCAAGCGCAAGCAGCCATACCGAGAACGTCGCCGCGGACTGGTCGCGCTCGCCGAGCACCAGGCGGCCGATGTACCAGAGGGCGATCGTCTCAGCGACCGCGTTGACCAGCCACGACGCGGTCACGTCGTCGCGCGTGACCACCGCGATCGCACGTATGACCAGGGGAAAGCCCGGGAGGAATGCATCGCGGTAATCGAGGTGCGCCGGGTACCCGTGGGCCGCGATCGACAGATAGCTGATCGCGTCCCACCCGACCAGGTGATCGCGGATGCCGGTCAGCAGCGGTGTCGACGGGAAATCGATGGCGAGCACGGCGACGAAGACGCCCACCCAGAGCAGACGCGAAAGCGCCACGGCCGCCAGCGCGGTGCGCCACGATGACCGCGTGGCAGGCCCCCGCCTCACGCGGGCGGTTCGAGCCCGCCGAGCATCGCGGGGTCACTCCGCAACCGCCAGAGCTCGCGGAACGCACGCACAACCACGCGGACATCGGCTCCGGTGGCGCGACCGGTGGTGCGTGGATAGTGATGAACGCCGACATTCATAAGCCGGTATCCACTCCGGCGCGCGCGGATCAGGAGCTCGGTGGAGACAAGAGCCCCTTCAGCGTGGAGCCCCCGGCCGACCGCTCGTGGAAACAGTTTGAAGGCACAGTTGACGTCGCGAGCGGTCGGTCCGAATCCGAGGCGGACGAGGCCGAAGAATGCCGTGTGATAGAAGCGCCGCGCCCACGTGTCCTGGCGCCGGATGCGGTATCCACAGATGACGCGGTCGGGTCCGTACATGGCCAGGAGCCGGGAGATCTCGGTGGGGTCGAACTGACCGTCGCTGTCCATGAGGAACACGGCGTCGCGGGTGGCCGCGTCGAACCCGGTGCGCAGCGCTGCACCATAGCCGCGGTTACGCGGATGCGACACGACACGGACCCGCGCGCCAGCGCCGTCGGCGCTCGACGCGCGAGCCGCGGTCGCATCCTTGCTGCCGTCGTCGATGACCAGAATCTCGAAATCGGCGACGCCCAGATCGGTGAGCGCTGCAGCGGTGCGCCTGACCGTTTCGGCGATCACCGCCTCCTCGTTGTAGGCGGGAAGCACCGCGCTCACCGATGGATGGGAGCGCGTGGCCGTGGAGTCGTCGACCACGTCAGCCCCTGCCACGGACGTCGTAGATAGTGATGTGGTCGGTGCGCGCGACGACCGGGAGCCCTTGGTCCGCCCACCAGCTGAGCCCGACCCGGGAGTCGATCGCGCCCGGGTCGGTGAGCCGGCTGTCGATCTCGACGTAGCTGATGCCGTACGTGCGCAGCAGGCTGAAGACCGGGCATGTTGCCTGGCCGGCTGTGCATCCGTTGTACATGGTCTGCACGTCGTTGTAGCGGGTCTCAAAGCTGATGCCGTAGCTCCAGAGCCAGCCGCCGTAACCCATCACGCCGATGCGACCGGCCACGGCGAGGACGGGATCGTTGGGGCGGCCGAAGGTCAGGACGACCGCGTCTCCGGGAGTCACGCGGTCGATTGTCGATGCAAGCTGTAGTTCCTGCGTGTTCGCAATCGTGTACGGTCCTGTGATCGCGCTCGCCGGGGGCGTCCAGGGCAAGAGCCGGAGGACGACGAGCGCGCCAGTCAGGAGCACCGGCGCCACCAGCATGATCGCCGCCACCCGTGGCCACACGCGCCGCCACCAGTGCGCGGCGAGCGCCCCGATCAGCAATCCGATGACCAGGTACCAGTACACGAGCAACTTCGTGTTGTCCCAGTTCCAGGACTGGAAGACGACGAGGTTGCACGCGGCAAAGATGACCAGCGCGCCGAGCGTGAGCTCGAGCAGGGGCACCGGGAATGCACTGGTCAGCGAGCGTCCAACCTTCCAGCCACCGAGCCGCGTCGCGGTGGCGATCGCGACAAAGGCGAGGAGCGGGACCGCGATACCGAGATTGGCAACCCAGAATCCCCACCACCGGGCGGTGCCGAGCATCCCCACCGCCTGGATCGCGCCGGTGAACACGTTGCCGATCGAGAGCGTCAGCCTCCCGCTCGGGTCGGCGAAGGTGCCGGCATTGGCGAGCCACCCCGGCTCGAGCCATGGGTACACGTTGGTGCCGTAGGGCGTGACCAGTGCGCCGTGCTGCGAGAGCACCAGCTGCGCGAGCCGGACGCCGCCGAGCACCACCGCGACGCCGAGCAAAGCAAACCAGTCGCGCCGCCGTCGGCGCCAGAACAGCACGAACAGCAGGATCGACAACGCGATGAGGGTTTGGACGTGAACGATCGGGAGCAGACCGATGAGCACTCCGGCCAGCGCGAACGGCTCCCAGCTTGGACCGTGCGACGACGCCCCGGCGAGCACGAGCAGCAGCACCGAGATCGCGGCCGCGAAACCGAAGAGCAGCGTGCGTTGCGGAAGCCACCAAGCCATGAGCGGCGTGTACCACTGCATGTTGGGCAGCGGCGCCGCACCCCCGTCGGACGGCAGCCCGTCATAGGCACGCGGCTGCGCGGCGATCGTGCCGGGAAGGTCGTGCAGCGTCCACGCGACGATGGACACACCCGTACCGGGATGCGTCACGACGTACTGCAGCGTGCACTGCGTCGCGCTGAATCCATGGCTGGTGCACGCATCGGAGAACGCGCCGATGAATCCGAGGCCGCCACCGATGAAGCAGATCAGCACTGCGATCACCCCGGCCGCGGTGCCGAGGCCGAGGCGCCGCCCCAGCGCGACCACCAGCATGGCGATGACCGCGACCAGGATTCCGCCCGGAATCGCGAGCGCCAGACCGGGGGCGAGACCGAGCGTGATCAAGGTCGCCGCGTGAAAGTCGGGCAGAAACGGATAGAGCAACGTGGTGCCGCTGAAGAGGGGGTTGACCGGGGGGATGTTGCCGCCCGACGCGAAGCTCGCCGCGGTGGTCAGGTGCTGCGACCAGTCCGCCCAGACCGTCGGATAGCCGGCCTCGAGTCCGCCCGCGTCCGAGTAGACGGTGTGCGCGAAGATCGCGATCACCACCGCCCCCCCACCGGCCATCGCCAGAATCGAGAACCAGGGGATGCGCTGAGCCCAGCGGTCCCTCGACTCCACCCACGACGCGCGCCACGTCGCGCGTGGATTCACGGTCAGCAAGGACACCGCGAGCGCAACGACCAGAGCGAGCGCCGGGCCCGGCCAGGACGGTCGCGATGTTGAGGCCCGCGAGCAGCGAGAGCCCGTAGGTTGCGGCGGTACCGACCAGCAGCCCGCTGGTGATGCCGATCAGCGCGCGTTCCATCAGGGTCAGGTGGGTGCGCACGAGCCCGGACAGGGCTGCTCCGGCCGCGAGCGTCAGCGCGGCGTCGATGACGACGAGCAAGGCGGTCACCCGACGTCGACCCAGATCCTCATCTGCTGGTCGGCCGGGCTCTGCGGCATGGCCGTCCAGATCGGGTAGAAGAAGATGAATGCGGCGAGCACGCTGCCGACCAGGGCGTACGCGACCGGCGCCAGCGATATCCGCCGGCCGCCGATGCGCACTCGGACGCCGCGGAGCGCGGTCAGCGCGTACGCGAGCGCGAGCGCGGTGAACAGCAGGATGCCGAGCGCGTGATAGAAGAACAGGACTCGCCGCTCATTGCCAGGCACCCACATCATCCACGACGCGATGTACCCGAGCACGATGAACGCCGGCACGAATCGTCGTGAGATCACCGCGGACACGGTGACCAGCGCCGCGAAGACGAACATGCCCGCGAAAGCGACGACAAAACCGAACCCGGGTGAGGTTCGCGCGATCTCGTACTGTGACGACGGTTGCTGGTGGAACAACGCGGTGAACTGCGCCGCGGTGTACGACGTGTTGAAGTTGGTTGGGTTGTGATAACGGACGGCCGCCTGGTACAGGATGATCATCGCGGCGAGCGAGCCGAGCCCGATGAGCGCGACCAGCAGGCGCCACCAGTTCGGCCCGCGTGTCATCCGCCACACGCAGAACAGCAGGGCGAGAATGCCGAGCCACCAGAGCGCGGGGTTGCCCATGTCGGTGATCTCCGCGACCGGCCCGTTGTTCGGCTGGGACGTCGCATAGAAGAGCACCGGGTGCTCCATGATCGGCCAGGTCAGCCAGAGCGAGGAGTACGGATGGCTGTGACATTCCTCGGCGTGGTAGCGCAGCGACGCCGCGGTGATCTGCACGATGTTGTCGATCGCCTCGACGGGGTTCGGCACCGGCACTGATCCGACGTGCACCACGGGGACGTTGAGCGTCTTCGGCGTCCCGGGCAGGCCGGGAACCGCGGGATTGCAGCTCGTGAAGAAGTACACGTCCTGGTGCTGGATCGTCTCGTAGCGCGAGAAGGACGCGCCGAAGATGGCGAGCGCTATGAGGCCGCCCGCGACGTAATGGAGGATCGCCCGTGAGCCCGCAGCGTGCCGCCACATGATCGTCTCGGCGCGTCCCGGCCCGGCGATGCGGCGCAGCCAGGGAATGAATCCGGCGAGGTACGGGGCGATCCCGCGCACCACGATCAGGCCAGCGGCCACCACCAGTGGAGCGAGCGCGGTGAGCTTTGCCGCAAACGCGAGTCCGGCGATGCCCGCCATCACGTACAAGGTGGCGCGCCATTGCGCGCGGGTCCGTGCCTGCCAGTGGAGCAGGAACACGTAATAGAAGAGCGCGACGAAGAAGATCGCGATGATGTCGATGACGCCGGTGCGCGATTCGACGAACGCGAGCCCGTCGAAGCAGATGAGCGCCGCGGTGACGAGGGCGAAGAAGCGATCGCGGCGGAGGCGCAGCGCAACCAGGTACATGACTCCGACGAGCAGGCTGCCGAAGAGGGTCGTGCTCAGCCGCCAGGTCCAGCTGTTGAAGCCGAAAATCGCGATCGGTGGGGCCATCAGCAGCTTGGCCAGCGGCGGCTCGGGGTCGAAGTACGACTCGGCGGGTTGGCGCAGGTCCTTGGCGGCGTCGACCGGGAAATAGATCTCGTCGAAGACGTAGCCGCAGACGCTCACATCGATGTGGCTGACCTTGACGCCGGCAACCACCCCCGGCGGGCCGACGGGCACCTGGGTGCATTCGGCGCTCGACCCGCGGGTGGTCGGATAGCCGACCCCGAGCGCGCTCACGGTCCCGCCCCCGCTCAGAAAGTCCGGGAAGATCGGGCTGGCCACGCGCAGCCCGAACGCCACCAGCACGAGCGCGATCACCGCGATGACATCGAAGCGCCCCAGGTCCAGGAACCCCCGAAGCCCCGCCCGGACCAGCGGGACGCCGCCGTCGCTCTCGAGTTTGCTAGGCTCTGAGGTCAGTACTTCGGTTGACATCTATTTACAAGAATTGGAGGTTCCTTTACTGCTATCCTGAGAGGCGAGGGGTACAGTCAAGGCCCGCAGTTCCCAGGCTGCCCACGTGTGAAACTCATTCCCTTCCTGAAAGGCCGGAGGGTTCCCCCTCCGGTCTTTTTTTTGCCCATTGCCGGTCTCGCACGACCGGTTCGGCACTCGCGCACCTCGGGGGAATCGCACACGCGAGGGATGCTGACATAGGCGTCAGCCCCGTGGACGTGCCGGCGCTCAGGCCGCGGTCGAGATCCGGGGAGCGCCGGTCGGGGCGATCGCGAGCATCCGATCGATGGCGCCTCTCGCCTGGGCGGCGACAGCAGGGTCGACGGTCACTCGCGGTCCCATGACCTCGAGGGAACGCGCCACCTTCTCGAGGGTGATCTTCTTCATGTAGGGGCAGACGGCGGCCTCGGACGCCGCCAGGAAGCGCTTGCCCGGCGACTGCTCGCGCATGCGGTGGAGGATGCCGACCTCGGTGGCGACGATGAAGGTCGACGCGGGGGAATCGGCCGCCCGCCTGACCATGCCCTCGGTGGAGGTCACCACCGTTGCCGGGCCGGTGATGTCGCCGGATGACATGCGATACAGCGTCGATGACGTGCACCCGCATTCGGGGTGGATGAGCAACTCGGCGTCCGGGTGCTCGCGGCGCATCGCGTCGAGCCGCTCGGGGACGATGCCGGCATGCACGTGGCACTCCCCCATCCAGACGTGCAACGTGCGACCGGTGACCCGCTCCAGGTGGGCGCCGAGGAACATGTCGGGGCAGAAGAGGATCTCCCGGTCCGGCGGGATCGATCGAATCACCGCCTCGGCGTTCGAGGAGGTGCAGCAGTAGTCGGAGAGGGCCTTGACCTCAGCGGTGGTGTTGACGTACGAGACGACGACCGCTCCGGGGTGCTGAGCCCGCCACGCGCGCAGCTGGTCAGCGTCGATGGTTGCGGCGAGCGAGCAGCCTGCCTCGAGATCGGGCAGGAGCACCGTTTTCGTGGGTGAAAGGATCGCCGCGGTCTCGGCCATGAAATGGACGCCGCAGAAGACGATCACCGATGCGTCGGTGGCGGCTGCCTGCTGCGAGAGACCGAGCGAATCGCCGACGAAGTCGGCGATGTCCTGGACCTCGGGACGCTGGTAGTTGTGCGCCAGGATCACCGCGTTGCGCTCGTGTCGCAACCGCTCGATCCGGTCCAGAAGCCTGGCCCGGTCCTCTGTGGCAACGTCCCGCTCTGCTGTGATCACCCCGCCACCTGTCCTGTTTGCACAGGGTCTGTGGATTTAGGTCAGATTGACCTAAGCAAGTATAACAGGGTGCGCCGCTACTCCCGGCGCCCCGGGTCACACCCCAGGGTGCGTCGTCTACCGTGGTGCCCGTGACGGTGATCGGGGTCGTGGTCCGGCCGAGAAGCGCCTTCGCCGCACTCGCGGGTTCGCCGCGCCTCGCGCTCGGCTTTGCCGCGGTCGTGGGCAGCGCGGTCATCGCGCTCGCGCTCGGCTTGCTCGCCAACCAGATCGGGGGCGGGGGCGGTGCGGGAACGGTGGCCTCCCTACTGCTCCCGCTGCTCTTTCTTGTCTACTGGGTCGCCGCCGCGCTGATCATCGATGCCGCGGCGGGACTGTCTGCACGATCGGGCCGGTGGCGCCGCTACCTGGCGGTGAGCGGGTTCACGTTCATCCCCTGGATCGCCTACGCGCTCCTTTCCGTCATCGAAGCCGCCGCCGGCGCTGGCAGCGTCGCCGAGTTGCTGATCGCCTGGCTGACCCTGCCGTTGCTCGCCTGGTTTCTCTATCTGACTGCGCTCGCCGTGTACTCGGTGTTCGACGTGACCCCGTTCGTCGCGGTCGCGCTGGCGATGCTGCCCGACGCGGTGCTGCTGTTCATCCTGATCGCGCTGCTCGTCGCGGCCAGCCTCTGAGCGATTCGCGCGACCGCCGATCGCCCGGCGTTTCGCCGTCGCGGGGTTTCGCGCCTATTCTTTGCCCGTGACCCCCGAACGGCCGCGCGGCGGCGCGCCAGTCGTCAGCCTCGTCGTTCCGACCCGCAACGAGGCGAACAACATCCAACCCCTGGTCGGCAGGGTCACCGCCGCACTCGCCGCCACTCCGTTCGAGATCTGCTTTGTCGACGACAGCGACGACGGCACCGGGGATCTGCTCCTCGACCTGGCCCAGTCCAACCCGTCGATCCGCTGCCTCCTCCGTCAGGGAGCCGACCGCAAGGGCGGCCTGAGCACGGCGGTCGTCGCCGGGCTGCACATGGCTCGCGGGCTGTATGTCTGCGTCATGGACGCCGACCTGCAGCATCCGCCCGAGCTCATCCCGGTGCTGCTCGGCGAGGCCGAACGCGGCGCGGATCTCGTGGTCGCGAGCCGCTACGCGCCAGGCGGGAGCCATGAGGGCCTCGGCACCCCGGTGCGACGTCTGGTGAGCCGCGCGGCCACGGACGTCGCGCGCCTGCTGTTCAAGGAGGCGCGCCAGAGCTCCGACCCGCTCTCGGGCTTTTTCCTGTGCCTGGCGCGCGTTGATCGACGGCATCGAGTTCCGGCCGGTGGGATTCAAGATCCTCCTCGAGCTCCTCGTCTGCGTTCCCGCCCTGCGCGTCGTCGATGTCCCGGTGACCCAGGCAGCACGCGCGGAAGGAGTGAGCAAGGCGACGGCTCGGCAGGGGCTGCTCTACCTGCGCCACCTCAGGTCACTCTTCTTCGACGTCCCGGGATCGGCACGGGTGTGGAAGTTCGGGCTGGTCGGGCTTAGCGGGCTGTGCGTGTTCCTACCTGTGCTCGCGATCCTCGCCGGGATTGTGCGTCTGAACCCGCTCATCGCCTTCATCCCGGCCTTCGGGCTGAGCGCGGCCTGGAACACCGCGCTGAACTGGCGCCTGACCTTCGGGGACCAGCGTCGCGGCGGCGGGGGGCCGCGTCACTACCTGGAGTTCGCACTGCTGAGCGGGTGCGTCATGTTCTGCGTCTACGCCGTGCTCCTCGACATCGGGGTCGCGAGTGTGATCGCCGGTCTTGCGGCGGCATTGGTGGCGATGCTGCTGAACGGCCTGGTCAACCGGGCGCACCTCCACCACAGCCCGTCGATGTGGGCGTCGGTCGCAATCGACCACGGCGTGCAAGGCGGCCTCGCCCGCCTCGCCAACGAGGTCGGTGCAGACCGCGCGTATCTCCTTCCGGCGCGGGGTGACGCCTCCTCCGGCCTGCCCGACGGCCTGCTCGCGCATGTCATCGCCCACCGGCGGCCGGTGCTGGTGACCGAGGCGGCGTCGTATCGCGCGCAGCGGCGATCCAACATCGAGACGGCCTCGCGGCTGCTGCTCCCGGTGGTTCGTGACGACCAGGTCGCCGCGGTGGTGGTGTGCGAACGCTTCGCACCCGGTGGTTTCGAGGCGGCCGCACTCGAGACCGCGACCCTGGCGGTGGCCGCGATCGAGCCGCTCCTGACCGCCGCCTCGAGCGACCAGCCGGGCCGACCTGAGGTTGCCCCGGCGCGAGCCGCGCCCGGACCGGCGAGGTAGCTCCGACGGCGGCGGGGGCGTTGGTTTCCGAACGCGATCGGGTCATGATCCGCGGGCGTGGCGCGACGCGCTCGGCGCTGTGCATCGCCGGGATCGCCACCGCCGCCGCGCTGCGCAGCGCCCTCGGCGCGCCGTACACCGCCGCTTCGATGCCGGCAGGCGTTGGGTTCGCGGTTGCGCTGCTGGCGGTCGCGGTTGCCGCCGGATGGCGTCCGGCGCGACCCAGGATGGCCGCCGTCGCGCTCGGGGCTGCCGGAGGCGGAACCCTGATCGCGACGTGGGTTGTCGCGCATGGCGGCCCCGGCATCCAGGTGGCCCCGGTCAACGCGGGTCTGGCCCTCTGGACGCCGGTGGTCACGCTGGTCGCTGTCAGCGAGGAGGTGGCGCTGCGTGGGGCGCTCTTCGACACCGTCCGATCCTTTGGCGGCGACCGTGGAGCCCTGGTCGCCACCACGCTGCTTTTCGCGGCGATGCACGTGCCCCTCTACGGCATCGGTTCGCTGCCGCTCGATCTCGCCGCCGGGATGCTCCTCGGCGGGCTGCGCATCGTGAGCGGCGGCGTCCTCGCCCCTGCGGTGGCCCACGTCATCGCCGACCTCGCGGGCGGGTGGTTGCTGTGACCGCGCGACGGGGCTGGGTTGTGATCCTCACTTCGGTGGTCGCGCTGACACTGGTCTGGCGGTTCCTTCCCGCCGGTTCGCCGCCGATCTATGACGGGCAGTGCATCGCCAACCCCTACGTGACCCTGGGCGGCAGTCCGGCCCCACAGCCCGCGAGCAGGACCTTTCCCAAGGCCGCCAGCTTCCCCCCGTCGCAGGTGCTCACCGGCGAGACCCCACCCCAGGCCACGATCCTCATGGAAGCCGGAACCTTCGACAACTCGACCCCGGTGACCGTGAGCATCACCCCGGTGCCGGCACCCGCCACCAAGCCCCCGAACGGCAGCATCGAAGGCAACGTCTACCGGTTCTCGGCGGTCGATCCGTCCGGCACCGAGCTCGAGCCATCGCCATCGCTGGCCGTGTTCATCATCCTGCGCGGCCTGACATCGATCCCGGCGCCCACCATCGATCGTTTCAACGGCACCTCGTGGACGCCGGTGTCCACTTTGAACGCCGGCTGCGGCAACACCTTCGAAGTGACCTCGATCCAGCTGGGTGACTTCGCCGCTGTACGGCCGGGGGGCAACGGCACGACGCCTCCAGCGGCCGCCGGCGGCATCCCCGGGGTGGCCATCATCGGGGGACTGGTGGGCGTGCTCGTCGTCCTGGTGGTGGTGCTCTTCAGCCTCGACCGCCGCCGCGGCGCCGCCCGCTGATCGCGTCCGAGACGACCCTCAGGCGCGCAGCCTCGGCGTGCCGAGCCAGCTCTCCATCTCGACGAGCCAGCGTTCGCCGGGCGGGCCCATGCCGGCGCCGGGGACGCCCAGCCGTTGCAGGAGTGTGCGCCGCCCGCCGAGCCTGACCGTCAGGTGATGCGGCAGGGAAGCCAGGTCCTGGGCAGCCACGAGGGCGGTGTCCTCGTCATCGGCAAGCCCGTCGATCAGCCCGAGCTCGGCGGCGCGGGTGCCGAGCCACACCTCGCCTGTGGTGACCCTCGCGAGGGCCTCGTCGTCGTAGCCGCGGGCCGCTCGCACCGCGCCGGTGAAGCGCCGGAAGATGGCGTCGACGAGCTCGCGCTCGTGCGCCTGGTCCTCGTCGCTGGGCTCCCGCCAGGGCGCGCCGAGATCCTTGAATGGGCCCGTCTTGGTGACAACGACGCGTGCGCCGGCGCGGCGGAGCGCGTCGACCACGACCGGGCGGACGCTGATGACCCCGATCGACCCGACCAGCGCGCTTGGAAACGCGAGCACACGTGTCGCCGCGCACGCCAGGAAGTACGCGCCCGAGGCTCCGACACCCTTGATCCATGCGACCACCGGCTTGCCCGCGGCGAGCCGCCGCACCGCGACGTACAGCTGCTCGGACGCGATCGCGGTGCCGCCGGGTAAGTCGATCTCGAGGAGAACGGCGCGGATCCTCGCGCTCCGGCGCGCATGGCCGAGCGCCTGGATCAGATCATCAGTGCGCGCCGCGCCTCCGATCGCGCCACGGACCTGCACCACCGCGATGCGTCGGCGGTCGGTGATGCCGGTAAGGCGATTCGACAGGGCGCGCTCAGCGATCACCACTGCATGCTCAGTCGGCCGGCGCTCGCGTTGGCTGGGGCATAACGTCTTCAGCTTGAGGGGGCCCGGGGTATGACGCTGATCGGACGAACGCTCTCTTTGGTAGGCTTGTTCTGCAACGTTACGCAGTTCGTAGTGATACAAAGGTTGGGTCATGAGCGACGATCTAGCACCATCCCTAAAGGTTGAGCGCCACCCTGAGCGCGCGGTGGCGGACCGCGCCGTTGCCCGCGCCATCCTCGATGAGGGGCTGATCTGCCACGTCGGGTTCGTCGTTGGGGGCCGTCCATGGGTCATCCCGACCATGTACGCCCGACAGGGCGAGTTGCTCTATCTTCACGGATCGCCGGCAAGCCGAATGCTTCGCGGTCTGGCCGGCGGCATTGACGTGTCGGTGACGGTCACGTTGCTCGACGGCTTGGTGCTCGCTCGCTCCGCGTTCTCGCACTCCATGAACTACCGGTCCGTGGTGATCGCCGGCAGGGCTTTGGAGATTGGCGATCCGGACGCCAAGCTCGCAGCCATGCGCTGCTTGGTGGAGCACGTGCTGCCGGGTCGCTGGGCCGAGGTGCGCCAGCCCAGCGTCAAGGAGATCGCCACGACTCTTGTGCTGGAGCTTCCCCTCGATCACCTATCGACCAAGGTGCGCAGTGGGCCACCCATCGACGGCGCTGCGGACCGAAGTCTGCCTGTGTGGGCTGGCGAGATACCACTGAGCCTGGCGTTCGGCGCACCACGGGCGGATGCCCTCGTCGCGGACCCGGCGTTGCCGGCGAGTGTCGTCGTCCAGACTTCCAGAGGCGTGCGCCGCTGAGTTCAGACGCCGCGATCGTCGGCGCAGAGCAAGTCAGCGGGTGGGCACCGTCCATGACCAGCTCGACGGGGTCACCGGCGTGTGGATCGCGGTGAGCGCGCCGACCGCCGACGAAGTCCTGCTGGTGTGAGCGGGATGGGCCTGCCCGGCAAACCACAGGTAGGCGGCGAACGCCACGATCGCCACGAGGACCAGCACGAGCGCGGTCCCGACCACGCGGCGGCGGGAGATCGTGCGGATCCGCTTGGCTTCCGGCACCATCCACGCCGATCGATCTCGGTTGGCGTTCGGGAGCGTCCTGGTCTGCCAGGCGGGGCCGCCCGCCGGCGCTGGGTGTCCACGCTTCGGCCTCCACGCCTCGCGTCGGCGGATGTTCCATCCGGAACCGCCGGAACTCAACGGGCCGGCGACGTCGACGGCCTCTGGACGGATCCCGATGGTGGGTTTCGAGAGTCGCTGCTGAGCGACGGCGACCGAGGCCGGGACGGCCTCGAATGCGGGCAATTTCAACGGCGGCGCCGCGGTTGGGGGTGGCTTCGGGACCGCTTCGAATGACGGCAACGGAGCCACGGGTCCCGGCGGCGCGGGCGGCGGCGTGCTCAGCGCCCGAGGGTCGGCGGTGGTGGCCGGCGGGAGCGCCATGCGCGGGGCGGCCTCGAAGGCCAGGTTGGGATCGCCGGTGTCCCGCGTCGGTTCGCGCGGCGCCGGGGCGCGTTCGAAGTGCGCTTGGTCCTCGACCTTCTTGAACGGCGGCGGAGTTCCGCCGTTCTCGGGGGTGTGATCGGTCATCGTCTCCCATCACGCGCGGCGCGCGGCGTTGTCATCGAGATGCCCGCAGCCTATGACGGCGGTCGCGGGCCACACGAGCGATGTCAGGGCACTGCTGCCGGAGTGTCACGGATGTGTCACGACGGATCCAGCGCGTATGGCATTGGCAGTCGGGTCAGCGGTAGTCGTGGGAACCGGGCAAGCCAGTCTCGGGTGGCGTCGGGCCTGGGCGGGCGATCGGGTCGCCGTCCGGGGTGAGCGCGGTCACCGTCTCGACGAGGACGTTGACCCGGCCGTGCTCGACCTGGAGCCGGCCGTCGACCAGGAGCAGCGGATGGCGGCTCACCTCGAGCGTCCGTTGCACCACTGGAGGCCGGAACACCAGGTCGAGGTGGGCATCCTCGTCCGCCAGGGTGAAGAACCGGAAGCCGCGCGCCGTCGACGGCTGCTGGCGGGTGATGACCAGGCCGGCGACGCGGATCCTGGTGCCGTCCCCGAGGTCTCGCACCTTGCGGAGCGGCACGCACCCGAGCGCGGTGAGCCGTTCGCGCATGAACGACACCAGGTGGGGACCGGTGCTCACCTCAGTGAGCGCGTACTCGATGTTCACCCGGGTGCGCTCGTCCATCTCGGGCAGCGGCGGTGGCGGCGCTGGCAGCGATACCAGGGGCGGCACCGGGTCGGTGCTGGGATCGTGTGGTGCGTGCGGTGCGTCGCCGAGGCGGTTGCCGGCGATCGCGCCACTGCCCCGTGGAGGACCGGTCACCACAGCCGCGGCGATGACCGATTGATCGGCCGGCGCGACGGTCGCTCTCCGGCGTTTCCGGGGTGGCAGCGACTCATCGGTCTCCTTCAGCGTCCAGAGCAGCTGACGGCGCGACCGGCCGGCGGCCACGGCGTCGAAGGCGCCGACGCGGATGAGGTTCTCCATCGCGACCCGGGGCAGGAGCGTATGCCTCCAGAAAGCGGCCGCCGAGGTGTTGGCCCCGGCGACCACCGCGTCATCGCAGGCGGTGCGCGCAGACGGGCCCAGTCCGCGCACGTATGCGAACCCGAGCCGGATCCCGAACTCCGCCGGCCCGACTGCTTCGACGAGGCAGCGTGCCCGGCTTTTGGTGACGTCGACCGGCAGGATCTTGACCCCATGCCGCTTGGCGTCGTCGACGAGCACCGACGGGTGGTAGAAGCCCATCGGTTGCGCGTTGAGCAGCGCGCACGTGTAGTGCGCCGGGTAGGTGAGGCGCAGCCACGCCGTCTCGTACGCGGTGCGCGCGAACGCCGCAGCATGCGACTTGCAGAAGCCGAACTCCGCGAAGCCGGCGACGCTCTTGAAGATCTGCTGCGCCACCGCCTCATCGAGGTCGTGCTCGACGCAGCGACGGATGAAGCCCGCGCGCAGCTCCTCCATCTCCACCCGTGACCGGTGCCGGTTCATCGCACGGCGAAATCGATCCGCTTCACCGGCGGTGTATTCGGCGATCTCCATGACGATGCGCAGGATCTGCTCCTGGTACAGGACGACCCCGCACGTTTCAGCCAGAATCGGCTCTAACTTGGGGTGCAGATAGGTCACCGGCTCGAGCCCCTGGCGGCGGCGGAGGTAGGGATGGACCGCATCGCCCTGGATGGGGCCGGGGCGGATGATCGCCACCTGCACGATCAGATCGTTGAAGCAGCGCGGCTGCGACTGCCACAGCGATTGCTGCTGGGCGCGCGACTCGATCTGGAAGAGCCCGATGGTGTCGACCTTGCAGATCACGTCGTAGACGCGCTGGTCTTCCAGGGACAGCGCGTCGAGGTCGGGCCGCCGGCCAGTGGTCTGCTCGATGAGATCGAGACACTCCGCGATCGCCGACAGCGTGCGCAGCCCGAGCAGATCCATCTTGATGAGCCCGAGATCCTCGATGTCGTCCTTGTCGAATTGCACGACGACCCGTCCCGGCATGGTTGCCCGTTCCACCGGCACGACGTCGACAAGCGGCTCGCCGGTGACGAGCATCCCGCCGACATGAATACTGAGGTGTCTCGGTGTGCCCTCGATCCGGCGGAGGACTTCGAGGAACTGCTGCCACGCATGGTTGGGTACCGCATCGGCCGAGGCGAGCGTTGAGTTCGATATCCGCCAGGTACCAGCTATCGGTGTGCGTGCTGAGCTTGTCGATCACGGTTTCCGGAAAGCCCATTGCCGCGCCCACCTGGCGGATCGCCATGCGCGGCCGGAACGTCACCACGTTGGCCACCATCCCGGTGCGGTCCGCGCCGTACTTCTCGTACACGTACTGGAGCACCTGCTCGCGATGGTCGGTGGAGAAGTCGATGTCGATGTCGGGCGTGCCCTGGTGATCCTCGTGCAGGAATCGCTCGAAGAGCAGGTCGTGCGCGACCGGATCGACACGCGTCACGCCGAGCAGGTAGGCGACGATCGAGTCCGCCGCGCTGCCGCGCCCCTGTCCCGGGATGCCGCGCTCGCGGGCGAATCGCATGATATCCCAGGTGATCAGGAAGAACTCTGCAAGCCGTGTCTTCTCGATGACGTCGAGCTCGCGTTGCAGCCGGGCGGCGACGGCGCGAGTCATGGGGTGGTACTTGCGCTGCACCGCTTCCTGGCAGAGGGCGTAGAGCACGGAGAACGGTGTCTCCCCTTCCGGCACCGGGTAGCCCGGAAAGCGCACATCGCTGAAGTCGAGCGACACCTCGCAGGCGGCGGCGATGCGCGCCGCATTGTCGAACGCCTCGGGGAGGTCGGGGAGCAGCGCGCGAAGCTCCGCCTCGCCATGAAGACGGTGCTCGCTGTTGGGCAGGAGCAGACCGTGTGCCGCCGCCTGGTCGAGGGTCGTGCGGTGGCGGATCGCGGTGAGCACGTCGAGGAGTGGCTTGTCGCCGGCGGTGGCGTGGTCCGGGGTGGCGCTCGCCACCAGCGGGATGTCCGCGGCCCGGGCGATCGCCGCGCATTCCGCGACCAGCCAGCGATCCGCGGGATGCAGGTGATTGCTCACCAGCATCGCCGTGCGGTCGCGTCCGAAGCACTCCCTGACCAGCTGCGCGTGGCGGAGCGCCTCGCGTCGATCCCCATGCACCAGCGCATCGACAACAGCACTGCGCGACCCGCCGATGAGCGCGATGCAATCGTCGAGCTCCGCAGGATCAACCCGAGCCGGCTCACTCTCAACCAGCAAGGTGCTCGACGGCAATCCCGGCCACCCAGCAGGGAAAGGTCCCGCCGTCGGCCGAAGCGCTGCCGGGCGCTCGGGCGGCGGCACAGTAGGCTGCCGGGATTGAGAAGGATGCGGGCGGGAGACTACCGCCCCAGGAGATCCGGAGGGGTGACGTCGCGGGGGGACGCCGCCTGTGCGAGTTGACCCGAGCACGGGCCCGGCGGTCCCCGCGACGGCAGGACCCGTCCGGATCGCACTCGCGCGAGTTCACAGGCACAGCGCCCGTCGCAATCCCGGCGATCTCAAGGCGCGGCTGACCTTTGACGCCGGCCAGCTGCGAAGCGCTCACCGCTCGGCACAGCTGGCGGTACCCGATGCGGCTGCGCGCGAGTAGCCGGAGTCGCGAGCCGCCGGCCAGTTCCAGCTCGGTCCCGATGATCGGGTGGATCCCCTGCGCCTTCGCCGCCTGGATCAGCTCGACCGCTCCGTACAGGCCGTTGCGATCACAGAGGCCGAGCGCGGAGATCCCGAGCCGGGCAGCGGTCTCGACCATTTTCCTGGGCGAGGCGGCCCCCTCCAGGAAGGAGTAGTGGGAGCGGGCGGCGAGCTCAGCAAACCCGGACATCGGCACGGTGTGGCGGCTTGACAACTACTACAATTTTGTGTAACTATCGGTCGGGTCAGGCCGACGACGACGACGGCACCAGCGGGTGCCAACCCCAGGCCCTCTCCCCTTTCCCGGCCGCCGGTTCCCCTCAACCGGCGGCCACCAGGGAGAGGCTGCGAACGGTTCAGTCATAGCGGCGCTCCCGATGCCATGCACCGGTCTCGAGGTCCCGGTAGAGGTCGACGCAATCCCCGTCGTCGAGGAGACATCGCACGTAGTCGCGGCCCACCGGGATCCGCCACCAGTCGGTTTCCACCCGCCAGGTGTTCACCACCTCGGCAACCGGGACCCACTTCGATCCGTCGCGGATCGCGACCGGCCGTCCGTCGGCGCCGGTGCGCACTTCGACGATGCCCTCGAGCAACTCGGTCATCGTGCCGCCCCCGCCACGATCGGCGCCTCCCACGTGAACCGTCGCTCCGGAAGGTCGCCAGGGTCGAGTGCGAGCCTGGGCCGGCGCACCGTGGCGGCACCGAACCGGCTCCGGAGACGATCCGTCGTGGCGACCACCGCGTCCCGGGCGCCGTCGCCGGGGCGGAGCAGATCGGCCTGCCGCCCGGCGGCCGGGGTCAGCCGGGTCACCCCAACCCGAACCGCGGCGACCGGCGCCTGGGGCTTGAGGTCACCGAGGAGGCCGAGCGCCGCCGTCCAGAGCTCACCCACGTTGCCCGATGGCGCCGCGGGCACCGCTGAGACCGAGATCGCCTCGGCCTCCTCGATCTCGAAGACCACGCTCACCTCGCCGGCTGCCAGGGCCTCGGCGGTGAGCCGGCCGCCGAGCGCCGTGGCGCACTGGCGGACACCTCGCAGCAGGATCTCGAGATTCCCGGTGGCGCCGTCGAGCACAAGCCGTTCGCTCCATGCCCGCTGCGCCGGCACCGGGTGGATTCCCCCACTGTCCTCGCCACGCGCCAGCCGGTACAGCCGCAGCCCATCGGGGCCGAACTGGCGCTGCAGGTCGGCCGGCCCCAGGCCGGCCACCGCGCCGAGACAGTCGAGCCCGAAGGCCGCGAGCCGGGCGGTGATCGCAGGATCGACGGGCAGCACGTCGAGCGGCAGCGGTGCCAGGAAGACAGCTTCGTCGCCGGAGCGAACCCGGCGGATCCGGCCGGGATGGCTCGCCCGCGCCGCCAGGCGGGCGACGAATCGCGATCCCGCCACGCCCACGGCGATCTCCACGTCGAGCACGCCGCGCAAGCCGCGAGCCAGGGCGGACGCCCAGATGGCTTCGTCGGGAAACTCGGCGTGACGGCCGGAGAGATCGCCGAACGACTCCTCATCACCGGCTTCGACCGTTGGGGAGAGCCGGTGGAGCTCGGCGCATACGGCGGCGCGCAAGCGTGCGACCCCGGCGGGATCGAGGGGGACGAACACCGCGGCCGGGCAGGATTGCTGCGCCTGGCGGAGCGGTTGCCCCACCCGCACCCCGGCGGCCAGCGCCGCCGCCGATGCGGCGACCACCGGGAGGCGCAGCTCCGGGGCACCGCCGAGGATCACCGGCTCACCCCGCAGCTCCGGATAGCGGCGAAGGGCGGCCAGCAGCCCGAGGTGCGAATGGCGAGCGCAGAGAACGCGCACCTCAACCTCGAGCCGCCACGCCGGCCACATCCGGGAGCGGCAGGGCGACCGGCTGCAACCGCGGCACGACGACACTGGGCAGCCCGACCACCTCGGCGGTGGCGTACGGGCGGGGATAGCGGAGCAGCAGGGTGGCCTCGGCGCCGGGCGCACCGAGCTTGCTCTTGCCGATGGTGAGCCGCACCCGCAGCCCTGCCACATCGCCATTGGCGCGCTGCCAGCCCGCGGCCGTGCAGACGAGCGTGAGCGACGAGGCGTGGCGAAGGGGAGTTGCGACCGGAGCCGGAGCGGCGACGACGCAGACCGCGGCGCGCTTGGCAACCGCTTCGGCAAGCGCCGCGAGAGCGTGCTCCCACAGCGACGGCCGGGGCTGCTCACCGCCAAGCGCCACTCCCACCCACGGCATGCCCGCGGCAACCAGGGCGCGCGCCATGACCAAACCTCGCTCCCACCTCGCGGGGCCGGGGGAGATCACCAGGCAGGCGTCAAGATCCGCACCGAGGTCAGCGAGGAACCCGGGGTCGAGCGTGCCCGCAAGATCCACATAGCCGGTGTCATGCGAGCGACTGGCCAGCGCGACCAGCGACTGCAGCAGCGTCAGCCGGCCCGAGGGTCCGCGTCCGGCTGCGGCGAGCAGGGTGACCCGGCCGTGCGGAAGCCCGCCAGGGGTGAGCACGCCGTCGAGGACCGGCACCGCGGTGGACCACACGCCTGGCTCCTCCGGCGTTCCGCCACGGCGAAGTGCCTGGGGACCGTAGCGGGATCGAAGTGTCGCCAGAGCGGCGGACAGGGAATCGGACATCGCTCCTCACTGGAAAAGGCCGCCGCCTACTGGGACGGAAAGCAGGAGCGCTGAGGCGGGACGTCAGTGTAGCGAACAGATGTTCGATTCGCAAGCGGCGAAAGACCGTGGAACCATGAGCGCGTGAATCGGCGGGAGTTTCTCAAGCGGTCGGGGCAGGCGAGCCTCGCCGTCGCGGCCCTGACGATTCCGGGCTGCGCGACGGTCGTCAAACAGCTGACTCCACGGCCGACACCATCCATATCACCCACGCCGGTGGGTCCGCCGACCGTCGCCGACTGGTCGGCGCTGGCCGGTCAGGTCAGCGGCACCGTCGTGCTCCCGAGTAGCTTGTCGTACGCGGCCGATGCCCATCTCTTCAATCCACGTTTCGACTCGATCCTGCCGGCCGGCATCGTGTATTGCGCGTCGGTGAGCGACGTCCAGCGCACGCTCGCGTTTGCGCAGAGACACGCAATTCCGATTGCTGCTCGCTCAGGCGGGCACAGCTACGCCGGTTACTCGACAACAACCGGTGTGGTGTGCGACGTGACGCGCATCGCGGGCGTGACTTTGCAACCCGACAGCACCGCGCTCATCGGTGCGGGGACGCACCTCATCGACGTGTACTCCGCGCTTGAACCGCACGGCGTTGGGATCCCCGCGGGATCGTGCCCGACAGTCGGTATTGCGGGCCTCGCACTCGGAGGCGGCCTTGGTGTCGTGGGACGGAAGTTCGGGCTCACTTGCGACAACATCACACAGCTCGAGATTGTGACCGCAGCCGGCGATGCGCTCACCTGCAATGCGAGCACCAACGCCGACCTCTTCTGGGCATGTCGTGGCGGTGGCGGCGGCAACTTCGGCATCGTCACGTCGCTCACCCTCTCCACGCACCCGATTTCGACCGTGACCCTCTTCACGCTCGCGTGGCCGTGGGCAGCCGCCGGAGAGGTGATCGCCGCGTGGCAGCACTGGATCACGACGATCCCCGATGAGCTCTGGTCGATCTGCCACGTGCTCAACACGAAGTCGGGACCGTCCCCATCGATTACGGTTGATGGCGCATATATCGGCAGTTCGGCGGCGCTGACACCATGGCTCAACACGCTTCGTGGAGCAGTCGGCGGATCGACCTCTTCGGTGGGCACGTACGGCTACATCGACGCGATGCTCACCGAAGCCGGCTGCTCCGGCGAGAGTGTCGCCGCGTGTCACCTCCCCACACAGACTCCACAGGGAACGGTCGCGCGGGAGCCGTCACTCGCGCACTCCGATATCGCCGTGGAGCCGCTGAGCACCGCGGCCGTCAACATCATCCTGGCCGGCGTCGAGTTGCGGCAGGCAAACCCGATGGCCACGACGCGAGCGGGTGTCGCACTCGATGCGCTGGGTGGCGCCATCAACCGCGTTGCGCCGGACGCAACCGCGTTCGTCCACCGCAACGGGATCTTCAGCACGCAGTACAACGCAACGTGGCCGATCGGCGCGAGCGCCGCGGTGGTGGCGAGCAACGTCGCCGGCGTGAACGCGCTCTACACTGCGATGCGACCCTACGCGAGCGGTGCCGCCTACCAGAACTACATCGACCCGAGCCTCGCTACCTGGCAGCAGGCGTATTACGGCGTCAACCTTCCGCGGCTCATGTCCGTACAGGCCCGGTACGACCCCACCGGCGTACTCGAGTTCGTACAGAGCATTCCGCGCTCCTGAGCCCCGCCCAGCAGCCGCCCGCTAGGCTGGAGGCAGTTACCCGTCACAGGAGTGTTTGCATGCATGAGATGCTCGCCAGCTACGCCGCCGGCGCCTGGTACACCGCCCCTGACGAAGGGACCGCGGTCGCCGACGCGGCCACCGGTGAGACGGTCGCTCGAGTCTCAAGCACGGGCCTCGACACCCGGGCAATGGTCGATCACGCCCGCCGGGCGGGCGGACCGGCGCTCCGAAGCCTCACATTCCACGAGCGCGCCGCAGCACTCAAGACGCTGGCCACCTTCCTCGATGCGAACAAGGCTGCCTACCACGAGCTGTCGCTGGCGACCGGCGCGACACGGCGTGATGGCGCCGGTGACATCGACGGCGGGATCGGCACCGTCTTTGCCTTCAGCAGCCGGGCGAGACGCGAGTTGCCGGACGGATATCTCCTTGTCGACGGCGACGTCGAACCGATCGGCAAGAGCGGCACGTTCGTCGGACGCCACGTCTACACGTCACTGCCCGGCGTCGCGCTCCAGGTCAACGCCTTCAACTTCCCGATGTGGGGCATGCTCGAAAAGCTGGCGCCCGCAGTCCTCGCCGGCGTGCCGTCCATCGTCAAACCCGCGACCCAGACGGCGTACCTCACCGCCGCGGTGATGCGCGACATCATCGCGTCGGGCGCTCTCCCGGAAGGAGCTGTGCAGTTCCTCTGCGGCGACGCGGGCGATGTGCTCGATCACTTTGGCGGTGAGGATGTGATCGCCTTCACCGGAAGCGCGACCACCGCAGCGGTGTTGCGCGGCAGTGACGCCGTGACCGCGCGCTCTGCGCGATTCAACGCCGAGACGGACTCGCTCAACTGCTCGATCCTGGGACCGGACGCAGCAGCGGGCACGCCCGAATTCGACCTGTACATCAAGGAGATCTCGCGAGAGATCACCACCAAGGCGGGACAGCGGTGCACCTGCATCCGTCGAGCGCTGGTTCCCGAGTCGATGGTTGACGACGTGATCGCCGGTATCCGCGCGAGGCTCGACAAGGTTGTCGTTGGCAATCCGCGCAACGACACGGTGACCATGGGTGCGCTGGTCAGCCTGCACCAGCGCGACGAGGTCCGCGACGCGGTCGCCGCACTGGAGCGCGCGGCCGAGATCGTGTACGGCGACCCCATATCGGTCAATCCCGTGGATGCAGACCCGGATCGCGGTGCGTTCATGGCGCCGTTGCTGCTGCTGGCCACCGGCGACCGCCCCGAACCGCACGAGATCGAGGCATTCGGCCCGGTGACCACGCTCATCCCGTACGCCGCGTCGACCGATCTCGGTGCCCTGGCGGCGCGCGGCGGTGGCAGCCTCGTCGGGTCGATCGTCTCGTACGATCCCGACTTCGTCCGCGAGGTCGTGACCGGCTTGGCACCCCATCACGGCCGTCTGCTCGTGGTCGACCGCGACTGCGCGGGCGAGTTGACCGGGCATGGCACGCCGATGCCGCAGCTGGTGCACGGCGGTCCCGGCCGCGCCGGCGGTGGCGAGGAGCTCGGCGGCATGCGCGCCGTCAAGCACTTCATGCAGCGGACAGCGCTGCAGGGGTCGCCGGCGGTGATCGAGGCGCTCGCCGGCGGGTCGTGACCCCGGGGCACGGGCGCCGGCGCTGCCCGTAAACTCGCGGGCGAACGTCCCACCCGGGCGAGGAGGAACTGCATGCGCGTTGCGGTGACCGGTGGCACCGGCTTCGTCGGCATCCACACCGTTCGTGCACTCAAGGACGCCGGGCACGAGGTGGTCATCGTGGCCCGCGGCAGCAAGCGCCGCCCAAAGGGCGAGCGGGTAACATTCGTCCGGGCCGATCTGACCAGCGCGCCCCAGTTGGCGGACGCCTTCGCCGGGTGCGACGCCGTGGTGCACCTCGTCGCCGTGATCCAGGAGCACGGCCGTCAGACCTTCGATCGAGTGAATCGCGAGGGCACCGAACGGGTCATCGAGGCTGCGAAACAGGCCAAGGTCGGCCACCTGCTGCATCAGTCGGCGCTCGGCGCGGACCCCGACCCGCAGCACCCGTACCTGCTGAGCAAATGGGCCGGCGAGCAGGCCGTCCGCGCCAGTGGCGTCCCCTACACGGCGCTGCGCCCCGGCCTCATCTTCGGGCCCGGCGACGGCTTTTTCACGCTCCTGACCCGGATGATGCGGCTCAGCCCGGTCATTCCGATCGCCGGAGACGGCAGGACCCTCTTCCAGCCGATCTCCGTGGGAGACGTGACCCGCTGCATCGTCATCGCACTCGAGCGCGGTCCGGAGATGCGGCTCTACGAGATCGGCGGCCCCGACCAGATGAGCTACGAGGACATCGTCCGCACCATCAAGACGGCGCTGGGATTGCACCGCAAGATCGTCCACGTCCCGGTGCCGATGATGGTGCCCCCCGCGTTCATCATGGAGAAGATCCTGCGTCACCCGCCGGTGACCCGGGACGAGCTCCGGATGCTGGGGCGCCACAACATCACGCGCGTCGACTCGGTCCGCGTCGGATTCGGCTTCGACGCCGAGCGCTTCGCCGACAACTGCGACTACCTCCAGGACTACTGACTGTGAGCATCGACGACCGCCTTGCCGAGCTCCGCATCGTCATCCCGGAGACCACCGCGCCGGTTGCCAACTACGTCACCGCGCGGCGCGTGCGCACCCTGCTCTACCTCTCCGGTCACCTCGGCAAGCGCGACGGCGCGGTGGTGACCGGCACAGTCGGCGACGACGTCGACACCGACACCGCGTACGACCTGGCGCGCCGCGCGGCCATCGATCTCCTGGGAACGGCGCGGGCGGCGCTCGGCACGCTCGACGACGTCGCGGTGGTCAAGCTCACGGGCTTCGTGCACAGCGCGCCCGCCTTCACCGAGCAGTCGGCCGTCGTCAACGGAGCGTCCGATCTGCTGGTCGCGGTGTTCGGCATCGAGCGCGGCCGCCATGCCCGGAGCGCCATCGGCGTAGCGCAGCTGCCGCTCGGCGCCGCCGTCGAGCTCGAGGCGATCTTCGAGGTGATCGGCGCACCGGCGTAGGGCCGAACCGGTAGGCTCTGGGCGTGCGACCGTACAAGCAACTCGGCGACGTGCCCCGCAAGCGGCACATGCGTTTCGCGGATGACGGCCGGCTGGCATACGAGGAGCTCTTCGGGCGTGAGGGCTTCAGCGGGCCCTCCTCGCTCCTGTATCACCGCGGCATGCCCGAGGGCGCGCAGGACGTCAGCGAAGGCCCCGCCGACCTCATGACTCCCGAGCACGAGCAGGTGCACACCAACGCGCACCTCAAGGGGTTCGACCTCCCGTCGCAGGGCGACGTCATCACCGGCAGGCGCTGGCTGCTCGTCAACGACGACGTCCACATCGGGCTGGTCGCCCCGGTGAGCGCCCAGCAGGTGCTCTACGTCAACGGCTCGGCCGACGAGGTGCTCTTCGTGCACGCCGGCAGCGGCGCGCTGCACAGCCAGTTCGGACACCTGGCATTCAAACGGCACGACTACATCGTGATCCCGCGGGGCACGATCTATCGCATCGACTTCGACGATCTCGCCGACGTGCGGATTCTCTGCATGGAGGTGACCGGGCTCGTCGACGTGCCGGATCGCTATCGCGCGCGCAACGGCCAGCTCACCGAGTTTGCCCCCTACAGTGAGCGCGATTTTCACGGCCCGGACTCGCTCGAGACCAGCAGCGAAGGACCTGCCGAGATCTGGCTCAAGCGTTCCAACCATGTGAGCCGCTACGTGCTCGACCACCATCCCTTCGATGTCATCGGATGGGACGGGACGATCTACCCGGTGACCTTCAACATCCACGACTTCGAACCCCGTGCCGGCCGCTTTCACGTGCCGCCGCCGATCCATCAGACGTTCCAGTCCCACAACCTTGTGATCTGCTCGTTCGTGCCTCGCAAGCTCGACTGGGACCCCGAGGCGATCCATCTCCCGTATCACCACAGCAACCTCGACTCCGACGAGGTGCTGTACTACGTCGAGGGCAATTACGCGGCGCGTCGCGGTATCAGCCAGGGTTCGTTCACCCACCATGTCGGCGGCCTCCCGCATGGCCCGCAACCGGGGGCGCTCGAGGCATCGCTCGACCGCCCGCGCGAGACCGACGAGCTCGCGGTGATGGTGGACACCTTCCGGCCGTTGCACCGCACCGCGATCGCACGCCAGATCTACGACCGTGACTACCCCTTCAGCTGGCACACCGGCGGCGTCACCGGCACCACCAGCATCGCGTGAGCCGATCGCCATCCTTGAGTTGACGTGAGCATTTCGCGCTGGTCGCGCGCGCAGCTTCAGGACGGCGGATGGATCCGGCGCATGTTCATGGAGGGAGAGCGGCTGCGCACCGAGTTCGGCGAGGAAAGCGTCGCCGACCTCTCCATCGGCCAGCCTCTGGAAGCTCCGGAGGCGGTGGTGGAAGCGTTCGCTGCCGCGAGTCGCGAGCGATTCGTCGGGCGGTTCGGCTACATGCCGAATCTCGGCTACCCCGACGTTCGCGAACGCGCCGCGGAGGACGTCGACTTCCCGGGGATCAGCAGCGAATCGGTAGCGATGACACCGGGTGCGGCGGCGGCGATCGCCATCGCGATTCGCACCTTTGTCGATCCCGGCGACGACGTGATCGGGATCGCGCCGTACTTTCCGGAGTTCCGCCTCTACTGCGAAACCGCGTCGGCGCGATTCGTCCCGGTGCCGGTAGGGTCAGACCTGCGCCTCGACCTCGACGGCATCAGCGGCGCGCTCTCCGCGCACACCGCGGCGGTGATCGTCAACTCGCCGTGCAACCCGAGCGGCCATGTGCTCGACGGCGGCGAACTCTCAGGGCTCGCGGCGGTGCTCGAGACGCACAACAACAAGCACGACCGCAAGGTGCTTCTGATCATCGACGAGGTGTACCGGCGGCTGACCTACCCGCCGCACCAGCGCGTCGAGCCGTTCAGCGCCTACGAGCACACCGTGCTCGCGCGGTCGTTCTCGAAAGACCTCGGCGTCGCCGGGGAGCGCATCGGCTATCTCGTGCTGCACCCGTCACTCGTCAACGCCGAGACCCACCGCGGGCTTGCCCAGGCGCTGCGCGCGCTGGGATTCGTCAACGCGCCGGCGACCGCGCAGCGCGCGCTCCTCCACCTCGAACTCGTGGGAGATCAACGCCATCCCGTACCGCGAGCGTCGCGACATGGTCATGGATCGAATCCGCGCGGACGGGCTCGAGGCGATCGAACCCCAGGGCGGGCTCTACCTCTGGCTGCGCAGCCCGTGGCCGGACACGCTGCAACTCATCGATGCGCTCACCGCGCGTCGTGTGCTGCTCACGCCGGGGATCGCGTTCGGCGTGCCGTCCCACCTCCGGCTGTGTTTCAGCGCACCGCGTCGGAAGCTGGAGATGGCGATGACCGTGCTCGGCGAGCTCGCCGCGCAGCGACTCTCAGCCTGACTCGGCTGGAAGTCAAGGCGCCCGCCGGGAGTGCCATGACCTGGCGCTGACCGAGATGCGCTAATGAGGCATCACAAACGCTTGAACCTCATCTGTCTCTGCGTACTCCGGGGTCACCAGCGCGAACCCGTCACCCACAGTAAGGATGCCAGGAGGTGACGCCAGCGAGATGGCGATGCTGGATTGAGAATCGACGAATGCAGGGAGCGGAAGTCGGGTCATGACTTTGCCCGTGTCCAATCGAAGTGAGGTCAACACGAAGATCCCCGGCGGACTTTGTGGGCCCGGCAGCGGTCGGTATGCGGGAGTGGAGGCCGTCGGCAGCGCGACGTAGAGGAGGTCACCGGCGGTGATGACGCAGGGTTGCGCCCCACCGGCAAGGCTCATGCAGCCGAGCGCGGGCCATTGCTGGCTCGCATTCGTCGCCACCCAGTTGGTCGCCCACCGCGGACTGCCATCGGCTGCGCGCCTGCAGTCGATACCGGAGTCGGTGACGACACAGATGCTTCCCGCACCGCCGACCGGCAATACTGACCCGACGACACCGGTAAGATCCCAGCGCACTCGACCGGTGAGACCGTCGAGCACCACCATGTCACCGCCGGCTTCGAGTCCGTAGGCGTTGTCGATCCTGGTAGGGCGCAGCGGGCTGGGAGGTGCGGCAATTCTTTTGGGCGCGTTGGCTGGAGGGATCAGGCCGATGAACGCGGCAACGGCGACTCCTCCGGGTGTCCCGGCATCGACCGTGTTCGAGAACTGCGGGTCAAGGTTCCAACCCGCCGGGACCTCCCATGTCCATCGCATCGCGCCATTCGCGGCGTCAACGCCAACCATGCTTCCGCCTTCGCAGGTGAGGACGATCGCGGTCGGGGTGCCGTCGACCGGAGGACCCTGCCCGATCACCGCGGCGTTCGGCTGAAAACCCGGGGGCATGTCGTCAGGGCAGCCCCGTTGTGCGCGATCGCGCCACAACTGATGGCCCGTCTGCTCGCTCAGACCGAGCAGCGTTCCGTCTTCCTCGGACACGACCACAGTCGATCCGGTCAGGAGAGCAGGAATCTTCTGCCCATCATCCGGGAATGTGACGCTCCACCTCTCGCGACCCGTCGCCGAGTCGTACGCGGCGAGCCCGTTGATGAGCGGCGCGACCAAGCCCGGCGGTTGTCCCACGTCATGCCCGATCGCGGCGAGGACGGTTGTCGCATCGGCCACGACGTCAAACAGGTTGGGATGGTCAGCCGGCGGGGCGACAGTCCAGTCCGGCCGCCCGGTCGCGACATCAAAGGCCAGGGTGCAACGCCCTTGTGGCCCAGTCCCATAGGCGGTACCACCCACGACAGTCGAGGGACGCCCGATTGCGCCAGACCATATCGGCGTGGCGATGCCGAGACTTCTTGGCGGCAGGAGTTCGCGGTAGCGCTGCCCACCGCGTTGAGCCGGGGAACAGAGCAGGACACCGCTGACAAGACAGTGCCGGGCGACGGAGCACCGCAGGCGGCCACGGCGAGACTCGCCGCCAGGGCAAAACCGACAACGATCGAGGCGGGGCGCACGCTCAACGTGAGCACGCGCGCGTTCCCTTCCGCGCTTCCCGATTCGCCACCGAAGAAGCCATATGTGGAACCTAGCACCGAAATCACTCATCGACATGGCCGTCATCAAGGCGTCGGATCAGCGCGCGATGTCTACTGCCGGCTCGCCAATTTCCAGGCGGACCCGCGCGTCCGTCAAGGGCAACTCCACGGCCCAATAACGTTGATCGTCGGACCCAGGACAATAGCGGTGCCATTGGAGGTCTGGAGCCAGACATTCACGGTTCCCGACCGCCCATCGCTGCCTGTAACGGTTAGAACTCCGTCGATCGATTGCCAGTATACGCCCGTCGCAAACATGGCGACCTTTGGTACCGCCGAACTCGTACCCAGCGGACGAGACGGTGCCAACTCATACGTGCCGGGACCATCATAGGCGCCGTCGATTTGGAGTTCGAGCGTGAATGCCTGGTGGTTGCCGGAAAAGCGGAGCACCTGGTCAAGCATGTGGCCGTATACCCCGCAGGTTGAACTCTTGGCCTCGGCCGTGGCACATTCGTCGTAGATTCCAACGACCTTCAATTGGTGAGACGGGCAATAGACGACTGGTGTGGTTCCCGGTAGCGGGAAGGTGGCCGGATGGTTGTGGGCCAGCGGCAGCGGCGCGCCCTGCAAAGGCATTCCCCCCGTGACGAACCAAGACACAGCGGCGAAGACGACGACAAAGCCTGCCAGCCACGCTACGAGCTTGGATCGACTTGGTTGGTCCAATTTGCTCATGTGTAGCTTCCTTGGCGCGACTATAACCTGTCGTTTCTTTCCCGAAAAACTGTCGGGTCTCCTGCGCCCCAGCGCGGGTCGCGATCGTGCGCTCGCATCCGCGAATGCGGTCAGGCGGGCGCGGGTGCCTCGGCTGCGGCTTTCAAATCCAGGGTGGTGCGCTCGAACATCGCTCCGAAATCCGGCAGTGACTTTGCGATCAGGGGCAGCAAAAGGCCTTGAAAGACCTCGGTGATCGTGATCTCGGTCGAGCCATGCGCCCCAGGGGTGAGTTGATACGTCCGCTCGCTCACAATCAGTGGCCACCGATTCAGGCGCCACACCATCGACTTCGGCTCGTCGTAGGCGACGACTTTCGGGCTGAAGGTCTGACGCGGCGCTTCGTGCACTTTGAACGAGACGCGTTCGCCAAATGCGATCGCACCTTCGATGCTCGTCAAGGTCGAGTTCCATTTCGACTGCGCGCGGATATCGGTCAGAAGCTTCCAGATGGTCATAGTCGGTGCTTCGATCGACGTCGTGACGACGATTGCCAGTCGGAACGTCGTTCGCGTTGTGGTTGCCTTTCCGTCCTGGGACTCAAGCGTCATCGCAGTCGCTATGAGGCTTGGTCACGCTGGTTCGGCTCGGCAAGCGTCAGGGTGGCTCCAAGGCCATCCCGATACCACCGAACGGATCGGTACAGATCGGAAACATTGATACTGCAGACCAGAGTGCCCCCGTATTCGATCTTGCTCACCGGCTCCTCCTCTATCGTTAGCCGCGGTCCGAGCATCTTACCATCGGTTAGATGACAGTCAAGCCGCATGTTCGCCCCTATCACCACGGGGGTTTGAAGGTGGCATTGGTGGACGCCGTCGAACAGGTCGTTCGGGAACGTGGCGTCGGCCACGTCTCGCTGCGGGCTGTGGCTCGCCAGGTCGGGGTCACGCACGCCGCATCTGCCCACCACTTCGAGAACAAAGCCGGCCTCCTGACCGCCTTCGCGACCCAGGGCTACCTGCAGCTGGCGAGCGCGGTGCTGGCGGCGATCGACGAGGCGCGACCCGTCGATGGTCCTTCCGTCCTCGAAGCCGTCGGTCGCGGCTACGTCAGGTTCGCACTCGCCAATCCGGGCCGGTTCGAGGTCATGTTTCGGCTCGATATCCTGAATGTGGACGATCCAGACTTCGCCGCAGCCAGCGAC
The DNA here is from genome assembly GCA_963709585.1 of Candidatus Dormiibacterota bacterium. Taxonomy (GTDB): domain Bacteria; phylum Chloroflexota; class Dormibacteria; order Aeolococcales; family Aeolococcaceae; genus Palsa-851. Next base: position 78,956 of record CAVPXI010000004.1, on the reverse strand, counting down.
GCCGCCTACTCGCTGCTGGTCAGCACCATCGCTCGATGCCAGTCAGAGGGTTTCCTGGGAAGCAACGACCCTGAGGTCGTTGCGGTCTCGGCGTGGTCGATGGTTCACGGTCTGGCGGCGCTGTGGATCAGTGGCCGGCTGGGCGAGCGGATTCGTGAGAAGGATCCCTATCGCCTTGCGGAGCGAGTGTCGCGACTCTACGTCGACGCGGTTCTCCGCGGGCTGGCTCCCTAGCTGGCGCTCACCGTCGCAGCCTGCTCGGAGCGAGCATCCGAGCAACGTCGGCTTCCGCTGCCCTCGTGAGCGCCCCCCGCCGCAAACGTCGCCGGACAGCTGTCGCGGCGGCCACAGCCGCTCTGCTGGGGGACATGGGCTTTGTGTTCATGCGCCACTCGCGCCGTGCGTTCACGCGGTAGAAGCGCACGAACTGTGCGACGAGCGCAAAGGTGTCGTTGAGCCACGCGTGTGAGCGCGGGCCGTGGTACTCGTAAAATCCAACCCCCCAATTCAGGCCAGCGCAGTTGAGATGGGATAGGGCGGAGATGTCGCCGAAGGACCCCTCCCCCGGCGTCCCGCCCGCGGCCTTGACACTTCGCCGCAGCTCTGGCGTGTCGTACTGGTACATGACGACGTCGCGGCCACCTCGATCGAAGCTGATCATCCAGTTGTACTGCTTGTCGATGCGGAAGTCGGCAGCCGTGGTGAGGCCAACCTCTTCATCGGTGCTAAGGAGCCAGTCACAGCTAATGTCCAGGTTGGGCAGCAGTTCCAATATGACGTACACACCAAGGCGATCGTCAAGAGCGCCGGAGAGTGCGAGCAGCCCCCCTGCCGTCTCGATCACAGAACAGCCGGCATTGGGCCAGATATGGTCCAGGTGAGCTACAGCAAGGATCTGGCTGCCATTGTCCTTGTGATAGTAGAAGCGATTCCTGTACCTGCTCCCACCGAAGCTCCTCTCTTTCAGAGGGTATTTGGTCGCGTAGGCACTGAAGTCCTGCTGCTCACAGATGCGCTTCAGATCGGTCGGGTCGAATGCGGCACTCACCCGCGCCAGCAGACTGCTCATACTGCCCTCCTTCAGTGGTGTGGGGGACGTGGTCGACGCGGGCGCTCGCGCGCCCCCGACCTGAGAGATTAGACGAGGTGTTCAGATACCTCGTCAGCCGCGTTCTCCAGGCGGCACTGGTGGTCGTCGGTGTGGCGACGGTGGTATTCATCCTCGAACACCTGCTGCCCGGCGACCAGGGGCACATCATGCTCGGGCCGCGCGTGGGCCCTGCACAGTGGGCGATCTACGACCACCAGAACGGACTCGACGAGCCGATTCCGGTCCAGTACCTCGCCTTTCTCGGCAATCTCCTGCGGGGGAGAATCGCCTTCACCCCTCCCGGCTTCGCCGATCAGATCAATCCCTTCGAGGGTCTGCCCGTCGACCTTGATCTTGGGTCGCTGGTCAAGGGTCCCATGATCAACTCTCTCATCCTCACAGGCCTCTCGACGCTGGTTGTGGTGGCAGGCACCGTACCGATCGCCCTGTACGAGGCGGCGAGACGGCGGCGCCGAGGTGCGCACCTCTCGAACATCACCTCGATGACGCTCTACTCGATCCCCCCGTTCCTTCTCGGCACCCTGCTCATCCTCGTGCTCTCAAGCGATTGGCACTGGCTCGATCTGAATACGCCCGACTGGACCACCGGCGATGTCCTCGCCGACCCGGCGGCACTGATCCTTCCCACGCTCACCTTGTCGATAGGAACGGTCGCGCTGTTCAGCCGATACCTCCGGGCGTCGACTGTGGAGGAGCTGGCGAAGGATTACATCACCACGGCGCGAGCCAAGGGCGCATCGCGATCGCGAGTCAGCCTGCGCCACGCGATGCCCAACGCGTCGCTTCCGATCATCACGCTGCTGGGAACGCGCCTTCCCCAGATATTCGGTGCGCAGCTTATCGTCGAAGTGCTCTTCGGATATCCCGGCTTGGGCATGACCCTCTGGAACGCCGCGATGAACAGGGACTTCTACACCATGCTCGGCGCGATCCTGATCGGAGGAGTGCTGACGGTCGTCGGGTCACTGATCACCGATCTCGTATACGCGTGCGTCGATCCGCGGATCCGCTACGTTCGCGCGCGGGAGGGGTGACCGCGAGCGGGTTGTTCAGGATCAACTGGTGGCCACGTGGCATCTTTCGGGTGCAGTCGGTATAGGGTGATCTGGGTATGACAGGTGGACGCGCTTGTCGCTAAGGCCGCTCTCGGCGTACGAGGCCGGACCGTACCGACCCCGACGAAAGGCCATCGCAGCGCTCCTCGTCGTCTCGGCCGTCTATGTGGGCTCGATGCCGCTGCACTGGGTGGCTGTGATCAGCTCGACGGGCACCTACGAGATTGTCGATGGCCTACAGCAGGCGAACTGGATCCTCGTGGGCGCCGTGGCGATCCTCGCCCTCGCTGTGGCGCTCGTGCGTGCGCCGCCCGGCGGATTCATACGGTTTTCCCTGGTCGCGCTCGACTTTGCTTTCACCTTGGGGATGTACATCGAGTACATCGACAATCTTGGTCGCGCGGATTCTCTGACCGTCAAGCCATACCTGGGTCCGGGATTCTTCCTGGCTCTGGCAGCCACTGCACTGCTGATCGGCACGAGCGTGTTCGCGTGGCGTGAACCCAGCGACTGAATCGGCTGACGCCGCACGAAACGTCTCCAGATAATCCTTCTCGTTAGGACGGACGCGAGGTGGCTACGCGACGACTTCGCCGCGCGACGGGGCTCCATCCGCACCGATGCGGCTCGGTTGCTGTGCTTGCTCGAAGAAGGTTCCCGTGCGGAGAACCCTGTCCAGCCATGCTCCAGCTATCACCGAGGTGACCAGCGCCAACAGCACCAGGTCGACATAGAACTTCTGAGAAATGATGTGGGCGTCGAAGGCCACCGAGGCCATGACAATCGCTGGTCCGCCGCGAGCATTCAGCGCCATCGCCAGATTGATCGCGCTCTCGCGCCCCTCGCCCGCCACGCGTGCTCCGGCGTACACGCTGAGCGCCTTGACGACGCACGCATAGACAAGGAAGGCGGCAAAGAACGGGATGTCGAACTGGTGGATGAGGTCGAGCTTCAGCCCCACAATCGCGAAGTAGATGGGGATGAAGAAGGCGAATGAGAAGCTCTGGATACTTGCCTGAGCGCGGACGGCATCGATCGAGACGGTTCCACCCTCTTCCTCGCTGGTCGAGAGCGTCCCGGCCAGAATCCCGGCGACAAACGCCCCGAAGATGGGTGATATACCGAAGAACAAGGCGATGCTCGTCATCACCAGCATGAAGACGATCTGGAAGGCCAAAGCATTGCTGCGTCCCAGGAAATTGAAGCGCAGCGCGCCCATCTTCTCGACGAGTGAGCGACCGAAGGCGAGCGGGAGCCCGAAGATCGCAATCGATACGATCACATAGTAGGCATCGGACAGGATCGAGCCAGGGTGGATCGAGAGCAGGCTCGGGAGAGCGAAGCTATCGGTGGAAGGGGTCGCGACGAGGCCGACCGCGATGCTGAGCAGGACGTAGAGGACCACATCGTCGATGAGTGCGACGGTGAGGACCATGCGTGCAAACGCAGTCCGCAGCAAACCGAGATCCGCGAGAATGCGTGAGATCACCGGGATGCTGGTGACGGCGATACCGCACGAGAAGACGATGAGCAGCGATATGTGGTTCGATGCAGAACCGATCAAGCCTCCTGGGTTGAGAACCAGCAGGAAGCCGGCGCCGGCGGCGAACGGGATGAGGTTGCCGATCAGCGCGATCAGCGACGTCGTCCGCCCCTCTCCGCGACGCCGATGGGACCGCAGGGTTGCTCCGGCGCAATACATCAGGAGCAACTGACCCAGTTGGTAGATCGCCCCAAGCACCGCGGTCGTTGACGCCGTCCCGGCGATTATCTGGTGCGAGAGATCGGGACGCAGCAGTCCGAGCAATGTCGGGCCAAGGGCCAGACCCGCGATGATCTCGCCGGCCACCCTCGGCTGGCGCAGCTTCACGAAGAGGAACCCGACGGAGTGGACGGCGACCAGCAGGACGCTGAGCGTGAGGAGTAGATGCAGCGTCGCGCCGTTGCTGAAGCTCAAGCTCACGCCGATCTCGCCGGACCCAAGGCCATGCCGCTGAATACCGGCCTCATGCTGCCTCCCCCCACGCTGTCCCCTCCCCGCTCGTGACTATCTTACAGAACGAGCCAATCGCGTCAGACTACCAGAGATCTCCGCCGCCTCGCAACCTGCTGTGCCGGGACATTACCTGACCATCGGAGGCTCACGTCGGCCACGGCCAGACCCCAATGCGTAGCGCGGGGCCTCGCGGATCTTCTACGTGCCTTCGGCTTCAAGCAGCGCCTTCAAGTTCTCCGTCGCGGTTTCGAACTGTTTCTTGGTCAGGCGCACGATCACCGGCTCGGCGAGCTTGGAAAAGCCCCGGCTCTCGCCTCGATAGATGGTTGCGAGCCTGGTTCCGCCATCGACCGAACTCAGCGTGTTCTCGATTTCGAGGTGGAAAGGGCCGGAGATCGTCTTGGTGCTGAATCTCTGGTTGGGAGTGAAGTCGGTGCATTCCGAGACCGATTCGAAACAGCGTCCCAGGAACTTTCCGACATACAGCAGGGTGGTGCCCACGCCGAGCGGTCCATCGCTCGTCTTTCTCGCTTCCGTCACCTGGGGGTTCCAGTCGGCAGCCTTGTCGGTGTCTACGAGAAAGGCAAAGACCTGATCCATTGGCCGGTGAATGACAGTCACGATGTCGAACTCGTTCACGGTCACCTCTATGTAAGTAGTCTTCGATCGTCCGCCGCCAACGTAGTCCGCCGGCCACGTGAGCGGAAGGCTGCCAGCATGCGAGCAAGGATGGTGCTGGTACCACTCGCGATCACGTCCCCGGCCTGGCGGGAAGGGGGGGATTCGAACCCCCGGAGGGACTTAAGATCCTCACCCGCTTAGCAGGCGGGCGCTTTCAGCCTCTCAGCCACCTCCCCAGGCCGGGGCCAGTATATGTCGTGTCCGGCTCGCGACCATCCGAATTACCGCCGCTCGTAGAGTGATGGGGTGGTCCATGCGCAGAGGGGGACCGCCGCGATCGTCGCCCTCGGAATGGGCGCTGTTGCCTTGGCGACAGCTCCCGTCACGGCCGACGCTGCGATGGTCCGGCTCACGGTAGGTACGCAACGGATGCAGATGCCGCTCGACTGCGAAGCTGCCTCGCTGACCATCGCCCTGGAGTCCATCGGTGTGCGCACGACCCAGCAATACGTGCAGGGTCACTTTCCCACCGATACCCGCGCCCCAGTGCTTGGCGCCGACGGCCTCCCAGCGCAATGGGGCGACCCGTACACAAGCTTCGTCGGACACGTGATGGGTTCCGAGCCCGGCAGCAATCCGCACTGGGCCCAGTACGCCGGCTGGGGAGCGTACGCGCCGGTCGTCGCGCGCGTCGCGCAGTCCCTCGGCGTGCCAGTCGCGACACAGCTCACCGGGTGGACTCCCCAGGCGCTCTACGCCGCGGTCGAGGCCGGTCACCCGGTGCTCGTGTGGACGACGGTCGACTACTCGTCGCAAACCGCCCGAACCTGGAAAGCATGGGATGGTCGGACGGTGCCGTGGACCGAGGCCGGCCACGTCGTGGTGCTCATGGGCGTGAACACGACGGCCCGAACGCTCGAGTTCAGCGACCCGCTGACCGGCTCCTACAACGGCACGACCATGGCCCAGTTCGCCCGAACCCTCACTATCTACGGCGATATGGCGATCGTCATCGAGCGCATCGCGCGTGCCAGCGCTCCTCACGTCAGCGTGCGGCACGTGGTAACGACGACCCACCGCCCTGCCCCGGCCACGCCGATCCTGATTCCACGCCTCGCGCCCTGGGTCCCGATCCACCACGTCCGTCTACCCAGCGCGTTCAACGCAGTAGGCAGCGCCGGTGCGAGCCTCGGTCTGCTGACAGGTGTGACCGCAGCAGTGACGCTCAGCTCTGGCGGAGCGCTTCCACTGATCGCGGCGGGAGCATTCGTTTTCATCGCAGCCGGCGTCGTGCTTGCTGTACTCATGCGCAGGCGGCGGCTTCGATGCGCTGGGTGACGTTCACCGAGTCGAAGTACTCTGCCGGGCGCGCGGGCCTGCTCGTCGACGGGCGGATCCACGCGTGCGGTCCCGGGACCACCCTGCTGAGCCTCCTCGGCGACGACGGCACGCTGCTCGCTGCGGAGGGCGATGAGCTGCGCAGAGATCCGCATGACGTGTTCGAGCTCGACGCCGTCCAGGTGCTCGCGCCGATTCCCAAGCCGCCGACGGTTCGGGACTTCTACGCATTCGAACAGCACGTGCGCACCGCACGCCAGCGACGCGGCCTCGAAATGGACCCCGACTGGTACGAGCTGCCGGTCTTCTACTTCAGCAATCCCTACGCGGTTGGCGGCGCTGACGTTGATGTCGCGATTCCGCCGGGCTGCGCGGAGATGGACTACGAGCTGGAGGTCGCGGCTGTGGTGGGTATGGGCGGCGCTGACCTCGACCCCGACATGGCGCAGCTCGGCATCGCCGGCTATTGCGTGATGAACGACTGGAGCGCGCGCGACCTTCAGCGACGCGAGATGAAGCTGAGCATGGGCCCAGTCAAAGGCAAGGATTTTGCGACCTCGATCGGACCCGTGCTCGTTACTCCGGATGAGCTCGAGGACACGCGACGCGACAAGAGCTACGACCTCGAGATGACCGCGACTGTGAACGGCGTCGAGTATTCACGCGCTTCGCTTGCGGACATCTTCTGGAGCTTCGGCGAGATGATCGCCTACGCATCGCGCGGTACCCGGGTCGAGCCGGGAGACGTGATCGGTTCGGGCACGTGCGGAACCGGTTGCATCCTCGAGCTGTCCCTGGTGCACGGCAGCGATCGATATGCATGGTTGCAGCCGGGCGACGTCGTCGAGCTCGCCGTCGAACGGCTGGGAAAACTTCGCAATCGCGTGGTCGCTGGTGCCCCGTTGCGGCCACTGCGATGAGCACCACCGATGGGTACCTCGCGCGCCTCGACGCGGTCGAAGCCCGGTTAGCCGCCGCGGCAGCGATGGCGCCGCCCCCCGGAGCGCTCACCGATGCGGATCCCGACAGTGGCGAGCGATGGGACCGCGGCCAGGTCTGGGCTCATCTCTCGGAATTCATCCCGTACTGGATCGTCCAGGCGGGGCCGGTCCTGGGCCGTCAGTCGCCAGAAGCGCAGGTTCCGTTCGGACGGACCAAGGGCGACCCTGAGCGCATCGGCGCAATCGAGCGCGATCGGCGTGAGCCGGTGTCCGTGCTCTGGGCGGACACGCGCGCGGACATCGCGAGTCTTCGCACCTTCCTTGGAAACATCGAACCGGATCAGTGGGAGATCCGTGGGCTGCACCCGACACTCGGAGAGATGACCGTCGACGAATTGGTCGAGATGTTCCTCGTCGGTCACCTCGAGCAGCACGCAGATCAACTCGAGGGGATGGGCAGCGGCTCGGCCTAACGGTGCTTCTTGTGCCGGTGTCGTCGAGGTGGCACCGCAGGAGTAACGCTCGGCTCGGGTGACGGGGGTGGAGCATCGACCAGACCCGCGGCTTCGAGTGCGCCGGGCTCGTCCATCCAGCTTCGAGCCCGGACGCGCGGCTGGCGGAACATACGAGTCAGCCGTCGGTCGGCGCTGCGGCGGAACTCTTCCGCCTCGCTGACAATGAAGGTTGGGAGATAGGGCGCCTCGTCCGCGCCTGCCCCGGTCGGCCCGACTCCCTCTGGATACGGCCGGTTGGTCCCGATTGCCGGCTCGGTGTTCGGCTCGCCTCTCAAGACGTACCAGAAGAGCAGCAGCAGGAACGCCAGGATGCAACCGACGAAGATGATGAGTCCGAGCACACGGTTCATGGTCGGCGTTCGGAGCCCGTTCGTCAACGAAACGATTCAACCTGGTGCCCCACCCCTCGCTCGCCGAGGAGGATGCCGCTTAAACTGGCATGAGCCCACGCGGAGGGATGCCGGAGCGGTTGATCGGAGCGGTCTTGAAAACCGCAGTGGTGTCAGAGCCACCGGGGGTTCGAATCCCTCTCCCTCCGCCAAAAACCCCTTAGCGGATAAGGGGCTTTGGTCCGTGAGACTTCAGGCCAGCTATCCGCCCAAGCCAGCTCACATTGAGTTTGACACCTTATTGACACCCTATACTGGACGCTGGCATACTTAGTGGGTGCCAGGGAGACGAGGGAAGGGTGAGGGGTCGATCGTCAAGCGCGCGGACGGACGCTGGGCGGCCTACGCGACCGGGCTGAATGGACGGCGGCGCTACGTATACGGGAAGACCAGGACCGACGTCGCCCACAAGCTCGGAGCGCTCACTCAACAGCTCAGCAGTGGCCTCCCGCTGCCCAGCGGCCAGGAGACGGTCGCCTCGTTCCTTGCCACCTGGCTCGAGGGGCGGCGGTCCCAGTTGCGCCCGGCGCCCTGGCGCCGGAGCGAGGAGTACGTCCGCATCCACATCGTGCCCGTGATCGGCAACGTGAAGGTGAGTCGCCTGACGCCGCACCACCTGACGCGTCTCTACGAGGGCCGCCTCCGTGCCGGCCTCAGTACGACCACAGTGCATCACCTCCACGCGACGCTCCATACGGCGCTCGGCCAAGCGGTGCGCTGGAACCTCGTGCCCCGCAACGTCGCTGACCTGGTCGACCCTCCACGTGTCCGCCGAACTGAAATGACGGTCCTGAACCCGGACCAGGTACGGGTGCTGCTCGAGGCGGCAAAGCAAGGGCCACTTGAGGCGATCGTCGCGGTCGCGGTGAGTACCGGCATGAGACGCGGCGAGCTTCTCGCGCTGCGATGGCGCGATGTCGATCTCAACCGCGGCACCATCCACGTCGTCGGCACACTCCAGCGCGGGTTCGACCGTCAGCTTGTCATCGCCGAGACGAAGACATCCCGCTCGCGCCGCCAAGTCGAACTCTCCGATTTTGCCAGCGATGCCTTGCGCCGGCACCGTGCCAGCCAGACTGAGGTGCGACTCCTCCTCGGCGAGGAATGGCAGGACCACGATCTCGTCTTCCCCAACCAGTTCGGGAAGCCACAGGATGGAGGCCACCTCTTGCTTGGGCAATTCGTGCCGTTGTTGAAGCGGGCCGGTCTCCCCCGCATCCGCTTTCACGATCTGCGCCACACCGCCGCGACGTTGCTACTGGGACGTGGCATCCACCCGAAGATCGTCTCAGAGATGCTTGGCCACACCACTGTGGGTATCACGCTCGATCTGTACTCCCATGTCACACCGACGATGCAACGCGAAGCCGCACGTGCAATGGACGACATCCTGCGTCCTTAGCGGACTTCTCTCGGATGCGCAGCACCGATCTCGAACGCGAGCCCGCGCGAAATGATCGTCAGTCGTCGCGTGCACTGACTCGAAGGCGTTCGACCAAGGCGTCGAGCGCTGCCACGGGAACCCGGCGCTGCCTTCCAAGCTTGACCGTCTCAAGCTCGCCAGCACTGATGAGCTCGTACATGAACGTGCGACCGCATCCAAGTCGCTCTGCGGCCTCGCGTACGGTGATCAGGAGCGCTCGCGCACGATTACCGCTCTCGTGAGAAGCGCGGACGGACGTCAGCGGCTGGAACCGAACCTCTGCGTTCTCTCGTACACGAGGTTCATCGAAGACCAACTCTGACTGCGACATGTCTGCACTCTACATCCCTGGCGCTTACCGGTCGCTTACACTTTTCGCGATCGCTGGTATGCGTTCGGGCGCAACGGCATACTCGATCCAATGCGCGCGATATCGGGACATGGCAACGGTCGCCGCATATCGCCGGTGTTCGTCCTGCACGTGATCGCGGCGCGATGACGACGACGTGAAGCCGCGCGTCGTCGATCAGAAGTCCAATCCACTGTGCCGCATGCAACGTTGCAATAGAGATGCGCTCCGTCCGCGGCCGTCCGCCGCGATTCTGCGGCCAAGCGTGTCGCGCTGCTGCCTACAGGCGTCGACGCCAGGGCCAACCCGAGTCGATGCCGCGATGGCCACATGCGCAAGGGCGGTTACGTCTCTCCGGAGCGGGCTTCTGGGAGACGCGCCGGGAAGCGCTGACCGGCCTTCGTGCCACCGCGCGCGAGGAGCGCGCACGCCAGGCCGCTGCGCGTCGGGCGCTGCGCCGCTGGGATAGCGCCTTCGCAAACGCAGACAGTCTCCACGTGCTGCGTGGGGCGCCCGCCCCAACGCCGGCAGCCGTGGCCGCATGGCGGGCGATCGCCGCCGCAGCCGCGGAGTGCGCCCGAGTGCAGGCGCCGGGAGGGCCGTGGACGCCGGTGCGGGAAAGCGCCGAGCGCGCCGTGGTTCTGCTGACGTCCCCGCATCTGACCGGCGCGGAGCACGGGCGCAGGCAGCGAGAGGAGCGGAAGCGGGCCAAGCGGCTGGGATGGTCCCCCCGCGGCGGGATGGCTCGATAGCCGCAACGCGCCCGAGCGGGGGGAGCAGGCCCGCTCCGAAAACCACACACCCCGCCGAGCCAGCTACCCAGGCCACGCCTCCACAGCCAACTCCCTCATCCACATCGCCACACGCCTCCATCCGCCTTCTCTCCCTCCATCTTTTCTCCGCATCCAACGCATTTCTTTCTCGGCATCGCTCCTTCACATCACACACAGTTGCACCGGCGGTGCGCACGACCCTTCTTGCGTCACGAAAAGCCGGGCTCAAGACGATATGTCAGCGGCACAAAAGTCAACTCAGGAAAGATCGGTAGGGGTCAGTTTGGATCGCTGGGCAGGTTCGGCTTCGCCCGCATTCAGTGATGTCCGTTAACGTGGTGTAAATCCGGGTGACTTCTGGACTGCCGACGAGGTAGACAGAGAAGGCCACCGCGGAGTTCTCTTGGAAGCTCTTACCCAAACCAGGAGACCCACGATGGCCCAGAACAGGATGATGCCCCCGGCACTGCTCGAGCAACTCCAAGGCGCAGACACCGACGTGTTGCGACGCGTCCTCGAGCAGGCGATGCAGCGCTTGATCGAAGCCGAGGCGGCCACGCAGATCGGCGCCGGCCCGCACGAGCGATCGGTGAGCCGGACCACGTATCGCAACGGCTACCGAGAGCGGATCCTCGACACCGGATCGGGGCGCCTCGAGCTGCAGATCCCCAAGCTGCGTTCTGGAAGCTTCTTCCCGACCTTGCTCGAGCCACGACGACGCATCGACCGAGCGCTCCTGGCGGTGGTTCAGGAGGCTTACGTGCTCGGCATCAGCACCCGCAAGGTCGATGACCTCATGGCCGCGCTGGGTGGCTGCAGCATCAGTCGCAGCGAGGTGAGCCGGATCTGTGCGCTCCTCGACGAAGAGCTCGCCGAGTTCCGTGAGCGACCGCTCGATGAGCCGTACCCGTACGTCTGGTTTGACGCCACCTACGAGAAGGTGCGTCAGGGTGCGCGGATCGTCAGCCAGGCCGCGGTGGTCGCCGTCGGCGTGCGTGAGACCGGCGAGAAGAGCGTGCTCGGCCTCGCCATTGGCGCCAGTGAGACCGAGGCGTTCTGGCTGGAGTTCTGCCGCAGCCTGGCGCGGCGTGGGCTGAGCGGCGTGCAACTGGTCATTTCCGACGCCCACGAAGGGCTGCGCAGTGCGTTGTCGCAGGTGTTCGCCGGCGCCGCGTGGCAGCGCTGCAAGGTGCACTTCCTGCGCAACGCGGCCAGCGCCGTGCCCAAGCTGCACGCGCCGGCGGTGCTCGCGGTGGTGAAGTCGATCTTCCTGCAGCCGACCCGTGAGACGTCACGAGATGCGGTGAACCATGCCCTCAACGTGTTGGAGCCGCGCTTCCCCGCCGTGGCAGCCAAGCTGCGTGCGGCTGAGGCCGATGTGCTCGCCTACCTGGACTTCCCCGTCGACCACTGGCGCTCGATCTCGTCGACCAACGCCATCGAGCGCGTCAACGCCGAGCTCGACCGCCGCGCCAAGGTGGTCGGCATCTTCCCCAACACCGCCTCACTGCTGCGTCTGTTCACCGCCGTGCTCCAGGACCAACACGACGAGTGGCAGGACGGCCGCCGGCACTTCAGTCAGCAATCGATGGCGCGCGTGCTCCACCCGGACGCTCCAGCGTTGCTCACCAACCCGCTCACGGAGGGACTCGTCGCGTAATTCACCGACGTTGGGAGAACTCCAACGAATTCACACCACTACCTGGGACTTGACCCCGCATTCAATGTCGGGGTGGGCCTCTTGGTCGCGCCGGGACCCCTGCTCCCTCAGTCGGAGGTCGCCTCTCGTCATGGCCAGGAACAATCCGGCGCCGCGGAGCGATGACCATGAGAAGCGCTCGTATCAGACGCGCGAGCGGCCCCGGTTCGAGGGTTTGCATCTACCCCGCCCCGCTTGGTATTTGAATGTCCCGCCCTGGAAGATCGTCACCCACGTCATCGACGTTCTGACGTCCAGCAGCACGACGCCCTCCTCAGCGCGGGGTAGGCCGATTGTCAAGGTCCTCGTTCGAGCTGGGGAGCTTGACTGCGGCGGCGTCCGGGCCGGACGGCGAGCGCGGACGCCTCGGCACGCCTGCTCCCGCGAATGGCTCACCGCCGATCAGAGCGATCAGCGCGGCACGAAGCCGAAGCAGCGCTTCATCCCTGTCCATCAGAGCCCACAGGAAATGGTCGCACGAAACTGATGCCGCTATGCCAATTCCCCGTCGTCGGTGAGCTATCGTTCGTGCTGACGTGAAGGTAGAAGGGAAGCCAGAGAAGCAACGGCCACCCCGCTGGGATTCATATCCTCTGGGATACGCAACCCCTCGCTGGGATGAAGGTGTCCGCTACTGGCCGGGGGCCGTTCTACTCGTGGGTGTGATGGTGATCTTCTTCGCGCTCACCATTCCATTCGGTTTTACCGAAGGTCCGCTCCTCACTGCTGCCGTCGTTGCGACCTACCCGACCGTGTTGATCCTGGCACCTATTCGGAAGCGCCTGGTGCCCCGCGAACTGGCAGTCTCGGCATCGGCCATGCCGATGCGACTTTGGGTGCTTGGCTGGTTGCTGATAGCTGCGGGAACTGCGTTGTATCCGCTCAGCCTCAAACTCGTGTTCGCAGCCGGCAATCCCCTTATCTCTCTCCTCGCCTACCTGGTTTGGTACTCCCCTTTGATTGGTGCCGTTCTCTGCATACGTCGCGCTCCTGCCTGGGAACAGTGGCGTAGTCGACCACGGAAGAAGGGCCGTAAGTCGCCGCGAAACGGCAATGGTGCGCCGACGGGAGCAGTGACCTTAGGGCAGCCGCACTAAATGAGGAACCTTCACCGCAACCACGGCGCGAGCTGCCAGCAAGGAATAACGTCGCACTCGAGCCCGGCCACGCTCGCCGCGCACGCGTTCAGCCGACACCCCGGCTGACACCCTACGGCGCGAACGCGCCCGGTGACGAGCGGACGCGTTTCCTATTTTCATGCAAGTCGTCGAAGCGAGGACGACCGTCAGTGCATGCGCCTGAACTCCTCGCGTACGACCTCAAGAACCGCGCCGCTCATAGTCAATCCTGGGTTCGACGGAAGGGACCCTCGCCGATGGCAGCATCCGCGAATGTGCTTGAGCAGCCACTCTCAGGCGCGTACCTCTCAAGGAGCCGGGCACGTTGGTGGCGAGGTGAGGACGCCACACGAAGTAACCTGAGGATGTCCTCCTGTCTGGAGAGGGCCATGTAATGTTTGCCGGCACTTCGAGCGTATGCATCTCGTGACCACCTCCACGAACGTTGCGTCAGTGGCTGCCGACCGCATATCGGCAAGCGAAGAGGCGATATCGCTTTCCGCCGGCGAACTCTGCGAGCGGTACGCCCCCCGCGTTTATCAATTCGCAAGCATGGTGGCGGGCAGTGACCTCGAGGCCGAGGATCTCGCGCAATCGGCGCTTGAGCGTGCCCTCCGAGGGTTACCACGCTTCGACAGTCGGAAAGGTCAGGTCGAGGCATGGCTCTGGCGCATAGTCGTGAACGTCGCGCGAGATGCCGGGAGAGCCGCGGGGCGGCGGCAACGACTGTGGGAACGACTCGTCCAACTTCGCAGTGGCTTGACCGGCAACGACGAGATACCGCTTGGAATCAGCAACGAGCGGCTCCTTGAAGCGATACGCGCGCTCACGCCGCACCAGCGCTCAGTACTTGCGTTGCGGTTCGGCGCTGATCTCGACTACGCGGGTATTTCTGCCGCGCTGGGTATCTCATCAGGTGCCGCCGCGGTCGCCACGCACCGGGCACTAATCGCGTTGCGGCGGATGCTGCTGGAGGACAGTCTATGGACGCACCGCAGTTGACGGAATCGTTGAGTGACCGGCTGACAGCCTTGAAGAGCCCGCTCCCACCCGGCTTGATCACGCGCGCCCGAGCGGGAGCCGGAGTGTCCACGCGACCTGTCGTTCGGAGAGCTGCGTCCATGGACGAGCGCATCGAGGCCAAGAACCCACCAGCGCGGCTGATCACGTTCGCTCCTGTGGCCGACCGTCCGCGTCATAAGGCTCTTAGTCGATTGGCGGGGGCAGTCGGCATTGCAGTGGTCGCGGCGGCGGTTGCAACGTTTGGGCTCGAGCTCAGCGGTCACGTCCACTCGACGGCACCTGCGCCGGCTACCAAGCTTGCCGCAATGCCCGACACCGGCAGCTCCGGGTTTCCCGCATCAGCTCAGATCGTGGTGCCCACCACGCGGGGCACGGGCAGAGCGGTGCTCCCCACCTTCCTGGCCCAAGCAAAGGTGTTGTACGTCCAATACGACTGCATTGGGAGCGGGCAGCTTGAGATCCAATCGACCAACCGTGCGGTCAAGGCGGATCTTCAACCCTGCTCAAGGTCCGCGGCTGCGACCACGGTCGCACTGGATGCAGCGGCAACTGGCGCACCGTTGACCCTGGACGTCGTGACCGGCTCGGCGGTGAAATGGGAGCTGCTCGTCGCAGAAAGCCAGGTGCCGGCGAACTTTCCGAGTCTGAGTATCGCGTTCCCGGTGGGCGCCTTTCCGCTCTTGGTCGGCGACACGTACGCCGACGGGTCAGCGTCCCTGCCGACCTTCACTCCGACCAAGCCGTACTGGATTCAGTATGCCTGCATGGGAATCGGGTCGATCACCATCCTCTCGTCCGATGGTTCGGTGGACTACACGTCAGAGAGCTGCAACGCCTCACCCGGCATCAACGGCCTCCTGGTGCCGCGGAATCAGGTCACCGGGCAACCAGTGTCCCTGCGGATAGCGACGACACAGTCGACGACATGGGAGGCGCGCGTCGTGCAGTTCAGTGGGGCTGCGCCGAAACCCTACGAGATCGTGCCGCCAACGCCGGCCCCCGGGTACCCAATGGATTTCAAGGTGCCAGCAGGGGCTACGCCCCTCGTCCCTGCCACCAACGGCAGCGGTTCCATCACGCTTCCGACCTTCACGCCGAAAACCGAGTACGCAAATATCGTGCTCAGGTGCTCCGGACCTGGATCGCTCGAGATCATCGGATCTGATGGGTCGACCGACGGCACAGAATCCTGCACGGGAGAGATCAGCGGTAGCGGCGGGTCGATCCAGCCCGGGGTTCCACTAACGCTGGTCATCAAGGCTGACCCAGCCATGACATGGGAGATCCTTGTCTACGGAGTAAACGTGGAACTCCCGCAGCCTTAGCAGATCTCCAAGAAGGGGAGCGGGCCGCGCCCTCCCAGTTCGCTGTTCACAATCGGTGACCGACTCGGTAGGGGAGTCAGCGAACTCTCAGCCACACGAGCCTCGTCAGCCTTGAGCCGCCTGACACCCTAACTGACACCGTATGGCGCGGTCAGAACCGAACTCCAGCGACGGAATCTCCATGTGAACGCCGAATTCTGAATACGCTGCAGACGTCCACGACCACCACCGGAGTTGCGGGGGACGAACTTGAAAACCGCAGTGGTGTCAGAGCCACCGGGGGTTCGAATCCCTCTCCCTCCGCCAAAAACCCGCCCAGAGGCCCAGGGCTTGACAAAGCCACTTGATATCAAGTAGCTTGGTTTCAAGTTACATGCTCACTCGAGCATGACCCTGGAGGACCACCATGGCAACCAAAGTCTCCGTGGCGCACAAGGTTCGCGACTACGACGTCTGGCGTCCCGGCTTCGACGCCCACGCGGCCGTCAGGGAGAAGCACGACCTTACGAACGCCGAGGTGTACCGCGGCGCCGATGACCCGAACAACATCCTGGTCGTCCTGGATGCCCCGTCACGCGAGGCTGTTCTGGGCTTCCTCTCTGATCCCTCGCTGAAGACCACCATGGACAATATCGGAGTGATCAGCGAGCCCACAGTGGTGATCGGTGAAATCCTCGCCGCGCAGCCGGCCTAAGAACGCGCAGCCCAGCCCGGAACCGCTGCGCCAGGCGGCGCACTTCGAGGTCGAGTTCCCGGGCGCAAGCAGGTCTGCGAGCGAGGTTTTGTTGAACCTCGCTCGCACGTCCTCCGTCTGTCTCGCCGAGTTGGATCGACGCCACAAGTCGGCGATCGGCAATCTCTCCTTGAGTGCCTGGCAGGCACTCGCAGTCATCGAAGGCGCCGGCGAGCCGCTGCCGCCAAAGGTGATCGGTGAGCGTCTGCTGCTGACGAGCGGGAGCATCACGTCACTCCTCGACACGTTGGAACGCCGCGGACTCGTGCGCCGCGAACCGCATCCGGACGACCGGAGAAAGCTTCTCGTCAATATCACGGACGAGGCTCGGAAGCTCGTCGACCTCATGCTCGCGCAAGTGCACGCAACTTCGACGGACGCGATGGCGGGGATCAGCGAAGCCGATCGTGAGCACCTCATCCAGACGCTTGCGAAGCTCCGGGCGAACGCCGAGGCGATGGGAGCGCGCCCCGTACCGGCGGTGACGCTCCGAAGGCAAGCCGCGCGTGCCCCATCCGCTCGCACCAAGCGCGCGAGCTGACGCGAGGAACATTCGCTCCGACCTCCGGGGTTTGTGCAGTCAAAGACGAGCGGTCGCAGTTTGACGCGATGGCCCATGGATGCCAAAGTCGCCGGGTGTCCGTGATCGAACGCGCTCGGCTTGGATCTCTGATCGCACGCGAGCGTGCCTCCTACGACGCACTGCACCCAAAATCGGCGGCGCTGTTCCGGGCCGCCGATCACCTGTTTGGACACGTGCCGATGACGTGGATGGCCAAATGGAGTGGCGGCTTTCCGCTGTATCTCGAGCACGCGTTCGGCAATCGCATCGTCGACGTCGACAGACACGAATACGTCGATTTCGCGCTGGGAGACACGGGGGCGATGGCCGGACACAGCCCCAAGCCGGTGGTTGACGCTGTTAGCGAGCGCCTGAGCCGGCTGGGTGGTGCCACCGCCATGCTGCCGACCGCCGACGGCGAATGGGTCGGCGCGGAGCTGACCCGGCGCTTTGGGTTACCGCTGTGGTCGTTCACGCTGACGGCGACCGACGCCAACCGATGGGCGCTCCGGCTCGCCCGGCTCGCCACCGGACGGCCGAAGGTCCTGACATTCGCCTACTGCTACCACGGCTCGGTGGACGAGGCCTTCGCGGTACCCGGCCCTGACGCGGAGGCTGTGGCGAGAGCCGGCAACGCTGGTGCACCCGTTCCGCTGCAGATGACGACGCGCGTCGCCGAGTTCAACGACCTGGATACCGTGGCCGCGCAGCTCGCCCATGGCGACGTGGCGGCGATTCTCACAGAGCCGGCTCTGACCAACATCGGGATCGTTCTACCCACGACGGGATTCATGGACGGCTTGCGTGAGCTCGCGAGCGTGCATGGCGCGCTGCTCGTGATCGACGAGACACACACGTTCTCGGCCGGCCCTGGAGGCGCGACACGGCTCTGGGGTCTTCGGCCGGACATCCTCGTGATCGGCAAGAGCATCGGGGGCGGCATCCCGTCCGGCGCCTATGGCATCAGCGAGGCTGTCGCTCACATGATCGAGGCGCACCCCGAGGCCGATCTCATCGATGTCGGTGGAGTTGGCGGCACGCTGGCCGGCAACGCCCTCTCCGTCGCAGCAATGCGGGCCACGCTCGAGCAGGTGCTGACAGCCGAGGCGTTCGCTCACATGATCGACGCCGCCACCACATTCACTCGTGGTGTGCAGGAGACCATCGACCGCAGGGGAGTGCCGTGGTCGATCAGTCAGCTGGGTGCTCGCTCAGAGTATCGCTTCGCGTCACCCGCCCCGCGCGACGGCAGCTCGTCGGCAGCTGCTGGCGACGAGGAGCTCGACGAGTATTTTCATCTTTACATGATCAATCGAGGCGTCCTGATCACTCCATTTCACAATATGGCGTTGATGTGTCCCGTCACCAGCGCGGCCGACGTGCAACTGCACACGGGGCTATTCGCCGATGCGGTTGACGATTTGATCGGCAGCGCGAGCAACTGACGTGGGCGACAACACATCGTCGAGCATCGTGCCCGCAGCCTTCTCGTTGGCTGGAAAGGTGGCGTTGGTGACCGGCGCCGGCTCCGCTGAGGGCATCGGTTTCGCAACGGCCCGGCTGCTCTCCGAACTGGGTGCGGCCGTGGCGTTGACGGCAACTACCGCTCGGGTACACGAGCGAGCCGCCGAGCTGGCTGCGAGTGGCGCTGCAGCTGTCGGCGTGATCGCCAACCTCACCGACGAGGAACAAGTTGGTCGCGCAGTCGCCGAAGTCGTGGCGGCACTGGGCACTCCCACCGTGCTGGTGAACAACGCCGGCATGACGAGTGTGTCGCTTCCCGCACTGTCCCTCGAGCCCGGCAGCGGCTCTGAGTCAGGCGCGCTGGCCGACCTGCCGATGGAGCAGTGGCATCGGGCACTCAACCGCAATCTGGACACCGCCTACCTGACGACGCGCGCCGTCCTTCCGCCGATGATCGCCGGCGGCTGGGGCCGGGTGGTGATGCTCGCGTCGCTCAGGGGCCGGTCATGGCGATGCGAGCAGAGACCGCCTACGCCGCGGCCAAAGCCGGCATGGTGGGGCTGGCACGTGCTGTCGCTGTCGACAGTGCCGCGGCAGGAGTGACGGTCAACGCGGTCGCGCCGGGATGGGTCGCAACAGCGAGCCAGGCGCCCGATGAGGTCCGGCAAGGCGAGCACACTCCCGTCGGCCGCTGCGCACGGCCCGACGAGGTCGCCGCGGTGGTCGGGTTCCTGTGCACGCCCGGGGCTTCGTACATCACAGGCCAGTGTCTCGTGGTCGATGGCGGCAACTCAATCGCGGAACAGCGGGGCTGATACGCACAGCTATCGTGGAACGCCCGGAGCGACTCGACATCAGATTGCTCGCAGCTGCCGCAGCATGGTGAGGTCGTCGCGCACTGCCCACCGATCGCAGATGCGACCATCGCGAAGCCGGTACATGAAGACGACCTCGCGCCGATAGTCGCCCGGCTGAGTCGGGAACCCGAGAAACGGGCCGCCGGGCCAGTGGCCGCCGCGAACACCGTGCTGCACAACGAAGTCACCCTCGGCGATTGTTTCGAGGCTCTCCCAGGTATCGCCCTGGAAGCTCCGCCCGGCCTCCGACGCCAAGAACTCCTTCGTGCCCGCCAGCCCGGGGGGCCGACCGGGGGCAAGCGCGTGGTTGACCATGTCGGGGGTGCAGAGCTCGTCGAGACGCTTCACGTCACGGGTGTTCAGGATGCGGTCGAACTCGTCGACCACCTGTTTGTTGCTCAGTGTCGTCGCTGCCATGTGGTCGTCCTCCATCGATCACCTCTTTGGTGAGAGTGTAACTCTCACCTGAGAGTGGTACTCTCGCAAATTGCATGGCTCTTGTCAAGCGGCCCAGCGGTCCTCGGTCGTCCGGGCCGCGCAGCTACGACAACTCACGCCGTGCCGATCGTGTCCGGACCGTTCGCCGGCGGGTCGTCGATGCTGCGGGGTCCCTCTTCCTCGAGCGCGGCTATCCGGCAACCACGATGGAGGCGATCGGCACGGCATCGGACACGCCGATGGCCTCCCTCTACCGCCTCTTTGCGACCAAGGCCGACATCCTCCGTGCGGTGCTCGAGACGGCCTACGTCGGCGACGACCTGCCATCGGCCCTCCATGAACGTCCCGACGCGATGCGCGCAGCGGCGGAGAGCGACCCTCGCAAGCTCCTCGCTGGATATGCGCACCTGGCGAGGACTGTGCTCGAGCGCTCCGCTTCGCTGCAGCACATGCTCCGCACCGCTGCGTCGGTTGAACCGACTGCAGCGGAGCTTCTCGCTATCAACCGGCGGCAGCGGGCCGACGGCCAATCGCGAGTCATCGCCGCGCTGCGGCGACTTGATGCGCTGACCCCATCGCTCACCGATGCCATGGCGCTGGACATCGTCTACGGGCTCATGTCACCCGAGTTGCACTGGGTGCTCACGCGCGATCGCGGCTGGAGTCACGCTCGGTACGAACATTGGCTTGCAGGAGCACTCGGCTCCATGCTGCTTGCGGGGTGACGACGGCGTCCGATGTCAGGTGAGGAGGCGAATCCCTCTCCCTACTTCTTGGACGGTCTAGCTTTGAAGTCCAAGGTGACGTCGCTGATCTGGTCGGGGTGCTCCTCCAGCCATCTGCGTGCGTAGGGGCACCAGGGCACGATCGTAAGGTGGTCTGCCCGGGCTTTGGCAAGGGCCGCTTCGATCAGTCGGCCGCCGACGCCTTGGCCGCGAAACGCTTCGGGGACTTCGGTGTGCAAGAGGTGCAAGCGATCGCCGTGTAGCTTGTACTCCAGCGTTGCCGTGGTCCCGTCCATGGACACGGCGAGTTGTCCTTCGGCGGTGTTGTCGATGACGGACTGACTTATGGGGCTACGGTTCGGATGCGGGGGCCGGAAGTGTCCCGTGCTGGAAGGCCGAAGTAGTCGATCAGGACCGCCGCCAGCACCGCAGGGTCGGCCGCGTGCGTTTGGCCTTCGAGCACCTTCTGGGTCGCACCGGGGATGGCGCCGATGACTGCGCCGATTGATGCTGCAGCCCACGCGGGGCTGGCGCTGCCGTAAAGGCCGAGCGTGGGGGCGGTGATCTTCGCCAGGCGGTCGACGGGGACGCTGCTGTCCCCAACCATGGCGAGATCGTAAGGAAGGGTGTGGGCCACCGCTTCCAGGCCGACGAACCAGGGTTGCGTCTTCATCGCCGGGTCGAACGGGACGCCGGTACCGCGGATGAAGATCTCCACGGCCGTGCCCCGATCGCCTGCGTCGAGGGCAGCCTCGATCCCCCGCAGCGTGGCGCTTCCCGTCTCCGCGTTGCCCGTGAGGTAGGGCGGCTCGTTGACGGCGAGCCGGGTGATTGCTGCGCCGTCTGCCGCGGCCTCCAGCGAGAGCACAGCCCCGGAGGAGTGTCCGAAGACCATCGCCGAACCACCGACCGCATCGATAAGCGCCATGAGGTCCTCCACCTCGCGCGCCGGGGCGTACGGCGGCGTGTCGGTGCTGTCTCCGCGACCACGACGGTCGAAGGCGACGACGGAGAACTTCTCCGCGAGGAGAGGGACCAACGCGTCGGCGGAGTGCCGGTTGTTCAGCGCACCGCCGGCGAGGATCAGGACGGGGCCGTCACCCGTGCGTTCGTACGCGATCGTCGTTCCGTCTGCGGAGCGCGCTGTTTGGACCATGAGTTCTCCGTGGTTTGTGATCCATCCCCGCGCAGCTTATGACGATCGAGGGTTGACGATTTGCGCGATTCGTCTGAGGTCGGAGCGCTAGAACCTCACCAGCGACCAGACTCGTCCGCCGTCAAACGTCATGAGCAGGGCCGACGCCGTGCCGTTCGATTCGATCGTCACGCCCTGCAATGAGCTCGTGAAGCCGAGGTACGTGAACATGGCCATTGGTGAAACACTCGCCACGACTCGCCAGGAGGCTCCGTTGTTGAACGTCTCGACGAGAGCGCGATGCGTGTTCGTGAGAATGTCGGTCACGGCCACTCCCGGGGCGGGGCTGGCCACCACGTGGCCGGATGCATTCGCCTGGCCCGGAACAGTGCCACCGCCATAGAAGGTGGCGCCACCGTTGCCGGAGAAGTACGCACGCACCGCGGGCGGTCCGGCGTAACCGGACGGCCCCCAGATCCCCTGCTGGCAGACCGCGACGAGCGACGAGATACTCGCTGCGCCGATCTCCGCGGCACCGCCATTGGTAGCGCAGGGTGCGCGCCATGTGACCCAGTGGCCCGCAACGAGACGAGCGCCGCCGACAACCGTTCTGTCGTTCTCGATGGCCCACCCGGTGGTCCCCTGGAGTACGAGGTCGGATGCAGGCACGGGCCCCGCGCCGGTCTGAAGTGAGCCGGTCCTGACCCACACGTCGCTGGTGGTCACGCTCGATTCGATCGCAAAGCCGTCCGTCGACTGCCCGAATGCGACCGCATGCACGTGGCCGGCTGACGTCTCCAGGGTCCAGACGCCGGTGAGGCTGCTCTCGCGCCAGTGGGTGCCGCCGTCATGCGTCGACCAGAGCTGGGGTCCAAACACCCATCCGTCGTGCGCGTCGGCGAAACGCACCTGGCTCACACCCTGGTCCGACGCGCTCGTCGGTGAGAACAGGGTTGGCGGTGCCTGCACTGCAGACCAGGTCCGCCCCGCGTTCAGGGTTCGAACGAGTGCGAGACAGGTGCCGCTCCCGCAGGGGGCACTCCCGAGAACCCATCCCATCTCGAGCGAGACGAAGGTAACCGAGTTCGGCTCGAAGCCGGCGGGGACTGACGCCTGCGCCGGCAACGGAGTTGGCGATGGCAACGCGCTCGGAGATGGTGATGGGAGCAGGCTCGGCGTCGTCGTGACCGCTGCAGACGGCGATGGGCTCGGGCTCCGTGAAGGCGTTCCGGGCGCAGACGAGCAAGCCGCGAGCAGCAGGACGCTTCCGGCGCCGCCGGCGAGAAGACGCGTCATCCGAACCGTTCGTGCCATCAATGCGAGAAACGCAGCGATCGGCGGCGCAGTTACGACCGCCGGTTATGCTATATCTCGGTCTGCGCTGAACCGGTCACGGTCCCGGCACCGTCCTCGCACGATGCCCGGCCAGCCGCCGGTGACTGCTGAGAATGAGCGGTGCTCATACAACTCTGTTGCCCGACGTGCTGGAAATGGTCGGAATTGGGGACGGCGATGGCCTGCAAGCGCTGCGGCACGCCGCTCATCCTTCCGGACGGTCGTCGAGCCGACGAGGTTGCGGCGGCACCGCCACCCAGTGATACCGTCGCTGCCCCTGAGCCGCCGCCCGTGGATGTCGCACCCGTGGGGTGGGCCGTCCGAGTCCGCTGACGGATTGACGCGGACCGGTCACGGGCGTGGCACCGTCCGCGAACGGCGCTGAGCCTTCCGTCGATCGCTGCAGAGAATGGGCGATGGCCGCCACCGCCGCCGTTGCCGTCTGCTGCCCCACTTGTTGGAGATGGTCGGAGCTCAAGAGCTCGACGACCTGCAAACGGTGCGGGTCGCCGCTCATTCTGCCCGACGGCCGTCGTGTCGACCAGGCCCGGGATGGCACGGCTCCCACGGCCGTCGCCACCAATGCACCCATGGTCTCGCTCGCACCGCTGGTGGTGGGGACCGACTGGATCTCGATCGCGCGCTGGATCGCGCTCGCCTATGGCGCGCTCTCGGTGCTCGGCATCTTTGCGGTGGCGCTGCTCGTCCCAACGATCAGTGTTCCGGTGCAGGATGCGAACACTGGCCAGATCCTCGACCAGACGCTCAACATTCGCCCATTCCTTGCGATTGTCGCGTTCTTCGCCATCGTGTTCTACGCGGTGGTTGTCTGGCTCATCAAGTACGGGGTTGCCCGTGTAATCGTGTTGGTGGTCGTCGTGATCGGGGCGCTCGCTGCCGTGTCCCGACTCGGCGCGGAGCCGGCGACCGCGGTAGCCGCCAGCGTCGTCTCCCTGCTCTGCGACGCGGGATTCGCATACGTGCTGACCATGACCTTTCTTGCGCCCCGGCGACCCGCGCCGGTTAGCGCTCACGCTTCGATGCCGGTGCCACCGGTGGCGCCGCCGCCTCCTCCACCGCCGCCGCCGCCGCCACTTCTACCGCCGCAATAGGTTCTCGATCGCCAGGGCGATCCCGCGACTGACGCTAGGCCTACGGGCTACTCGTTGGCTACTGGAACCATCCTGCGACGTCGAGTATCGCGTTGATCGAACCGGCGGCGTTGTAGAGGGTCACCTCGCCGGAGAACTCGCTCGTCGCGATCGTCACGAAGGCAAGGTTCGCCACCACGTCCCCGGCGCGAGGGTTGAGATCGGACGAGAGTGGTTGCGTCGCGTCCGTAGGAAAGAGCGTGAAGAAGGTTGTCGCAGTCCCCGCCACTGCGGTGAGGTTGGCCACAACTGCGATCGGCGGGTTCGGCCCTCCCGAGTCGGGCACGAGGCTCTTGCCCGCCACCTGGATCCCCAAGAGGCTTTTGGGCCCAATTAACTGATTCTGACAGTTCGCTATCGATCCATTCCTGGTGGGGCGAGTGTCACAGATGCGAGCCGGGGGTATCGAGTAGAAGAGCGCGCCGGGTGGGGCGGTTGTTCCCTCCGTGCCATCCCCGAACCAGCCGTTGATGTCGATGATGACGTCAATGCTGCCGGCCGCGTTGTAGACGCACACGTCCTGGTGGGGTCCGAGAGCCGAGATGATCCGGTTGGGCAGCGCCGAGCCAGTCGGCGGATTGAGGTTGGAGGCCGCGGGCGGTTTGGTCGGGCAGGCGTCTGTCGTCATGTTCGGCGATGCAACCGTGACGTAGGTCGCCTGCGTGCCGTTCACCGCGGTGAGGTTGAACACTGCCGCTGCCGCACTCTGCGTGGGAATCGACGGCGTGTTGTTCGCCGCACCGGAGGGAAGACCCGAAAGCACCACGTCACGCCAGGTGTTCGCTGGCAAGGGATTGTCGAAGCTGCCCGCGCACTCCGTGCCCTTGCCGGCGCGAGTATCGCAGATCCGGAGTGGCGGCATGGTGTGATACTCACCCGCAACTGGAGTGGGGCCGGGTGGCGCGAAATAGCCCTCGACATCGACGACGACATCGGCTCGCCCGACGGCGTTGAACACGCTGACGTCACCGCCAACGGCAAGGCGAACCACCACGAGATTTGCCTGGGTCGCGCCCGCATCGAAGCTGATGTTCGAGACCTTGGGGAGGGCTTCGCCGGCCGGGAAGACGCTGATGAAGCTGTTTGTCGTGCTTTCGCTGAGCGCGGTCACGTTCAACGCCACCGCCAGCGCGTCTGCCGGAACGGTCTGACCCAGCGGACCTGTCTTTCCAGTCACGTGTACGTCGATCGAAGTCGCAGTCCCGAACGTGTGCGCTGTGCACTGATTGGTCGGCAGCACCGCTCGCGTATCGCATACGCGGAAGGGAACTCAGGGCTGTATACGCCCCGGGCGCGATGATCGTGACCACCTGTGACGTTCGCGCCGACGGTCCGCCGTTCTGACTCATCATCTGGCCGGTGTAGACGGTGGTCGTCGACGTTCCGGCAGTACTAGTTTCCGTGACCGTCGCCGTGTAGGTCCCGACGGCCGCATAGGTGTGCGTGGTCGTGGACGTCGTCGTCGTGGCTGTGGCGCCGTCTCCGAAATTCCAGGCGTACGAAGCGATGCTGCCGTACGCCACCGTCGACCTCGATGCATCAAAGCTCGTAGCGGTGCCCAGGGCCGAACCCAAGACGGAGAGATCCGCCACCGGCGCCTGGTCGGGTGTGATCGCGACACCGGTGGATTCATTCCCCACAGTGATGGGCGTCTCGGTTGTGTTCGTACCCGTATCGATCGGGGTGACGATGGTGTTGAGACTGGTGACGAACGCCGTCTTGCCGTCCGGCGTCAACGAGATCCCAGCAGAACCGCCCGAGACCGGAATTGGAGCGGCGGCAGTGTTGGTGGCAACGTGGATCGGAATGACGCTGCCACCCCCGACGGTCACATACGCCGTCGCGCCATTTGGTGAGATTGCGACATCGTCCGCGTTCATGTTCGCGCCGAGCGCGATCGGCGTTCCAGCGACGTTCGTAGCCGTGGCGATGGGCGTCACAGCGTCCGATCGTCCGTCGGCCACGTACAAGGTGACACCGTCAGGAGTGATTGCAAGATTCTGTGCCCCGCCCCCAACCGTAATGGTCGTGCCCACTTTCCCGGTCGCCAGGTCAATCGCGCTCACGCTGCCGGTGCCGGTGCCCGGGTGCACCACGTAGGCGGTGCGTCCATCGGGTGTGATTGCGATGCCTTCGGGATCCTGGCCAACTGGAATCCAAGGTTGAGTGGTATTTGTGGCGATATTGATGGGAGTGACCGAGTTCGACAACGCGTTGGTCACGTAGGCCATCTTGCCGTCCGGCGAGATGGCGATTCCCTGCGGAAGGGACCCCACTGCTATTGGCGCCCCCGCGATGTTGGTCAGTGTATTGATCGGTGTCACGTTGTCCGAACTCTGATTGACGACATAAGCGGTCTTCCCGTCCGGCGTGATGGCGATCGCGCCGGGTTCGCTGCCCACTGCGATCGCTGATCCCGTCGCCCCGGTTGCGGTGTCGACCGGCGTCACGTTGTTCGTCGCCTGGTTGGCGACATATGCGGTCCAGGCCGGCGTCCCTGATGCCTCTGCCGTCGTAACCGGCCCGCCGAAGCTGAGCATGCCGGCCAGGAGCGCCCCAAGGGGGAAGCCCGCGATCCAGGTTCGATGGCGTGCCGGCGCTGCGACGACGTTCACCCTGAGCCGGCGCCTACACGACGACGACGCATGCCAGTCGTACGGCGAGCCGCTTCCATCGTCAACCACGATAGGCGACGATCCCACCGGGTAGCACAGATCGCCCCTCTCGCAACGAGATCGTCACCAGATGGGATCGCTCCCCGCGGCCGGGGTTCCGGTTCCGGCTACGGAGTTTGCAAATATTTGTGCAGGTCGATCAGCCAGAGGTGGAGCACGACCGATCCCGACCGCAGGACTCCGGTGCGAACAAGCTGCGGCTGGAACGGCTTCAGCGCGCTGAGCGACGCAGCAAATCCCTGCCCGGTCAGGCTCATCAGGAGTATCTGTGCGGGGTGACGCTGTCCGAAGAAGTATGTGTCGAGCGGGGTGAGGTCACCGAGCGCGCTCGGGATCGAGTTGAAGAATGCGTGGAAGATGCCGATGGGCTCGCGCAGCTCCTTCAGCTGATCTCCGTTCCACCACATCAGCAGCTGCTCGCCGGAGTACGTCGCGGGACCGACGAATGTGGGCATCTCGGTGGTGACGGCATACAGGTTCACCCACGTGGAATCGTTGCCCCATGCAGGGTCGTTGCCGCCCAGCGTGTAGGCGTAATCGGGGAAGGTGTCGACGACGGTGCCGCGTTCGTGCTTGTGCTGTGTCGGCGTGACCGTCAGGACGAGCAGTCCGGCGACAATCGCGGTGAGCGCAGTGCCGACCATGAGCCGTGATCGCACGATGTCGTGCGACGCGGCCTCCCGCTTCGCGACCCACGCGAGCAGCACGATCGCCACGACGATCAGGAGTCCGACGGGCATCCAGCCGAACTGCGGCACGCTGGGAGAAAGCTCGAACACCAGCGGGATCGCGACGAGCACTACTGGGATCAGCCACCGGTAGCGCGCGTGCTCGAGGATCGGAGCACCAAGCTCTGCAATGGTGATCGCCAGGGTCAGCAACACCGAGGCCCACAACAGCGATGAGAAGTAGTGAACCTCGAGAACCTGTGTGCTGCCGATGAACTGCAGGATCGCGTAGATCACGATCTGAAAGGCGCAGGTCACGCTCACCAGAAGCTGCGGGGTCGGAATCGAAGCCAGGCGGCGCCCGATGCGCTTCAACCGATCGGTCGCAAGAAAGTCGTTGATCCGGCCCCCGAACGCGGCGTAGCATGCCAGTCCCACCGCGGGCGGAACGAGCAGATAGGTGATGTATGGCGCCCAGAGCGGACTCCGCGAGTGATTCACGATCGTCTGCGCGGGCTGTGCGAGGTAGATCAGCGACTGGATCGTGGTCAGGATGTAGTCCCACGGGCCGATCAGCACGGCTGAGCCGATCACGAGCAGACCGGTGACCGCCACGGCGACGCCGGCCATGACCGACAGGTCTCGCCACAGCCTCGGCCGGTCGCGTTTGCGCCGGACGAGCCAGTACGCCACAAGCGTCGCAAGGATCAACGCCGCTGATGTCGCCAGTGCCCACACCGCAAGCGTGAAGAGGACTGCCGCACCGATCAGCCATCCGGTACGGCGCCGCGTCGACGGCATCGCGAGGCAGGCCAGACCGCCGATCAGGTACGAGACCGCGGCCGAGTTCGGGAAAGTCGGTACCCCAGGCCAGGATGATGACCGGGCAGCTGAGGATGACGATGACCCCGATCACCCCGGCCACACGGCTGTACAGGCGGCGCAGCAAGAGGTAGGTCGGCACCACCGCGACAAGAGCGAGGACGTAGCGGAACACGACAAATCCCGGCACGCCGCCAAAGAGGAGGTATGCGATGCGACCGGGCACCAGAAACCCGACTCGCGCTCCCTCGCGCAACCGCTCGGTGGGTTCGAATGCCGCCGTGTAGCGAAGGTAGATGTCGTGCGGGTCGATGATGAAAGTGGTGTGCATCGCCGGATCGTTCAGATCCGGTGGCGCCATCAACGTCAGCCGCAGCCCGAAGAAGGCTGCCGCCGGTGCGAGGGCGAGCAGCAACGCCTCCGCGCAGATCCGCCAGGGCGAGCGCTGTTGCCCCGGCGCAACGTCACCGAGGTGATCCTGGGGAGCCCGCACCGGCACAGGATAGGGGCTCGAGGGTCGCCGTCGACCGTCAACGCGGGTCGTTCAGCCGCTTGGACGTCACCTCCGGTGCTGGGCGGTGCTCCAGTGATCGATGTCGGTGATGAAGTCGATCAGTCCGCGGAAGTACGTCAGCTGGTCGTCGTACATGGCCATGTGACTGCCGTTCCGGCAGAGGAGGAATCGACCGTGGGGCATCCGTCCCGCCACCATCTCCATGTGCGCCGGATCCATGGTGTCGTAGGTTGCGCCGATCACCAGCGCCGGCACGTTGATGCTCTCGAGCGCATCGGTTCTGTCCCAGTTCGCCAGGATCCCGCTCGCACCAAGCTCGCTTGGCCCCTGCATCGGCACGTAGATCGACCGGTTGACGTGGGCGAACGCGCGGTTGACTGGATCCGGCCATTCCTCGAAGGGCATGCGGAGGACGTGCTGGAGGTAGTGGTCGTTGAGCAGCTCCATGTACCGAGGTGTCTCGGTCTCACCGGCTGCCTCGAGACGCTTGATCTCCGCGAGCACGTCCTGATCCATCGTCGGCATCAGCACCGTGCGCGCGTACTCGTTGTACGCCGGGATGCTCATCATCATGTTGGAGATCACGAGACCCTTCAGGTGCTGCTGGTACTTCAACGCGTACTCGGTAGCGAGGATCCCGCCCCACGAGTGACCAAGCAGGAAGAAGTTCCCCTCGTCCAGGCCGAGCGCGACGCGCACCTGCTCGACCTCGTCGACGAACCGGTCGAGCTGCCAGAGATCGGGGTCGTCAGGCTGGTCGCTGTAGGTCGAGCCGAGCTGGTCGTAGTAGTAGTACTCGATGCCGGCCGCCGGAAGGTAGCTGTCGCACGCCTCGAAGTACTCATGGGTGCAGGCCGGGCCGCCGTGGAGGAGCAGCAACTTCGCGGTGGGGTTGTTCCCGAAGCGCTTGGTCCAGACGTGAAACTCCCCCTTGGTGGTGGTGATCGGAATCCGCCTCGCGCCGCCCCCGAGGATGTCGTCCCGACCCGTGTTGTCAAGGTATGTCTCGGCGCTCATCGAATCTCCTGTAGGCCAGTTCGCAACCCGTCTGCCGCAGGCGACAGCGTAGCGGGCGGCGCGGTCCCCCTACCGAGCGTACGGACGATCGCCGCCGCGGAACTCCGCCACCGCCTTGGCGATGCTCTCCCGCAGGTACTGGTAGAAAAGCTGCCGCTGCGCGATGTCGATCGCAACGTCCACGTCCTCACCCATCCGGCGGCGCGCGATCCAGGGCGGAATCCCGTCGGCGACCATGTCGCTCCCGACGTTGATGCGCACCAGCGCATCGTTCTCCTCGGACACGTTGATGCTGATCCTGAGCACCAGGCCTGTGCTTTCGACAAGCCGCCAGCTTCGCTCCCAGCGAAGGCTCCGATTGCTGTCACGGGTGAGGTGAACCGCATCATCGGCGACGACGGACTCACCCTCGCGCGCCGCAGCCTGCAGCTGCGATCGGATGTGCCCGTCGAGCTCGCGCGAGATCCAGTTGACCAGCGACGGGGTGCGGTCGTTGATGTCGGGCCGACCGTTGGGGTCGGTCGCGAGTGCCCCGATCGCCTGCACGGTGCTCGCGTGGCGGCGGCAGAACGGGACTCCCTCGATCACGACCCCGTGGTCGGCGCAGAAGGCCAGCGGACACATGCGCCCACGACGATCGCGGTACTCGCAGCTCCGGGCGTTGCCGTTTGGGCACTCGGGCACGCTGCAGGCGACGCCGATGCCGACGGGGGCGCGCCCGGGCTCCAGGGGCGGCGGCAGCGGTTCCGGGCGTCGGCGCCGGAAGAGGCTGCTCATCGGCGGAACTCCACGGCGTCCCCATCCTACCCCGCAAATCTGGATAGGATCCGGACACGTGCGACCCAAACGTGGCCCGCGCCCCGGCGGGCGAGCCTACCCGAGCTCTTCGATCCCGCCGGTCTCGGCGAAGATCAATTCCTCGGCGATATTCGTCACCCGGTCGCCGATCCGCTCCAGGTAGTGCGCCACGAAGACGAGTCCGGTCGCTCGC
The DNA here is from genome assembly GCA_963709585.1 of Candidatus Dormiibacterota bacterium. Lineage (GTDB taxonomy): Bacteria > Chloroflexota > Dormibacteria > Aeolococcales > Aeolococcaceae > Palsa-851. The sequence goes on along the minus strand of CAVPXI010000004.1, from coordinate 48,193 downwards.
GGCGCGAGGCTCCCATCAGCGGTCATCTGATCGACATACGTGGAGAAGATCTGGCGATATTTCATGTCGACCATGCTGTCGCGGCGAGCGATGTCCCGCGCGGCGAGCGTGTCGTGCGCTTCGAATGCCGCAAGAATGTCGCGCACCTGTGTCTCGGCCTGCTCGGCGAGCACGCCGAGCGGCTCCGACGACGGTACGTCCGGCAACTCGGTCATCGACCTGCCGATGCGGGCGATCGACACGCAGTGGTCTGCCATTCGCTCCAGCTCCGAGGCGATGTGATCGAAGCCGCGAATGTCGCGGAGGTCGCGCGCCACAGGAGCCTGGGTGAGGATCACGTGAAAGCAGGCGTCGCGGATCTTGCGGTGCTGCTCGTTGATCGCGGCATCGCCCTCGATGACCGACGTGCAGATGTCGGGGTTGCGCTCACGCAGACCCCAGATGGCACGTTCGATGGCGACCTCAACCTGCTTGGTGAGGGCGACGATCGCCGCGCGGATCGCGTCCAGCTCTGCCTGCAGCACCGGTCGGTGGGTGACGTGAGGGCTCGCGGGGGTTGGCTGGCTCACCCGAATCTCCCCGTGATGTAGTCCTCGGTGCGCTTGTCCACCGGGTCCTTGAAGACGTCATCGGTCTTGCCGAGCTCGACAAGTTCGCCGGCGCGTCCTTCACCCATCAGCATGAACGCGGTGTAATCGCTCACTCGCGCCGCCTGTTGCAGGTTGTGAGTCACGATGACGATCGTCACCGTCTCGCGCAGCTCGCGCATCAACTCCTCGATCCGCAGCGTTGAGATGGGATCGAGCGCTGCGCATGGCTCATCCATGAGGATGACGTCGCTCCCCGCGGCCAGCGTGCGCGCCAGACACAGACGCTGCTGCTGTCCCCCAGAGAGTCCTGTGGCCGATGCCTTGAGGCGGTCCTTCACCTCCTCCCACAGACCAGTCTGTTCCAGGCAACGCTCCACCGCATCGTCCAACGTCGCCCTGGCCTGGCGTCCGTCGAGACGCAGGCTGTAGACGACGTTGTCGTAGATGCTCATCGGAAAAGGCGCCGGGCGCTGGAAGAGCATGCCCACGCGCCGGCGCAGGCTCGCGACGTCCACCTCGGGCGCGTAGACGTCCTGATCGTCGACCATGACCTCACCCTCGAGGGTGAACGAAGGGATCAGATCGTTGATCCGGTTGAGGCTGCGCAGCAACGTCGACTTGCCGCATCCGGATGGACCGATGATCGCGGTGATCTCACCGCGCGGTGCGGAGATCGAGACGTCGCGAAGCGCAAGGAACGCCCCATAGCGTGCGTTGACATTTCGCGTGCTGATCGCGGGATTCTCCACCTGCGCGATGCCGGGTCGTGCTGGCCGTCCCCGGCCGGGGTCGGCCTCCTGCAACCGACCCAGGATGCTCAACTCACTCGCCATCTCACCCCACCCTACCACTCACATATGCCTCGGTCGCCGGCTGCGCCGGCGACCCAAAAATCTGATCCGTCGTGCCGAATTCAATCAATCGCCCAGGTTCGCCTGCGTGCTCGATGGTCATGAAGCCGGTGAACTGCGATACGCGAGTCGCCTGCTGCATGTTGTGCGTGACGATGATCACGGTGTATTGATCGGCAATCTCGCGGATGAGCTCTTCGATCTTGAAGGTTGCGATGGGGTCGAGCGCAGAGCACGGCTCATCCATGAGGAGGAGGGCGGGATCCACGGCGACAGCCCGCGCGATGCACAGCCGCTGTTGCTGACCACCGGAGAGGCTGACCGCCGGTTTGTTGAGGCGGTCCTTGACCTCGTCCCACAGCTCCGCGCGGCGCAGAGCGCTCTCTGCGATGTCGTCCAGCTTTCGACTCCCCGCGGTCTTGGCGAGGCGCACGCCGATGATCGTGTTCTCGAAGATCGACATGGTCGGAAATGGATTCGGGCGCTGAAATACCATCCCGATCTCGCTGCGCACCGAGCCTGGGTCGATGTCCGGATCGTAGACATTCTGACCACCGAACATCACCCGTCCGCCGACTCGTGCACCGGGCACGATCTCGTGCATGCGATTGACGCAGCGCAAGAGCGTGCTCTTGCCGCACCCAGAGGGGCCGATAAGCGCCGTGACTTGATGGGCCGGGGCCACCAGGCTCACGTCGGCCACCACGTGATGCTTGCCAAACCAGGCGTTGAGCTGCTCGATCGACAACCCCTCGACCGCTGTGTCCGGCGTGGTCAGCATGTCGTGCACCTTCGCACGTGCGGGGGCCGGTTCGGTGGCCACGTCAGGCATTCGACGTGCGGACCCGGCGGCCGAAGAAGCGAGCAACGAAGGTGAAGATCAGCACGATCGCGATAAGTGTGAGCGCACCCGCCCAGGCCCGTGACTGACCTTCCTGGAACCCGGTGACCGCGTTGTCGAAGATCTGCAGGGAGAGCGTCGACATGCGTCGTGCCGGGTTGTACTCCGTGAACAGGTCATTGCCGAGGGCGGTCAGGAGCAGCGGGGCGGTCTCCCCCATGGCGCGGGCGACGGCCAGCATGGCTCCGGTGATGATTCCGGGCAGTGCGGTCGGGATGCAGACCCGCATCACCGTCTGACTCCGAGTGGCCCCGAGCGCCAGGCTGCCCTCCCGGAGCTCGTTCGGCACCAGGCGCAGCATCTCCTCAGTCGTTCGCGTCACCAGCGGGAGCATGACGATCGCGAGCGCCAGCGATCCGGCGAAACCGGAAAAGCCGAACCGCGTCACCCAGATCGCATAGATGAAGGCACCGGTGACGATGGTCGGAATCCCGATCAACACGTCATTGAAGAAACGAATCGTGGCTGAGAGGCGTCCCCGCCCGTACTCGACGAGGTAGATCGCCGCGCCGATCCCGAGTGGGATCGCGATCGCCGCCGCTATTCCGACGATGATGAGACTGCCGACGATTCCGTTGAAGAACCCACCGCCGGCGGCGGCTGGGTTGCCTGGAGGCGTCTGGGTGAGGAAACCGAGGTTCAACGCACCGGCGCCCTGGACGGCGACATAGACGAGCACCCAGGCGAGCACGCCGACCGCCACGACCACCGCCGCGATCAGCAGGCCGACAAGCGCGGCGCTCCTGGCACGTCGCCGGCGCAGCGCCGGGCGGTTGCGAAATCCCGGCGTGCGGAGTGCGAGCTGGGTCACAGCGCCACCCCACGGCGCGCAACCAGGCGCGCAAGAATGTTCACCACCAGCGCGACGATCAGGAGCCAGAACCCCACCACGAAGAGAGCGGACAGGTGGAAGGGCTCGGTGGCCTCCGTGAACTCGTTGGCGATGACGCTGGACATCGTCGCCCCTTGCGAGAAGATGCTCGAGTTGATGTGCAGCACCGCGTTGCCGATCACCATGGTCACCGCGATGGTCTCCCCCAACGCGCGGCCGAGACCGAGCAACGAAGCCCCGACGATGCCCGAACGTGCACGCGGAAGCACCGCGATGCGGATCATCTCCCAGCGCGTGGCCCCCAGAGCCAGTGCCGCTTCCTTCTCGTTCCGCGGCGTGCTCCGGAAGACCTCACGGCAGACTGCCGCAATGATCGGGAGCACCATGATCGCGAGCACCAACCCCGCGCTGAAATACGACACGCCGAAAAACGGCCCCTGGAATGCGATACCGATCACCGGCACGGTGCCGAGCGTCGTGGTCAGGAAGTCCACAACCGGCCTGATCGCCGGGATGAGAGCGAAGATCCCCCAGAACCCGTAGACGACGCTGGGTACCGCGGCCAGCAGATCCACGAGTGCCGAGAGCGGACCCTTGATGCGCTGCGGTGCCACCTCCGTGATGACCAGCGCGGCACCAACGGCAAGTGGCACAGCGATGATCATGCCGATGATCGACGTGAGCATCGTGCCGTAGATGAACTGCAGGATCCCGTATGGGTTCGGATGCGAGACATTCGGAAACGCGGTCGATGGCGTCCATCGCGACGATGTGATGAAGGAGAAGAAGCCGTACTGCTGCATGGCTGGAAGGCCCTGCAACACCAGGAAGACGATCATCGCGGCGATCACAACAAGCACGATCCCGCCGGTGATCGAGACGCCGGTACCGAAGATCCGGTCGGCGATGCGGGGCCGGCCACGCTTCAACAGGATCGGCGCCACCCGAACGCCAGAGGCGGCGATGCCGCCGCCCACACCAGCTGGCGGCGGCATCAGAAGCCCACCACGGTCAATGCGGTCGGTGGCTCACGGCGAGACCGGGGTACCGTTGACCGTGATCTTCTTGAGTTGGGCGATGCACAGGGCCTGCAGCGTCGGTCCGAGCGGAGTGTAGTTGACGGAGCCCGTCAGATCCTGACCCTTGGTCAGGACCCACGAGAGGAAGTTGACGAGCCCGGCCGCGACGGCTGCCTTGGTCTGGTTCTGGTACACGAGCGCCCAGGTCAAACCGGTGATCGGATACGCCTCGGGATTCGACGACTCGTTGACGATGTCGACGCGCAGGTCGGCTGGGTAACTGGTGATGCCGACCGTGGCATTGGCGGCGGTCTGCTCGCACGGCTCGACGAACTTGCCTGCCTTGTTCTCGACGTCTCCATAGGTCTGGTGCTGCGCGATGGCGTAGTCGAGCTCGACATATCCGAAGCCACCCGGGGTCTGGCTGATGATCGCGGACACGCCGTCGTTACCCTTGCCGCCGATCCCGACCGGCCACGCCACGGTCTTGCCAACGCTGGTCGTCGATCCGCCGAGAGCGGTCACCCAGGCCGGGCTCGTCTGCGTGAGGAAGTCGGTGAAGATGTTCGTCGTCCCCGATCCGTCTGAGCGGTGGGCGATTGCGATGGGCGTGCTCGGAAGCGTGATCCCCGGGTTCAGGGCCTTGATCGCAGGGTCATTCCAAACGGTGATGCCGCCCGAGAAGATCTTGCCCAAGGTGTTGCCGTCGAACTTGAGACCGCTGGCGATGCCGGGGAGGTTGTATGCAACCACGACCGGCGCCTGCACCAGTGGGATCTGCACGACCGGCCCACCCTTGGCCTTGGCGATGTCGGAGTCCTTCATGAAGGCATCCGAGTCGCCGAAGTCGACAGTATTCGCCTGAAGCTGCGCGATGCCGGCGCCTGAGCCAACCGACGAATACGCGACCTGGACGCTGTTGGAGGTGGCGTATGCCTTCGTCCAGACGGACATCATCGGTGCGACGAACGTCGAGCCCGCACCACTCAGTGTCGTCGCCTGGCCGGCAACGGTGGCAAGACCGTTGCTGTAGCCGGGGTTCGCTGTGGTCCCGGTGCACACCGGCGTGGGGGTTGCAGTTGGAGCGAGTGTCGTGGCTCCAGTGCTTGACGACCCACAGGCGGCGAGGACTGAGCCTCCCACGAGGAGGGTGAGCGCACCCCGAACGGTCGCCGCTTTACGCCAGACGGCGTGCCCGCGCGTCAACGATGGTCTCGTCTCGACTGTCATGTCGGCCCTCATTACCCCGTTTCTCATCCGCCGTCCTGGCGACTGCACGGCCTTATCCTGCCCATCGCCTGGTTAAGGGCGACACAGCCAGATGGTTAACGGGCGCTTAACGGTTTGCCTGGCCTTTGCCGGTGATGGCTACGAAACGGAGGACCGGGCGAGGCCATCGCTCAGCGCCCTGACCGAGGCGCCGGGATCGGCTCCCGCCGCGGCGCGAACCACCACGAGCCGCGTCGACCCAGCGGCGCCTACCGCGGGCAGCGACGCGACGTCGATCCCGCCGATGGCGAACCAGGGGCGCTGCTCGGTGCCGTCTCGCTCGCGGGATGACGCATGGGTCACGATCTCGAGCCCGGTCGCCGGCCGCCCGGGCTTCGTCGGCGTGGCGAAGATCGGACCGACGCAGAGGTAGTCGGCCTCGGGCGCACCGGCGTCGAACTCGGCGGGGGAGTGGGTCGACAGACCGATGAGCACATCGGGCCCGACCACACGCCGCGCCCACGCCGGCGGGAGATCGTTCTGGCCGAGGTGGACGCCATCGGCGCCGGAGGCGACGGCCACGTCGGGCCGGTCGTTGATCACGAAGAGCGCGCCGTATCGGTCCGCGGCGGCGCGGAAGTCCCCGCTCCAGCGAAGCAGGTCCCCCGCCTCCCCCTCCTTGTCGCGCAACTGGATGATGTCCGCGCCCGCCTCGAGGACGGCCTCGAGGAACGCCGCGAGATCGCCCTGCTGCTCGCGCGCCCCGGTGACCACGTAGAGACGGGCTCGCGCCAGGCGCTCCCGCCTGCGGTCACCCTGAGCTCGGCATCACCGTGCGCGGTCACCACCTTGGGACGGTTGCCGAGGTCCGCGAGCCCTTCCCACGACGTCGACGCCTCCGCGTAGAGGCGCTGGGGAATCCGTCCGGCCCGAAACGCGAGCCGCCCGGCCTCGACCGCTGCACCGATCGCCCGTGCCATGAGCACGGGCTCGGCGGCGCGGGTGATCGCCGACGCGACCAACACCGCGTCGCATCCCAGCTCCATGGCGATCGCAGCGTCAGAGGCGGTGCCCACGCCCGCGTCGAGCACCACCGGGACACTGGCACGCTCGCGGATGATCCGGAGGTTGTAGGGGTTGCGGATGCCCGAACCGCTCCCGATCGGCGCCCCGAGCGGCATCACCGCCGCGCAGCCCAGGTCCTCGAGGCGGCGGGAGAGCACCGGGTCGTCGTTGGCGTAGGGGAGCACGACGAACCCGTCGTCGATCAGCTCCTCGGCCGCGACCAGGAGCTCGGCGCCATCGGGGAGCAACGTGTCCTCGTCCGCGATCACCTCGAGCTTGATCCAGTTGGTCTCGAAGGCCTCCGCGCGCGAGCCGCGCGGTCGTGACCGCATCGTGGGCGGTGAAACAGCCCGCCGTGTTGGGCAGGATCCGGCGCCCGGACCGGCCCGACGACGTCCAGGAACGAGCTCGCGCCGGCGGGATCGAGGCGGCGCAGCGCGACCGTCACGATCTCGGTGCCCGGAGGCCTCGAGCGCCCGCTCGAGGATGTCGAGACTCGGGGCGCCGCCGGTCCCCATGATCAGCCGCGACGTGAAGCGCTCACCGGCGATGACCAGGACGTCGTCCATGTCAGCCCCCCTGGACGGCGTGCAGGATCTCGAGCCGGTCACCTGCGGCGAGCGTGGTGTCCGGCCAGCTCGCGCGCAGCACCACGTCGCCGTTCCGCGCCACGGCGATGCCGCGCTGCTCCGGCGGGAGCTCCATCTCGCGGAGCAGGTCGGTCAGGCCCAGGCCGTCGGCGACCTCGCGGCTCTCCCCGTTGACCACGATGATCATGCCCCGACCTCCGCGGTGCGGCGGAATCGTGACGGCGACCAAGGACGGGCGGCTTCCGGCCACCGACCCCCGGCGAGCACGCCGGCAACCGCGTCAGCCGTCGCCGGCGCGAGCAGATACCCGTTCCGATAGTGGCCGGTCGCCACCATGAGCCCGGGGGTCGTGGTGTCACCGACCATCGGCATGTTGTCCGGCGAGCCCGGCCGCAGCCCAGCCGACGCCTCGACCAGCTCGAGCTCGGCGACATCCGGTACCAGCGCTCGCGCTTCACGGAGCAGTTCGTACACGGCGCCGGCGGTCACCGACGTGTCGAAGCCGCGCTCCTCGACGGTGCCGCCGATCACGACGCGCCCGTCCCCTCGGGGGAGGATGTAGACGGCGCCGCCACGGATGGTTCGTACGATCATGTCCGGCGCCCCGCGCAGGCGGAGGATCTGGCCTTTCACCGGCCGTACAGGCGGGAGGTCTTCGTCGGGCACGCCGGGAACCGCGCCAGACCAGCAGCCGGCTGCGAGGACCACCCGCGACGCCTCGAGCCGTTCGCCGCCGTCGAGACCGAGGCCGGCCACTCGTCCCGCCTCGATCAGCAGTGACGCCCTGGACCGATGGATCTGCACCCCGAGGCGATTGCATGCCTGGAGCAGCGTGGCCACCATGGCGCGTGGGTCCACCTGGTGGTCGGACTCCACGAGCATGCCGCCGCGAATCGACGGCGCGAGGCCCGGTTCCACGTCACGGGTCTGGCGCGACGTCAGCCGCTCCACAGGAAGTCCGAGATCCTGACGGTAGCGGAAGTCACGCTCAAGCGCGGTCTGCTCGTCGATGTCGATGGCCACGTGCAGCGTCCCGGTCTCGCGGTAGCCGGCCGATCGACCCGCGTCCAGCTCGAGCTCGGCGATGAACGATGGATACCGCGCCGCCGAGTTGCGGTTGAGCGCGACCACCGCCTCCTCGCCGTACTCGGCCTCCCCCACCGGGGCGATCATCCCGGCGGCGAAATGCGAGGAGCCGGATCCCGGATCGGGATCGACGACGGCCACGCTGAGCCCGGCCCGAGCAGCCCGCCAGGCGACCGAAAGACCGATGACACCCCCGCCGATGACCGCTGCGTCCACGCGCCTCCTTTCCGATGCTGGGTTCGAGTTTACGGGGAGGGCTCGCTTGCGCCGATTCGGTCGAGCCGGTATCCGACTCCGAAGACGGTGGTGATCCGGAACGGCATCTGCGCGAAGGGCTCGAACTTCTCGCGGAGCCAGCGGATGTGCACATCCACGGTCTTGGGATCGCCATAGAAGCGGTTGCCCCACACCGCCGCGATGATCGCTTGACGCGAGAGCACCCGCCCGGTGTTGCGCAGGAGCAACGAAAGCAGGTCGAACTCCTTCGGGGCGAGCCGCAGCTCCACGCTATCGACGTGAATCGTGCGGGCGGCACGGTCGATCCTGAAGCCGTCGAACTCCTCGATCTCCGGTGCGCCGACCGGCCGCGCGCTCATGTCCGAGCGGCGCAGCAGCGCGGTGACCCGCGCGAGCAACTCGTTGAACGAGAAGGGCTTGGTCACGTAGTCATCGGCGCCCAGTTGCAGACCGACGACCTTGTCGACCTCGGTTCCCTTGGCGGTGAGCATGAGGATCGGCGTCGACGACTCCTGGCGCAGCACCCGGCACACCTCGAGGCCACTCAATCCCGGAAGCATCACGTCGAGGAGGATCAGGTCGGGGCGCCCCGTCCGAGCAACGTTGAGCGCGTCCGGACCGGTCGCAGCCTCGAGGACGTGGTAGCCCTCACGCGCGAGGTTGTAGCGCAGCGTCTCGCGGATGGCGTCCTCGTCCTCGACCACCAGGATACGTTTGGCGACGGTGGGCGCCATGAAATGAGCTTAGCTCTTCGCCTCGATGAGCGCTTTCGGCGACGCGCTTATACTCGCCAGGGTGGAGGCGTTGAGCGGCGTCGAACTTCTCTCCGGCTCAGGAAGCATCGACGTGCTCCGAGCTGTGGGGCTGCTGCTCGATCCCGGCATCGTCGGCCTCGATGCAAAGGGCCGGGTGCTGCTCGCCAACGAGCCCGCTCGCCGGCTCCTCGGGCTTGCGCTCGTGGAGGGCTCGGACTTTGTCGCCGGCGAGGTCGACTACCGACTCATCCGCCTGCTCGACGCCGCGCGACAGAGCGGGCATGTCGAGGAGCGCGCGATCACCCTCCACGACCGAGACTTCAACGCTCGGGCGATCGCGCTCAACGGTGAGGTGGCGAGCGTGCTGGTGGTGCGAGACGAGACGCGCGTGCACCATCTCGAGCGAGTTCGGCGCGACTTTGTCAGTAACGTCTCGCACGAGCTGCGCACCCCGATCACCGCGGTCCAGCTCATCGCCGAGACGCTCGCGAACGGTGGCCTCGAGGACTCGGACGCGGCCGCCGGCTTCGTCCGGCGGATCGGCCAGGAGGCGTCGCACATGGCCCAGATGGTCGAGGAGTTGCTCGAGCTGAGCACGATCGAGTCGGGGCTGCGCCCGATGGCCAGTGAGCGCGTCCCGATCGCCACGCTGATGGGCAGCCTGGACCGTCTCCGTCCCCTCGCTGAGAGCAAGGGCGTCGCGTTCGACATCAGCGTCGCTCCGGGGACCCCGGACTTGATCGGCGACGCCTCGCACCTCGGCCAGGTGCTCCGCAACCTCGCTCACAACGCGATCAAGTTCACACCCTCGGGCGGGCGAATCGCGATCAGCGCGACTTCGGGACACGCGGGCCACGTCGTGCTGAGCTGTCGCGACAGCGGCGTGGGGATCACCCCTGCGGACCTGCCGCGGATTTACGAGCGCTTCTGGAAGGCGGACAGCTCGCGGCAGCGCGACGGCGAGGGGTCGGGGCTCGGCCTCGCCATCGTCCGCCACGTGGTCGAAGCCCACGGCGGGACCGTTTCGGTGACCTCCGAGCCTCGCCATGGGACCGAGTTCCAGGTCGTCCTCCCCTCCGCCGAGGACGGCTGATCCCGCGGCGATTGACCGGCTTGCCGTCGCGGAAGGTGGTTGGTTACCATTCCGCGATAGTTACGACGTAGAAAGCTTTCCTGGCAGGGGGAGGCCCATGGCGGAACGCGTTCTCGACATCGATGCGTCGGCGCCGAGCGAGGGGCGTCCGGCGCTACTCGATCGGCATACGGACCTACTCGACTCTGGCTTGCGAAGGACGGCTCCTCGCACCAGGGGGCTGCTCCGCCAGATGTCGGCCTACCATCTCGGCTGGACCGATGAGCAGGGGCGCCCCGCGAACGAGCCGGCCGGAAAGCGGATCCGGCCCGCGCTTGCGCTCTGGGCGTGCGAGTCGCTCGGGGGCGACCCGAACTGGGCGCTGCCGGCGGCCGTCGCCGTCGAGCTGATCCACAACTTCACGCTGATCCACGACGACATCCAGGACGGCGACCAGCTGCGCCGCCATCGCCCCACGGTGTGGGCGATCTGGGGCACCGAGCAGGGCATCAACGCGGGCGACGGCATGTTCGCCAACGCCCTGAGCGGGATGCTGGCGCCGGGACCGCGGCCTGGGCGCAGGATGCGCGCCGCCCACCTGCTGAGTGCCGCGGTGGTGCAGGTCGTCGAGGGCCAGTGCCTCGACCTCTCCCTCGAGGGTCGCGCCGGCGCCGCCCAGGCGACCTACCTCCGGCTGGTCACAATGAAGACGGGAGCGCTCCTCGGCGCCGCGATGGCCGCGGGAGCCGTGCTCGCGGGAGCACCGCGCGCGATTGCTCAGCGGTTCGACGCCGCAGGCAGGCTGCTCGGGCTCGCCTTCCAGGTGCGCGACGACTGGCTGGGCACGTGGGGTGACCCGCAGCTCACCGGCAAGGGCCGGAGCGGCGACCTGCGCCGGCGCAAGCTCACCTACCCGGTGGTCGCCGCGTACGAGGTGGCCACGCCCGTGCGCCGTCGCGAGCTGCGACGCCTCTTTCGCGAAAGGGAACCGGGCGGCGAGTTCCGTCTGCGCGCCCTGCTCGATGAGCTGGGTGGTCCGGCCCTGACCGCCGGCGTTCCGATGGTGCTGGCGCGCGACGCCATCGCCGCGCTCACCGGCCTCCCCGACCAGGCGCTCACCGACTTTGCGGACCTGGCGATCCATGTTGCTGAACGCAACCGCTGACTCGAGCGCCGGCACGCGCACCGCCTCGCGCAAGGACGAGCATCTGCGCGTCAACGTCGAGGAGGACGTCGCCGCCAAAGGCGTCGAAACCGGTTTCGACGACTGGCGTTTCGTGCATCGCGCCCTTCCGGAGGTCGACCTCGACGACGTGGAGTTGCGCACCCATCTTCTCGGCCGCCACGTCGGCGCACCGCTGCTGGTCTCGTGCATGACCGGCGGAACCGAACACACGCGGGTGATCAACGAGCGGCTCGCTCGTGTCGCGCAATCCCATGGTCTGGCGATGGGTCTCGGCTCCTGCCGCGTCCTCCTCGAACGACCGGAGGTCCTGCCGACGTTCGACGTGCGCGGGCTCGCCCCTGACGTTCCCCTGCTCGCCAACCTCGGCGCGGTGCAACTCAACCTCGGTGTCGGGATCGACGAATGCCGTCAGCTCCTGCGGGTGCTTCGCGCCGATGCGCTGGTGCTGCATCTCAACCCGCTCCAGGAGGCGCTGCAGACCTCGGGGAACACCGGGTTCGCCGGGTTGCTCCGGCGGATCGCGGCGGTGTGCGCGGGGCTGGGCGCGCCGGTGATCGTCAAGGAGGTCGGCTGGGGCATCGCCGACGACCTGGTGACGCAACTCTTCGAAGCCGGCGTGGCCGCGGTCGACGTCGCCGGCGCGGGTGGCACGTCGTGGAGCGAGGTCGAGCGCCATCGGATGAGCGACCCGGTCCGGGCGCGCGTTGCGGCGTCCTTCGCCGGCTGGGGCATCCCGACGACCGACGCCTTGATCCGCGCGCGCAGCGCGGCTCCGAGTGGTGTGCTGATCGCGAGCGGCGGAGTGCGCAATGGCATCGACATCGCCAAGGCGCTGACGCTCGGCGCCGATTCGGTCGGGATGGCGGGCCCGTTGGTGCGCGCCGCCGCAGCGGGTGACGAGGCGCTCGACGAGACCGTCATCGTGATCCTTGAGGAGCTGCGCCTGGCCATGTTCTGTGTCGGCGCAGCGAGAGTCGTCGACTTGCGAACCGACGCCCGCCTGGTTCGCCGCGACGGGCAGGCGCCGTGACGGCGCAAACCACCATGTCGCTCGACGCTGCCGACGCGTACTGCCGGCAGCTGGTCAAGCACTACGAGAACTTCACGGTCGCCTCACGGCTCTCGCCGCGGTCGCTGCGCCGCGACCTGACCAGGGTGTACGCGTTCTGCAGGTTCACCGATGATCTCGGCGACGAGAGCGGTGATCGTGCGATCGCGATGCGACGCCTGCGACGCTGGCGCGACGAGACCCGCGAGAGCTTCGACCACGACGAGCGCACCCATCCTGTCCTGGTCGCGCTCACCGACACGGTTCGCCGTTTCCAGTTGGACGCACAACCCTTCGTCGACCTGATCGACGCCAATATTCAGGACCAGCGCGTCGACACGTATGACGATTGGCCCGCGCTGCGCGGCTACTGCGCACATTCGGCTGCGCCGGTCGGGCGCATCGTGCTCCGCCTGTTCGACATTCGCGACCCGGCCGCGGTGACGCTGAGTGACGACGTCTGCATCGGGCTGCAACTCGCCAACTTCGCGCAGGATGTCTCGGTCGACAAGCGGCTCGGCCGCACCTACCTGCTGCAGAGCGACATTCGCGAGCATGGCATCGAAGGCGCGACACGCTCGATGTGCGAGCGGGCGCGCACGCTGCTTGCATCGGGCGTCGCCTTGGAGGCGCAAGCGCCGCCGCGGCTGCGCCTGCAACTGGCGCTCTATCGCCTCGGTGGTGAGGCGATCCTCGACGCCATCGCCGCAGCCGGGTATCGCACCGCCGCACACCGCCCGAGCGTGGATCGATCGGCGCGGATGCGAATCATCGCGGCAGCGCTGTCAGCGGGCGGGCGTGGCGGCGAGGCGCACGCCGTGCCGGTGCCGGCGCGGCCGGCGGAACACCGGCGTGCTTGACACGCCCGCGCTGCCCGACGTTCGCGCACTGGAGCGCTACTGCGAGGACATGGCGCGCCGCGAGGCGGCCAACTTCTACTGGGGATTCATCGCCCTTCCGCGTCAGCAGCGCACCTCGATCTACGCGCTCTACGACTTCGCGCGGCAGGTCGATGACGATGCCGACCTCGACGGTCGCGCGTCGCGCGACCAACGCCTCGAGCACCATCGACGCCGCCTCCGCGAAACGCGCCCCGGCGACAGTACCGACCCGGTTATGGGCCTGCTCGCGATCGCAATGCGACGTCACGCGATTCCGATCGCCGAGCTCGACATGCTCATCGACGGCGTGGCGATGGATCTGACCAAAACTCGATACCAGACGTGGGACGAGCTGCGCGCGTATGCCAACCTGGTCGCGTCGGTGGTCGGGCGGATGTGCGTGCGCATCTTCGGATTCCGCGACCCGATCGCGCTGGAACGCGCCGATGAGCTGGGTGTGGCTCTGCAGCTGATCAACATCCTGCGCGACGTGCAGGAGGACGCGACCCGCGGACGCATCTATCTGCCCCTGGACGAGCTCGCCGAGTTCGGCATCACCGAGGGACACATCCTCGACGGCCGCGTCGCCCCGGGCTGGCACGCCTTCATGGCGATGCAGATCGCTCGCGCGCGTGAGCTGCACCGATCCGGCATTCGCGTGACCGAGTCCATTCCCAAGCAACCCGCGGTGTGCGTGCGCACCATGGCCGGGATCTACCTCGGGATCCTGGATCGGATCGAGGCCGCGCCCGAGCTGCCGCTTCGCGGACGCGCGCGGCTCTCGAAGGCGGCGAAGCTGGGTGTGATGGCTCGTTCCTGGCTGGCTGCGGTATGAGCCGGCAGCCACGCGTCGCCGTCGTCGGAGCCGGGCTCGCGGGCCTCACCGCCGGGCTCGAGCTCGCCAAGCGCGGCTGGCATGTAGACCTGTACGAGCGTTCCCGGCTGCTGGGTGGTAAGGCAACCTCGTTCGAGGTCGAGGGCCACGAGGTCGACTGCGGCCAGCACGTGGTCCTCGCCTGCTGCACTGCGACTCTCGACCTGGTCGAGGAGCTCGGGCTCACCGATTCGCTCTACATCCAGCCGCGATTCGAGGTCACGGTGCTCTCGCGCAAGCGTCGACCCGCACACCTGCGCGCTTCCGCGCTTCCCGCGCCGCTCCACCTGATGGCAGGCTTCGCTCGGTATCCGCACCTGAGCACGCTCGATCGCGTCCGGGTGGGACGCGCGCTGGTCGCGGCACGCACCGACGTCTCGCCGAAGGGAGACATGGCCGCCTGGTTGCGCCGGCATCATCAGAGCCGCCGCGCGCTGCGCGCATTCTGGGAGCCGTTTCTGGTTCCGGCGCTGAACGCGCCCCTCGACCGCGTGTCTGCGGCGATGGGACTGTTCGTCATCCGGACCGCGTTTCTCGGCGATCGCGATGCGGCGCGCATCGCGTATCTCAAGGTCCCGCTCGCGCGACTTGCGGAGGCCGCAGCCGCACGTCTCGACGGGGTTCACCTCCGCCAGGCCGTCGTCGGCGTGCATCGTGAGGGCGACCGCATCACCGGCGTGAAGCTGAGCGGCGGGGCCGGGGCCGCGTGCGACGCATGCGTCATCGCGGTGCCGCCGAAGCGCCTCAACGCGATGCTCGACGACGCACCGGCGTTGGGTGTCGCCGGGCTGGACGCCTTTCAAGCCATGCCCATCGTCGATGTGCACCTCTGGTACGACCGGCCGGTCCTGGGGTGCGACTTCGCGGCGCTCCTCGAACTCGCCGGTGCAGTGGGTGTTCGAGAAGTCGCCTGGATACGTGTGCTGCAGCCTGAGCGCGGCCGATGACCTCGTCCAGCGCCCGGAGCGGGAGCTCGTCGAGCTCGGTCGCACGGAGCTGGCCGCGGTGCTGCCGCAGGCGGCGCGCGCCCGATTGCTGCGTGGGGCCGCGACGCGCGACCCCGACGCCACCTTCATTCCCGCGCCGGGCGTGCGCCGCCCCGGCCCCACGACCGTGCTCTCCAACCTCGTGATCGCGGGTGCGTGGACCGACACCGGCTGGCCGGCGACGATCAAGTCGGCGGTGCGCAGCGGACGGACCGCGGCGCTGACGCTGTACAGCAACGCCGCCGCATGGCCGTCTGCGCAGAGCGCGCAAGCCGCCGGGCCGGCGCGGGAGGTGGCCCGTGCCGTCTGAGGCGCTGGGCTCCGCGGTCGACTGGCTGGTCGCGCACCAGGATGCATCCGGGTGGTGGAGCGGCGAGCTCGAAACCAACGTCACCATGACCGCCGAGCACGTGCTCCTGCTCCGATTCCTCGGCGCATCGCACGACGACATCCGCGAGGGGGCGGCCCGTCATATTCTCGGAGCGCAGCGCGATGACGGCACATGGGCGCTGTACCACGACGGCCCTGGCGATCTGAGCACGACCATCGAGGCGTATGTCGCGCTTCGGGTCCTCGGGATCGACGCGACCCAAGCGCCGCTGCGCAAGGCGCTGCGCATGATTCTCGACCAGGGCGGGCTGGCCGAAGCGCGCGTCTTCACCAAGATCTGGCTCGCGCTCTTCGGCGTCTTTCCGTGGGATGGCGTGCCGAGCATGCCACCCGAGCTGGTGCGTCTCCCCTCGTGGGCGCCACTCAACCTGTACGACTTCGCATGCTGGGCGCGAGGCACGATCGCGCCGCTGCTCATCGTCATCTCGCGGCGCCCCGTCCGCGACCTCGGGGTCAGCGTCGACGAGGTGATCGTCCCTGGAAGCGAACCCCGGATGCAGCGCGTCTCCGGCTCCGGCGTGTTCCTGTGGCTCGACCATGCGCTGAAGCTCTACGACCGTCTGCCCCGTCAACCGGGACGCGCGGCCTCGCGCGGCCGGCTCGTCGATTGGATCACCCAACGGCAGGAGGCCGACGGCGGCTGGGGCGGGATCCAGCCTCCATGGGTCTACTCGCTGATAGCGCTGAACCTCGAGGGCATGTCGCTCGATCACCCGGTCATCCGCCGCGGGCTCGAGGGATTCCGTCGATTCGCCATCGACGACGAGCAGGGCTGGCGTCTCCAGGCATGCATGTCGCCGGTGTGGGATACGGCGTGGGCGATGCTCGCGCTACGCAAAGCCGGGATTCCGCGCGAGCATGCGGCGCTGCGCAGCGCGGTGGAGTGGCTGCTCGCCGAGCAGATCTCGGGGGGTGGCGACTGGAACGTCAAGGTGCCATTCGACGGATGCGGCGGTTGGGCCTTCGAGTTCGACAACGACATCTATCCCGACGTCGACGACACCGCGGTCGTCGTCCTCGCGCTGCTGGAGTCAGGCGACCCGGCGCGCGTGGCGAAGCCGGTCGCCGACGCCGTCCGGTGGTGCAGAGCGATGCGCTCTCGCAATGGTGCCTGGGCGGCGTTCGACAAGGACAACACGCGCGCCCTGGTGTACAAGCTGCCGTTCGCTGATTTCGGGGCGATGCTCGATCCGCCGTCCGAGGACGTGACCGCGCACGTCATCGAGATGCTGGCCGCGGTCGGCTGCGGCGTCGACGACGCCGACATCCCGCGCGCCCTCGCATACCTGCGCGCCACGCAGCGTCCGTGGGGTTCGTGGTACGGCCGCTGGGGCGTGAACCACATCTATGGCACCTGGTGCGTGGTCAGCGCGCTGGTCGCGCTGCGCACCGGCGGCGACATGGTGAGCGACGCTGCTGCGTGGGTGCGCCGGGTGCAGAACCCGGACGGCGGCTGGGGTGAATCCTGTCACTCCTATGTCGATGAGTTGTTCGCCGGGGTCGGCACCAGCACGCCGTCGCAGACCGCGTGGGCGATGCTCACCCTGCAGCTCGCGGGGCGCGGTGACGACCCCGCATGCGCGCGCGGCCGGGCGTTCCTGCTGGAGCGTCAGCGGGACGGCACCTGGGACGAGCCCGAGCACACCGGCACCGGGTTCCCCGGAGACTTCTACATCAATTACCACCTCTACCGACACGTGTTTCCGACCCTGGCGCTCGCCGGCGGCGAGTCCATCCAGAGCGCACAACCCGCCGTCGAGCGCGAGCTCGTCGCCCACCGATAACCCGAAGAGACACAAGGAGACAGCCATGGCGGTGCCACTGCGACAGGCGATACGAGTTGGGAGCTACGTGGCCCGGCAACGGCTGCGCCGCAATGAGAAGTTCGCGCTCGTGCTCCAGCTCGAACCGCTCTACCAATGCAACCTGGCGTGCGCGGGCTGCGGAAAGATCCAGCACGAGGACGCGATCCTCCAGCGGCGGCTGACGGTGCAGCAGTGCATCGACGCGGTCGAGGAATGCGAGGCGCCGATGGTGTCGATCGCAGGCGGAGAGCCCTTGGTACACAAGGAGATCGACCAGATCGTCAACGCGCTGGTCGCCCGCAAGCGCTACGTCTATCTCTGCACCAACGCGCTCCTGCTCGAGAAGAAGCTCGATCTCTTCACACCCTCGCCGTACTTCTCGTTCTCGATTCATATCGACGGCCTCCGCGAGCGCCACGACGAGTCCGTCTGCCGCACCGGCGTGTTCGACAAAGCCATCGCCGCCATCGCGGCAGCCAAGGCGCGCGGCTTCCGCGTCACCACCAACACGACCTTCTTCGACCAGGACGACGCGCGTTCGATCCGTGGCGTGCTCGACTTCCTCAACGACGAGGTGCAGGTCGACAGCATGCAGATCTCACCCGGCTACGCCTATGAGAAGGCGCCCGACCAGGACCACTGGCTCAATGTCGAGCGCACTCATGCGATCTTCCGCGATGCGTTCGCGGATGGACGGCGCAAGAAGTGGCGGCTCAACCACTCCCCGCTGTTCCTCGACTTCCTCGAGGGCAAGGTCGACTTCAGCTGCACCGCGTGGGGAATCCCGAGCTACTCGGTGCTCGGCTGGCAGCGTCCCTGCTACCTCATGTCGGACGGCTATGCGACCTCGTACCGGGAACTGGTCGAGACGACCGAGTGGGAGAAGTACGGTCGAGGCCGCGATGAACGCTGCGGGAACTGCATGGCGCACTGCGGGTACGAGCCGACCGCGGTGGTTGCGACATCCTCGTCGCTGCGCGAATCGCTGCGGGCGGCGCGCGACAGCCTCCGCCCGCTCGGGACCAAGTCGCATCTGAACTGACATGAACGCGCCGCAGGCAGCGCCCGGCGCGGGTGACGTCTTTCTCACGGGTGCGTCGGGGTTCGTCGGATCGCACGTGCTCACCGCGCTGCTCGTGGGCGGATATACCGTTCGTGCGCTCGTCCGCGGGCGGTGGGAGGCGCCGGCTGGTGTGGTCACGGTGACCGGGGATCTGCGCTCACCGGGAGCGCTGGTTCCGGCGCTACGAGGATGCCGGTACGTGATCCACACCGCCGCGCTGTACTCGTTCTCACCGCTCGATCGGGCAACCATCGCGGCGGTGAACATCCAGGGGACGTCGGGCATCCTCGAGGCGGCGCGCATCGCCGGCGTCGAACGGTGCGTGGTCACGTCCAGCTCGGCGGCGCTGCCGCCGGCAACGGGCTCGCATCCGGCGACCGAGAGCGACTGGGCGAGCCCCGACCACGGGGCGTGGTCGTACCACGCCTCCAAGCTCGCCGCCGAGCGGGCGGCGCTGCGCGCGCCGATCCCGGTGACCACGGTGCTGCCGACGGCGCCGGTCGGCCCCGCTGACCGGCGGCCGACGCCGACCGGCAAGATCATCGTCGACCTGCTGCGCGGACGCATGCCCGCAACCCTGGGCGGGGGCATGAACGTCGTCGCCGTCGAAGACGTCGCCAACGCGCACGTGCTGGCGCTCGAGCGCGGACGCTCGGGAGAGCGCTACATCGCGGGAGGCGTCAACCTCACGCTCGCGGAGCTGTGGCGGCTGATCGCGCGGGCGTCAGGCAGGCCGGAGCGGACGTTTCGACTTCCCTACGCAATCGCCGCCGCTGGGGCGCGGGTTGACGCTGTTCGCGTCCGGGTCACCGGCGGTGTGCCCGCGATTCCGCTCGAAGGGGTGCGCATGGGCCGCCTCGAGATGTACTCGTCGAGCGCGAGGGCGGTCTCCGAGCTCGGATACCGTCCTTCGAGCGCAGCCGACGCAATCGAACGCGCCGTGCGCTGGTATCGCGACAACGGCTATGCCGCCTGACACGCGGGTCACGGCCATCTGCGCCATGGGCGTGGAGGCATGGGGGGTGCGGCGCCGGGCTCGGCATGTCCGCGTGGTGCAGGTCGGGATCGGCGGGAGGCCTCCGGCAGCGATGCCGGGAATCGTCATCAGCGCTGGGCTCTGCGGCGGCCTGCTCCCCGAGCAGACGCCGGGCACGGTGGTCATTCCCACCCAGGTCGTTGATGAGCGAGGGCTGACCCATACGTGCGACCCGCGTGTCGTCGCCGCGCTCGAGCACGCCGCGCGGTACCTGCGCCTCCCGGTGGTGAGCGGGTCGCTCATCTCGACGTCAGGGATGGTCACCGGCACCGCCAGGGAGACATGGGCCGGCCGCGGTCATGTCGCCGTGGACATGGAGTTCGGCCGCAGCGGCGGAATCCGCACAGCGCTTCGGGGTGCTCCGGGTGATCCTCGACACGCCGACGCGCGAGCTGTCCGCGGCGTGGGCTGCTCCAACACGCGCGATCCGGCAGCCGGCGAACTGGAGTCAGGCGCTCTGGCTCGTCATCAACGCGCCGCGCTTCGCGTTCCGCGTCGGCGAGGTCCTAGAGGCGGCCTTCCTCGGCAATATCGACCCCGAGGTATAGCTGGACCGCTCCCCGGAGCATCTGCGCGACGCCCGGGACGTTGAAGTCCTGAGCCATCTCGTGCAGCGCGGCGCGCTGGGCATGGAGCGCCGCCTCGACCACCCGGCAACCGGCCTCGGTGAGGCCGACGCGAACCATGCGCCGATCAGGCGCGCATCGAAGCGTCCGAACCAGCCCGCGAGCGTTCAACTCGTGAACCATCAGGGACACACGCGCCTCGGGCGCCTGGATGAGTTCCGCGAGGTCGCCCTGCACGCATCCCTCGACCCCGGCAGCGCCGGCCTCGAGGAGGAGGTGGTACTGCAGGGGGCTCAGGTCATGCTGCGCGAGCGAGCGATTGATCTGGATCATCGCCTGCCGGAATCCGCGCCGGAAGATCGCCGCGAGGCGCAGATCGTCGATCGTGGCGTCCTGGAAGAAGTCGGTGTTTCGAGCTGCGGGCTCGGCCTTGGTCGCGAGCGTCACGCGTCCGACTTTACGCGGCTGGGAAGGGTCGATCGAGCCCTTGAGGGCGGTCTCGGGCAAATATTTGTTTGCATGCGGTAAAGAATGGTGAATCTAACGAGCCGGCCCAAGACGATCAGACGGAAACGCGGTCTGGAATGTCGTGACCCAGCGCCCGGAGTGCCCGAACGTACTTCGGCGTACCGTCGGGCTCCCCCACTCCCGCGGCGCGGAGCCGGGTCATGACGGCGTCGATCAATGCCGCATCGGCGTCGAAGAGTTCCACCTCGACCTCTCGAAAGGTTGACGCGGTCCGGTCGCCGGAGCGCACCGACACGCGGTCGTCGGCAACCTCGGCGCGCCGTGCGGCGCCGGCCATGAGATCCACGGTGTGCCGGTCGGTCACGAGCCGCGCGATGGGGTGGAGCGCGACCTCGCCGACCTCTGGGCGGATCAGTTCGAGGGCCGCCTGAGGCGGCTGGTCCGGCGCCCCCGGGAAGTCCGTCTCTTCGCGAGAGACGGCCTGCCCCACCATCCGGTTGCCCGCCTTGAGGGTCCACTTACCCGGCTCGCCCGCAGCGCTCCGATGGCGCAGGCCGAGGTTGGCGTGGAGCAGGGTCAGCGCATCGGTGTCCCAATACGTCGCCGACAGCTCCACGGTGCCGCGGTCGACGGCGTGCGTGCCCTCAACCACGTCGTCGAGGTCGGGCAGCACGAAGTCCGCGTGGACGGGAATCTTGATCTCGCGTTCCTCGGGCATGGTCGCTGACTTTAATCGGCGCTTGCGGGACCGGGTTCAGCCGAGGCGCGCCGGCGGAGCAAGCGCGCGTCACTGCCTGGCTAGCGCGTCAGAGGAACTCCTCGAATCCCGGCCAGGCATCCACCATCTGCCGGCGCAGCTCGTGCGAGAGCGGGAGGTACGTTCCCGTGGCTTCGGCCACAACACCGCCATCGGGAAGCAGGACACGCCCGTCGGTGTGCAACGCGCGACGCAGGAGCCGGGTGATGCGACCCTCGATGCGAAGCCGGGCCCCGAGCGGCGCCGCGCGCCGGTAGCGCACCTCGAGGCGGCCCGTGACCACCCAGTGACGGTGCAGCGCCGAGCATCGCCCCATGACGTCGTCGAGCACCGCGCTGATGATGCCGCCGTGCGCAAGACCGGGAAACCCGGCGTGGTCGTCGCCCGGGGTCCAGTGCGTGAAGACGAGGTTGCCGTCGAGCTCGTACTGCAAATGCAGTCCCGACGGGTTGCGCAGGCCGTGCACCCAGTTCTGCTGGAATTCGCTGCGATCGTTGAGCCACGCAGGGTCGATGTCGCGGTTGATCACGAGACGGTCAGACGCTCGAGGCCACCGAGATACGCGCGCAGCGGTTGGGGTATGAGCACGCTGCCGTCCTCCTGCTGGTGAGTCTCGAGGACGGCATCGAACGTGCGCGGAACGCCGAGCGCGCTGCCGTTGAGCGTGTGCACGTGACGTGGCTTCTCGCCCGGCGCGGGACGGTACCGAATGTTGGCTCGCCGCGCCTGGAAGTCAGCGAACACCGAGCACGATGAGACCTCGAGCCACTGGCGCATCCCTGGCGCCCACACCTCGACGTCGTACTTCTTCCACTGCGCGAAGCCCAGGTCGCCGGTGCACATCAGCAATACGCGATAGTGCAGGCCGAGCCGCTGGAGCACGTGCTCGGCGTGCGCGGTGATCAGCTCGAGCTCGTCCAACGACGCTTCCGGTCTCGTGAAGCGCACCATCTCCACCTTCTCGAACTGGTGCAACCGGATGTACCCGCGCGTGTCCTTGCCGGCCGCGCCCGCCTCCCGCCGCCAGCACGGGGTCAGCGCGACGTGCGCGATCGGCAGCTGCGCCGCCTCGAGAATCTCGCCTGCGTAGAGATTGGTCACGGGAACTTCGGCGGTGGGAATGAGAAAGAGCCCGTCGTCGGCGTGGTACGCCTCATCCTCGAACTTGGGCAGCTGTGCGGTGCCGATCATCGCCTCGCGGCGCACCAGGAACGGGGGTGCCACCTCCGTGTAGCCGTGCTCGCGGGCGACATCGAGCATGAACGACGTCAGTGCGCGTTGCAGCCGCGCGCCGTCGCCGCGCAGCACCACGAACCTCGATCCGCTGATCTTCACGGCGCGCTCGAAGTCGAACACGCCGAGTCGCTCGCCGAGCTCGTAGTGCGGCTGCGCGTCGAAGGGGAAGCTCGGGGCGGTGCCCCACGTGCGCACGACGACGTTGTCCGCGGGGCCGCCACCGTCGGGGACGCTCGCGTGCGGCGGATTGGGCACCTCGAGCAGCAGGGCCTCGACGCGCTGATCGAGATCCGCGAGGCGCACCTCCCCGTCCTGGATGCGCTGCTTGAGCAACGTCAGCGATGCGCGCTGTTCGTCCGACGGTTTGCCCCGCACCGCCGCCGATGCCGCACGCTGCTCGGCGCGCGACTGTTCGACGGTGGTGCGCAGGCTGCGTGCTTCGGCGTCGACCGCGAGCAGCTCATCGATCGGCGCGGTCTCCCCTTTTCTGCGCGCGCCCTCGCGAACCGAGTCCGGGTCGTCGCGAATGCGCTGCATGGACAGCATCAGGAGTTGCCGCCGCGTGGCTGGGGACGCATGGTCGGAAACAGCAGCACGTCGCGGATGGTCGCCGAGTTGGTGAGCAGCATCACGAGCCGATCGACGCCGACACCGAGCCCGCCGGCAGGCGGCATGCCCGTTTCGATCGCCTCGAGAAAGTCCTCGTCGATCGGCGGAATCTCCGCATCTCCCGCGGCGCGCATGCGCGCCTGCTCCTCGAAGCGCGCCCGCTGGTCGATCGGATCATTGAGCTCGCTGAACGCATTGGCGATCTCACGACCGGCGACAATCAGCTCGAATCGCTCGACGAATCGCGGGTCGTCGCGCCGCCGGCGCGCCAGCGGGCTGACGTCGGCGGGGTAGTCGAGCACGAAGGTCGGATCCCAGAGCTCACCCTCGACTCGCTGCTCATAGATCTCGACGAGCACGGCCCCCGGGCTGAGATCCGGCGCGACCTCGACGCCGAGGTTTGCTGCCGCCGCGTGCATCTCATCCCACGCCGCGCGCGCATCGACGCCGGTGTGCTCGAGCACAAGGTCGACCATGGTCGCGGCGCGATACGGCGGCCGGAGGTGGAGCGAGCGGCCGAACGCGGTGCGCAGCAATGGGTCCTCGCTCGGTTCGCTGCCCCCGTCGTTCTGCTTCGCCATCTGCGGACCGGCCGCGTTGGCGGCGGCGGTGACCAGCGACTCGGTGAGCTCGCGCATGTCGTCGTAGGTCGCGTAGGCCTGGTACGCCTCGAGCATGGTGAACTCCGGGTTGTGCCGCGGCGACAGTCCTTCATTGCGAAACACGCGGCCGATCTCGTACACGCGGGCATAGCCGCCGACGATGAGGCGCTTGAGATGCAGCTCGATCGCGATGCGCAGATAGACATCGGTGTGCAGGGCGTTCCAGTGCGTCTTGAACGGGAGCGCGTGGCCACCACCGGGAATCGGCTGCAGCACAGGGGTTTCGACCTCGAGGAACCCGCGTTGATCGAGTGTCGCCCGGAGCGCGCGAATCAATCGGGTGCGCGTCGCGAAGTGGCGTCGTTGACCCGAGTTGCTGAGCAGGTCGAGATAGCGCTTTCGGTAGCGGGTCTCCTGGTCGTGGAGACCGTGGAACTTCTCGGGAGGCGCGTGCAGCGCCTTGACCAGCAGCGTCACGGTGTCGACGAGAACGCTCGGCTCGCCACGCCGCGTGCGGGTCATCGGTCCGGTGATCCCGACGATGTCGCCGAGATCGAGCATCCCCACCATCGCGTGGGCACCTCCGGAGCGGTCGGCGCGAAACCACATCTGCATCCGACCCGACTCGTCCTCGACGTGGGCGAATGCGGCACCACCGAGATCGCGCAATTGCATGATCCTGCCGGCCACGGCGACGACCGGCCGGTCCGTTGCGTCGACGTCGGCGTCCGGATGCTCGGCTTCATACGCGCCGAGCCGGAGGCGCGCTTCGTCCATGGTCGCGCTGGGCGTGAAATCGACTCCGTAGGAGGGAATCCCACGCGCGGCGAGCTCATCGACCTTGCGCCGGCGCTCTGCGAAGAGGTCGTCGGATGGCATGCGGCCTATCTTCCCCGGCAGGGCTCGCCGCGTGCGCACGCGGTGCTGCGATCTAGTTGATCTTGACGATCTTGATCTGCCGGGAGCCACCCGGGCTGACCACGTCGACGGTGTCCCCGACCCGGTGACCGAGCAGCGCCTTGCCGACCGGCGACTCCATCGAGATCCGCCCCTCGGCAACATCGACCTCGGCGGGACCGACAATCGTCAGGGTTTGTTTGCCGAAGTCGTCCTTGACCTCGGCGGTCGTGCCGACACTGATGATTCCGCTCTCACTGCCCTCTTCGATGATGACGGCATTGCGGAGCATGTTCTCGATCACGAGGATGCGGCCCTCGAGCATTCCCTGCTCGTTCTTCGCCTCGTCGTATTCGGCATTCTCCGAGAGGTCGCCGAAGTCCTTGGCGTACTTGATGCGCTCGGCCACCTCGGAGCGACGGACCGTACGTAACTCTTCCAATTCGTGCTCGAGCTTGACGAGACCGTCTCGCGTGAGCAACACAGGTTTGTCCATATAATTCCCTGATACGACAAAATCTCGGCGGGGTATCCGGCTACCTCCGCGCTGCGGAGCCCGGAGTATAGGCGAGGCACATCCGGCGCGGCGTAACAACTTGTCGTTATTCCTTGACGGAAATCGTTATGGTTCATATGATCCGTCGCGAGGTCGATGTGGGGATCTTCATTACTGCCCCCCCTCTCGGGGCGTCTCTGGTTTCCAGAGGCGCCCTTCTTTTTTGCTCTCGTCAGCCCTCGCCGCTGACGAACACCGGCCGGAACCATCCCTCGGATCGCGGTCCTGCCTCGAGCGCACGATCGAGCAACGCGTCGAGCCGCTCACGCGTGTCGATCGTCTGAACCTCGGCCCGAAGTCGCGCAGCGCCTGCGCAGCCGCGAATTGTCCACGCGACGTACTTACGGCCGGTGCGTAGGGCACGGTTCTCACCGTGATACGCACAGAGCATGTCGAGATGGCGGCGGGCCAGGGCGATGCGGGCCGCGAAGTCGAGGTCGGGCAGCATCGTGCCCGCGGCCAGCCGGTGGACCGCCTGGCGGACGAACCAGAAGTTGCCGAGCATGCCGCGCGCGATCACGACCCCATCAACCATCCCGGCCTCGATGCGCTGCGCGAGCGTCTCCACGTCCTCGACGTCGCCGCTGCCGAAGACCGGGACCCCGACGGCCTCCTTGACCCGGGCGATCTCCGCCCAGTCGGCGGTTCCCTCGTATTTCTGGCAGCGGGTCCGGCCGTGCACGGTCACGGCGGCAACCCCCGCGTCCTCGAGGGCACGGGCAAGGTCGGGGGCGTTGATGGTCGACGCATCCCAGCCAAGGCGCATCTTCACGGTGACCGGGACGCGGACAGCCTCGACCATCGCGGTGACCACCCGCGCGGTCGCGCCGACGTCCCGGGCGAGGGCGGCGCCGCTGCCCCGGCTCACAACCCTGGATACCGGGCAGCCGAGATTGACGTCGACGATCACGGCGCCGCGCTCCACGCAGACCTGGGCGGCGTCGGCCATCATGGCCGGATCGCAGCCCACCAGTTGCGCCGCGACCGGTGCCACGTCGCCCGGGAAGTCGAGGAGATGCATCACGGCGTCGGTGCTGCGGACCACCGCCTCGGCAGCGACCATCTCGGTCGACACCAGGCCGGCGCCAAACTCCCGGCACAGCTCACGGCAGGGCGCGTCGGTGATCCCCACCATCGGCGCCACAAGCACCGGTGACGAGAGTTCGAGCCCGCCGACCCGCAGGGGGCGGAGAGCGGTCGCTGCGACAGCCATCGCCCCATGGTACGGGGCGCCCCGGCGCGCCTCAGCGATTCTGATCGTGGATGAGGCGGAGCCCGTGGAGGGTGAGCCGCTCGTCGACGACGTCGATCGCCGGGATCAGCCTGGCGAGTGACGGCGCCAGGCCCCCGGTGGCGACCACCGTGGGCTGCCCCTCCATCTCCTTGCGGAACCGCGCGACGAGCCCCTCGACCAGGCCAACGTAGCCGAACACGATCCCCGACTGCATGCTCCCCGTGGTCGAGTGCCCGATCGCCTCGACGGGAGCCGTGAGCTCGACCCGGATGAGCATTGCGGCGTGGCTCACCAGCGCGTCGTGGCTGAGCTGGATCCCCGGGGCGATGGCGCCGCCGAGGTAGTCGCCGTTGGCGTCGATGGCGTCGAACGTGGTCGCGGTGCCGAAGTCGACGAGGATCGCCGGTCCCCGGTAGAGATGGTGGGCTGCGATCGCGTTCGCGATCCGGTCGGCGCCCACCCGGCGGGGGTCGTCGTAGTGGATGCGGATGCCGGTCCGCGTCCCCGGGCCGACGACCATCGGCGGCCGGTTGAAGTAGGTGTGGGAAAGTTCGTCGATGCTCCGCGCGAGCGTGGGAACCACGCTGCTGACCACCACCGCGGTCACCTGCCCCGGGAGGAGGTTCCGGCGTCCCAGTAGGTCAACGAGCACCAGCCCCAGCTCGTCCCCGGTGAATCGGTCGTCCGTGTGGATCCGGAAGTCGGCGACCAGCTGCTCGCCTTCGAAGACCCCGACCACGATGTTGGTGTTTCCGACGTCGATCGCGAGCAGCATGGCGGCGAGTGTAGGCATCATCGCCCGGTGATCGCGCTCCTCGACATCGGCGGCACCAAGATCGCCGCATCCGCCGGTCGCGGCGCTTCGCTCGGCACGGTCCGCAGGACCCCGACGCCGGTCGATTCCCCGCTGGCGACCCTGCGCGGTCTCATCGAGGGGGTGATGGGCGGGGTCCTTCCCGAGGCGATAGCGATCTCGGCCCCCGGCCCCTTCGACCGCGTTGCCGGCGCGCTGCTCAACCCGCCAGGCATGCCGGCGTCATGGCACGGGCTCGAGATGGCGCACCTCCTCGGCCAGCGCTTCGACTGCCCGGTGGTGGTCGAGAACGACGCCAACTGCGCAGCGCTCGCCGAGGCGCGTCTCGGCGCCGGTTCGGGTCACCGAACGGTGGTCTACTGGACGGTCTCGACCGGCATCGGGTGCGGGGTCGTCCGCGACGGCCGGATCGTGGTCGGCAGGCACGACACCGAGGGCGGCCACATGGTGCTCTGGCCCGCATGGCTCGGCGGCCCGCCATGCCACTGTGGCGGCGCAGGCTGCTTCGAGGCGCTGGCGAGCGGTCGTGCGATCGCGCGGCGGTACGGCATCGCCGCCGAGCAGCTGAGTGACCCGGACGCCTGGGCGGAGATCGGCAGGTGGATCGGGCTCGCAACCGTGAACGTCACGACCGTGCACGACCCCGACGTGGTGGTGTTCGGGGGCGGCGTGTGCGCGAGCTGGAGCCGGTTCTCGCCGTCGCTCTTCGAGACCGTCGACCGCTCCCTCTTCCTCCAGCCGCACCCCGAGATCGCGCGCGGCACCCTGGGCGAGGACCGATCCCTGCTCGGCGCCCTGCTGATCGCCGAGGACAACGGCGAGGATCAGGCCAGACTGCTGGCTGCGAGGTAGGCTACGGCGCCCATGCCGTCGGTCCACCTGGTGTGCGACAGCACCGCCGATCTCGATCCCGGGTTTCGGGCCGCCCACACCGTGCGCGTCGTCCCGCTCAAGGTGATCTTCGGCGATCAGACCTACCTCGACGGCGTGGACATCTCGGCCGCCGAGTTCTACACCCGGCTGGCTGCGCCCGGCCCGTTTCCGCGGACCTCACAACCGACCCCCGCCGAATTCGAGGATGTCTTCCGGGAGTTGGGGTCGGACGGCGGCGCGATCATCTGCACGACCATCTCCGCCGATCTCAGTGGCACCTACGCGTCGGCAACCCAGGCCCGCGCGGCGCTGCCCAATCAGGACATCCGGGTCATCGACACGCGCAGCGTCGCGGTCGGTCACTACGCTGCCGTCCGCGAGGCGGTTCGGAGCATCGAGGCCGGCGCCGACGCCGCCAAGGTCGAGGCCGCGATCGCTGCCGTGCTCGCCACCGAGAAGGTGCTCTTCACCGTCGAGACCCTCGAGTTCCTGCGCCGCGGCGGCCGGATCGGCGGAGCGCGAGCGCTGCTCGGTTCCATGCTCGACATCAAGCCGATCCTCGAGATCCGTGACGGGGTCATCGAGCCGGTCGGACGAGTTCGGACCTATCCGCGCGCGATCGACCGCGTCGTCGAGGAGTGCAAGCGGGCCGCCGCGGCCTGGGGGGGCGCCGACGTCGTCGTCGCTCACGCCGACCGCCCCCGGATCGCCGCCGAGCTCGTGGACAGGATGCGTCCCCTGGTGTCGAGCGAGCCGGCGCTGACGGTGGTCGGGCCCGTGGTCGGCTGCCACAGCGGGCCGGGGGCCATCGGCGTGGGCTTCCACAAACCGATCGCCTGAGCAGCAGGCGCGGCCCTCACCAGCTTTCCTAACCCGCCCGGGCCGGGTTAGCATTGCCGCTCAGGTTGAACGCGTGAGACAGATCGCCACGATCGGCGCCAGGGACGAGGGGACGACGCTGCGGGGCACCGAGGTCGACGAGGCCGGCAGGAGAATCCAGATCGTCCGTGCCGCCGCGGCCGTGCTCGGCCGTCAAGGCTATGCCGAGACGTCGCTGAAGGACGTCGCCCGTGAGGCGAGGGTCGCGCCCGGCCTCCTCCACTACTACTTCGACTCGAAGGAGGAGTTGCTCCTCGAGGTGGTGATGGTCACCGAACGTCAGATGGTCGCCGACTGGAAGGCGGTGGTCGAGGCGGTCGAGGATCCCCTCGAGCGCATCGTGACCGGCCTCGACCACGCCGAAGCCCGCTGCGCGGATCAGCCCGAGTTCTTCCGACTGCTCCTGGACCTGTACACGGTCAGCCTGAGCAGCCCGGCGCTCCGGGTCCGCTGCGCCAGCCTCCGCACCCATCTCGTAGACGAGATCGAGATCGAGCTGCGCCAGGTGCTCGGCCGCCTGCCCGCGTACTCGCTGGTGTCGCCGCGCGAGCTTGCCGGCGCGATCCTGAGTGCCATCGACGGGATCGCGCTCTCTGGCCTGGTGGTGCAGCAGCCGCCGGCCGCGCCCTTCCGCGCCCTCAAGGTGCTCCTGCTCTCGCTGGTGGTGACCGCATACGTCACCGCCGGGCAGGAGCCGCCGATCGCGCGGCTCGGAGAGATGCTCAGCCGCCACCCCTGATCGCGCCGGCGCTCACCCGGCGCCGACGGGGAGCGGCGGCAGCAGGGCGACGGTCGCGCCGATCGGGCCCGGCTCCTCGCCCTCGGCTCGTCCCCAGAACCGCGAGAACCGCCCGTCGTACCCGACGGCGAGGCCGCCGTGCACGGAGATCGGTACCTCGTCCCAGTGCGGCGTGTGCCCGTGGACGACGCGCCGGACGCCGAAGTGCTCGAGATATCGGCGCAACCGCTCGGGGTCGTCGAAGCCGTGCCGCCCGATCGTGTAACGCAGGGCCTGGAAGGCTCCGCCGGTGGTTTCGAGCCAGGCTCGCACCGCGCCATTGACCGCGTCGACGGTGTCGCCGATCTCCGCGTACCGGTCGTCGTCGGTGTGCTGGGCGAGGGTGCCGTCCTCGAGCTCGACGAGGAACGGGAGCGCTCGCAGCCAGTCCTCGAGCTGCGCATCCGCCGCGACGGCGCTCAGGTCCGCCCAGTCGCCACGACGGCTCAGCCAGAGGTCCTCCATGCTGAGCCCGTCGCGCGTTCGCCAGGCACCGAGCTCGTCGGCGCCACGCGAGCGCTCGAGGATGACCAGCAGGAAGAGATCGTGGTTGCCGAGCACCGAACGCGCGTTGCGACGGCTCATCGCGAGTTTCGCCGCCGCTGCACCGCCGCCGGCGCCGGGCTCGCCCCCCTGGAAGAAGTCACCCAGGAAGATGGTGTCGACATCGTCCTCGGGGTACGGCTCGAGCGCCTCCTTGAGCCGGTCGACGTCACCCTGGACGTCGCCGACGATCAGGGTGTCCCGGGTCACGCTCTCAGGATACGGTCAGCCGCCGGCGGCGGCTCTTCGCGTGCGCGCCACCAGCGCCCGTGCACGGGTGAGCTGCCTGCCCACCGACCTTGGTCCGGGTCCTCCCGGAACGTCGCGGCGGCGGAGCGCTGAATCGGGATCGAAGAGATCGACGACCGTCGGGGCGAAGTGATCGGATGCAGCCCGCCACTCGCCGAGGTCCAGGTCGGCGAGCGTCCGCCCCGCGTCGACGGTCTCCGCCACCAGCGCGCCGACGATGGTGTGCGCCTCGCGGAAGGGCACGCCGTTGGCGACGAGGTGCTCAGCAACATCGGTGGCCTGGAGCGCCGGATCGGACGCCGCCCGGCGCATGGCGCCGACATCGAAATGCACGACGGTGATGACCTCGGTGAGCATCCGCAGCGTGGCCGCGGTGGTGTCCACCGAGTCGAAGAGCGGCTCCTTGTCCTCCTGGAGGTCGCGGTTGTAGGTGAGCGGCAGCCCTTTGAGGACGGTGAGCAGCGCGACCACGTCCCCGATGACCCGTCCGCTTCTCCCCCGGGCGAGCTCGGCGACGTCGGCGTTCTTCTTCTGCGGCATCAACGACGATCCGGTGGCGTGGCTGTCGGGAAGGCTCGCGAACCCGAACTCGGCACTCGACCAGAGCACCAGTTCCTCGGCGAGGCGGGAGCAGTGGACCATGGTCAGCGCGCAGGCGGCGGTGATCTCGACCGCAAAATCGCGGTCGGCGACCGCGTCCATGCTGTTGGCGGCGATGCGACCGAAGCCGAGCTCGTCAGCCACGCGCTGGCGGTCGAGCGGCAGCGTGGACCCGGCGAGCGCGCCGCTGCCGAGGGGAAGCTCGTCGCAGGCGAGCCGCGCCGCGCCGAGGCGGAGCGCGTCTCGGGCGAACATCTCCACGTAGGCGAGCAGGTGATGCGCGAGCGACACCACCTGGGCGCGCTGCAGGTGGGTGTATCCGGGCATCGGCGCGGTTCGATGCTCGGCGGCGCGGGCCAGCAACGCCTCTTGCACACCTGCAAGTTCGACCAGGAGATCGGCGCACGCGCGCCGTGCCCACATGCGCAGATCGGTTGCGACCTGGTCGTTGCGGCTTCGCCCGGTGTGGAGCATGCCTGCGATCGGTCCGGCGAGCTCGAAGAGCCGGCGCTCCACCGCTGTGTGGATGTCCTCGTCGCCCGGCGACGCCGCAAAGACATCGCCGGAGAGTTCGGCGGCGATGGCGCGCAGTCCCGCGTCGATGGCGCGATGCTGCGCGACGGTGAGCACGCCGATGCTGCGCAGCATGCGCGCGTGGGCGCGTGAGCCCGCAACGTCGTCGGCGCCGAGACGTCGATCGACGGCGAGGCTCGAGGTGTACCGCTCCACTCGTTCGGAAGTCGGCGCGCTCAGACGTCCGGCCCACACCTTGGGTGCGCGCGCACCGCCGCGCGCCAGCCGATCAGGCGTCGCCACGTCGCGTGGTACGCCGCTGGACGTGGAGCGGCGCCGTGTCCTCGAGCGACCCTTGCACACGCGTCTGGGTGCGCAGCGGCAGGCCGAACAATTCGATGAAGCCGCGCGCCGCCGCATGGTCGAAGGTGTCGCTGACCCGATCGTAGGTCGCGAGGTTATTGCTGTACAGGGATCGCTCGGCGCGCCGGCCGACGACCTGGGCAGCGCCGTCCTGGAGGCGCATCCGGACCACACCGGTCACGTGCACCTGAGTCTCCTGGACGAAGGCGTCGAGCGCCGTACGCAGCGCCGAGAACCAGAGGCCGTCGTACACGAGTCGCGCCCACTCGTCGGCGACGATGCGCTGGAAGCGCGCGACGTCGCGCGTGATCGTCAGGCTCTCGAGCGCGTGATGCGCCGCGTGCAGGGTGACCGCCGCCGGTGCCTCGTACACCTCGCGAGACTTGATGCCGACAAGGCGGTTCTCGACGTGGTCGATGCGACCGATGCCGCGTGCCCCTGCGGTCGTGTTGAGCTCCGCGACCAGGCGATCACCCTCGAGGCGGCGGCCGTCGAGCGACACCGGGACACCGCGCTCGAACCCGATCTCCACGACGACGCCTGCGACGGGCTCGCGCGCGGTCCACTCGAAGACGTCGTCGGGGGGTTCGATCCACGGGTCCTCGAGCACGCCGGTCTCGATGCTCCGACCCCAGAGGTTCGCGTCCACCGAATACGGGGAGGACTTGGTGACCGGGACCTCGATGCCGTGTTCGGCTGCGTACTCGAGCTCCTGCGGGCGCCCCATGTCCCAGTCGCGAACCGGCGCGACCACGCGGAGCTCGGGGGCGAGCGCACCGACGGCGACGTCGAAACGTACCTGGTCGTTGCCCTTGCCGGTGCATCCGTGCGCGACCGCGCTCGCGCCCTCCTCGCGGGCGACGTCGACCAGCAACTTGGCGATCAGCGGGCGCGCCAGCGCGGTCGCGAGCGGATAGACCCCCTCGTAGACCGCCCCGGCCGCGAGGGTTGGGAAGCAAAAGGCGTCGACGAACACGCGGCGCGCATCGGCGACGTGCGCGCTGAGCGCACCGGTGCGCAGTGCGCGTGTCGCGACCGTGTCGACATCCTTCAACTCGCCGAGATCCGCGGTGAGCGTGATGACGTCGTAGCCGAGCTCCTCCTGCAGCCATCGGATCGCCACCGATGTGTCCAGGCCGCCGCTGTAGGCGAGCACGCAGCGTTGGCGCGTACTCAAGCGTCCCCCTCGGACATCGAGTTGAGGCGGAGCAGGAGACGTTGTGCCGCCGGTCGCGATCGCGCGATCACGAGCACCGTGTCATCCCCGGCGATGGTACCGGCGACCTCCTCGAACCGGGACCCGTCGAGTGCACCGCCGACCAGCGGCGCGCATCCTGGTGCGGTGTGCACGATGCCGAACAGGTCGACGAACTCGATCGCCTGGACGTGCTCGCGGATCGCGTTGCGCAATCGCTGCATGGTCTGCTCGACGTCGAGCTCGGCGACCGGGGCCATGTACCGCGGCCCCGCGTCGTCGTGGACTCGGAGCAGGCCGAGCTCGCGGATATCGCGACTCACCGTCGCCTGCGTGACCGGGAAGCGTCTGCGATGCAACTCATCCACAAGGTCCTCCTGGGTGCGGATGACACCACCGCGAACCAACGCCAGGATGGCACGGTGTCGCGCGGGCTTCGCCGCCGGACCGATCTGACGCGCGGCGCTCGCGCTCATGCGTCTCCGCCGGGTGCCGCCACGGAATCGAAGGCACTGCTCAAGCGCAGCACAGCCTCGTCGACCTCGTCGCGGGTGATGATCAATGCGGGCACCAGCCGGAGCGTGCGATCGCCGATGGCGTTGACGATCAGACCCCGGTCCAGCGCGGCGGCGGCGACAGCGCGGCCGACATCGCGGCTCAGCGCGATCCCCAGCATCAGGCCCCGGCCGCGCACGCCCGCGATCGGCGCGCCGCGGTCCGCCAGCGCGCTCACCGATTCAGCCAGGTAGTCACCGACTTCGCCGGCATGCTCGACGAGGCCCAGCCCGTCCACGGTCCGCATCACCGCGATCGCGGCCGCGCATGCCAGCGGGCCGCCCCCAAACGTGGAGCCATGATCACCGGGTTCGAAGACGTCGGCGCGAGGCGCGGCCAGGATCGCGCCGATGGGGACGCCGCCGCCGAGCGCCTTGGCCACGGTCATCACGTCCGGCGCCGCCGCCTCGTGCTGATGTGCCCACCAGCGACCCGTCCGCCCCATCCCGGTCTGGACCTCGTCGAGGATGAGCAGCACGTTGCGCTCGTCGCACAGCCGGCGGATCGCGGCGAGCCGGCCCGGCTCGAGCGGGATCACGCCGCTCTCGCCCTCGATCGGCTCGAGCATCACCGCGCAGGTCGCGCCGTCGATCGACTGCTCGAGCGCGCCGAGGTCGTCGTAGGGGACGTGCACGAAGCCCTTCGGTAGCGGTTCGAACGGCTTGCGGTAGCGAGTGTTCGCGGTTGCCGCGAGCGCGCCCATGGTGCGTCCGTGAAAGGCGCCCTGCGCGCAGACGACGACGTGCGCGCCGTCGCGGTGCAGCTTGCCCCACTTGCGGGCCAGCTTGATGGCACCCTCGTTGGCCTCGGCGCCGCTGTTGCAGAAGAACACCCGCGACGGAAACGCCGACGCGATCAGCAGCTCGGCAAGCTCGAGTTGCGGTTCCGTGTAGTAGAGGTTGCTGGTGTGCATCAGCGTCGACGCCTGGTCGGCGATCGCCTGTCGCAGCGCCGGGTGATTGTGGCCGAGGATGTTCACCGCGATGCCGGCGACGAGATCGAGATACTCACGCCCGTCGTCGGCGGTGACCCAGATGCCGTGGCCGCTGCGCAATGCGATCGGCTGGCGCTGATACGTGTCCATGAGCACCGCGTTGGCGCGATCGGCGATCGAGCCTGTGGCCGTGGACACGGCGGGCGCGCTCATGCGCCCGTTTGGGTGAGCATGGTTCCGATTCCGCGCTCGGTCAGCAATTCGAGCAGCAGTGCGTGCGGCAGGCGGGCGTCGATGATGTGGGTCGCGCACCCGCTGTCGGTGGCCCTGATCGCCGCTTCGACCTTGGGGATCATCCCGTCGCGGATGACACCCGCGCCAAGCAGCTCGCGGCCGCGCGCGGCGTCGAGCTCGCTGATCAGCGCGCCGCCGGCGTCGCAGACACCCTCGACGTCGGTCATGAGGATGAGCTTGCTGGCGTGCAGCGCGACCGCGAGCTCGGCGGCGACGGTGTCCGCGTTCACGTTGTAGGCCTGGCCGTCGTAGCCGAGCCCGATCGACGCCATCACGGGGATGCGCCCCTGATCGAGGATGGCCATCAGCGGTTCGGCGTTGACCTGGGCGACGTCGCCGACGAAGCCGAGATCCGCCCCACCCGCGTCCGATCGCGGGCGCACCAGCAGCGTCGGCCCATCCTCACCGGACAGCCCGATCGCTCCCGCTCCGAGCGTGTGGATGCGCGCGACGATGTCGGGTCCGATCTTGCCGGTCAACACCATCTTGGCGATCTCCATCGTCGGCGCATCGGTGACCCGGAGCCCGTTCACGAACTTTGTCTCGATGCCCATCCGCTCCTGCCACGCGCTGATCTCCGATCCGCCGCCATGCACGATGACCGGCCGCATGCCGACGAACCGCAGGAGCACGACGTCCTCCAGGATCGCATCGAGGTCGGCCGCGGCACCGGCGGCGCCGCCGACCTTGATGACCAGGATGTGGCCGGCGAAGCGCTTGATGTACGGCAGTGCTTCGATGAGCACCTCGGCGCGATGGATCCGTTCGTCGATGGTCTGTTCAGGCATGGTGGTTGTGGTGATTGCTCCGTATCAGGTGGTGTAGTCGGCGTTGATGTGCACGTATTCCGCGGAGAGATCGCAGCCCCAGGCGTGACCCGCGCCGTCGCCCGCACCGAGGTCGATGGCGATGTCGACGCGCGGGTGGGAGAGCGCGATCCGGATCCGTTCGGCGTCGACCGGCTCGGGAGCGCCACGATCGAACACGACGAGGCCGCCGATGGCGACCCGGCAGCGATCGAGCGTGAACTGTGCTCCACTTCGCCCCAGGGCGGCGACGATGCGGCCCCAATTGGGGTCACCGCCATGGATCGCGGTTTTGACCAGCGGGCTCTGGGCGACGACGCGCGCGGCGATGCGCGCCTGATCCGCGTCCGCGGCGCCGTCCACGGCGACGCGAAAGTGGCGAGTCGCGCCCTCGGCATCGGCGACGAGTTGCTCGGCGAGCGAGTCGCAGACCGCAAGCAGCGCGAGCTCGAATGCCGCCGCCGCACTCGAGCCCTCGGCGAACAGCGCACCGCCCGCCGCGCCGTTGGCGAGCAGGATGCACGAAGTCGTTGGTCGACGTATCCCCGTCGACGGTGACGCAGTTGAAGGTGCTGTCGGTCACGCGTGACAGCGCCGGCTGGAGCACGGTCGCGTCGATGGGTGCGTCGGTGGTGATGAAGGCGAGCAGCGTGGCCATGTCAGGGTGGAGCATCCCTGCGCCCTTGGCGGTGCCGCCGATGGTGTAGGTCACGCCGTCCGCGCTGAACGTCGCCTCCGCAACCTTGGCGACCGTGTCGGTGGTCATGATCGCGCGCGCCACATCGCCGCCGGCCGCAGGCGACATCGCCAGCGCCGCGGCACGAATACCCCGCACAACACGGTCCATCGGCATCGCCCGCCCGATCACCCCGGTGCTGCACACAAGCACATCGCCGGGGTCGAGATCGAGCGCGTCACCGGCGGCGGTACACATGACGAGGGCGTCACGGAATCCCTGCGCGCCGGTGCACGCGTTGGCGTTGCCGGCGTTCACGACGACCGCGGAGATGGGCGTCCCGCGACGCAGCGTGAGCTGCGAGATCACCACCGGTGCCGCCTTGACGGTGTTGCGCGTGAAGACGCCAGCGGCGGTCGCCGGTGTATCCGACCGGAACACCGCCACGTCGGTGCGGGCGTCGTCCCCATCGCCGCGGATGCCGGCTGCGGCGACCCCGGCGCGGAAGCCGAGCGGCGCGCAGACCCCCGCCCGGGTCTGCTCGGCGACCGGCGCGCTCACGGCCACAGGACACGGGACTCCAGCCCGGCCGTCTCGTCGAACCCGAAGCGAATGTTCATCGCGTGCACCGCCTGGCCCCCGCCACCCTTGCCAAGGTTGTCGATCGCAACGGTGACGACCACCATGCCGTCCTGCCAGCCGGCATGGATGGCCGCGCGGTTGGTCCCGGTGACGCTCTTGGTCGCCGGGGGTGTGGGCACGTGGTCGAGAAACGGGCTGCTGGCGCAGAAGGTCGCGTACAGCTCCTGGAAGTGCGCCGCGCTCACGCCCGGTCGGGGGCGGAGATACGCCGTGGCCAAGATGCCGCGAGTCATCGGGATCAGGTGGGGCACGAATGTGAGCCGGACATCGCCGTGCGCCGCGTCGCGCAGCTGCTCGAGCATCTCGGACTTGTGTCGATGGCCTGCAACGCCGTAGGCGTGCACCGACTCGTTGACCTCGGAGAAGAGATTGGCAACCTTCGCCTCGCGCCCCGCGCCGCTGACCCCACTCTTGGCGTCGACGATGATGTCGGGCTCGATCAACCCGGCACGCAGCGCCGGGACGCAGGCGAGCAGGGTGGCGGTCGGGTAGCACCCGGGCACCGAGATCAGGTTGGCGCTCACCAGCCGCTCGCGCTCGAGCTCGACCATGGCGTACACGGCCTCACCGAGCAGGTCCGGCGCGGGATGCTCGACCCCGTACCAGCGTTGATAGGAGGCCGCATCGTGGAGCCGGAAGTCGGCGGAGCAGTCGATGACGGTCGCGCCACCCGCGAGCCACCCGGGCGCCAGTGCCGCCGCGACGGTGTGAGGCAACGCGGCCATCACCAGGTCGGCGGGGCCGGGGTCGAGGCTGTCCTCGATGATCAGATCGACGGAGCTCCCGGGGACCACGTCGGAGTAGCGTTTGCCGGCGCTGCTGCGCCCGAGCACGCGGGTCAGCTCGACATTGGGATGACCCGCGAGCAGGGCCGTGCACTGCATCCCGATGTAGCCGGTGGAACCGGCGACGGCAGCGCGAAGCGGTGTCGTGGGCGTCATCGCCGAGCAGTATACGGTCTAGGCTGCATACTTATGCAGTCGGAGCTCGACTGCCTCAGCGGCGGCGCAAACCTTTGACGCCGAGCGAGCGCTGCCGGGCGCGTTCGATGTTCACGGCCGCGCCAACCAGGGCGAGATGCGTGAATGCCTGCGGGAAGTTCCCGAGCAGTTCCCCCGTGCGCACGTCCACCTCCTCGGAGAACAGCCCGAGAGGGGAGCTGAAGTTGAGCAGTCGTTCGAAGCGGCGCTCCGCGTGCTCGAGATCACCGCAGTGGGCGAGCGCGTCGACCAGCCAGAACGAGGTCATGAAGAACGCACCTTCCTCGCCGCGGAGCCCGTCGTCGCTCTCGTCGCTGCGGTAGCGCTTGACGAGCACGCCTTCGCCGAGGTGTTGCTCGATCGCGCGTACCGTCGAGAGAAGGCGCGGATCCTTGCTGGCAAGAAAGCGCACCTGGCTGATGCGCAGGATGGACGCGTCGAGCGCATCGTTGTCGAGCTCCTGGGTGAAGGAGTGGCGGTGCTGCGAGTATCCTCGCGACGTGATCGTCCGGTGCATGCGCAGCCGCACCCGGCGCCACGCCTCCCTGTCGTACGCGAGCCCGTAACGCTCGGCGATTCGTATGCCTCGATCGACGGCGACCCAGCACATCACCTTGCTGTAGACGTACTGCCTGCGCTCGCTGCGCACCTCCCAGATCGACGAGTTGGGCTCCTCCCACCGACTGATCGCCATCTCGACGATGTTGCGGAGCTCCTCCCACAGGGTCTGGCTGACAACGCCACCGAATCGGGCGTACACGTAGGCGCTGTCGAGCAACTCGCCGTAGACGTCGAGCTGGAGTTGATTGACCGCGGCGTTGCCGGTGCGAACCGGCCGCGATCCACGGTATCCCTCGAGGTGATCGAGGACGTGCTCCGTTGCGTGCGCGTGTCCGCTCAGGTCGAAGAGATTGGGAATTTCCGACGACTTTCGGTCAGCGAGATGCCGGTGAGTCAGCCAGTCGAAGTAGGCCGTCGCCTCGGCGGTGAGGCCGAGTTGAAAGAAGGCGTAGAGCGTGAACGCGGCGTCGCGCAACCATGTGAACCGGTAGTCCCAGTTGCGCTCACCGCCGATGTCCTCGGGGAGGCTGGTGGTGGGCGCTGCAATGATCGGGCCAGTCGGCGCATAGGTCATGAGCTTCAGCGCCAGCGCCGATCGCCAGACGTGTACCTGGTACGGA
Organism: Candidatus Dormiibacterota bacterium; assembly: GCA_963709585.1. Classification (GTDB taxonomy): domain Bacteria; phylum Chloroflexota; class Dormibacteria; order Aeolococcales; family Aeolococcaceae; genus Palsa-851. The sequence goes on along the minus strand of CAVPXI010000004.1, from coordinate 8,917 downwards.
CCGTGGTAGTCGACCTGCCCGACCCAGCGCCACCAGTAGCGCTGGCTTTCGCGCAGCGCTGCACGCGCTCGCTCGACGCTCCACGCTCTCGCCCGACAGCGCCCGGCCACCCCGGTATGGAGCGCGAAAGCCACGGCATCGGTGGCGCGGAGCAGAAACGTGTCGTCGGGACCGTCGAGCTCGACCGTCGAGCTGAGGCACAGATGCAGCTTCTGCGCGTCGGCGTGGAGCTGCCTATCCTCGACTCTGAGCGTCACTGGCAAGCGGGCAAACCCGGGCGCCGGGTCGAAGATGTGATGCATGGTCATCTCGCCCGCCAGACACTCGACCAGGCGGATCACTCGGGCGTGGTTGTGCGGTTTGGCGTGCTGGACGACGCTGTGCTCATCGACAGGCATGAAATCGGTCACCACCACCACGCCGGTGCCGGTCGCGAAGACGGTATCGAGGAGGTTGGTTCGGTCTCGGTAGCGCTGGTGCACCTGGTGGGGCTCGTCGGGGTGGAGTTGCCAGCTCCCACCCCGGCCCGCGTCGAGGATCCGCCCGAAGAGCGAATCGTCGTCGAAACGGGGCAGGCAGAGCCAATCGATGCTGCCGTCCACCCCGACCAGCGCAGCCGACCGACAGTCGCCGATCAGCCCGTACGCCCCGATCGGAAGGTACCCGTCGATCCGCTCGTGGGAGACGGTGCGGCCCTTGGGATCCGCCGGGCTAGTACTCGTCCTCGGGTCGGGAATCATCGTCATCCTCGCTGTCCGCTCCGGGCGGCGTCTCCTCGGCGTCGGACTGGAAGGTGCTCATCCCCAGCTCCCCAAGGTCGTCCTCGGAATCGTCGACCGCCGGTCGGCCGACGATCTCGTCACCGTCGTCGTCGAGCGGGCTCGAGTCGATCTCGCGGGCTGAGAGCAGCGAATCCTTGGCGTAAGGACGGAACTCCTCGCGCCGGCCGCCCTTGGCCAGCGGGAAGGAAGACTTCCGGGCGTTCTCCGAAGCCTGGTAGGTCTCGCGCAGGATGATCTCGACCCGCTCGTCCTCCAGCCTGGCGACCGCGGCCGAGTAGCGGTTGCCGGTCTCCATCAGCGGCACCAGGCGCCGGGCGATCTTGGTGTCCACCTCGCCGAGCGACACCCCTCGCGACGTCTGAGCCCGGAGCGTCGACCCCTCCCGGTAGAGCTCCACCACGTCCCCTGGGGCGATCGATACGGTCGCCGACTTCGAGGGCGCGCTCAGCACCGTGATCGCGCTCTTGCCGGGCTCCTCGGTGAAAAGCTCGACGTCGATCGCTGCCGCGGAGCCGGCGGCGGTGCTCTTGCTCTCGAGCATCGCCGTGAGCTTGCGCACGTTCTTCTGCGCGATCAGGTTGAGCGGGTTGATCTGGAGCGAGCTCGAATACGAGGCGAGCGCCTCCTCGCGCTGCCCGAGCTCGGTCAGCGCCTTGCCGATCCGGTTGAGCGTGTCCTCGTCGGGACCGTGGCGCTCGACCAGCGCCTGATTGACGGCGAGCGCGTCCGCCCAGCGGCTCTCGAGTGCAAGCGCAATAGCCTCGTCGACGAACAGGCTGCGAGGCTTCACACGTTCTTCAGACACCAAACACCACTCCGGATTCAAGGGTCAATGACCGCTGCAAGTGCACTTGCTCCCGACCCACGGCCGAGAGAGGCAATCGGGTTCGCTATGATACCTGCTCAGTGAGGCGCGTCTGTTCCCTTTGCGATCTCTTGACACCGCGCCGGCCATGACGCGGATCATTTCGGTCGCGAACCAGAAGGGCGGTGTGGGCAAGACCACGACCGCAGTCAACCTCGCGGCAGCCATCGCGGAAGCGGGGCTGCGAGTGCTCGCCATCGACCTCGATCCCCAGGGTCACCTCACCATCAACATGGGGTGCCGCCGGCCCGACGAGCTGGAGCGGACTATCTACGACCTGCTCACAGACCACCGCGTCAACACCGGCGACGTCTTGCTCACGTCCGAGAGCATGGGGCTCGACTTCATCCCGGCGAACATCGACCTCAGCGGAGCCGAGCTGCAACTGGTCACCGAGTTCGGCCGCGAGTCGATCCTCAAGGAGAAGCTCGAGCCGATCGAGGGTCGCTACGACTACGTGGTCATCGATTGCCCACCATCGCTCGGCTTGCTCTGCATCAACGCGCTGGTCGCCTCGACGGACGTGATCATCCCACTGCAGTGCGAGTACTTCGGCATGAAGGGGATGCAACAGCTGCAGCGCACCATCGATCGCGTGCGCGCCAAGCTCAACAGCCACCTGCGGGTTGCCGGAATCCTGCCGACGCTGTACAAGTCGCGCACCCTGCACAGCCAGGAGGTGCTCGATCTGGTCAAGAGCGCGTATCCCGACCTGGTCTTCCCGATCACCGTCAACTCCTCGATCAGATTCGCCGAGACCCCGCTGGCGGGCCAGTCGATCCTCGAATACGCTCCGAACTCGCCTGGGGCTCGCTCCTACCGGGCACTGGCCAAGGCCGTCATCGCTCAGGATCGCGGTGACGACGGCACCATCGAGGTCTCCGGGAGCGCGGAACGTCCACGCGAGCGGGTGCGCGCGGCACGACGGTGATGCGCGGATTCCGCCGCGCACAGCTGCGCGGCAGCGACGAGCTCTTCCGGTCCGCGGAACCTGAACAGCTCGACGCCCCGCTGTCGGTCGGCGTCAACGACGACGCGGTGCATCCGGTTCCGACCGCCCCGGCGCCGCACATGCGCTCGGTCCGTCTGACCGACGACGAGCTGCGGATCCTCTCGGAAGCCGTCCAGCACCTCAAATTCCCCAACAAGGCGACGACCCGTCCGTCGGTCGACGACTTCGAGAAGCTCGAGGTCCTCCGCCAGAAACTGCTCGACGCCCTGTGAGGGTCGGAGGGGACGGCATCGAGTGCCGCGGGCACGGGGTCGGAACGCCTTCGCCGTTCCGCCCCTCGCTCTCGCCGGCGGGGGTAGCCCCGACCGCGAGACGGCCCGCCTCCGTCAATGCCATCCCCTCCCCTTAGCTGCATATGGTCATCGGCACGCTGACGGCTACACTTTGAGGTACGAGTATATGCTGAGCGGTGGAGGCATGGTGGTGGCATGGAGGTTGTTACCTGTTTGTGGGTGTTGGTACTGAGGCTGATGTGGCTTGACGGTCGTGGTGGCCTCGGATTGACCGCCTTCTTGCTTTTCCAGCCCTCGAATCGGGCCCTGATCCTTCCTTACCTTGTCGAGACCGATCAGGCTCACGGCCACCGTCACGATGTCCAGGTAACAACTTCCACGATGCTTTGATCGATCGGGCGGGGAGTGGCTCACGCTGCTGGGCGACGACGACCTGTTGATACTGACGGCCGACCACGGCGATCCACCCGACCGCCCCGCACACCGACCACACCCGCGAGCACGCGCTGCTGCTGGCGATCTCTCGCGCGCATCGCGCATCCCAATCCGCTCCGCTGGCATCTCATCCTCCTTTGGGGTTGCCAGGGGCGACCTGATCAAGCCAACGGCGGCGCCGGTCGTTGCGCCACGACCGGGCGGGATCATTCCGATGGGGGGCGCGATCATCTCGGAATTTGGGGGTGACATCATTCCGTTATGAGGGGCGGCATCATCCAGGAATTGGGCCCCGAGCTTCTCAGCAATACGATGAGCCAAGCACATTGGTGGTCTCCTTGTCGTAGGTGACGGACCAAATCGACCCGTCGTAGTAGATGTGCGCTTTGTTGGGGTCTTGCCCCACGTCGCCGCGAGGGCGATGAGTGCTTCGAGCCGGCGAATGGTGGTCGTGAGATCACCGGCCGGTAGGTCGAGTGCCAGTCGGTCGGGTGCCATTAGCCTCCGACCTTCGAGTCGGCTTCGCTGTTGTTCGCTTCCCACGCCGCGCTGATAATGCGACGCAGCTCGCCGTGATTGACCTTGTACCTCAAGCGGTTTTCGATCGTCTCGAATTCCCGATGCAACCAGGCGCTTAAGTCTCCGAGGTCACGTGCCACCTGTCGGATCTGCTCGGACAGCTCGTCAAGCTCTGCCTTGTGGTCGGTTAGAACCTCGGTGACGGTCTTGGTGCTCCCCATGGTGTGCTCCTCTCACGGTCGCCCCGTATTCGGGGCAGGCCCCTGCCTTCTTTGGCATGTGTCGCATGTGTGCTGAGCCGTTGCCGGCGTCAGCCGGCGAGGTGGTGCCGGTGAGCGGTTGTCAACCCCCGAGCGCAGCGAGGTCATGACGTAGGGGTTGACAACGGGAAGCGAGCGGTCAGCACGATGCGGCAGGCCAAGGAGTAAGGCGTTGGGTGCTTGCCTATGTCACGGGGTCCGTGTAGCGTGCCCGCCCAGGTGACGGACAGGTCACCCAGGGCTACAGACCCTGCGATCTTGTGGAGGTGCCAGATGGGCACAGTCAGCGCGCCGGCCGTCTTACCGGCCCGGTTGTCATTGGGACGTTCGTAGGAACGAAAGAGGACAAGGGCAGGCAATTTCTGCTTGTCAAGTATTTCCGCCAGGCGTGGTCGAAAGACACCGAAGCTCGTATCGAGTTCACGGCTTTCGATCCTCGGACCGGGCAGCCGACGCAGGTCGGTGACTCACTTAGAAAGATCGCGTCGGGCACGGTCGTCGCGGTCGGCGTCGACGTGGACGCTCGTCCCTGGAACAAGGGCGCATTTCCTACCTTCGTTGCGGAGTCGGTCCACACGGTCGAGCCGGTGACGTCCGATGGGATTATGCGGGGCTCGCGTTACGAGGAGTCGCCTGCCGGGTTCATGCGTCGCGAAGCGGAGCGGCCGGGTGAGGTGGATGCCGGGGACGATCCTTACGACTCGCCCACTCTTTATGGGCCGGAGAATGTCGAAGCGTGATGGTCTTCGTAGATCGTGCTTGGGTCGGGAGTCACCAGGTAAGAGCGGGTATGGGCCCAGAAGGTGACGGATGCCCTCGCCGCCCAAGCGCGTGATCCCTGCGACGGAGGTTCAGGTGGGCGACAAGGTTCACGCGACTTGTCGCGAGTGTCACGCACTCATCGACGGTGAGGTGTTCTCGTCGTCAACCGGCTCGGTGCTTGTGGTCTGGAACCACATACCGCTCTACGGCCCGGGCCGTGTGCGCGTTGCAAATCACGCTGCTCGGCCCGCGTGGGACGATCACGTAGCGCGGCAGGGGTGCTGTTCAGGTAAGTAATTCAAGGCGGGAGGCGGTTGGCGGTGGGCGGTTTCCTGGCGGTTGCGGCAGCTCATAGGTCGTGGACGGGCATTATTCCGCTCGTGTTCTTCGCGGCGGTGTGTTTTCTGATCGGCCGAAAGTGGCGTCGCAGCTATCAAGGCGCGATCGACGTTCGTCAGAAGATGGAGCTGCAAATAAAGACGCTTACGGAAGCGAACGCGCAGCTCGCGGCGACACTGGCGGTGCAGCAACATACGACGGTTCAAGTAGGGGGTACGCGTGTTGGTCATCAGTTGGATAGCTTCGACGCAGGATCCGTCATCGACGCATCAAGAGGACTTGGCGCTGGGTCTGATCGCGCTCTTTGTTCTCGCTGTGTTGGCGGGATTCTTGGCGTTCCGCAAGTAATCGGGGATCACGTCTTGGCGGCCTGCGGACAGTGCGGGCTGCTGAGCGAGGTGTCGCCTGGGGTCGTTACCCCCCAACGGGCTTTAGGCGGCGGTGGGGCTGACGGTGGGTCGTTAGGCCGAGGGCTTGCGCCTGGCGATCCATCGTCCACCCTGGACGGGGTGTCACGGTGAAGCGGTTGAAGCGCTGGGGTGCTCGGTGTGGTCCGGTCGTGGTGGTCGTCGCGCTGGCCTGGGTTGCGTGGTCGGGACCGCGCGTTGAGTTGGTGCGCGGTGGTGGTGGCGCCTATACGCCGTATGCGGCGTGCACGGATCCGGGAGTGCCTGCTGCTCCGGTGGCGACGGAGGGGGCGGCGTCGGGTGCGGGCACGACGGCGGGTCAGTCGATCAAGTTTGTTGCCGAGTGGGTGGAATACGGCGCGGATGGCGTGCCGACGTACGGCTACTCGGGCGCATCGTCGGTGACGACGTTCGTGGTGGCGACGGCTGGCGATGACGTCAATGTCGCGTTCAATGGTGCGTCGGGCACGATCTACGGGCCTGACGGGTCGCACGCGACGGACTCGCTTGAGCTGTTCGAATCGTTCGACGGTGGGACGACGTGGTACTCGGACGGTAGTGCGGACTGGTCCAATCCGCCGAACTGGGACACGGGCAATTTCGATCCGACGGCGGCGATCGGTGGGACGTCGTACCCGGCGACGGGTGGCGATCTGGCGGCGCAGGAGGCGACGGGTAATGGGTACTCGGCAGCGGCGGGGTTCTGTAATGGAACGTCTTGGCCTTGGAATCCGCCAGATCCGGTCGGTGCTGGTTTTTCCTCCGTCGAGGGGCTCACGTCGGGCTATTTGGTTGATGCGCTCGCGATGGTTCTCGCGGTTGGGTTCCTGGCGATCGGGATCGTGATGCTTCGTCGGTGGATGAAACGAGCGGGGGGGACGTGACCGGGTGGGTTCTGCTGCGTTGCTCGTTCTCTGGGGGTATGCCGTCGCGTTCCGTGGCACTGTGCGCGCTCGTGGCGTCGTGCGGATCGGTTGCGGCGTTCGCTACGGGAGCTGCCAGCGGAGCATCCTGCACCGTGACTGGCACGACTGGCCCCGGACCGACCTACTGCAACAACTCGGATTCGGACACGGAGGGATTTGTGAGCGAATACGACGGGCAAGTGCTCCCGGATCTCGCGCTTGGTTCGTTGCTGGTCTTCGTGCCGCTGCTTGGTATGGCGCTGCTGATTCATCAGGGCCGTAGGTCGGTTGAGTGACGTGTTGATCGACTGCTCGCGTGTGTGCGGTGCGGAGGGGCCGCTGTTGTCGAAGACTCGCCGGCGCGGGGGAAGGTGTGGTTTGTGGCGGAGTGTCATCGGCCGTTCGGGCATATCGGCTCTCATGTCGTGTATCACCCGAAGACCGTGCAGGTGTGGCACTCGTGGCCGAGGGAGCAGTCGGATGCCGGCGAACTTCCCGGTTGACATTGTGTTGGAAGCAATTAAGACGGTTCTGCTTGGTTTTGTCGTTGGGGGAGCGTGCGGCCTGGTTCTCAGGCTGTTCGCATCCGACTAGGGCGTGAGGGGAGGTGAATTACAGATGAACCTTGTCAAGCGTCCAGTGCGCGGCGATGGTGGCTCGCGGCCGGATGGTCGGGGTTGCGGCGACGGTAGTGGTGGCTTCGGTTCTGGCGGGCGGTGCTGCATTTGCCGACCCGGTGGACTCGGGCTTCACCTCGGCGACAACGACTTTCACGACTTACCTCGGGGAAGCGGCTGTCTTCGTGGTGACGATCGCGGGCTTTGCAATCGGGATCCTTCTTCTTCGTCGTTGGATGAAGCGGGCGGCCGGGAGCTGATCGTTCTCCGGTGCAGGGGTCGTGTCTAAGTCTCCTCTTGGGCTCCTGCATCGGGGTGTGGGCAGCGTTCGGACTTGGTGGGCTGGTGTGTCGTCCCGGGCGAGCTGGGCGTCGTTCTTCGCGTGGCTGTGGCGTAACACTTCACGGCGTGCCTTGGAAGTAGCTGGCCTTTTGCTGTTGATCGTCTTGGTAATTCAGGGATTGTCGGTTGTAACCCCACCGTTGCCATCGGCGTTGCCGAAGTTCGGCCATGCGTCGCTGGCGTCGTTTACTTTCGGTGGTGATTCGGGCAAGGGGGGAACGTGCCCGTTCGGTACGCAGTGCCCGCCGTTCGCTGATGCGCCTTCCGACGTCTATCACATCGGGATTGTCGTGGTGGCGGTGCCGGTCGGTGCGACGCTTTCGTTCTCGACTGGGTTCTCGGAGGATTGGCAGTCAATCCCGGGTGATAACGGGGCGCCGGCGAATTCCTATATTGAGGTGATTTCGGAGACGAATTCGACAAACGTGGGGTGGATCGAGGGGGTGGGTGGTGGTGGGTATTCGGGTCGTCGTATGTGATTTTCGAGGGTGGGTCGGTCGTGGGGACTAGTGGTGACTGGGCTCCGCAATATTTCGATCAGGGATTCGTGACGCAGGGGGGTGACGTTACGGGCACGGTGCTTACGACTGACACGGAGGGCACGACGTCTGCAGACGAGGTTTGTGTCGGGTTTGTGTTCGGTGCTCCATCTCCGGTGGGTGCGTTGCACGATGACGTGATAACGGACGTGTCGGGGTTTACGGGCTATACGCGGCTTTATCAAGCTGCGCCATATACCGCGCAGGATGCGGGTGGGACGGCCTCGGGGTCGGCGGATTTTGGCGATATGTACGCGTCGTTGTTCGGGGTGCTTGATGCGGGGACTAAGCCGGTGCTTAGTGCCGCGGACGCGACACAGTCGGCGGTGCCGAAGAATGGTGTCCAGGGGATTTTGTGCTGGGGTGCGGCGACGGGGACGCCCGGTGTGGGTGTAACGCCAGCTCCGCACGCGCCTGGGTGGGGTTCTACGGGTGGTGGTGGAGGTTGTACGGGGACGAACTGCGGGCCGGGTGGCAATGGCACAGGTACGGGCTCGGGCGCGGGTGACTGTAATGGGTGGTCGTGGACGGATCCGGTCGGGGATCTGATTACATTACTCAACCCGATTTCGGCGGCGTTGTGTGGGTTGCAATTCTTCTTCATACCCGATCAGAAGCATGTACAGGACTTGACGTGCACGTTCGGGGTGTCAACGACGTGTAGCGGGCTGGGGACGGGCTGGTCCCGGCGACTGACTGGATGGCGTCGATTGTGTCGACGGTGGCCACGTTCCCAGCGGCTCGTCGGAGAGGTTCAGTCGGATACCGGCTCCGGTACGTGTCCGGGAGGCTTTACGTTCTTGGGCACGTCGATAGTGGTGACACCGTGCTCGGTGGCGACGTCGGCGGTGTCGGCGTTCGGGTCGGGTGGCTGGACTGCGATCCAAGCGTTGCTCGCGT
>CAVPXI010000003.1:0-6347 GCA_963709585.1 Candidatus Dormiibacterota bacterium | reverse complement strand
ATGAAGGCTGCGTCACCAGTCGGGTCATTTGTAGAAGCACTGGTTGAAGTGGCAGCACTTGCTGCAGAAGCATACTGAGGGTTCTGCTGTTGAAAATAAACCAAGCCTTCAGTCACAGGAGCAGCCTCTATCCTACTGCTAATCTTCATACGACCAGTTGGCAAGTCGCATAGGACGTCCCACCACTCTGGATGGTTCTCAAAAGTTGGGTTTGTAACACCTGCAATAAAGCCTGGTACTTTAAGGAGATCATCTATCTTGCTGAGGTCCGTATAAGGAAAGGCATGACGTGTAAAACCTCGGAGAATCCCCCCTGAAGTCAAAGCACATGCGGCCAGAACTGCTTCTGCTACTTCACCTGGCGGATGTCCTGGGCGGCCGCCCTGCCCTCGCGCACAAAGCTCGCGATTTCCGGCAGGCTGGAGCGCGTGAACGAGCGGACGTCGCTGCGATTCCCCGCGATGATCTTGTCCAGCTGATCGCTGGCCTGCGACAGATTGTCGGCCACCGTCTGCAGGCGCCGCATCGTCGCGACGATCTGCGGACCCGCGGTATCCATCACTTTGTGAGCGCTGCCAGCCGTGGCGGTCAGCTCTCCAGTCGCGACGCGAAGCTGGACGAGTAGCGCGTTGACGCTACGCACCGTCTGCGGCAGCGAGCTGCTCGCCTGCGCGAGGTTGTCAAGGCTGCTGGAGACGTTCTCGATGTTACGGTCGCTTAGTAGGCGATTCAGACGCATCGAACTGTCCGAGCCGACGACATGCACGGTTTCGGGGAGATGCTCGAAGTTGGTGACGATGTGGTCTGCCATCCGCTCTCGTGAGACGTGATTGACCAGGCCGATCTCGGCAGGATGCAGTCTCACGACCACGTCGACATCGGGTCGGCTCTCTGCCCAGCGGATGACGTGCACCAGCCACTCGCCCATCGATGCAAAGGCGACGTCCCGTCCCTGGATCGAACTGTCCCAGACGACGTTGAGGAACGCGGCCACCATCGGACGCCCGTCGCGGAGGCCGAGGTCGCTGCGTATCCGATCGTTGTCGGCGATGCGATGTGCCCAGAAGTTGTCGAGCGTTCTCCCACCGCGGACTCGCTCTTCGAGGTATGCGTCCAGCTCGTGCCCCTGCTCCGACGAGAGTGGTGCCGTGAGCGCGTCCTGCCATGCCTGCTCGCCGAAATCCAGAATGCTGGCACCGGGCCGCCAGTGGCACGCAACCACAGTGTCGGTGAGGAATCCCTTCTCGTACCGGACCACCGGGATCGAACGTGCAGTCGCCATCTCGGCGAGAATGCGTTCGGGGAAGAAGGCACCGTTCAGTACGAAGATCCGATCGGGGCGGACCTGCTCCAGAAGGTGCTCGAATGCAGCGCGCAGGATGGTTCCGCTGACCAGGAACGATCGATATGCATCGAGGGTCTCATCGTCGTCGAGAAGCGTTCCGCGCGACAGGAACCACGCCACCGATATCCGAACGAAACGCCCGATGGCGAAACCGTCAACCGCATACGCCTCGCAGTCGGCGACGGACCGGAGTTGACGCACCTCCGACCGCGTTCGCGCGGCGGTGGCGCGCATGTCGACCAAGTCACGGACCAGGATCGGATCAAAGCCCGCAGCCTGTATCGCATCCGTCGCGTACCCCGCGCAGGAGTGACATGGCATCGGTGGCGCCGCATGAACGGGCGCGACATCGCACAGTGGCAACCTGCCGCCGCAGGTCGCGAAGATCGGCACCCACCCTCGACTTCGAGCGGCATGCGCGAGAGTCGTCTCGATCACTGTGTGCGTCGACCATCCTCGAGTTGAGAGGATCAACAGTCGCCCCGCGGGAGGGCTCGGCAGTGCCACCGCGGTGTCGCGCAGTCTGCGGAGATCATCGAGCTCCACAGGCTCGAACGGGGCTGGGAGATGCGCGAGGCGCGCCGCTTCGCGGCTGAGGCCCCAACTCTCGCGCAGGAGCATCTTGGCTCTGGGATGCGAGTAGGACCACTCCCGGACGCGATCCACCGCCTGTCGCTGGAGGCCCTGGACACGATGGTCCGATACCGAGGTCATCTCGGGCAGTCTACGTACTCCTGGGCAATCACCCGACCCTGCGCTTACACCGGTCGAGAGCGCAGGTCGGCGACGAGCAAGCCCGACTCGGCCGCTCCGGGGGTGGGGAGGTCGAACACCTGGATTCGCTCGGGGGACACACCGACCCCGGCCAGAGCCGCGGCGTAATCGTGTCTCCAGTCGTACCAGGGCACGGTCAGCACCCCTGCCGGCCGCGTGCCGCCGAACGCCAGCGGCTCGGCGAGCACGACGCCGGTTCGCGCAATACGGACGATGTCGGCCAGAACCCCCGGCAGATTCGCTGCCGGAACATAGGCGAGTGCATAGGAGGAGAGCACGACGTCGATCGACGCGGTCGCGATCGATGGCAGCACGTCGTAGTAGCTGCCGACCGAGAGGTCCGCTTCGAGACCGCGCTCCGCGAACCTCCTGCGCGCGCCGTCGATGGCTTCGGCGTTGATGTCGAACCCGATCAGGCGGCACCCTGGAAACTCGGCGGCGATCCGGCGCAGATTCGGGCCCGCGTTGCAGCCGACGTCGAGCACGCTGGCGGGCGCCCCGAAGGATGTGCGCAACGCGTCGACGATGCAGTCGCGTCGGGGTGCGTGGTCATCACTCCAGTAGCTCTCGATCCATTGCTCGCCGGCCCGTTTGCGCCAGACGCCCTCAGACACCTCCTTGCGACCGGCGCCCATCCGCATACGACGGACGGCGTTGCGGACATGACGGGGGAAGCGGCGCCAGTCGAAGCTCATCGCGAGGGAGTTGTCATCACGGGGGTCGCATCACACCTCGTCATCGGATGGCTCAGTCGCTTCACCACGCCGGGCAGGCACACCACGTCAGGGCTTGAAGGTAGCATCCGCACCCGTGTCAGCACCGTCTCCGATGAGCCTCACCGGCGGGCGCGTGAGCTTGCGCCCGATTTCGCTGGATGACTGCACTGAGCGGTACGTCGCCTGGCTGCGCGACCCAGAGGTCAACCAGTACCTGGAGACGCGGTGGGTCGAGCAAACCCTCGACAGCGTCCGGGCGTTCGTGAGCGCAGTCGGCCGAGACCCCTGGTCGCATCTGATGGCCATCACCGATGTGGAGACGGAGCGACACATCGGGAACATCAAGATCGGGCCGATCAGGGCCCACCACAACTGCGCCGACCTCAGCTATTTCATCGGGGATCGCGATTTCTGGGGACGCGGCTATGCGACCGAGGCAATCCAGCTGGCGATCCGCCTGGGATTCGAACGCCTCGGCCTCCACCGTCTGCAGGCGGGGACCTACGCCACCAATGTCGGAGGCGCACGCGCACTGGAGAAGGCGGGATTCGTCCGCGACGCCGTCCTGCGCCAGCAGCTGCTGGGGCCGTCAGGGTGGGAGGATCACGTCTGGTACCGGCTGCTCAAGGAGGAGTGGCAGACCCCCTGACATCGCCGCCCGCGGTCACGGGCGCCGGAACACCTCACCGGGAGCTTTGCCGCGGAGCATCTGCGCAACCCCGCCGCGGTGGTACGCGTCGCCCACGAAGGCAAGTGCCGCATCGAATGCGGCGATGGTCACATCGACGGCGTCCGCATCGTGCGCGGCAGAGATGAAGTTGGCGTTACCCATCAGCACGCCGCGATCGAGACACTCCTGCCAGATGGCGCCCTTGAGGACATTTGCGTCGATGTCGATGTCGCGGTCGAACTGCAGCACACGCCGTGGCGCGAGCCCGACCATGCGAACCGGGAGCTCGTCGCGCGCCGCGAACATGTTGAAGGCGGTCTGGAGCCGAGTTCCCTCGCGCCAGAGGTGCTCGCAGACTCCTCCGCGCTGAATGCGACCGAGTGTCGCCGACGCGGCGGCGAGCGACACCGCATCGCCGCCGAACGTGCTGGAGATGAAGGTGGTGGTGGCGATCTGTTCCATGACGTCCGCGCGTCCGACCACGGCCGCGAGCGGGTACCCGTTGGCGATCGCCTTGCCGAAGGCGGCGAGGTCCGGCGTGACTTCGAAATATTCCTGAGCCCCTCCGGGCGCCAGGCGGAAGCCGGTGATGATCTCGTCGAAGATCAGCAGTGCGCCGTGGTGGTGCGCAAGATCCCGCACAGCCTCGAGAAATCCGTCGAACGGATCCTCGACGCCGATCGGCTCCATCACGACTGCCGCGACCTCTTCCGCGTGATCCGTGAAGATGCGCTCCAGCGAGCCGATGTCGTTGTATGCCCACTGATGCGTCAGCGCCCGCGCCGACGAAGGGATACCCGCGTTCCGCGGGCTGTGGCCGATGCACCAATCGTGCCAGCCGTGATATCCGCACTGGGCGATTCGGTCACGCCCGGTGAACGCGCGCGCCAGGCGCACGGCGGCGGTCGTCGCCTCCGAACCGGTCTTCAGAAAGCGAACCCCTTCCGCGGCGGGAATCATCGCCACCAGCAGTTCGGCAACCTCCACCTCGAGTGGGCTGCACAGCGAGAACACCGGGCCGCGATCAACCTGGGCGTGTACCGCCGCGTTGACCCCGGGATCGTTGTACCCGAGGATGATCGGGCCCAGGGCGAGCGGATAGTCGATCCACTCGTGCCCTTCGCGGTCGCGCACCCTGCATCCGTCGCCACTCTCGAGGAAGACCGGGTAGAGGCCTTCGACGAACTGATCCGGCCCTTTGCTGTAGGTTTGCGCAACCCCAGGCAGGATCTTCCGAGCTCGCTCCAGAAGAGTTCAGAGGCGACGTTCATGCCGGTGGCTCCGCAATGCGTCCTCACGACCGGGAGCCGGCCCGGTCATCGGAGTTGGCCGCAGTGCTCTGTCGTTCATACGGACAGATTATGGCCGACCGCCGCACGCCGGCTGCCGCGCATCACCGCTGACCCGAAGTGCGGTGACCATCCCCTTGCTCGAGGACTTGCAAGGCCACCGCGGTGGTCGCAGCTGCCCGTGGGACATCGTTGACGCTGCCATGACCCGATGCGACGGCCTCGAGGAAATGCTCCATCTCCCTCACGTACATCGCGTTTCGATCACCGTCCAGACCGTCAATGCTCAGGGGATCCGACTCCGGCCCGGACGAGAGCTTCACGCTCCCTTCGGCGAAGTCCCAGACCAACGTGCCATCCGACCCCACCAGCGTGCATCGACGCGTGTACGTCCTGCGGAGGTAGTCGACGTGGACACGGGAGATGCACCCGTTCTCGTGGCGCAGCTGAATCTCCGCAGCGTCCTCCACATCGATGCCAAGGCTTTTGCTCGCCGTCCAGAGTCCGGACACCGTGCTGACCGGACCGGCAAGGTCGATGACGTAGTCCAGTTCGTGGATCGCGGCGTCGAGGATGACGCCGCCACCGAGGTCACGTCTGGCGCTGTAGCTTGCGGAGTAGTCGTCCGATGGTCTCCACGCCGGAAGGTACCAGCCGAAGTCCGCGCTGATGCTGATGATCCGCCCGGCTACGGCGAGGTGCTCACGAAGCACGCGATACCCGTCAGAGAATCGCAGATTACACGCCACCATGGTCGTTCGATCGCTCCTGCCGGCGGCCGAGAGTGCCCCGGCCAGCCCCGCGCGCGTCGCGGCGAGAGGTTTTTCAACGAACGTGTGATACCCGTGGTCGAGAGACCATTCGACGTCGGCGGGATGCTGGATCGTCGGGGTGGCGATGATCACGACATCAACAGACGCCGTGTCGCGATGTGCGACGACAACAGCACCGGTGTCAGCCGCGAGCGCGCGCGCGCGTTGCTCGTTCGGATCAGTGACCGCGATCTCAACGTTGAGCGACGCGAGGTTTCGGGCGTGCCGCGCGCCGATCGATCCGCAGCCAAGAATCAGTGCCCGCATGACGCCGCCATTATGGCTGTCGCCTCGGCCGGCCCGCGGCCGAGTGCAATGCGCTACCGATTCCGAGCGCGACACTGCACGCCATCCCGGCCGTCTTGGGCGATACTTGCGCGATGCTTCGACGCGGGCTCGCCCCGGCGACTCTCGTCGTGGGGGTGATGGTCGTGACGTGGCTCGTCTCGGGCGTGGGCGCCGTTGACATCGTGCGGTTTCTGGCATACGAGATCGGCTTCGTCGCTCTTCCTGGAGCGGCGCTGCTGTGGGGGCTGCGCGGACGAGTTGGGGGTTCCTGCTGACCATCGCACTCGGTTGGCCGCTCGGCCAGACGCTCGAGATTCTGGCCTACAGCACGACCGCCGCCACCGGCCTGCGAGGCCTGTTCCTCCTGTATCCGGTCGTGGTCATCGCGGCGAGCGCGCCATTCATCTGGCGCCGCCGGCACATCGGTCAGCAGCGTTCGAATGACGACGCGTT
>CAVPXI010000002.1:0-14743 GCA_963709585.1 Candidatus Dormiibacterota bacterium | reverse complement strand
GCTAGGGTGCTCTGCCATCTTGTCCCCGAGATTCCAGCTCGGGCCAGGTTCCTCTTGTCGATCCAATCGGCCGAAACTTAGTCGGGCTGGTCAGGTCGATGCCGTCGGGCACGACCTTCGCCCCGGGATCCCTGGGCAGCCCGGTGCCCCCCGATCGCCGACATTCGTCGGCCCGGCCACGCTCACGCCTGGCCGGGTGGCGAAGGCCGCCGGCCAGCAGCCGGTCGAGTTCGTCGCCCGCCTCGCCGCATCCAGCGTCTACGAGCCGCTGCAGCTCGGCGCAGGTCGCCGTTGGTCACCGCGCGAGCGGTCAGCAGGTGCCCCGCACGCAGGCAGCCTTCATCCAGCAGATCGTTCAGCTCCTCGAGGTCCCCGCGCTGATCCGCGAGGTCGGCCAACCGGTCCAGGGCCATCTCGTTTCCCTCGTCGGCGAGTGCTCGCAGGATTGCTCGATCGGCGTTGATGTTCGTCATGCCTCCTATGGTGCGACCTTGCCCTCGGGGCAAGGTCAAGTGCGACCATCGGGTCGTGATTACCATCGGTCAACTCGCCAGGTACGCGGGCGTGTCCATCAAGACCATCCGGGTCTATCACGACAAAGGCCTCCTGGCTGAGCCCGACGTGGACGCCCCGCTCCAGATCGTTACAACGCCCCGCACGCCATTGACCTGATCAAGATCCGCACCCTGGCCGAAGCGGGAGTCCCACTCGCGCAGATCCGAGCCCTCAAGGCGGCACCGGACCCGGCGTTCCAGCGCGCGGTCACCGAGATCGAGCACGATCTCACCGCGCGTATCCGGAGAGCCTGCGCGCCACCCAACGGCGACTGCGGGAACTCGCCTCCGGCCACACCCGTTTGCTTCCTGCGGAGGTCGGCCAGCACCTCCAGCGGCTCGGCGAGCTCGGATTCAGTGAGCGATGGGTCGCGTTGGAAAGCGACCTTTGGATCCTCGTCTTCGCCACGCACCCGGACATAGCTGACGAACTCTTCCGAGACCAAGCCCAGGCAATAACCGACCCCGCCCTCCGACAGCTCTACCTCGACTACGACCGCGCGCACGACCTCGACCCGGAGGACCCCATCGTTGCCGACCTCGCCCGACGCATCTTCGACGCGACCACACGGCGATATGGAACCGGTGAGCTCCCCGGACAAGCGATCGGCTCGGCAATCCCGCAGCTGATCCAAGGCGCCGTCAACGCCTCGTCGCCCGCCTGGCAACAACTCGACACCCTGATCCGCGACGCACTCGACAAGGCATCCGAAGGCGCCGCCGACTAGAGCGACACTGTGTTCGAAGCCGCACCCGTCAGGGGCGATGCAACAAAATTCGCAGTGCCGTCTCCTGACGGCGACGGGTTCGCTGACAGCCGACCAGGCGAACGCCACCGAGTTGCGCTCCATTCGAGCAGCGAACGTTTCTAAGCCGATCGGAGAGGCGATAGGGTTTTAGGCTACAGGGCGGTCCTGCTCGATCGCTGGGTCGACTTCCTCTCCGGGTGCACCACCCCGAAAACATGAGTTTGTTCTGGTGTGTTATTTGCACGCTGGGGTGGCCGAGGGGCATTTCCCCTGGGTGATGTCCCTCAACAGCGGTTCACTCCGGGGCACGACCCGGTCTTATGGGGCTTCCGGCGAGCAGACCGTGCGGCTCCGGTCGTTGTCGTCCATTCGACCGCCACACGAGAGCGCCCTCTTTCGGCGAAACTCGGTGCGTGGCCAGATGCCCGAATTGCGGGAAGGAGCTCCCCGGCGACTACCCGTTCTGCCCCTTTTGCGGGGCTCCACTCGACGAGGCTGCCCCGGCGCCGGTCCGCGAGGAGCGCAAGGTCGTCTCCGTGCTCTTCTGTGACCTCGTGGGCTTCACCGCGGCCTCCGAGCACGCCGACCCCGAAGACGTGCGCGCCCGGCTCCGCCCATATCACGCGCAGCTCCAGCAGGTGATCGAGCGCCACGGTGGCACCATGGAGAAGTTCGTCGGCGACGCGGTGATGGCCGTGTTCGGCGCGCCGGTGGCGCATGAGGATGACGCCGAGCGCGCGGTCCGCGCGGGCTTGCGCATCCTGGAAGCCATCGAGGACCTGAACCGCGGCGACGACAAGCTGCAGCTCCAGGTCAGGGTGGGCATCAATACCGGTGAGGCGGTGGTCGCCCTGGGCGCGCACCCCGAGCGCGGCGAAGGCTTCGTCACCGGCGACGTGGTCAACACGGCCTCACGCCTGCAGGGCATCGCCCCCATCAATGGAGTGGCGGTATCGGAGCCAACCTTTCGCCAGACCGAGCGCGTCTTCACCTTTGTTCGCCTCGAGTCGGTCCAGGTCAAAGGCAAGACGGACGCACTCCCGGTCTGGCAGCCGCTCGCCGCCCGAGCCCGCTTCGGGGCCGACGTCATCAGAACCAGTGCCACGCCGTTGGTGGGCCGGGAGTTCGAGCGCCAGCAGCTGATCGCCACCTTCGAGCGCGCCGCGACGCAGCGTTCCTGCCAGCTGGTGACCGTGGTGGGCGAGCCCGGGGTGGGCAAGACCCGCCTCTGCACCGAGCTCTTGCAGTACGTCGAGCAACGCCCAGGGCTGGTGCGCTGGCGCCAGGGCCGGTGTCTCCCGTACGGGGAGGGGATCGCCTTCTGGGCCCTGGGGGAGATCGTCAAGGCGGAAAGCGGCATCCTCGAGTTCGGACTCTCCGGAGGAGGCGTTGGCCAAGCTTGACCAGGCCATCCCCGAGCACGAAATGGACCGGGCGTGGCTCAAAGCAAGGCTGGCTCCGCTCGTCGGCGCGGGCGGCGAGCCGGCGGCGCAGGAAGAGTCGTTCACCGCCTGGCGACGCTTTCTCGATGGGCTGGCGGCGCAGAACCCCACGGTGCTCGTGGTCGACGATCTGCATTG
Source organism: Candidatus Dormiibacterota bacterium (assembly GCA_963709585.1). Lineage (GTDB taxonomy): Bacteria > Chloroflexota > Dormibacteria > Aeolococcales > Aeolococcaceae > Palsa-851. Next base: position 11,860 of record CAVPXI010000002.1, on the reverse strand, counting down.
GGCGGACGCGCCGATGCTCGCCTTTCTCGAGCATCTGGCTGACTGGTCCACGGGGGTGCCGCTGCTCTTGCTCTGCACCGCGCGCCCGGAGCTCCACGAGAAGCATCCGACCTGGGCGGCGGGAGTGCGCAACGCGCAGACGATCAACCTCGCACCGCTCTCCGACGACGAGACGGCGACGCTGATCGCCCTGCTTCTGAAGCGGACCGTCCTGCCCGCCGCGACCCAGCAAGCCCTGCTCGACCGCGCCGGCGGCAACCCGCTCTATGCGGAGGAGTTCGTTCGTCTGCTCAGCGACCGCAATCTCCTGGGCAACTCGCTCGAGGAGGTGCTCCTTCCCAACTCAGTGCAGGCCCTCATTGCCGCCCGCCTGGACACGCTCACAGCGGATCGCAAGAGCCTGCTCCAGGACGCCGCGGTGATCGGCAAGGTCTTCTGGGCCGGAGCGCTCGCGAGCATGAGCGATCGCGACCCGCGCGACGTCGAGCTCGCCCTCCACGAGCTGGCCCGCAAGGAGCTGGTCCGGCCCGCCCGGGGCAGCTCGATGGAGGGTGAGCGGGAATACGGCTTCTGGCACCTGTTGGTGCGCGACGTCTGCTACGCCCAGATCCCGCGGTCCAGCCGGGCCGCCCGGCACCGCGCCGCAGCTGCGTGGATCGAGCGCGAGGCCGGGGAACGCGTCGACGACCTCAGCGACGTGCTCGCCTATCACTACACCCAATCACTGGAGCTCGCCCGTGCTGCCGGCCAAGAGCAGGTCATCCCGGAGCTGGAGGCAATCTCGCGCCGGTATCTCGCCTTGGCCGGGGATCGGGCGTTGCCTATCGACGTGGCCGGCGCCGAAGCGAGCTTCGCCCGAGCGATCGAGCTCGCCCCTGGGGACCACCCGGATCGGGCTGCCCTGCTGGAACGTTGGGCGTACGCGGCGCAGCTGCTGGGACGCCTCCCGGAGGCGAGGTTGGCGCTCGAGGAGGCGTTTGCTCAGCATCGCGACGCCGGTGCCACCGTGGCCGCGGCACGGACGTTGACCGCTCTGTCGAAGGTGCTCCGCATGGCCGGCGATCCGCGTTCGCGGGATCTCATCGCCGAGGCGGTCCAACTGCTCGAGGCTGAGGAGCCGGGACTGGAGCTCGTCAACGCATATGCAGAACTCGCCAGCGGCAAGGCGATTGATTCCGCCTTCGCAGAGGGGATCTCCGCAGCCGAGCAGGCACTCCATCAGGCGGCCGCCTTAGGTCTTCCTGAACCGGCCCGCGCACTGGGTGTCCGCGGCGCTGCCCGGGCGTTTCAGGGTGATGCGCAAGGCATGGCTGATATGCGCCGCGCACTCGCGCTCGCCGTCGAGCGTGGACAGGGCCGCGACGCAGCCTCCCTGCTCAACAACCTCGCCTTGGTGGCTTGGCAGTACGAGGGACCGCCGGCCGCTCTGGAAGTCTCTGAAGAAGGCATCGAATTTTGCGAGCGTCGCGGCATGGCCGGGATGACGACGTGGAGCCTGGCGCAGAGACTGACCTTCGTGGCTGCCTGCGGCGACGCAGAGCGTTCGCTCGCCGATGCCGAATCCGCGGCAACGGGGGCCGAGGCGGCGGGCATTTCGACTCTGATTGAGGTTCGCTCGGTGCAAATGGGCCTTGGCGGCAGGCGAGGCGACGGAGCACAGACTGCCGCCGCGGAGCAGCTTGTAGCGACCGCCCGCGAGAGCGGTGAGCCAGAGTTGATTGCAATGGGGTTCGCAGCGGCCGCCGAGCAGATGCTCGCTGGCGGCCACCACGAGCGGGCGACGGCGTTGCTCGAGGAGCTGGAGCAGACCAGCGCCACGCGCGGTGACCCGTATTACGCGGCGGCGCTGCCCGGACTCGTCCGCTGCGCGCTCGCGCTCGGCGAATCGGCGCTAGCCGCCCGGCTCATCGCCGGCGTCGAGCCGCGCACCCCCTTGCAACAGCACGCCCTCGCTGCCTGTCGCGCCGTGCTCGCCGAGGCTGCCGGCGATCGCGCCACGGCGGCGACCGCCTACGCCGATGCGGCTACGCAATGGCGCAGATTTGGCGACCTGCCCGAACTCGCCTACGCGCTGCTCGGCCAGGGACGCTGCCTGGTCGCCCTCGGCATGCCTGAGGCTGACAGTCCCTTGGGCGAAGCTCGAGACCTCTTTACCGCGATGGGCTACGCTCCAGCCGTCAGCGAGACTGATGCACTGCTGCACAGGGCGACGGCGACAACTTCATAGAGACGGCTCAAGCTGGCAAAGCTGAGACCTCGACATAGATTCTGCATGTCCGACGTGCGCTGGCTCGGGAAATGTAGGTGGACTTCGGTCGTAATAGCGACTGCTATAAAGCACTGAACCTCTGGTGTGCTAATTGCACGCTGGGGTGAGCGACCATCGCCTCCCTGAGCCCTCTCAGGGTCGTGATGTGATTCCCGAGATACCGCGCCCGCGCGAACTCGCCGACTGGATCACCTCGTCAGGTCGGCTCAACCTACATTTGCGGATTGATGGCCATCACGTCCTGCACTGGGGGCACGGCGGGGTGACCGACGTCCTCAACATGGTGCAACTCTGCCATCGCCATCACTGGTCGGTGCACGAGGGCGGCTGGCAGCTGGTCCTGACCGAGGGAGGGAGGGTGCTTGCCATCCCACCCTCGCATCGATACGGGTCGTGGACGCGCGCACCCGACGGGGTCGCGACCGTATAGGCGAGTACTCGGCTTGGGCGTGCGTTGCTGAGTAGCGCGAGTACCCGGTCTGGCCGTGCGTTGCCGAGTAGCGCGGTCTGGTTCCCGGGCGGCTCTCCGAGCACGCCATCGAGCGAACGCGGGTGGCGCCGGTACGATGCCCGGGCAATGCCAACGCCGCCAACGCAATCGGCTGACTGCATTTTCTGCGCGATCATCCGCGTCGACGCCCCGGCGACCTTCGTGCACCAGGACGAGATGATCGTGGCGTTCATGGACATCCGGCCGGTCCAGCCGGGCCATCTGCTGGTGGTGCCCCGGGCACACGCCGAGCTCATACCGGACCTGGACGACCAGAGCCTCGAGAGCCTGTGGTCAGTCGCGACCAGTCTCAACCGTGCGTTACGAGCAAGTTCCCTCCGCGTCGAGGCGGTAAGCGTCTACGTCGCGGATGGGGCCGCCGCTGGCCAGGAGGTGGCGCATGTGCACATCCATCTCATCCCGCGCCACTCTCACGACGGGTTCGGGTTTCGCTTTCCGCCTGGCTACGGTAAGGAGCCCGGCCGGGCACAGCTCGGGGCGGTAGCCGATCAGATCCGAACGCAGCTCCTGCCCCCGAACGGGGCCGAAACCAGTGGCCGCTGACGCGGCTGCCACGCGCCTCCGGCGCTATCGCGCCGCGCCCTGGTGGCCCACGGCGGCGACCCTCGTCATCGCCGAACTGGGCCTGGGTGCGGCGCTGCTGGTGCCGATCACCTTCAGCGACCCGAACGGGGTGGACCCGTACCTGGCCCGGCTGAGCGTCGCCTCGGTGCTCATCGCTCTGCCGTCGCTGCTGGTGCGACGACTACAACCCGCCCGGCCGGTTCTCCTGGCGCTCGCGGCGGTGGCGACCACGTACACGCTGCTCTCGGCCGGGCCGCAGATCCTGTTCGACCTCCTCGGAGCGAACTCCGGTAGCTTCGATGCCCAGATCTTCTGGGCCTCGGTCGCCCAGGCGACGGGCACGCTGCTGATCGCGCTCGCCGCCTGGAAGCTCGTCGCCCCGGACTGGCGTCCGTCGCTTCGAATCCGTCATCTCGGCCTGGGAGGCCTCGCCGCCGGCGTGATCGGCTCCGTTGTGCTCATCGGCCTCGGTCTGGCGTCGCCCGCGGGCGTCCTCGGTCGCGTGGCACTGCAGCCGGTCGCGTTTGGTCGCGACTTTCCGTTCCTCGGGCCGGCGAATGCCCTGCAGGCCTTCTCGCAGGAGGTTCAGTTCCGCGGACTGCTGCTTGGGGCGCTCGAGCGCACCATGAGCCCGCGCTGGGCCAACGTCAGCCAGGCCGCGGTGTTCGGCCTCGCGCACCTGGCGATCAGCTATGGCGGCCCTGAAGCGCCCTTCGTGCCGATCACCTTCCTCGTGGGCCTCGCGTTCGGCTGGCTGGTGCGACGCACCAACTCGCTGTGGCCGGCGGTGATCATCCACGCCGTCGCGGACATCGCATTGCAGTTCGGCATCGTCCCGGGGCTGTATGGGTTCTGACCGAGGCCGGCGCGCGATCACGCCCGCAGCCGCGGTGGTCGTGGCGCTGATCGCGCTCGTCACCGTCAGCGCACCGGCACGCGCGGCAAGCGCATGGTGGACCCCGGTCGCGCTCCGCGGCGTCGCCGTTACGCGCGTTTCGGCCATAGGTGACACCATCACGGTGCGCACCGGGTCGGGCGCGACCCTGACATCAAATGACGGCGGCAAGACGTTCGCCACCGCGCCGGCCGGGCACGACGTTTCCACCGACAAACGTGGTGGCGATCGGGGCTGAGCGCTGGGAGATCGACTCGGGTGGGAGGGTGGTCCACGCCTCCAACGTGGCGCAGCGGAAGGCCCCCGTCCCGGATTCGGGCGCGCCGGATCTCGGAGCCGGCGCCGACCTGATCGCGTCGCCTGGGGCGCTGCCCGGAGTTGTGGTCGCGGTGAGCGCAGACGGCACCGTCTGGCGCCGCGGCCAGGACGGTGACTGGAAGCAGGCGTTGCTGCTGCTCCCCGCGAGCATCGTCCAGGGTGTCCCCCGGATCACATCGGTCACCGCGTTCACGACGCCGCTCAGCGACGCGATCTACCTCGGGACCGACGGCTACGCGGTGCTGGTCAGCACCGATGGAGGCGACGACTGGATCCGTGCCGGTCCCGGGCTTCCCGACAGCGTGTACTCGCTCTCGGCCGACGCCCTCTCGGCCAACCCCTTGCGCGGCGCCGTGTATGCGGGCACGTCGAACGGCCTGTGGGAGCACGAGCTCCAGGCTTTGCCGGCGCCCCCCGCATATCCCGATGCCCAGCTCGTCTGGCGGTGGATCGGGATCGGCGCAATCACGCTGGTGGCATCCCTCGCCGCGCTGTTCGGCATGACCCGGCTGGTGCCCCGCCGCCTCTCCGCCTGAGACGCGGGCGACAGCGCTTCCGCTAGCGTGGCCGCATGGCCAATCGCCTCGCCGCCGAGTCCAGTCCATACCTGCTGCAGCACGCCGGAAACCCGGTGGACTGGTACCCATGGGGAGACGCGGCATTCGAGCGCGCGCGCAGCGACGACCGGCCCGTGCTGCTGTCGGTCGGGTACAGCGCATGCCACTGGTGCCACGTGATGGCTCACGAGTTGTTCGAGAACGCTGAGATCGCCGCGCTGATGAACACGCTCTTCGTGAGCATCAAGGTCGACCGCGAGGAGCGACCCGACGTCGACTCGGTGTATATGAGCGCCGCCCAGGCGATGGGAGTCCCGGGCGGCTGGCCGCTCACGGTGTTCCTCACGCCGGCCGGACTACCCTTCTTCGGCGGTACGTACTTTCCGCCCGAGGATCGCCAGGGCCTGCATGGCTTTCCGTCTGTGCTGCAGGCGGCCGCCGCCGCCTATCACGCGCAGCGCGACGAGATCAGCGCGATGGGACTCAAGGTGCGCGACGCAGTGGCGCCGCGCCAGCTTCCCGCGGCCGGCGAGGCGAACGCGGCGCTGCTCGATGACGCGGCACGAAAGCTCGCAGCCGAAACCGATCGAGCGCACGGCGGGTTCGGTGCCGCGCCAAAGTTCCCGCATCCGCAGGCGCTCGATCTGATGCTGCGCAGGTCACTCTCGGCGCGCGACGCGGTGGTGCGGGACGCCGCGGTGCTCAGCCTCGACGCGATGGCGCGCGGCGGCATCCACGACCAGGTGGGAGGCGGCTTCCATCGATACAGCGTTGACGCGCGATGGTCGGTGCCGCACTTCGAGAAGATGCTGTATGACAACGCCCTGCTTACTCCGGTCTACCTGCATGCGTACCAGCTGAGCGGGCGTGACGACATGCTCGAGGTCTGCACGCGAACCCTCGATTACATGGCGCGCGAACTGCAACTCCCCGGCGGCGCGTTCGCGGCGTCGCAGGACGCCGACAGCCCCGGCGGTGAGGGGGCGTTCTTCGTCTGGACGCCGTCGCAACTGCGCGAGACCCTGGGCGCCGAGGACGGCGCCCTCGCGGCGCGCGTGTTCGGCGTGGTGGACGGGGGCAATTTCGAGCACGGGACGACGGTGCTCGCGATGCCGTACCCGCTCGCGCAGGTGGCCCGATCGATATCGATCGACGAGCCGGCATTGCGCGCCCGCCTCGAGGAGATCCGCACGCGCCTGCGGACAGCGCGCGCGTCGCGTCCGGCTCCGGAGCGCGACGCCAAGGTCATCACTGCGTGGAACGCACTCGCGATCCGCGCCTTCGCCGAGGCGGGCCCCGTGCTCCAAAGGCCCGACTACGTCGCGGTCGCACGAGCGTGCGCCGATTTCCTGCTCGAACACCTGGTACGCGAGCGAGTCGTGTATCGAATCTGGAACCGCGGCGAGGGAAGGATCATCGGCTTTCTCGATGACGCGGCAAACCTCGGCGACGCGCTGCTCACGCTCTACGAGGCGACCGGTGAGCCGCGATATTTCACCGCAGCACTCGCGCTCTGCGAACGCATTGTCGAGCAGCATCGGGACACCGACGGCAACTACTTCGACACGGCCGGCGACTCGGAACCGCTGATCGTGCGGCCGCGCACCATAGACGACAACCCGGTGAGTGCCGGACAGTCGGTGGCTGCAGCGCTCTTCTGCCGGATGCATGCCTTCACCGGTGAGCAGCGCTGGTACCTGCGCGCCATGGAGATCATTGCCCCGCTCGCGACCGTGGTCGCGCGAGCGCCGCTGGCCGTCGCGGGGCTCGCCGCTGCGATGGAGCTGGCGGTCGGGCCGATGCGGGAGATCGCAATCGCCGGCGATCCCGGAGACGCGCGGACCCAGGCCCTGCTCGAGGTTGCGCATCGCCGGTTCGATCCACTCACCGTCCTCGCCTGGGGACCGTCCGGCGACGTTCCGCTCCTCGACGGCCGGACGGTTGTGGACGGGGTGCCTGCCGCCTACGTCTGCCGCGGCCTTGTCTGCCGCGCGCCGGTCACCGAGGCGGCGCAGCTGGAAGCGGAGCTCGCGGTCCGCGACTGACGGGTCAGAACTGACCGCAGCCCGAGGGCGTTGCCATCGCCTCGAGTGGCGGCAGGAAGTCGAAGACCGGGAGGCGTCGCCGGTCGTCGACCGGCAGGTAGTCGCCGGTGTGCGGGTCGTCGACATAGTCGAGGTGCGGTCCATGGGTGATGATCTCGCGCAGCGCCGCGACCAGGCGGTCGATGTGCTCGACGGTCGTCCCGATCCCGAACGAGGCGCGGATCGCGCCGGGGATCTCGTGGTGCTCGCCGCGGCGAAGCCGTTCCCGAATGGTGTGGGCGTCGGCGATGCCCACGCCCAGCAGATGGGTGATGTACGGGTGCGCGCAGAAGCAGCCGTGGCGAACCCCGATGGCGTATTCGGCGCTGAGCACCGACGCCACCAGGGCGTGATGCATGCCCTCGACGGTGAACGTGCTCACCCCGAGCCGGTCGACGTCGTGCCCGTCCCACAACCGGAGCCGGTGCAGCCGCGGGAGCTCGTCGATCTGAGCGTCGAGATAGGCGAGCAGGCGCCTCTCGTGCGCGCCGATGTGCGCCATCCCGGTGCGGTCGAGGACCGTGCACGCCGCTCCCAGGGCGATCGCGCCCACCACGTTGGGGCTGCCCGCCTCATGACGGTCGGGCAGCTGCGCCCACTGCACGTCGTCGGTGGTGACGTAGGTCACGGCACCGCCTCCGGCCAGCATCGGCTCCGCGTCGGCGAGCACCGCCGACGGCCCGATCAGCGCCCCGCCGCCGAATGGTGCGTACATCTTGTGACCCGAGAGCGCGAGAAAATCGATGCCCATCGCGACCATGTCGATGGTCCGATGCGGCGCCAGTTGGGCGGCGTCGACCGCGAACAGCGCTCCGTGCTCGTGCGCGAGCCGGCCGATCTCGGCGACCGGGAAGACCTCGCCGGTGACATTGCTGGCGCCGGTGATGGCGACGATCCCGATGGGACGATGGCGATCCTCCAGCGCGCTGCGCAGATCGACGAGCAGCTGCTCCTGGGATTCCGGCGCGTCGAGCAGCTCCACCCGGGCGAGACGTCTCCAGGGCAGCATGTTCGCGTGGTGCTCGACGATCGTGCTGAGCACCGCATGGCCGGGTCGCAGCACCAGGCAATGGGTCAGCAGGTTGATCGCCTCGGTCGTGTTTCGGACAAAGATGACTGCATCCGACGAGCGCGCGCCCGTGAAACTGGCCACCGCCGAGCGGGCTGCCTCGTACGCCCGGGTCGACACCTGCGAGGCGAACCCGGCGCCTCGGTGCACGCTGGAGTACCAGGGCAGGAACTCGATCACGGCATCGGCGACCGCCTCCATGGCCGGCGTGCTCGCCGCCATGTCGAGGTTCACGTAGCTGCGCGTCTCACCGTCGGCGAGTTGCACCTCGAGGTCCTGGCCGACGAGGCGGGGGAGGACGGCGCCCGTAGCGCGGCGGTCGGGCCGGCTCCCGCGGGACGATTCGGTGAGCATCAGGTCTTCGAGGGTACTTCCAAGCGGCCCTCGTGGATCACACTCGCCACGATGTCGCCACCGAGGTGGTAGGCGACGTCGATCCAGCTCGGGGTCTTGAGGATCACGGCATCGCAGCGCAATCCCGCCCGCAGGATGCCCCGGTCGGCCAGCCCGAGTGCGGCCGCGCCGCCGGCTGTCGCCGCCACCAGAGCCTGCGCGGGGGTGAGACCGGCGAGCGCGACTGCCAGCGAGAGCATGAGCGGCATCAACTCGCTGTAGCAGGTGCCGGGGTTGCAGTCGGTCGCCACCGCCACCGTGCAGCCGGCCTCGAGGAGACGCCGGCCGGGCGGCGGGGGACCACCGAGGACGACCGAGGCTCCGGGCAGGATCACGCCGACGACGCCCGCGCTGCTCAGCGCCTCGAGGTCGGTGTTGGCTGCATGCTCGAGATGGTCGGCGCTGACCGCACCGGCCCGAGCTGCGAGCAGCGCTCCGCCGCTGTTCGAGCGCTGCTCCGCGTGGATCTTGGCGCGCAACCCCTGGGCGCGGGCGGCTGTGAAGAGCCGCTCGCATTCGGCAACGGTGTACGCGCCGGTCTCGCAGAAGGCATCGACGAACCTCGCGCGCTTCGCGGCCCCGGCCACGCCACGAGTGCACACATCGTCGACGTACGCGTCGCGCGGGCCCTCCGGGATCGCGTGCAGGGGGAGATACGTGGCCACGACGTCGGGGAGGTCCTCCCACTCGCGAAGCCGATCGGCGGCATCGAGCTGGCGCATCTCTGCTTCGTGCTCCAACCCGTAGCCGCTCTTGACCTCGACCGTCGTCGTGCCGTTGGCGAGCATGCGACGCGCCCGGTCGCGACCCGCGGCTGCGAGCTCGTCGACGCTTCCCGCCGCGGTGGCGCGAACCGTCGCGAGGATCCCACCACCCGCCGCCGCGATCTCCTCGTACGTCGCGCCCGACGCGCGCTGCGCGTACTCCTCGCCGCGGTCGCCGAGCCAGACGATGTGCGTATGCGCGTCGACGAACCCGGGAACTACGGCGGCCCCCCGAGCGTGGATCTCGAGCGCTTCGCTCGGGATACGGGATCGTTTGAGACCCGACTCCGGGCCGGCGTACACGATGACCCCGTCGCGGGCGACCAGTGCGGCATCGTGCACCACGCCCGGAGCCTCCCCGAGGAGCGGATCACAGGTGCAAAGCGCACCGATGCCGTGGACGACGACCGCGCTCACGCCTCGCTCGCGCTCCGGGCTCGTGTGGCGAGCCACTCGCGAGCGTTCACGCGTCCGCGTCCGGCCCGCTGTCGAGCATGGGGATGCGCACGTCGCGGGTGCGAGCCGCGTCGCGCGCCTCCGGATAACCCGCGTCCGCGTGGCGCATCACGCCGGTCGAGGGGTCGTTGGTGAGCACCAGCTCGCAGCGTCGCGCGGAGAGCTCGCTGCCGTCGGCGCACACCTGGGCACCGGCGTGAATCGACAGCCCCATGCCGACGCCGCCCCCGTGATGGACGGCGACCCAGGTGGCGCCGCTCGCGGTGTTGAGCAACGCGTTGAGCACCGGCCAGTCCGCGATCGCGTCGCTGCCGTCGCGCATCGCCTCGGTCTCGCGCAACGGTGACGCGACCGAGCCGCTATCGAGATGGTCGCGGCCGATGACCACCGGCGCCGACAGCTCGCCGCTGCGCACCATGTCGTTGAAGCGGAGTCCGGCGAGGTGGCGCTCACCGGCGCCGAGCCAGCAGATCCGGGCGGGGAGTCCCTGAAAATGCACGCGCTCCTTCGCGAGGCTCAGCCAGCGGTGCAACCCGTCGTGATCCGGGAACAGCTCCAGCATCGCAGCGTCGGTTCGCGCGACGTCCTCGGGATCACCGCTGAGCGCGACCCAGCGGAACGGTCCGCGGCCCTCACAGAACTGATCCCGGATGTACGCGGGCACGAACCCGGGGTACGCGAAGGCGTCGGCGAAACCGGCGATCCGCGCCTGGTCTCGCAACGAATTGCCGTAGTCGAACACCTCCGCGCCGCGATGCTGATACTCGACCATCGCCGCGCAGTGTTGCGCCATCAACTCGCGCGAGCGGCGCACGTACTCGTCGGGGTCGGCCGCGCGCAGCGTCGCCGCAGCCTCGAGGCTGAGGCCGGCGGGAACGTAGCCATGCAACGGGTCGTGTGCGCTGGTCTGGTCGGTGACCACGTCGATCGCCAGCGAGGACTCGAGCAACGCGGGCAGGGCCTCGGCGGCATTGGCGCAGACCGCCACCGAGAGGGCGCGCCCCTCCTCGCGGGCGACATCGCACCGTCTCACCGCCGCATCGAGCGTGTCGGCGACCTCGTCGACATAGCCGGTGTCGATACGCCGCCGGATGTGATCGGGATCGACGTCGATGCAGAGCGCGACCCCGCCACTCATGGTGATGGCGAGCGGTTGGGCGCCGCCCATGCCGCCGAGCCCGGAGGTCACCACCAGGCGGCCGGTCAGGCTGCCCCCGAACCGCTTCCGCGCCACCGCCTCGAAGGTCTCGAACGTCCCCTGGAGGATGCCCTGGGTACCGATGTAGATCCATGAGCCCGCGGTCATCTGCCCGTACATCGTCAACCCCATGCTCTCGAGGCGCCAGAACTCCTCCCACGTCGCCCAGCGCGGCACCAGCAGCGAGTTCGCGATCAAAACCCGAGGCGCGAGCTCATGCGTCCGGGCGACGCCCACCGGCTTGCCCGACTGCACCAGGAGTGTCTCATCGTCGCGGAGCGAGCGGAGCGTGGCGACGATGGCGTCGAAGCACTCCCACGAGCGCGCCGCGCGCCCGGTACCCCCATACACGACCAGCAAGTCCGGGTCCTCGGCGACCGCCGGGTCGAGGTTGTTCATCAGGCAGCGCAGCGGCGCCTCCGTCTGCCAGCTGCCGCAGCTGAGGGTGTTCCCGTGCGGGGCGCGGACCAGGCGAGCCCCGGCGGTCATCGCAGGACCACCCCGGCGGTTGCCAGCGCGTCGCGCCATTCGCGCTCACGTGCCCACGCCTCGGCGGCTTCGACGTCGCCACTGAGGATGCGATCGGCACCGAGCGGAGGCGTCCGCGCTCGCAGCGTGGCGATGACCGCACCGGTTGCCGCCGCCGGCCGGAGTGGATGGCGCATTTCGATCGCCTGCGACGCGCCGAGCACCTCGATCGCCAACACGGCGCGGAGCAACCCGACCGAACGCCGGGTGCGCAGCGCCGCCTCATACCCCATCGAGACATGGTCCTCCTGTCC
>CAVPXI010000001.1:0-20192 GCA_963709585.1 Candidatus Dormiibacterota bacterium | reverse complement strand
GGCGCTGGTCGCGGCGCTCTGCACCGCGAACGGTGTCGCCGCGTGGCGAAGCGAGGCGACCATCGCCGCAGCGGTGTACTGGGTGATCATCAGACCGCTGTTGAGCCCTGGCTCGGGGCTCAGAAACGCGGGCAGCCCACGGGAGCGCGCGGGGTCGAGCAGCCTGTCGACCCGTCGCTCGCTGATCGAGGCCACGTCGGCGCACGCCGACGCGAGCATATCGGCCGCGTATGCGAGCGCCTGTCCGTGGAAGTTGCCGGCGCTGATAACCTCGTCGCCCATGACCACCGGGTTATCGACAATACTGGCTAATTCATGCTCGACCGTCTGGCGGCAGAAGGAGACCACGTCGCGCGCGGCGCCGTGCACCTGGGGGGCGCAGCGAAGCGAGTACGCATCCTGGACCGCGTGGCGCGACGGACGGTGCGACGCGACGATCGGGCTTCCCTCGAGCAAGGCTCGCAGATTGGCTGCTGAGTCGGCTTGTCCCTGGGCTGGACGGAGCCCGACCACCCGGGCGTCGTACGCCCGAGTCGTCCCCAGCAGCGCCTCGACGCTGAGCGCGCAGGCGATGTCGGCGAGGCGGAGCAGGTCCTCGATGTCGTGCACCGCCAGGGCGAGCAGGCTCGTCATCGCGTCGGTCCCGTTGATGAGGGCGAGGCCCTCCTTGGGTTCGACGTCGACGGGGGTAAGTCCGTGGGAGCGCAGCGCGTCCGCGCCGTCGATGCGGGCACCACTCTCGCCGAGCGTCCATCCCTGACCGAGCAGCACGGTGGCGATCGCGGCCAGCGGTGCCAGGTCTCCCGATGCGCCCAGCGAGCCGTGCTCCGGCACCCACGGGACGATGCCCGCCTCGAGCAACGCGAGCAGGCCTTCGACCAGCTCGACGCGGACGCCGGACATCCCGGCGGCGAGCGTGCGCGCGCGGAGCAGGATCATCCCGCGGACCACCTCATCGTCCAGCCGGGGACCGGATCCGGCGGCGTGGCTGAGCACCACCGATCGCTGCAGGAGGGCGCGATCGGACCGGTCGACGGCCCGGTCCGCCAGCGCACCGAAGCCGGTGGTGACGCCGTAGACGATCGCGCCCTCGCGGTCGAGACGGTCGACCACCTCGCGCGCGGGCCGCATCCGCGCGCGAACCCCGGGATCCAGGGCCACCGCCTCATGCTCCCGAGCGGCGCGCACCACCGCCTCGATGCTGAGCGCGCTGCCGTCCACAGTGATCATCCGGCGAGCAGCCTACTCGTCCCCCCGCCGGCTGAACTCAGCGCACCCGCGGGGGCGCTCCGGAGCGATCCGGAGACCACGGACCACGCACGGGTGCGGCGCGCACGTACGTTATGCATGTGGATCCGCACCCGTCGCCCCCACCGTCGCTCGCCCCACCTTCCTGGGCGCCACCCGAGGCGGCACCGGCGCGCGCGGAGCCGCTGGCCTCCTCGGCCCGGCGCTGGCCGATCGTATTCCTCGTCATCGGCGGGATCGTCACCGCCGCGATCGGTGTCGGTCTGGGATCCGCGACCGGCACCGAGGCGGCCGCGGACACCGCGTCACGGCTGGCCGCGTCCGGGCAGTACGCCAACGCGGTTGCCATCGATGAGGCGATCGCCGGGCGGACCGGGCCCCTGTTTGTCATCGATCCGGGCGGCGCCCGCGCCGCGGGCAGTGCCGCCGAGCAGACGGTCATGGCATGGGCGGCGGCGCTCGGCCGCAGAGGGGAGGTGGATGCGGCAGTCGCGCTCTACCGTACGGTGACCGCTTCGTCGCTTCGAAGGGCTGCCCTTGACAGGCTGGCGGCGCTCCTCTTCAACACCGCGACCGCCGAGGCGGCGGCCGCCCAGTACCCGACCGCGATCCTGAGGCTGCTCGAGATCGGCTCCCTTGCCCCGGCGACCCCGGCCGGCGTCCAGGCGGAGCAGCAACTCCCGATCGACCAGACCGGTGAGGCGGGGTTGCTGATCACCGCCGGGCGGGCCGCCGACGCGGTGGCGATCCTCGGCACCGTGCTCCGGGACCATTCGGCGCAGGCGACCAGAACCGCCGTCAGCCTCTATCCGTCGGCGCTGCTCGCCGCCGGGGAGGAGGCGCTCGCCGACGATTCCTACGGCGAGGCGCTCGTGGCCCTCGCGCAGGTGGTGGACACCTTTCCCGGCAGCGCCGAGGCGTCGCAGGCGGAGGCGATGCTCGCCGCGCCGGTTACGGTGTCGGGCACGCTGGTGACCCACATCGGGGCTCCGGTCTCCGGCCGCGTCCGGCTCAGCTCCAACTACAAGGCCGAACCCGGCGGGCGGTATCAGACCAGCGCGCCCTTCTACTACACGACCGCCGACTCCGCCGGGGATTTCAGCTTCAGCAGCGTGCCGATCGGCGGACCGTACGTCCTCGAGGTTTTCGCCGCCGGCAACTGGAGCACGCTGATCAATCCGAGCACGGACCAACCGGCCAACCCCGTAAACGTGAAGCCGCTGGTGCCGATCAACCTCACCTTCGTGGTGCTTCCCTCGTAGGCACCCGTCGCCCGGCTACGATAGCCAGGCGATGGGAGGGGGATTCGAGGGAGTGGTGCGTCCACGACGCGCGCCAGGCGCCCGCGGCGGTCAGGCGCTCGTCGAGTTCGCTGTGGTACTGCCGCTCTTTCTGTTCTGCATCATCGCCGCGCTGGATGCCGGCCTCTGGGCGGTGCAGACATCGGCCGAGGTGTCCGCCGTCGAACAGGCCGCGATGATCGCGTCGTCGGCCGGCACGAGCCCCAACTCGGAGACGGCACCGGACACACGCGCGGTGACGGCGGCGATCTCCGGGCGGCTGCGCAGCGCGCTGTTCGGCACCGCCATCGAAGGCTGGTGCACGCCGACACCGAGCGGCGGGTGCGCGCCGGACACGACCCAGCACTGTCCGTCGACGCCGGCGGAGGTGCAGACCGCGGACGGTCCACGGGTGGTCGTGGTCTGCGTCATCGAGGCCGATCCACCCGCATGCACCGCCCCACCGCCTGGACAGGCGGCGCCGTACCCTGCGGGGTGCGGCGACTCGCCGATGATCACGGTGCACGTGATCGGTTTCGTCGCGTCGTTCGTGCCGCCGGGCTTCGGCCCGGGGGCGGGCGCCTTCGAGCTCCCCACCAACATCTCGGCAACGACTCACACGCTTCGATTCGCTCCGTGAGGCGAACCAGAAGGCGTGGCGACGATGCTCAGGCCGTCCTCGAGACCGCGCTGGTCATCCCGATTCTGCTGTTCCTCATCTGCAACTTCGTCGCCGTCATGGTGCAGGTCGCGGTCCAGCAACAGCTGAACGCGGCCACCGCGCTCGCGGCGCAGTCGCGCTTCCAGGCTGCCGAGGCCGCCATCGATCCGACCGGCACGCGGTGCTGCGGCGCACATGGAGGCACCCTGGTCACCTCGGGGTTGCCGACCGGGTGCCGGTATGCCGCCGAAAGCTTCTACGGAACCATGACGACCTACACCGGCCTGCTCCACTGGCAGCGGGCGACCCTCTGCACCTCCGGCGGCGACAGCGGGAGCGGCGGCAGCCCGCCGGTCCGACCGGTCGCGTATCCGGGATCGCCGTCGAGCGCCGAGGTGTCGTGCGACATCGGCTCCATCAAACCCGGCGGCATCGTCGTTCCTGGGTATCTGGACCGAGCGCTCAATCCACCGTCCGGACTCGACGTCGTCGTCTGCAACGCCTCGGCCTCCCTCGACTTCGCGAACACGCCGCTGGCCTGGGGTGTCTTCTGGACGCCGATGCTGCATGCGCAGGCGGAGGCGCTCCCGCCTCCCTTCCGCCAGTGAGGGCGCGGCACGGCGGAGTCGCGCGTGCGCACCAGCGCGGACAGACGCTCATTGTCTTCGCGCTCGGTTTCGCCCTCTTCCTGTTCAGTCTCACGTGTCTCGTGGTCGACTCCGCGTATCTCTATGTGTGGTCGGGACGGGTGCAGACCGCCGCGCAGCTGGGCGCGCAGTCCGGTGCTGATGCTGTCGATCCCCGGTACCTCTACAACGTCACGGTTCCATGCACTGCGGCCGCCGCGGGCGCGGCCTGCCCGGTGCAGATCGTCGACGTCAGTCCGCGTGATCGCGAAGGGGCGCTGTACGCGTTCGAGCGTTCCTGCATCGAAGCCGCCGACCAGTCGGCGCAGATACCCCGTGACCAGGCCAACCCGCTCGTTTTGAAGACCGCGAACGACCCGCAGGTCCCGGAGGGCACGTCGTGCGCCAGTGACGGATGTCGCGTCGCCGCGGAGGTCTCGCGAGTGGTAACCCTGCCGATCCCGATCCCGGGGTTTCCCGACACCATCACCGTCCGCGGCACCGGCGATGCGGCGCCGGTTGTCGGCACGGATGTGGCGACGTCGACGTGCACCGGGGTAGCGTGGGTTCCGGCACCACCAGCACGCTGAGCGCCGCGACGCCAGCGCGTCGCTAAGCTCGGGCGATGCTGATCCGTGAGCCCGCGCTCTGGCGCGACATCCCGGTGCGTGGTGAGATCCTCGACTCGTCGGCGCGCGACCTCAGCGGACTAGAAGCGCTGCGCCTGGTTCGTCCTCAACCACCAATGGGCAGGCTCACCGGGCTGACGTTCGACGCTGCCGGCGACGGCAGTGCAGCCTTCAGCCTGCCGGTGTCGCCGTGGTTCGAGTGGTCGAACGGCGGTGTTCCCGGGGGCGTGCTCGCGCTCGCCGCGGACGCGGCTCTGGGGTGCGCGCTGCAATCGCTGCTGACTGCGCAGACGCAGTACACGACCGCGGAGATGTCGATGACGTATGTACGCCCAGCGCGGATCGGGTCGGTGATCACTGCGCACGGCCGCGCGCTATACAGCGGACGCACCATGGGACTGTCGTCGGGCGAGCTGGTCGACGGAGATGTCAAGCTCGTCGCCTACTCGACGTCGCGGATGCGCATCTTCGGCGAGGCCGCAGCCGGTGCTCCGGCCCGAGGTGGCACCGCCGCGCCGCCGGCGGGTTCGAGCCGGTCCGCGAACGCCGAAGACGGCCCCGACCCGTACCTCCGTCCGCCTGCGGGTGAGCGGATCGACGAGGACGAATTCCTCCGGCGCAGCGGCGTCGAGATCATCCGCGCGCAGATCCGCGGAGAGCTGCCGCTGCCGCCGATGCACCACCTCCTGGGCATCGTCCCCACCGAAGCCACCCTGGGGGCGGCGTCATGCGCGATGCCGTTGAGCGGCTGGCTGGCCACACCGTTCGGATGGCGGCAGGGCGGCTTCATCGTGCTGCTCGCCGACCTCGCGCTCGCCCTGGCCACCCAGACAACCCTGTCCAAGGGGGAGGGGATGGCGTCGGTGGACATCAAGGTGAACTTCCTTCGCCCCGTGGCAGGGGATGGAAGCACGCTCGAAGCCCGGGCCAAGGTCGTGCACCGGGGCCGGAGCCTGACGGTGGGCACCGCCGAGGTTCTCGGTGCCGACGGCCGGCCCGTGGCGCTGGCCACAGGCTCGGCCGCCCTGCTCGGGACCTGAGCTCAGGCGATCTCTCGTTCCCCACCGCCGATTCGTGGCCGGCGGGTGTCCGGGCCCTGGACACGGACTCCGAGGTCGCGGGCGATCTGGCGGCCGTCGGGACTGCCCCAGCCGCTGGCCAGGTCCCACCCACGCCCGGCCCGGTACGGCCCACCGGTGTCGCCGGCGGTGACATCGTTGAATCCCCGCCCGCGCCGGGCGTAGAGGGCAGGATGTGGCAGTCCGACGCGGTGCCCCAACTGCGCGGACACGAGCGTCCAGAGCGCCGTGTACATCGGCGCCACCGCGCTGGTCCCGCCGGTGGACCGGAGACGCCGGAGCGCGATCACGTTCCAGCCGGTCAGCGGGTCGGCGTTCCCCGAGCCATCGGGGAGCCCCCGGCCGAGCGCGCCGCCATCGGCGGACCTCGGCCGGATCCCGAGTGCCGCCTGGTACGCCGGAACCGGGAACACGGTGCTGACCCCACTGCCGGCCGCGCCCGCGCCACGGGCAAGCTCGTTCCACACCGTCTCGGTCCGGATGTGGCCGCGAGCCGCGAGCAGCGTGGTGCCGCCGCACGCCCAGGCATGCGGGCTCGACGCGGGGAACTCGGGATGCTGATACCCGTCGACCTCATCGTTGGTGGACCCGGCGTCGCCCGCCGCTGCGCTGAAGGTCACGCCGTGGAGCGCGCCGGTGGCGAAGGCGGCGTCGAGCCCGCGCATCCCCTGCGGCGACCAGTGGTCCTCGGGCGCGCCCCAGCTGATCGACACCGCCGCCGGGTGGCGGATGGCGTCGCTCGCGGCGGTCGCCGCCGCGTCGATGAAGCCGCGCTCGCTGTTGGGCGCGTTGTAGCTGATGATCGTGAGGTGGGCCCTGGGCGCCATCGCCGCGACCATGCCGCCGATCACCTGGTAGTCGAGCGCCACCTCGACGTCCGCGCCGTTCGGGTCGGGGGTGGGAGTGGCGCCGTCGAGCCAGACGTTGGTGATGTCCGGCGCGGGCAGCCCCAGGCGCGCAAATGAGGCCGCGAGGTCGAACGGGTGCACGACGCCGCCCAGCTCGACCATCGCCGCGACCAGCTCGACACCCTGGCCGCCGTTGGCCAGGCGCGGGAAATCGTAGAGCGCGGCCAGCTGGGGCGGGTCGTAGGAGAACACCGCGGCGCGGCCGTCATCGAGGCCACGAACGTGGGAACGTGCCAGCGGCCGGTCATCGAGCCCGAAGGCGCCCTCGACAACGCCATCGAGGTGGGCGGGGAGGCGCACCGGGCCGTGGTGGCCGCGGTACTCGACGCTGCGGCCGTCCGGCCGCTGCCAGCCGAATCGCTCCAGGTCGACCTCGAACGCGCGGGCGAGCTGCTCGACGCTTCCGCGCAGCATCACGCGGCGGGTCGGGGCGTCCTCGCCGGAGACCTGCAGGCCGGCGGCGCTCGCCCAGCGCACCACGCGATCCCGGTCGGCCGCGTCGAAACCGTGCCGCGCGGTCAGCTGCGCGATGTCGAGGTGGCGCGCGCTCGGGTCGGGGAGCGTTTGCAGCCAGGCGAGGCTCTCTGCCGTCGTCGGCCCGCTGGTGCGCTCGCGGAGCAGGAGCGTGACGCCGGCATCGGCGTGCAACTCCGACTCATTGAGCTTCCGGAGGCTGCGGTGGCCGGGGCGCATGCCTCCGGCGGGGTGATAGGCGCTGCCGCGCAGCGGGACCGAGTTCGGGCATGATCGCCCCCCTCTCGAGGACGTCGGGCGGGCGCCGCCGTGGCGACGGCGCTGCATCCCGACGCGGAGCCGCCCATCATCGAGCGAGGCTCCGGACATCCCCGGGACGTCTGTTGTCAGGCGGGAGCGCGCGTCCGCCCGATGGCGTCGATGGCGCCGGGGTTCTCGAGCGAGGAGAGATCGCCGGGATCCGTGCCCAGGTACACGGACCGGACCACGCGGCGGAGCACCTTCGCGTTCCGAGTTTTGGGCAGTTCCGACACGATCTCGACGGCGTGCGGTGCCAGCGCCTTGCCGAGGTCCTCGGCGACCCGCTGCGTGAGCGCCGCGCGCAGCTCGGGTGAGTTGCCGACGCCGGGCTTGAGCACGACGAAGACCACGAGCGCCTCGCCCTTGAGCGGATCCGGCACGCCGATCGCCGCGGCTTCCGCGACCGCCTGATGCGCCACCAGCGCGGACTCCACCTCGGCGGGCCCCAGGCGCTTGCCGGCCACCTTGATGGTGTCGTCACTGCGTCCGCGGACGTACCAGAGCCCATCTGTGTCCACCTCGACCCAGTCGCCGTGCACCCACACATCGGGCCAGCGCGACCAGTAGGTGTCGAGGTAGCGGTCACGGTCGTGCCAGAAACCGCGGGTCATCCCCGGCCACGGCGCGCGGATGACCAGCTCTCCGACTCGCCCACGAACGCTCCGGCCGTTCTCGTCGACGACGTCGGCGGCCATCCCCGGACACGGCCCCGCGAAGGCGCAGGGCTGCAACGGCGTGAGCATGTTGCCGGCGAGAATGCCACCCGAGATCTCGGTGCCGCCCGAGTAGTTGATCACCGGCAGCCCGCCGCCGCCGATCTTCTGCTGGTACCACAGCCACGGGTCGGTGTTCCACGGCTCTCCGGTGGACCCGAGCACGCGCAGCGAGGAGAGATCGTGCGCCGCGACCGGATCGTCGCCGTGGCGCATCAACGCTCGAATCACCGTCGGTGCGATGCCCAGCACAGAGACGCGATGACGCTCCACGACCGACCAGAGGCGGTCAGGACCGGGATGGTCGGGGACGCCGTCGAAGAGCACCAGGGTCGCACCGATGCTCAGCGCACCGCATATGGCCCACGGACCCATCATCCAGCCGATGTCGGTGAACCAGAGCAGGCGGTCGTGCTCGCCGATGTCGAAGCAGTGGGCCATGTCCTGCATCGCCTTGACGGGAAAGCCGCCGTGCACATGCACCGTGCCCTTGGGCCGCCCGGTCGTGCCGCTCGTGTAGATGATCATGAAGGTCGAGTTGGCATCCGTTCCGGCCACCGGCCAGTCCACCGTTGCGTCCGGCGGCATCGCCTCGTAGCGGACGTCGCGCTCCGCTCGCATCGGCGCGTCCTCGCCGCCGAGGTTGGGCACCACGAGGATGTGCTCGAGCGACGGCAGTTGAGCGGCAGCCTCGTCGGCCACGGCCTTCATGCCGACCGCACGGCCGCGGCGCATGAATCCGTCAACAACGACCAGAACCTTGGCGTCGCAGTCGCGGAGTCGTGAAACGATCGCGCCTGCCCCGTAGCCGCTGAAGAGTGGCACCACGACTGCCCCGAGCCACGCGCACGCGAGGAACATGGAGACGGTCTCCGGGATCATCGGCATGCACAAACCGACGCTGTCACCGCTGCGGACGCCGAGCATGTGAAGCCTCGAAGCGGCGTACGCGGTCTCATTGCGGAGACGGGCGTACGTCCATTCCCGAGTGCTCCCGTCGTCGCCTTCCGAGACCACCGCCGTCCGGTCGGGCGCGCGTCGCGCCCACCGGGTGACCGCGTTGTGGGCGAGGTTGAGCCTGCCCCCGGACCAGAACCGCGTCCAGGGCAGCCCGAGGGACGTGTCCATGGTGACGTCGAAGCGCCGCGTCCACGCCACCCCGATGTCATCGACCATCGCGGCCCAGAATCGCTGCGGGTCGTCGCGGGCGAGCCGGGCGACGCCGTCGAGATCGCCGGCGCCGAGGGTGTCGATGAAGTGCTTGAGGCGCGATCCGCCGGCCTGCTCGGCGGTCGGCGTCCACGCGAAATGCGCGCCCCTGCTGGTCATCTCGCGCTGACCATAGCGCGTGGTCAGCGGTCGATCGACGCCATGTCCCAGTGGCGATCCCCACGCACGCTCTCGGGGCTGATCGCGGCTTCGAGCGCGCGATGTCGCCGTCGTCGAGGGCGACGTCGACCGCCGCCGCATTCTCCTCGAGCCGAGCGCGTCGCTTGGTCCCCGGGATCGGGACGATGTCCGGCCCGGCGTGGAGCAGCCACGCGAGCGCGAGCTGCGCCGCGGTGACCCCTTTCTCCGCCGCGATGTCGCCGAGGCGGGCGGCGATCGCCACGTTGGCGTCGAAGTTTCCCTCGGCGAAGCGCGGGAACCGGCTGCGACGTGTGTCGGACGGCGCCAGGGTGTCGGAATTCAGGGCGCCGGTCAGGATGCCGCGGCCCAGCGGGCTGTAGGCGACGAAGCCGATGCCGAGCTCACGCATGGCCGGCAGCACCGACTCCTCGACGTCCCGCGAGAAGAGCGAGTACTCGGATTGCACCGCGGAGATCGGATGGACCGCGTTGGCCCGGCGAATCGTGGCCGGCCCGGCTTCGCTCAACCCGAGAAACCGGACCTTCCCGGCCTGGACGAGCTCGGCCATCGCTCCGACGGTCTCCTCGATGGGCACCGAACGATCGAGACGGTGCTGGTAGTAAAGGTCGATGACGTCGATGTCGAGGCGTTGCAGCGACGCGTCGCAGGCCCGATGCACGTACTCGGGATGACCGTTGATGGTCTGCGACCCGTCGGGCCGGCGCTCGAATCCGAACTTGGTGGCCACGACGTACTGATCGCGACGTCCGGTCAGGGCTTTGCCGACCAGCTGCTCGTTGGTGAAGGGCCCGTACATGTCGGCGGTGTCGAGCATGGTCACGCCCAGCTCGGCAGCGCAATCGATGGTGGCCAGCGCCTCGCGCTCGTCGCGTTCCGCCGCCGTGCCGTAGAAATCCGACATGCCCATGCAGCCGAGCCCCAGCGCGGAGACCTCCAACCCCTGCGTCCCCAGCCTGCGCTGCTCCACGTCCCTTACCTCCATGTCGACCGTCCCCGTGACCGGAAGAATGCGCGAAGCGGGTTTGCCTACGCCACCTGAGCGATGGGCGGCGTCGATCCGCGCGCCGCGCGCCCGGTGTCGGCCCAGCCGTAGATGGTGGCTGCGCCGCCGATGAGCCCGGCGACGAGGAACGCGAGCCCGGTGCCGCCGGCCTGGGCGAGCCACCCGGCGAGGAGACCGCCGAGCGGGGCGGTACCGAAGAAGACGTACCCGTAGATGCCGAGCACACGTCCGCGCATCTGGTCGGTGACCGCCAGCTGCAGGGTCGCATTGGCCTGCGACGAGTAGAGCGTGAAGGCGATGCCCGTCACCACCAGTGCGAGACCTGCCGCCCAGGCGACGTGGAGCGGAGCAAGCGCGAGCTCCGACAGTGAGAACAGGGCCGCGCCGACGACCATGGTGCGCCGGCTCGCCCGCCCGAGTGATGCGGAGAACAGTGCGCCGACGAGCGCGCCGAAGCCGAAGAGCGCCGAGAGAATGCCAAAGATCGCCGGCCCACTGTTGAGGGTTCGCGAGGCGAGGACCGGGAGGAGCACGTTGAAGTTGATGCTGACCGTCGCGATCACCAGCATCATCACCAGCACCGAGCGGATCACCGGCTTGCGCCACGCGAACTTCAGACCCTCGAGCGATCCGCGCAGGAGGTTCTGGTCGCGCTGATCCTTGCGCACCGGAAAGAGGTCGTCCACGCGCATCAACCAGAGGGCGGCGAGCACCGCCAGGTAGCTGAGCGCGTTGATCAGGAAGCAGATTCCGACCCCGGCGACGGCGATGAGTGCGCCGGCGATCGCGGGCCCGACGATGCGGGAGGCGTTGAAGAGGCTGGAGTTCAGGGCGACGGCGTTGGGGAGCTCATCGCGTCCGACCATCTGGATGGTGAACGCCTGCCGGACCGGGTTGTCGAGCACGGTGATCAATCCGGTGATCGCTGCGATGACGTAGACCTCCCACACTGTCGCGTGCCCGGTGAGCGTGAGCCCGGCAAGGAGCGCGGCCGTCGCCATGAACGCGGCCTGCGTGCCCAGCAGCACCTTGCGCTGATCGACCCTGTCCGCAATCGCGCCACCGAAGAGTCCGAGCAGGCCGTAGGGGCCGAACTGGCAGACCGCGAGGATGCCGACCGCGAGCGGCGAGTGGGTGTTCTGCACGACGAACCATGCCTGGGCGACGCCCTGCATCCACGTGCCGCTGATGGACACGACCTGCCCGAAGAAATAGAGGCGGTAGTTGTAATGCCGGCGCAGGCTCATGAAGGTCCGCGCGGTGGCGTTGCCGATGCCGAGGCTCACTCCGCTTGCGCCAGCAGCGCCTCGAGCGGCGCGATCGCCCCGGCGACGGCGGCGAGGTCCGTGTCGGCGAGCTTGCCGAGCCGGGCGGATAACCATGCGGTCCGCTTGGAGCGGATCGCCTTGAGCACGCGCTTTCCTTCGGGGGTGACCTCGAGGTCCACACGGCGCCGGTCGCGTTCCGCCTGCCGGCGGGTGATGAGCCCGGACGCCTCGAGACGGTCGATGTGGCTGCACACCGACGGCATCGACGTCCCTTCGCGAGCGGCCAGCTCCGCGACCCCGATGCCGGGGGTGCCTTCGATCAGACCGAGGAGCGAGAGCTGTCCGGGCGAGACACCAGAGGTGTGCACCTCGCGGCGCAGATGGCGGTTCAGGTGGAGCAGCACCGGACGGAGCCGGTTGGCGACGTCGACGGGCTTGCTGGCGGCGGGGTTCATCTGAAATTGATTATATAGGCTAACTAAGTTTCTGGCAAGCCCCTCTCGCAACCCCGTGGGAACCCGGCGACGGGTCTTCGCGTCTCCGTCTCCGCACGATGTGAACCCGCCTGGAGGACCCCGAGATGCGCAAGTTCCTGTTCGCTGGCATGGGCGTTGCCGCCGCTGTGGTTCTCCAGGCGGGGCCGGCGTTCGCACGCGGCGGCCTGGTCGCGCCCGACGGCGACGTTCGGCTTGCCAAGGCGACGACATTCGTCGCCTGGTCTGCGGGCGCCGAGCACTACGTCACCAGCTTCGCCTTCACCGGCGCTGTGACCGATGTGGGCTGGATCGTGCCCCTCCCCGCGGTTCCGACATCGATCACCGAGGCCGGCGCGTGGACCCTGCAGCGGCTGGAGCGTGAGTTCGCCCACCCGAGCCGCTCCAGCTTGCCGTCGACGCCGCACCGGCGCACGGGGCTCCGGCGATCGTGATCGAGCAGGTGCAGGTCGAGGCGCTCGACGTCACCGTCCTCAAGGGGAGCGGCCAGGCGGTCATCGACTGGTGCACGCACAACGGGTTCCTCGTCTCGGCGGAGATCAAGGCCCACCTGCTCCGCTACGCGTCGTCCAGCCCGGTGTTCATGGCCGCGAAATACAACACGTCCCTGGCGTTGCAGCGTCATCAGCAATCGGGCGACGGTGTACCCCTGCTGATCGCCGTGCATACGCCACATCTGTGGATCCCGCTTGGTTCTCGCGACCAACGAAGTCCGTGATGCCGATCTGTTCCTGCTCACCGACGGCCCGCTGCCACCGCGAACGGCGTGGCGGTGACGTCGAGGCTCACCGACGGCGCCACGCTGGACGGTGCAGCGGGATTGACCGTCGCGGGCGCAGAAGCGATGAACGCGAGCCTTCACCACGACCTCTCCATCGACCGGAACATGTCGTGGGTTCCGGCGAACAGATACATGACCTATCTCACGCTGAACGCACCCGGGGCGCGGGTCACCTACGATCTCGGCGTCGGAGCCGACAACGTCATCCGGCTCACCTCGTTCGGATCCACGCTCGCGGACCTCGGAACGACCGGCGCAACTCCCGGTTCGCCCGACGCGTCCGACCTGCTCTTCCCCGCGTTGCTGATCGCGGGAACGCTGATCCTGGTGATTCCCCTGTCGATCTGGCAGCTCCGGCCTCGTCTCAGAGGTTGAGGATCTCGACCGGCTCGATGCTCTCGGCGAGGGTCATGTCGGTCACCGTGGCGAAGAAGTAGAGCTGGGCCTCGAGCGTCCGCGCGATGTTTGCAGCCTCGCGGAAACCGTGCTGCTCACCCGGGTATCCGATGTACGCACAGGGAACGCCGGCGCCGCGCAGCGCCGCGAACATCATCTCCGCCTGGTTCGCCGGACCACCGGGTCGTCCAGACCCTGGAGCAGCAACACAGCGCCACGCACCGATCGATGAAATGCACCGGCGAGCGTCGTACATCCCGCGGCCTTTGGAGAGCGGCGCGTCGTAGTGCGACTCGACTTGTGCCCGCCTGCGCGACAGCGCCTCGAGGTCGGCGATGCCGAAGAGGCCGAGCCCGCCGAACAGATCGTGGAACGTCATCGCGCAGAGCACGACGTACCCACCCGCGCTCCCGCCGTGGATGAACAGTCGATCGGGATCGGCGTCACCGACGTCGACGAGATATCGGGCGCCCGCCAGGCAATCCCGACGTCGACCACGCCCCACTGTTCGTTGAGGCGATCCCGGTAGGTGCGTCCGTAGCCGGTGCTCCGCCGTATCCACGTCGAGGTATGCGAAGCCGCGGCTCGTCCAGGACGCACCGAGGGATCGAGGGCGAAGCTCGTCGACGACGTCGGGCCGCCATGCGCGCGCAGCAGCAATGACGGCCTGCGACCGGGCTCCGGCTCGACGGCGTCGTCGCGGGGCGCGTAGTACCAGGCATGCGCAGTCTCGCCCCCATATCCCGGGAAGGTCACGTGCCGCGGACGCGAGATGATCGATTCGTCGATGGCCGCGACATCGCTATCGGACCGCACGGACCGGTGTGCGCCGGTCGCGAGGTTGACGGACCACACCCTACGGCCGGTCCGGACCTCCGGCGAGAAAGAGCACGTCGTCGCCCGTCGCTCTGACGTGCAGGCCGAACTCGGTCAACGGAACGTCCAGGCGCGCCGGCTTGCCCGAGGCGTCGAGCGAGAACAACTCCCATGCGCCGTCGCGGCACGCCCACAGGTCGATGCGGCCGTTGAGACAGACGCATCGTGGAGAGCCGAACACCCATTGCGCCGCCCCTCATTCCGCCTGCATCGGGGCGAGCGCATCGACCTTCGCGCCGTCGTATCGATAGAGGTTCCACCACCTCGTCCGGTCCGACGTGAAATGCACGACAGATTCCGGAGACCAGGATGGCTGAAAGATCGAACTCGGCGGGTCCACCGGCAACCAGCTCCGCATCCCGGGCATACCGGACTCGTCGACGCGGGCAACCCAGAGCTCGCATTGATCCCAGGGCATGTTGGGGTGATTCCAGGTGAGCCACAGCATGCTGGTGCCGTCCGGCCCACCCGGGGCGTTGAGTAGAAGTCGTTGCCGGACACGAGCGAGACCGGCTCGCCGCCGCGGAGAGGGATCGCGCGGACGTCGTTCATCACGGTTGCACCACGGTGGTCCTCGACGATGCAGATGAGCCGGTCTCGCGCATCATCGATCTCGAAGTCCGCATAGCGCAGTCCGGGGTCAACCGGTGTCAACGGCTCAGGAGCGGCGCCTGGACGAGTGTGTGGATCCGGCCGTCGCCGGCGTTGGAGAAGAACACGCTCCCGCCGTGCGCAACCACGGCCGCGCCCCCGTACTCGTGCACCCAGGTGCGCGCTGAGTACGGCGCGTCGATGAGGTCGGCAATGACCCCGTGGTGCTTGCGCACGATCACGCAGCGGCCGTGCTCGACGGGACGACCGTCGATCCAGTAGGCATCGCCATCGCTGAGCTGCACATCGAGGAGCCGAATCCGGCTCGCAGCGGCGCCCTGGGCGGTGATCGGCGACGGCCAGACGGCCGACGGGGTGAAGGTGTCTCCAGCGTGCCGGGTCACGCGGTTGGAACGACGACGAACTGCTCCGCGAGGCGCCCGGGTTCGAGTCCGTTCATCTTCGCGGTGGCCTCGAGCCAGCCGCGCACCCGCTCCTCGAGCGCGTCCCAGTCGCTGTACTGGCTGCGGTGGCAGCGCAGCGCGGCCAGCTTGCGATCCGCGGTATCGGTGACATCGACCACCCGGACCTCCTGGCCGGCGCTCATCACGGCGCTGATCCACACCTCGGCAACCAGATAGGGTTCGAGCCCTTCGACCTCGAGCAGTTCCCGGTGCGCAAAAGGGTTGCGGGCGTCGGGATACACGGCGCACAGCGCCGCCTCGCCGGCGGCAAGGTGGTCGGGGTGGCTGGCGAAGATGCGCGTGAAGTTGCGCACCGGTGATTGCGTGATCACGCGCTGCGGCTGTTTCACCCGGATCACCCGCGAGATGTCGCGGCGCAGCTCGATGCTCGGCGTGAGCCGTCCGTCCGCGTATCCGAGGAACGTGAGGTCGGTCACGCCGACTTCGGCGGCCGCGGCGGTCTGCTCGATGCGCCGGATGCCGGCCATCTGCTCGCGCGTGATGCTGCGGTCGGACCCGCCGGCGTCGCCGTCGGTCACGATGCAGTAGGAGACGGTCACACCCGCGTCGGTCCACTTCGCGGTGGTTCCCGCGTTGCCGAAGTCGCAGTCATCGGGATGGGCGACGACCACCAGGACGCGTTCGATTCCGTCGATCTCTGACACTTTGAAGGATGGTAGCCAAAGCGGACGCCGGAGCCCCTCCGGCCCGTGCGAGACTCGGTGCATGCCTCCGGATCCGACCACGCACCCGGACCTGGGACGCCTCGCCGAGCTGCTCGGTGAGTGGCGTGGTGAAGGCGAGGGGCAGTGGGCTTCGGGTGAGCCGTTCCGCTACCTCGAGTTGGTCACCTTCGGGCACAACGGCAAGCCATTCGTCGCCTACGCGCAGCGAACGACCGCGGCCGACGACGGTCGCCCGCTGCACGCCGAAACCGGCTACTGGCGAGCACTCCCGGACGGCGCCGTTGAGGTCGCGATGACTCATCCCATCGGCGTCGTCGAGATCGAGACCGGGCGATGGGAGGGCAACCGCCTGACCCTGCGCGCGGCGACCGTGGAATGCACGCCGACCGCCAAGACGGTCACCGGGCTGGAGCGCGACTTCGAGCTCGACGGCGACGTCCTAACCTACCGCCTGCGCATGGCCACCGACGGCGGCGAGCCGCGGCCCCACCTGGCCGCTGCGTTGCGCCGGGTGCTCGCGACCGGCGAGACGGCGGAACCCTGAGCCGTGCTCGGAATCCCCGTCCCGTCGGCGGTGCAGCGGCTGCTCGCTCGCCCGGGCGCGTCATCGTCGCGACCGCTGCCGCTACGCGATCCGACGCCCGACCCCGGACTGTTCGGACCCGACTTGGTGACATGGGTCGTCATGCGCGAGCCGCGGCTCCTGCTCGCCGCCGGGCGGGCGCTGCTCCTCCAGGCGGCGAACCCGCTGGTCGCCCAGGGCGCGATCGAGCACAGCACGTATAAGTCCGATCCCTACGGACGCCTGGAACGAACCGTCCGGTGGGTGACGGTCGTCTGCTTCGGGACGACCCGGGAGGCGGAGCGAGTCTCCGGCGGCGTGAGCACCCTGCACCGGCCGGTCTCGGGAACCTTGCCCGGGGCGAACGCGACCTCGAGGGTCCCGGCCGGGACTCCCTATTCCGCGAGCGACCCCAGGCTGCTGCGCTGGGTCCACGCATCCTTTGTCGACACCATGCTGGTCGCGCACGACGCGCTCATCGGCGGCCTCAGCACCCCAGAGCGCGACGCATTCGTCCGCGAATGGGACGTGGTGGGCCGGCGATGGGGCTGCCGCGGCGCCGGTGCTGGCAGGATGCCTCGGCGCTTCGCAGGTACGTCGACCA
The DNA here is from genome assembly GCA_963709585.1 of Candidatus Dormiibacterota bacterium. Classification (GTDB taxonomy): domain Bacteria; phylum Chloroflexota; class Dormibacteria; order Aeolococcales; family Aeolococcaceae; genus Palsa-851. The sequence continues at coordinate 3,178 of CAVPXI010000001.1, read as the reverse complement.
GGAGGTGCGCCGGGGTGAGGCACTTCCGGGCGCCGGCTCGCGGGAGGTGGCGGAGACGGTCCTTCACCCTCCGGTCAGATCGCCGCTGCTCCGCCCGAGCATGGACACGGTCGCCTTCATATCGACCGGGCTGCTGCCGTCCGAGTTGCGCCGCGGCTACGGGCTCCTGTGGACCCCGGTCCACGCCGCTTCCTTCTCGTCGCTCACCCGTTCGATGCGCCTCACCGCGCCGGCGATGCCGCGCCGGCTTCGCGTCTCGCCCGTCTACGACCTCGCCTTGGCGCGAATCGAGGGGCGCTGGCCGGACGCGAGGGCCGCCTAGCGACCGGCGATCTCACCCAGCAGGGTGAATTTCGGCCCGAACGCTGATCGAGCGGGTGACAAATCGCTACGCTACGAACTGCGTGCTGGGGCAAAGGTACGCCAGCGGACATTCGCCGTCACGGACATTCGCCGTCACAAGGAGGCGTTACATGACCTTTCGGAGTTGGCGGGCCAAGTCGGTGCCCGCCGTCATCGGTCTGGGGGCGATCGTTCTCGCCGCGTGCGGGAGCACCAGCACCGCCACCACAGGCCCCGCGGTGACCAAGACCGAGGCGACGTTCGCTGAGGGTCAGGGTGCCCAACCGAACTACATCTTCCCGCTCGCGTCGCTGGCGTACTTCAGCGTCGCCAACCTCAGCCAGTTCCAGTTCCTGATGTACCGGCCGCTCTACTGGTTCGGCACCAACGGCCAGGTCCAGTTGAACACAAGCCTCAGCCTCGCTGATACGCCCGTCTACTCCTCGGACGGGAAATCGGTGACCATCACCCTCAAGGGTTGGAAGTGGTCGGACGGCACCCAGATCACCGCGCGTGACGTTCAGTTCTGGCAGAACATGGTCACCGCAAACAAGACCAACTGGGCGGGCTTCTCGCCGGGCGAGTATCCCGACAACGTGACCAGCACGACGATCAGCCCGACCAACCCGCTGCAGATCACCTTCAACCTCACCCAGGCGTACGGCTCGTACTTCTTCACCTACAACGAGCTGAGCCAGATCACCCCGCTCCCCCAGCACCTCTGGGACAAGGAGTTGGCAACCGGCGCGGTCGGCAATTACGACCAGACCCCGGCCGGTGCGCAGGCGGTTTACAAGTTCCTCGACGCGCAGTCGAAGTCGATCGCGACGTATGACACCAACCCGCTCTGGCAGGTGGTCTCGGGTCCGTGGAAGCTGCTCTCGATGGACACCGCAGGCAACATCTCGATGGTGCCCAACCCCGGCTACAGCGGACCGGTCAAGCCGACCCTCAAGCTGTTCAAGGAGGTTCCGTTCACCAAGGACACCGCCGAGTTCGACCAGCTCAAGTCAGCAACGTCGGTCACCAACACCACGATCGACTGGGGCTACATCCCGGACGCTGACTTGTTGCAGAAAGCCTCGCTTGCCAACATCTACAACTTCTCGACATGGGCGGGCTGGCAGATCACCTACTTCCCGGAGAACTTCACCAACCCGACCAGCGGTCCGATCTTCAGCCAGCTGTACTTCCGGCAGGCGATGCAGGACCTGGTCGACCAGAACACCTTCATCAGCAAGGCGTTCTTCGGCTACGGCTACCCGACCTACGGTCCGGTGCCGACCAAGCCGTCCTCGAACTTCGTGGACGCGTTCGAGCGGAGTAATCCGTACCCGTACAGCCCGACCAAGGCTGTGTCGCTGCTCCAGGCGAACGGGTGGACCGTCAACGCCGGCGGGGTGAGCGTGTGCACCAGCGCGGGCACCGGCACCGGCCAGTGCGGTGCCGGCATCCCCAAGGGCGCCAAGGCCGAGTTCAAGCTCCAGTACGAAAGTGGGTCATCGTCTCTGGACCAGGAGATGGCGCAGTTCAAGACGGACTACGGTCTTGCCGGGATCGCGATCGACCTTCAGACCGCACCCTTCAACACCGTCATCGGCAACGCGACGCCGACGGACCACACCTGGGACATGGAGTTCTGGGGCGGTGGCTGGATCTACGCGCCCGACTACGAGCCGACCGGCGATGAGCTCTGGTCGTGCACCGGAACCGGCGCCAACGTGCAGTACGCGGGCTCGGACTTCGGCGGCTACTGCGACCCGCAGGCCCAGGCCGACATCCTCGCGACTGAAACAAGCAGCAACGTGCAGGCGATGTACACCTACGAGGACTACCTCGCGAAGCAGCTTCCGGTCATCTGGATGCCGGTCAACTACGCGCAGTTGAACATGATCAACAAGAATCTGAAGGGCACCCAGCCGCTGGACCCGCTCCTCCAGATCTACCCGGAGAACTGGCGCTGGTCCTGAGCCAGGCCCTCTAAGCCAACTTTTACGGCCTCGACGGGGGATGCCGGCTCCGGCCTGCGTCCCCCCGTCCGTTCCGCTACTCTTTCATGCAATGGGCGTCAGGGCGAGGTAGGAGCACATGCTCGGCTACATCATCCGGCGGGTACTGCAGGCGATCCTGATCACGATCGGGGTAACGCTGATCGTCTTCATCATGCTGCACCTCATCCCAGGGGGCAGCGTCGCCCGGAACGTCCTTGGCCGCTGAGCCAACGCCGCTCAAATCGCCCAGTTCAACCACGACAACGGCCTCGACCAGCCGCTACCGCTGCAGTACCTCACCTACCTCTGGCAGCTGTTGCATGGGAACTTCGGGTTTTCGTACAAGCTCAACCAGACCGTCGCGTCGATCCTGCTCCAGTATCTCCCCAAGACGCTGCTGTTGCTCGGCCCGGCGTACGTCGTTGCGATTGTCATCGCGATTCCGCTCGGGATCTACCAGGCCGTGCGGCGCAACAAGGTGGACGACTACGTCTTCACCGGTGCGTCGTTCGTCCTCTACTCGATGCCGGTGTTCTGGCTCGGCATCATTCTCATCGTCCTGTTCAGTTTCATCCTCCAATGGTTTCCGGCAGAGGGACCCCAGGGCGCCTACGTCACCGATGACCTCAACCAGTTGAGCTCGCTCGTCCTGCCGGTCGCGACGCTGTCCCTGGTGACCATCGCGTCATTCAGCCGCTACATGCGGTCGTCGACGCTGGAGAACATGGTGCAGGACTACACGCGGACCGCGCGGGCGAAGGGCGCTTCGAACTCGAGGGTGCTGTTCGTGCACGTGCTGCGCAACGCGATGATCCCGATCCTCACCCTGATCGGGCTCTCGGTGG